>CAVRCI010000003.1:0-213832 GCA_963719495.1 uncultured Verrucomicrobiae bacterium
CGCCTCCAGCGTCCAAACGTGATCCCGCAGCCCCAGCGTCTTCATTCCATTAACCTCGCGTAGGCTCCACCGACCTCGATCAGCTCCCGGTGCCGACCGCTTTCCACGATCCGGCCATCGTCCAAAACGACGATCTGATCGGCGTCCCGGATCGTGCTCTAGCCGGTGCGCCACGATCAGACACGTGCAACCCCGCGCCCGCAGATTTCCGGCGACGGCTTCCTCCGTCGACGGATCGAGTGCGCTCGTCGCCTCGTCGAGAATGAGAATGCTGCATTTTCTCCCACGAGAGCTCGCGCGATCTCGAGACGTTGACGCTGCCCGCCACTCAGATTGCTCCCGCCCTCCGTCAACTTGGCCTCGTAACCTCCCGGTCCGCGAACTCATCAGATCATGAATCTCGGCGTCCCACGCCGGCCTTGATCATTCGCTGCGTCGGGATGCCCGCGTCCGACATCGTGAGATTCTCCCGGATCGTCCCACCGAAGAGAAAGATGTCCTGATCCACCACGCCGACGCTCACCACGAGCAAAATCCCGTGGCACGCGCGGCCGCGGCACCCCGTCGAACAACACCTCCCCGGACCACGGCTCGTAAAGTCCCGACGCCAGCTTCGACAACGTCGATTTCCCGCTCCCCTGATCTCCGATCAGCGCGACGCGTTCGCCCGCGCCGATCGTCAGGTCGAAATTTTCGATCAGCGGCGGCTCCAGTCGACTGTAGCCGAACGTGACGTTACGGAAACTCAATCCGCCCCGACAGCCGGCGGCCTCTCCACCAGCGCCGGGTCCGCGTTCTCGTCCGTGAGATGCGGCGCGCTCCCGGTCCGCAACACGTCGTCGAGTCGTCCCACGTCGCCCTCCGTCTGCTGCAGCGCCCCGCCCAGACTCACCAGCGTCGCGACCGGCGCAAGGAAGCTCCCCATCAGCGTCTGAAACGCCACCAGCGTGCCAATCGTCAGATGACCATCCATCACCCGCAGCCCGCCGATCACGAGGATTGCCGTCGTATTCAACGCCAGCAGCAACGCCGGCACGCTCAACAGGATCTGGTCAAACGTCGCCAACTCCTGCTTCACCACGAGCGCCTTCGCGTGGTGACCCGCCCACCGCGTGAAGAACGAATCCTCCGCCCCCGAGGCCTTGAGCGTCTCGATCCCGCGCAACCCGCCGATCGTCACGCCCGACAGCTTTCCGCTCTCCTGCAGCACCCGCAGGTTCCCGTCCTTCCGAGCCCGTGACACCGCCACCAGCAGCCGGCATTCGGCCGCAGCCACCGTGACGCCGACGACCGTGAGCACCCAGTTCTGCAACCGGAGCAGCAGAATGAGGTAGATCTCGCCGTGAAACACCCCAGCATCGCCGCCGCGAGCTGGCCGGAGAGCAGCGATGCGACCCGGTCGTTGATCGCGACCCGCGTCGCGATTTCTCCGCCGTGACGCTGGGCAAAGAACTCGATCGGCAGCGACAGAACGTGCCAGAAAAAACGGCTCGACGCCCGCAGCGCCAACTTCGTCTCCAGCCGCATCAGGTAGTTCGATCTGCACCCACGTCAACGCCGCCTGCACGAGGATCACGCCACCCATCGCCAGCAGCATCGGTCGCAGCCAAACAGCGTTCGCCCTGCACCAAAATCTGATCGAGAAAGATCCGCATGAACGCCGGCAACACCATCCCCGGCACCACCAGCGCCAGCCCCACGCAGACGACGTAGAGCAAATCCCGCCGCGACCCGTGCAACCGCTCACCGAGCGCCCGAAGTAAACTCGGTCGCTCGCCGCCGCGCTGGAAGTCCGCCGTTTTCTCGAACGTGATCACCACGCCCGTGAACGACGTGTCGAAATCCTCTCGTCCGTCACCTTCCGCGGCCCCATCGCCGGATCGTTGAGGTGGACCTTCCCCCGCCGGAATCCCTCCAGCACCACGAAGTGATTGAACTCCCAGAAGATGATCGCCGGCAGCGGCAGGGTCCGCAATTCCGCCGGCTCCTTCCGGAACGCCCGCGGGGCGAGGCCGTAGGTCCGTGCCGCCTTCACGATATTGCTCGCCTTGCTCCCGTCCCGCGACACCCCGCACGCGATGCGCAACTCCTCCAGCGGCACGATCCACCGTGATACGCCAGGATAATGGCCAACGTCGCCGCGCCGCACTCGACGGCTTCCATCTGGATGACGGTGGGTGTGCGAATCACGAGACCGTTCGTTTAGTGAACCCCGAAGAGCTGACCGAACGGCAGCACCAGTGTGATCGGCCGCTGCCGTAGCACGACGATCTGACCCTCGGCGAGCGTGCCCGACGTGATGTCCGTCGGCGGCCCCTGCGAGGTCGACCACGCAAACCCACTCGTCGTCGTTTCATCGGGAATCAATTCGACAGTCGCGATGATCGGATTGCCGCGAGCAAAGAGCTGCTCGACCAGCCGCGAATTGTGGAGGATGGGATTCCGCCGCCGCGTCCGTCGCTGGCAGTCCGCTCACGCTCACCACCGTCCCCTTCAGAAACCCGTATTCCTCCCGCTTCGCCACTGAAGGTGCCAATTGCGCCGCCATACCCGGCTTCACCTTCTTACCCTCGCCCGCCGGGATGATACAGGCACTGCAGCGCCTCGTGCGTATTCTCGAGCGCCAGCACGCTTTCGCCCCGCCGCACCACGTCGCCAATGTCCGTCGCAATCTCAATGATCCGCCCGTCGAACGGACTCCGGATGTCGATCGCCTCGTCGTATTGCTTCTGCAGCGTGCGAAGTTCGCGCTCCGCGTCCGCGATGCCCAGCCGACGCGCCTCGTCCTTTTCGCGCAGCGTATTCATCATCTCGGATCGGCTGGTCTCCGTGTTCGCGAGTTCCACCCGTGCGTTCGACGCGCTCCGCCGACTGGAAGCCAGCGCCGTCTGGTTCGCCAGCAAAGTCGACCGCGGAATCAGGTCCCGCTTTGATATCCCGCGGATCTCCACCTGTCGGAAAGCGCCTTCGTTGCTCGTCGAAATCGGCCGTTATTGCTCAACGTTTCCTTCGCTCGTCGAGCGCCGGACCGTCAAACGCAGATTCGTCGCGTTGGCCTCGTCGGGATCCCGTCGGCCTTTTCCAATTCCTTCAGCGCGCCGCCGCGTCTCCACCCGCACCTCCAGCTCGGGCAGCTCCAGGTGCCCGATCACCTCCCCCTTGCTCACGATGTCTCCCGACGCCCACCGTCAGGTCGATCACCAGCCATCCCCGCGCGAAACGACTGAAACGCCCCACCCATCCGCACAAAAATCCCTGGCCCCGCCACCCGCGTCGGCAGCGATCCCAGCAGACTCCACGCCAGCGCCGCAACGAGGATTTCAACGATGGCGGCCAACGCCAACCAGGCCCGCCGCGCGGAGTCACCGCCAGCAACTGATCAAGCCGCTCGGTGACGAAGGTTTGTCGAGCGCCTTCCGGCCGAAAAGGTTCGATTGCATCGGTTATCGGCGTGCGAGCCGCGAACGGAATGGTGGTCCAGAGCAACGGCGTGATCCAGCTGCCGGACTGTTCCACGGCAGGAGGGTTCCGTGTCGCACCGCAACTGCGCGATCCCGATCGCGTAACGCTCGCTCACGTCAACGAACGAAAGCTCGGCCGAGATCAATCGCTGCCGCGCGGCGATGACGTCGGTGATCGAGCCTGCCCGAGGGAGAGGAGTTCCTGCTGCGCCGACAACGCCTCACGATTGAACCGCGCCGCCTCCGCAACCGCAGCACCTGCGCCGCCGCGCTCCGCAATTCCGCGAAGACCGATCACCGACGACACGATGTTGCGCTCATATCCTCCACCGGATCCTGACTGTCCGCGTACGTCGCCAGATCCTGGATCAACCCTCCGCGCTGGAACTGTTCTCGATCGGCCACTCGAGGTTCGCCGACGCTCCCGGTGAACTGCCCCCGCGATCCGTCGACGCCGACGACCGCGTGTCGAACGGCACGTATCCGCGTCCAGCCGCAGATCGATGATCGGCGCAAATTCAGAAACGACGCCGTCACCAGCACCTTCCGCGAAATCTCCAGCGACCGCGCCGTGCAAATCGTCGCGCAACGCCAGCGCCGCCGTCGTCAGGTCGATCAGCTCCGGGTAATCGGGATCGCTCTGGCGGCACCGGCAGCTCCGCCGAAGTCAGCGGAGCCAGCGCCACCCGGTCGGGACCGTTCCCATCGCCAGCGCGAGCCGCCGCCTCGCCTGAATGAGACCCTGTTCGCTCTGATCCGCTGCGCCGCCGTGCTCTGCTGATCCGGCCGGATACTGCGACTGCGAACTCGCCAACTCCTGCGCCTCGACCATCGCCTCGACGGTCCCGACCAGCCCGGGGGAAATTTCCTCGTTCTCGACCAGCGGCTCATACCGCTGCTCTGCTGCCGGCAGCTCCATACGTCGAGACCGTCGTCGAGCACCGCCTGCGACGTCACGTTCCGCAACGAAAACAACTCGCCCGCCGATCGAACTGCGCCGCGATCTCCGGCGCCTCGTTCACCGTCGTCCCAGCCCTCGACCAGCGTGAATCGTTACGCCGAAATTAAACCCAGAACTCGCTCATCCATCGAATTTCTCCGGATCACTCCCACCCGCGAAGCGATAATTCGTCGTCGGCTCGACCACCACGCCGTCGCGGAATTTCTTCCGCAATCCCGACCTCGAATTTGTACAGCGAATTCCGCGCACAAACGCGATTCTGCCAATCCGCTCCCGCCGCCCGCCCCGCCGGCACAGCCCCCTCCCGCGGCGTCACCGAGCGATCCTCCCGCGCTCCGCGGTCCTCCGCGCCCACCACCGTCGTGTCAAATGGCCCCGCCGATCACGACGCCACCATCCGCAGCCCACCTGTTCCTCCTGCAGCGCGATCTGCGACTGTCTTCGAGCGTGGCAGAGACCGCCGCCGTCGGGTCGATCCGTGGCAGGTCGAATCCGAATTCCGACCGGGTGAACTCCCCACTCGCCGCCGCACCCCACCCGACCCGCCAGCCAGCATCAGGAGGCAGCGAACCCAGGCGACCCGCCGAGCCCCACTCACACGTAGCCGCGAACCGCTCCACCGGAGCCGTCACTCCGCCGGCCACCCGACTCGATTCCTCGCGGACTCAGCTCGCCGCCCTCCCACAGCACCCGCGGCAGCACGATGGAGAAACTTCCCGGCTCCTCGACGTGCACGTTCACCACGACATCCTCGCCCAGCGGCAGCCCGAACTCGGTCAACGCCGCGCGCGGCTCCCGGATCAACCGTTCGCGAAACGACGCGTCCACGAACTCCGCTCGATCAGGTAATCCTCGATCTCGCGCCGGGTCATGTTTTGAAAATCCGGACCGTTCATGGTGCAATTCCACACGACCTTACGTCGAACCGCTCTCCGTGCCACGAGTTTCGGACGAACGGATCGTCCCCGGGCTGACGAGGGCGCCAGCGCCGACCCGCAGCGCTGCCAGACAGCGCCGACTCATCGGCCTGCTCGCCACAGACACCTCGATCTCCGCGAGTCCCCTTCCCCGCTCGCCGACACCTCCAGCCGCCGGATCCGCGCCACGTTCGCGATCGTCGACCGATGAATCCGAATAAACCGCCGCCGCCCAGTGTCGCCTCCCACCGCACCAGCGACCGCATCACCACCTCCGTCGCCCCGCCGCCAGCAACACCTGCGTGTGCATTTCCAATCGCGTGGATCGCGCAATGTCGTCGATCGCGATCAGCGCCGCCCCGCTCGAACGGCACGAAGATCCGCTGCACGGTCTCCGCCACCTCCGCACTCCCCGCCGCCCAGTCCAGCGCAGCAACCGCCGCACCGTCCGCCCCACCCGATCGCTCTCCACCGGCTTCACCAGGAAATCCAACGCGTCCACCTCGAACGCCGCCGCCGCCCACCGCTCCTCACCCGCCAGCAGGATCACGTCCAACGACGAAGGCCGCTCCCCCAGCATCCGGAGCACGCGCTCACTTTCCCGTCCAAATCACAAAACAACAGCCGGGCCCCCGACCACGACACCTCGCCCAGCGACTCCGGCGTCCGCGTCACCGAGATCGCCGGATGCCGGAGCAAAAGCCGCTGCAAATGATCCCGAAACGTCCGGTCCGCCGAAAATATCTCCGCCACCAGCGGGAGCTGCGCACTCCGCCGGACGGCGGCGAAGATTCGGACACGCTTGGCATGTAGGTTGTTGCGAAATCCATGCAAAGAGCTGCCTGCCAGGTCAAGAAGCAACCGCTTCTGACAACCTTCGTTCAGAAAAATACCTCCCAAGGGAAGCAACCGCCCGGCGATGCGGCCCATCTCCCTGCTGCGACCATTCATCCGGCCCTCGGCGGCCACTCGTCCCAAACACTTGGACGAAATTCCCAACCGCTGAAACCGTTCCATCCATCGAAACGCGAGCCACCACTGAGTTCAAAACGACCCAACGCAACCACAACCATGAGCACCGAAAACATCACCAAATTCTCCGAAGCCGTTGCCGCCAGCCCCGACCTGCAGGCAAAAGTCCAGTTCATCCACGCCTCCACCGCCCGCGATGCCGCCGCCCGGATCGCCGCGTTGTCAGCCGAAACCGACGCACCCTTCACCGTCGAAGAATTCCTCGCCTCCGCGAACTCCGCCCAGGCCGAACTCACCGACGAGCAACTCGAAGCGGTCGCCGGTGGCAACCGGGAGGTTCTCGGCCGAGTCGCCGCCAGCATCTTCACCGCCGGTCTGGCCTGCCTGATCATGTATCAGAATTCGCAGAACGGTGACCGCCCCCAGAATTGCATGTAGTCCCCGCGAACATTCCCGCGCCCAGTCCGCAGGAGCGTCGGCGGAAATTACTCCGCCGTCGCAGCAGTTTGCAGTTGCTCGACGCTGCGAAGGACTTGGTCCGGCAGCGGATGCGCTTCCCGGGCTGCCACCAGGAAATCTTCCAGGTGCGGCCGTGAGGCTGTGCCGCCGATCGTCGTCTGGATGACGGACTCGCTGGCGGCCAACCGGAGGTTGAACGCGGTTAAATTGCGACAACCAACCGATTCGACGAGCTGATCGAGAAGGTCCGCCTGGCGGCGCTGGATTTGTCACCGGGCCCTCCACCCAGAGTGCGCAAGGCCAATGTCGGGATCCGATTCTCACGAATCGTCGCCCAGGCCGTGGCGCTGCAATCGCGCTGACAGGCATTCCAATACAAGGTGACGCCGTCGATCAGCTCGCTGCGGGCGGCCCGCACGGCGGCATCGGAATTTTGTGGAGTCAAAAAGATCACCGCCTGTCGGATGAGTCCCCGTGAGCGAAGAGAATCGAGTTCTTCAACAAGTGGGCCATCACCGGCGCACAGTTGATCCACCAGATTGCCCGGATTGGCATCCATGGAAACGAGCTGCGCCACGTCAATTGATTCCAGTCCGAGACGGCGGCAGCTGTCCTCCACTTCAAACCGCATTAATGACACCGACGCATCGCGCACTTTCAGAATCATCGGCGGAACTGCACTTCGATCTTCATCAAATGCCGTCCGCAAAACCATGTAGGTGAAGCCACTATTGTAAGTCGGGCTGGAGTGAAACCAGACGCCCGCCTCCATCGCCCGCCGGGCCACAGCAAGGTCGCTTTTGATGTCGGCGGGATTCCTTCCCAACGACATGCTGCCGAAGGTGTAGGGGGTGAATGGTGTCATGCTTTTTCGGTAGGTTGGTCGGGTTGGAACGGCTTCGCCAAGCTATTCATCCTGGTCTCATTCGAAAAGGATACCTTGCGCTACGATCGCCTCGCCGTCAGACGACCCAACTGGCTCGACAAAGAATTTCCAAGCTTCTCGCCACCACTCATCCAGCCCCCATCCGCCGTTCATCCCAATCGCTTGGACGAAAACCCGCGCCGATGAAAATTTCCCCTCCATCGGGAACGCCCACCACGATTCCCACTCAATCAGTCATAATCATGAGCATCGAAAACATCACCAAATTCACCGAAGTCGTCGCCGCCAGCCCCGACCTCCAAGCCAAAATCCAGGCCATCCAAGCCGCCGCCGCCCGCGAGACCGCCGTGCGAATCGCTGCCCTCTCCGCCGAGACGGACGCGCCGTTCACCGCCGACGAGTTCCTCGCCTCCGCCCAATCCGCTCAAGGCGAACTCTCCGACGAACAACTCGAATCCGTCTCCGGCGGCTGGTGGAACTCCGGGGAGGCCAACGTCATGGCCAGCATCATTACCCTCGGCATCGGCTGCGCCTTCATCGCTTCGGCCTCCGCCTTGATCAAAGGCAACGAAGCCGACAAATGCCAACCCTCGCAGTGGGGGAAATAGTCCGCCGAGACCCATCACCCCACCCAGCAAACCAAACACCATGAGCACCGAAAACGTCACGAAGTTCACCGAAGCCGTCGCCGCCAGCCCCGAGCTTCAAGCGAAAGTCCAATCCATCCACGCCGCCGCCGCCCGCGAAGCCGCCGCCCGGATCGCCGCGTTGTCCTCCGAGACCGGCACTCCGTTCACCGCCGACGACTTCCTCGCAGCCACCCACCTCAACCATAGCGAGCTATCGGACGAGCAACTCGGCGCGGTCGCCGGCGGAGGCTCAAACTATAGCGCGATCTACATCAACACCCACCTGGGTTGCGGCAGCATTCCCGCCAAGTTCGGTTCCGAGAAGGGCGGTGAGTTGGCTGACCTGCTCCGGAAAGACGGTCGTCCATGAACAAAGCGAACTCCCGTCCTTGAGTCCGGTGAAGGCGCTGGATCCCAGACTCGTCGACGACCGCCTCCGAGCGTGGGAGAGCGCCATCTCGGCTTCGCCGAACCCCGCGCGCCTCGCCCAGCGTTGGCGCTACCTGGGCTGGTCGACCGACGAGGCGCGCACCCGACTCGCAGGAGCAGCCTTGTTCGAGACCCAGCCGCCAGACAAAGCGCACTCGCTCCTCCAACGCGGACTGGCGCGGCTCGAATCGTCCCCGCTCGGGCCGCTCGACGACGAAGTCCCCTTCGGCGAAATTTTCAGCCCGCTCGCCCACGCGACCGCCGACGGCCTCGCCGGATTACCCCTCAGTCTCGTCCGGGAACTCACCCGCACGCTCGCCGAACTCGCCGCCCCGGCGCTCATCAGCGAATTGAGCAGCGGCCGCCTCGGCCTCCTCCCGCCTCGACGGGAACCCTACGCCCGCCTCGCCGTGGACCTCCGAGCGGGCGGTCTCCGCTCCCGCCTCGACCGCTGGCCAGTCCTCGCGCGCGAACTCGCACTCGCCCTGCAGCACTGGCGCACGAGCGTCGCGGAGTTTCTCGACCGACTCGCCCGGGATCGTGAGGCACTGGCGGAGACGTTCCCCGGGGCTGAGGGCGACATCATCGCCATCGACGGCCAACTCGGCGACGCCCACCGCGGCGGTCGGCGTGTCATGGGCCTCACCTTCGCGGACGGTCGTCGCTTGATCTACAAACCCCGCGGCCTCCGGATGGACGTTGCCTGGCACGACCTCATCGAATGGCTGCGCATCCGCAATCCGGCCAGCCAACTCCGCGCGCCTCACGCGCTCGACCGCGGCGACTACGGCTGGGTGGAATTCGTCGCCCCCGGCACCCCCGCCGATCCCGCGGCCTACTACCACAGCGCCGGCGAACTCCTCGCGCTCGCCTGGATCTGTGGCGGCTCGGATTTTCACGAGGAAAACGTCATCGCCACCGCAAACGGCCCCGTCCTCATCGATCTGGAAACCCTCTTCACGCCCACCCCGAGGCCGTTCGGCGCGACCGATGCAGAACTCGCCGCCGCCGGCGACGCGCCCACTTTCGACACGGGGGTTCTCACCACCCTCCTGCTCCCCGTCTGGCAGATCGACGAACGCGGCAACGCCCGCGACCTCAGCGGCTTCAGCGGGACGCAACGCGCTTCGGCGGGTTGGCACGAACCGACCTGGCTCGACCTCGGCACCGACCGAATGCGCCAGGAAATGCGCCCCGCTCCCGACCAGCAGCCGGGCAACGTTCCCCGCGACGCCGCCGGCCACCTCATCCCGGCCACGCCTTTTGCCGACGAGGTCGTCACCGGCTTCACCGCCGCGGCCCGCACCCTGCTCGCCGCCCGCTACGACCTCCCGCTCGCGCCGTTTCGGGGTGCCGAGATTCGCTTCCTCGTTCGAAACACCCAGATCTACGGCGTCATGCGCCAGCGCCTCGGACGACCGGAATTTCTCGCCAGCGCCATTGATCGCTCGATCGAGATCGAGAAACTGGCCCGGCCCTTTCTCCCACCCGACCCCGCCGCCGATTGCCCGGAGGTCTTCAAATGCTACGAAGCGGAACGTCGCGGCCTCGAGAATGGCGACATCCCCATCTTCCACGCGCACAACGACGAGACGACCCTCCGCGGGGACGGCGGCGTCGCCGTGCGCGATTACTTCTGGCGCACCGGCTGGCAGAACGCTCAGGACAAGCTCCGCCAGCTCGACGCGAGCGTCATCGCCGAACAAGCCGCCCTCGTGCGCGCCAGCCTCACCCTTCGCTACTCAAAATCAGACCCCGCACCGCCGGACGACTGGCTCGGCGTCGCGACCTCCATCGCCGGGGACCTCGCCGCCCGCGCCATCCCGCTGCGCGACGGCGGCATCTCGTGGCTCTCGTTCGGCTTCGATCCGCTGCGCAAGATGCAGACGGCCTCCCTCATGGGCCTCGATCTCTACAGCGGTTCCCTGGGAGTCGCCGTCTTTCTTGCCGCCCTCGCTCGCGTGACCGGCGAATCCCGTTGGCTCGACCTCGCCCTCGACTCGACGCGCCCGCGCCTCGACGAAATGCGCCGCGACCGCAACCGCCCCTTCCTCACGCACCTGCCACTTGGCGTCGGCTCCGGCCTCGGCTCGCTCCTCTACGGCTCCCAACTCCTGGCCAATCTCACCGGCCAGGACGACTACCTCGAAGACGCGGCCTTTTTCGCAAAACTCATCGGTGAGCGTCCCGACACTCCCGGCGACATCGACGACCTCCTCGGTGGTGGGGCCGGGGCCATCCTCGCGCTCGTCCAGCTCCACGCGCAGACCGGCGATCCCTCGCTCCTCGAGTCCGCGATCCGGCTCGGCGACACCCTCGTCGCCCGCCGCGTCGCCTCCGGCGACGGCCTCCGCGCCTGGCAGCCGGAGTTCGCTCTCCGCCCGCTCACCGGACTCGCTCACGGAGCCGCCGGATTCGCCTGGGCGCTCAGCCGACTCGGCGAGGCCACCGGAGAGTCACGCTTCCTCGAAGCCTCCACCGAAGCCATCGCCTACGAACGCTCCACGTTCCGCCCCGACCCGGGGAACTGGCCCGACTTCCGCCGCGGCGCGTGCACGACCGATCGCGACGCCTTCATGTGGGGTTGGTGCTCCGGCGCTCCCGGCGTCGGCCTGGCCCGAATCGCGCAGGGATTTTCGGACACGGAAACCCGCACCGAAATCAACGTCGCCATCGCCGACGCCCGTCACGGTCCAGCGCTAACCCCCACCCACCTCTGCTGCGGCGAATCCGCGCGCATCGAACTCCTCCTCGAAGCCTCAAAAATCACGCCGCACTCCGACCTGCGAGAAGCGGCGGTCGCCCGCGCCCGCCCCATCCTCACCCAGCGAAACGACGCCGGTCATTTCCCGCTCACGGGTGCCGACCGCGGGCGACTCTTTGCCCCGTCCTTCTTCCAGGGCACCACCGGGGTTGGCTACACCTTCCTCCGGCTCCTCGATCCCTCCCTCCCCTCGGTTGCCAGTTTGCAACCGAGGTGACCTCTCCGGATCTCAACGCCAGTCCTTGGGCTGGCAGTTCGTGACCTCAGGAGCCGCCGCGGTCAGGATCCCGGATATCGCACACATCAGCCCCAGAGAGAAAAGGCTCGCCATCACGTTGGTCGGCGAGTCCGCCTTCCAGCCCGCGCCACCCGCGACGGCTCCCAGCTCTTCTTCCGACAACTCCCGCGTCGTCGCCGCCGCGCTGGCGAGGAATTCTTCTCCGGTGAACGGAGTTCCCACTTCCCGCGACAAGTCCGCCAAGTCTGCAGCCGCCGCCTTCGCCGCGTCCGCGTGGATTGCCTGAACTTTCGCCTGGAGCTCGGGATCGTTGGCGATCGCCGCGCTGAATTTTTCAATGTTTGGATTCATGATTTGATTTTTGTGATTCGATCTCTCGACGAGCCGATTGGACCTCCTCCATCGCAGCCAAACCACCCCTTTGTGCCGAACGGCCGGCAGACCCCGGACGAACGGCTGTCCGTCGCAACAAATCCCCACCGCGTATCCGCTACGGCACTCGCGTCGCCATGAACTCCTGCAACCGCTCCCGCATCACCACAACGTCGCTGCCGTAATCATACTCGCCGATCCGATTCTCCGATTCGCCCGGGTCACTTGCCAGATCGAACAGCACGTCGGGACCCCATTCCCCGAAGGTGAGATATTTCAAATTGCCGCGCTTGATCATGAAATGATCCGCCTCGAATTGCGAAAACGTCTCGTTCTCCCACCGCCCGTCACGCCCCTCGAGGAGCGGCAACAAGCTCCGTCCGTCGAGATCATCCGGCACGCCGATCCCGGCCAGCCCACACAGCGTCGGATACACATCCACGAGGTTCACGTTCTGCCGTCGCCGTCCCGGCGCAAACCGCTCGACGTCCCGCACAAACAGCGGCACCCGCACACTTCCCTCGTAAAATTTCCGTTTCTCCCAGAGCGAATGCTCGCCCAACATCTCGCCGTGGTCCGCCGTGAAAACGATGGTCCACTCGTCCGGATCCTCCCCCTCGTCCCGCAGCCCCTGGAGCACTCGACCAAACTCCGCGTCGACCCGCTCCACCAACGCGTAGTAGGCCGCCGTCGCGTCGAGCACCTGCTCCGCCGTCACGACGTCTCCGCACGGCAACGCGCCGATCGCCAGCGCCGGATGACCCGGCACCCCCTCGTCCGTCCGGGCCCTCACCCGCTCGCGGTAATAATCGAACGTCTCCCGATCCGCCAGCAGCGGGAAATGCGGCTGCTGCAGACTCACCTTGAGCAGCACCGGGGGCGATTCCGTCTCACCCCGCCGATACATTCCACCGAAATGCATCCGCAGGAAATCCAGCGCACCGTCGACCGTGTACTCGTCGTGAATCTCGAGCGGCGATTCGCCCACCCCGGCCAACGCCAGTTCTTCCGCCCCCCGCCATTTCATCCGACCGACCTGTGCCCGCCGCCGATTCGGTGGGGTATCCGGCCAATTCACCGCCGCCTCCGATCCGATCCGGTGCATCCAGCCCTGCATCTGATCCGGCCCCCGGTGGTGCAGCTTCCCGCACGCCACGGTGTAATAACCCGCCTCGGAAAAGCGCCGCGCGAACGTATCCGAACCCGGCTCGAGGTCATCGCCAAAATACTCGCACCCGATGTGCAGCGGATATTTACCCGTCGCCAGACACTGCCGCCCGGGGATGCAAACCGGCGACGCTGCGTAAGCATTGTCGAAAATGACCGCCTCCTCCGCGAGGGCATCGAGATTCGGGGTCCGACACACCGGGTTCCCCATGAACCCCGGCAAATCAAACCGCAGCTCGTCCGCCATCAAAAAAAGCACGTTCCGCCCCATCGCGCCGCTCGGTATGCCCCGACCCCACCCCACCGCGCAAGCCTAAGCGACTCCCCGCCACCAGACGGCCACCCAACACCAACGCTCGCCACGACGCGTAAATTCGGGAAACCTCCGCCATCCATGCCGCATCGACCCGTCCTCACCCACACCCACACCCACGGCGAACACAAGCTCCGCTACGGCCACCCGCTTCCCTTCGGCGCGAGCCTGATCCCCGGCGGCATTAATTTCTCCATCTACTCGGCCAACGCAACGGCCTGCACGCTCGTCCTCTTCGAGCGCGGAGCCACCCACCCATTCGTCGAGATCCCGTTCCCGCCGGAATTCCGCATCGGCGACGTCTTTGCGATGATCGTGTTCGAACTCGATTCGCAGCGTATCGAATACGGCTACCGCTTCGACGGCCCCAGCGATCCCGCGCACGTCCATCGCTTCGACCCCTCCCTCGTCCTCCTCGACCCACTCGCCACCGCGATCGCCGGTCGCGAGACCTGGATGCAACCCGCCGACCCCCACATCGACTACCCCCACCGCGCCCGCATCATCGAGGAAGATTTCGACTGGGGTCACGACCGACCTCTGCAGATCCCGGAAGCCAAACTCGTTATCTACGAGATGCACGTCCGCGGATTCACCCGCCACGAGTCTTCCGGCGCCACCCACCCCGGCACCTTCGATGCCATCCGCGAAAAAATTCCCTACTTCCAGTCCATCGGCATCAATTGCCTCGAACTCCTCCCCATTTTCGAATTCGACGAACGGGAAAATACCCGCACCAACCCGCTCACGGGCGAGACCCTTTGCAATTACTGGGGCTACAGCACCGTCGGGTTCAACGCCCCGAAATCCGCGTTCGCCGCCAGCGGCCCAACCGGCGACCAGGCCAACGAAGTCCGCGCGCTCGTCAAGGACCTTCACGCCGCCGGCATCCAAATCGTTCTCGATGTCGTCTTCAATCACACCGCCGAGGGCGGCGAAGGCGGCCCCACCATTTCATTCCGCGGCATCGACAATAAGACCTACTACATGCTCCTGCCCGACGGCGGCTACGCGAACCACACCGGCTGCGGAAACACGGTGAATTGCAACCACCCCATCGTCCGCAATTTCGTCCGCGACACCCTTCGCTACTGGGCCGCCGAATACCACATCGACGGCTTCCGCTTCGACCTTGCCTCCGTCCTCGGCCGCGACGAAAACGGCGCGCCGCTCGCCGACCCGCCGCTCATCGAAGACCTCGCCCACGACCCCGTCCTGGCCAACTGCAACCTCATCGCCGAAGCCTGGGACGCCGGCGGCCTCTACCAGGTCGGCAATTTCCCCGACTACGGCCGCTGGACCGAGTGGAACGGCAAATTCCGCGACGCCGCCCGCCGCTTCCTCAAAGGCGACGCCGGCCTCACCGGCGAGATCGCCCAGCGCATCATGGGATCCCCCGACCTCTACCGCGCCGCCGGTCGCAAGCCGACCGCATCCGTCAATTTCATCACCTGCCACGACGGCTTCACCCTCCACGACCTCTTCGCCTACAACGAAAAGCACAACCTCGAGAACGGCGAGACGAACCGCGACGGCACCAACGATAATCTCAGCTGGAACTGCGGAGCCGAAGGTCCCACCGACGACCCGAAAATCAACGCCCTCCGCCTGCGCCTCCAAAAAAATGCCCTCACTCTCCTCATGTTGAGCCAGGGCGTCCCAATGATCTGGATGGGCGACGAATGCGAGCGCACCCAACGCGGCAACAACAATGCCTACTGCCAGGACGAGCCGTGGAATTGGTTTGACTGGACGCTCACCGACAACAACGAACTCCTCGCCTTCTTCAAAAAACTCACCGCCCTCCGCCGCGACTACCCCGCCCTCCGCCAGCCGGAATTCCTCACCGGCCACGATTGCGTCGGCAGCGGCTACCCCGACATCTCGTGGCACGGCACCGAGCCGTGGCAGCCCGATTGGTCGGCCGACGCCCACACCGTCGCCTTCCTCCTCTGCGGCCGCCACGCGGAGAAACTCCCCAACAGCCCCGCCACCTTCCTCTACGCCGCCTTCAACATGCACTGGGAGGACAAGACCTTCGAACTCCCCATCCTCCCCAAAGGCCTCACCTACCACCCGATCCTCGACACCGCCACCGACGACGCAACCGCGCCCAAGGAAAACAAAATCACCCTAAAACCCCGCTCCATCCAAATCCACACCGGCAAAACCTAAAGCCTCCCGCGGGAAGGCCGGGGACCGCGGGCTTCCAGCCCGCCGCGTCGAGCTTCCAGCTCGAAGCCCCCAACCCTACGGCAAAGCCGCACTCCCCCCACCACCACCAGCCACCAGTCTCCAATCACTCACCTTGCTCCCCGACCTCCACCTAGCCGCCACCCTCTTCATGACCGGCCTCATCTGTTTCGTGCAGGTCGTCCATTACCCCCTCTTCCACCGCGTCCCGTCCGACGCGTTCGTCGCCTACGAGCACGCCCACACCACCCGCACCGGCTGGGTCGTCGGCCCCGTCATGCTCCTCGAACTCGCCACCGCCGTCGCCCTCCTCCTCGAGAGCCCCGCGCTCCGCGGATCGCCCGCCTTCCTTCACCTCCCTCGCGCTCCTCGCCCTCATCTGGATCGCCACCGCCACCGTCCAAATCCCCCTCCACCGCCGCCTCGCCAGCACCCCCGACCCCGCCGCCATCACCGCCCTCGTCCGCTCGAATTGGCTCCGCACGACCGCCTGGACCCTCCGTTCCGTTCTTCTGTTCATCGCCTTTCAATCAGCCGAAATCACCCTCGAAATACAACTTGCGCCCAGGCTCCCCGGGCAATAGATTCCCCGCCTTTTCCACTCACCCAGTTCCGCTTCTCTCATGCCCACCAAGAAATCCGCCGACGAAAAGACGCCGGCCAAGCCGAAGGCCAAAGCCCCGGCAAAATCCCCCGCCAAACCGAAATCCACCAAGGCCGCCAAAGCCGCCAAGGCTCCGAAAGCCGCCCCGGCTCCCGAAGAGACCCCCGCCGCCGCGAAAAAGCCCGGCAACGGCGCGAAAGCCGCCCCTGTCAAGCTCTCCCCCTTCCACGAGAAACAGCGCGAGCGCCTGCTCATCCTCAAGGACACCCTCCTCGACAGCATGAATGGCGTCGCCCGCGACAGCCTGCGCAACGGCGGCGACAGCGAGTCCGCCTTCGGCATGCACCAAGCCGACGCCGGCAGTGACGCCTACGATCGTGACTTCGCGTTGAGCCTCCTTTCCCAGGAGCAGGACAGCCTCTACGAGATCGACGAAGCTCTCAAACGGCTCGAAGACGGCAACTACGGCAATTGCGAAATGTCCGGCAAGCCCATCATGAAAGCCAGGCTTGAAGCTCTGCCCTTCACCCGCTACACCGTCGAGTGCCAGGCCGAGATCGAGAAGCGCGGGCGCTATCGCAAGCACAATCAACCCGTCGCATCCCTCTTCGGGCTCACCGACGGCGACGACGACGGCGACGACGACGACAACTCATCCGACAGCAAAGACTAATCAATCATTATGGCACAGGACATCATCACCCTCGAATGCACCGAGGCTCGAGCCGAAGGGAAATCCCCTTCCCGCTACATGAGCTCGCGCAATAAAAAGAGCCCGCAGACTCCCAACCGGCTCGAAAAGAAAAAATACAACCCGGCCCTCAAGCGCCACACTCTCCACCGCGAGATTCGCTAACTCATCATGCAACCGAAAAACGCCAAACGCCGCTCCGCCTTCCGCCGCGCGAATCGCCGCATCCCCCGCCGCCGCATCGACCTCGCCGTCGAGGCCATCGACTACAAGAACCCCGATCTCCTCAAGCGCTTCGTCACCGAAAGCGGCAAGATCCTGCCCCGTCGCATGACCGGCATGCCCGCCCACCTGCACCGCAAAATCACCCGCGAGATCAAACGCTCCCGCGCCAGCCTCCTCATGCGCTAAGCCGGAAAAACAATTTCCCCTCCCAACCAAGGGACGTTCCCGCGCAAGCGGCACGTCCCTTATTGTTTGTTCAGCAAACACAGTCGGCAAAGCCGACCCATCCAAGAAAAAATCCTGTCAGGTCGAGGACCACGAACGCGCAGGCGAGTCGAGAAGCCAGTGATAACATTGGCAACCCGGCGGCGTCAGCCGACCCCATCGGGCATTCGGAGGGCGAGGCTCCGCCGAGCCGTGGCTTTCACGTTGGAATTCCGCGTCACTGAAGCCCAAGCTGCGTCCCTCCCGGTCACCCAAATCAAGCGTCCAAACACTTCAACCATCATAGACCCCCGAACGTGGCAGCTTTCCCGTGGCAGCAAAAGGACTGCCGTCGTATCTCGTGGATCGGGAAAGTGGGTTGGCTGGGACTCGAACCCAGAACCAATGCCTTAAAAGGGCACTGCTCTACCATTGAGCTACCAACCCGTAAAAAAAGTGAAACGAAAGGTTAGCGCGTCCCTCCGTCCGTTCAAGCCCTGGTTTCCCGAAAAGTTCAGCTTTTCAATTCAGCGACAGCTTTCGCCACTTCCTCGGCGTGCGTCTTCGTCTGAGCGCTCAACGACCGCCACACCACTTTCCCATCCTGGATCAGGAACGACTGCCGCTTAGAAATTCCCATCACCATCGTCGGAACACCGAACGCCTCGATCACCTTCCCGTCCGCGTCAGCGATCAGCGTGAACGGCAAATCGTAGGCTTCCTTGAATTTTTTCTGATCCGCCGGCTTGTCGTGACTCACTCCAAGGATCGTCACGCCATCGGCCTTGAGATCAGCGATCGAATCCCGCAGCGAGCAAGCCTGCGCCGTGCAGCCCGGCGTGCTCGCCTTCGGGTAAAAGTAAACGAGCGTCAGCCCCTGCGAGTAGACGTCGGCGAAAGCGACCGGATCACCGTTTTCGTCCGGCGCGATAATGACAGGTGCCGCGGCACCAACGGCGAGCGGTTCAGCGTGAAGATTGATTCCAAGAAAGGCCATGATTGCGAAGGCGGTGAGGGTTGGGATTGGTTTCATGAACGGCAGGAAGCTGGCAGCATGCCAGCCAAAACCAAACCTGTCATCTTGAACGATCTAAAAGATCTCCGGCTCACACTGCATTCCTCACTGAGCGCCTGAGAAGCCAGAGATGCTTCGCTTCGCTCAGCACGACAGTAAAACCAAGAGACCATTCCCATCCACCCGTTCATCATCCCACCCCCGCCACGAGCTTTTGATTAATCCCGCAATTCCCCTATTCTCGCCGCCAATGCGCCCAACCGTCCTCGCAGCCCTGCTCACCGTCCTCTGGGTCAGCGGCTGTTCGAAGCCCACCCCCACCGACCCCCGGCTGGCAGCCCCAACCGAGCTCTGGGCCGCCCGTCCGCCCGACGCCACCATTTTTCTGAATCCCGGAGCGGCCGCCGCGCTCACCGACACCGCGAAGGACGTCACCCCGCCCACCAGCGATGAAACGAACACCCTCACCGACCCTTCGGCCTGGCGGAGCCTCGACCGCCGTCAGCGCTACGACGCCGTCCTCCTCGCCGGCCAACCCGCGGAAACCGCTCCTCTCGCCGCCCACCTGATCCAATCACCAGACTTCCGCCTCGAGCGCCTCGACAACTGGGGCTTCCTCTTCTCGCGGAAGCCCAGCGTCTCCTACCGCCCGCCTCCGCCAACCGAAGTCGTCCCGGACCTCTCCGATCCCACGCTTCGCGCCGATTACCTCGCCGCGTTTGCGGTGAATCTCGACACCATCGGAGCCTACGAAGCGGCGCGCGACTACCTCGACGCGGCGCGAGCCCTCGCGCCGGAATCCGCGATGGTTCTCGTCCGCGAGGCCTACGTCGACCTTGCCCACAAACGCCATTCCGCCGCCGTAGCCGCCGCCAGCCGCGCGCTCGAGATTGCGCCGGATTCCGCGCCCGCCCTCGAGATCGCGGCCCAATCGTTCGCCGCCGTCGGAGCGACGGACCGCGCCTGGCAGGTCGGCGAACGCCTCCTCGAAGTCGCGGGCTCCAACGACCCGCGCATCCTCTTCCTCCACGCCCGTCTTGCCAGCGACGCCCACGCCTACTCGCGGGAACAGGACTCGCTCGAGAGACTCGTCGCGATCACCGAAGCGGTCGGGCGTTCCGCCACGTCCTACCGCGTTTACCTCGGCCAATCCTACGCCCGCCAAGCTCTCCCCCGCCCCGCTCTCAAACAGTTTGAAGCCGCCCTGGCCGATCCCGACCTTGGCGACCAGCAACGCGCCGACCTCCAGCTCACCATCGCGACGATCCGCGAAAAGACCGGTATCGAGTAGGTGACCGCTCGACGTCAAAAGCTCCGCCCCACTTGCAAACCCGTCGCTTCTACGCGATAAGCCCCCATGCGCCCCTTCGCTTTCCTGGTCGTTTTTGCCTCCGCTCTCGCTGCCCCAATCGTCGTCCACGCCGCCGGCCCGTTCCCAAACCCAATCAAGCCAACGAACTTCGTGGTCGAGCTCGCGGACTTCGCCGTCATCCCCGGCTCGCCCGGCTCGGCCCGAATGAATCTGCTCACGACCGATCCGGCCGGTCGGATCTACGCGAACGACCAGCGGGGTCCGATCTACCTCATCAGCGCCGACGGAACCTCCGTCTCGCCCTACCTCAACCTCGCTACGACGGCGGGTGTGAACCTGCAGAGCACCACTGAACAGGGATTTCAGAGCTTCGCGTTTCACCCGCAATTCAACCAACCCGGCATGCCCGGATTCGGAAAATTCTACACCGCCCACACTTCGTCCGACCTGACTCCAGTCGCGGATTTCACGCCCGGCGGCGGCGGTGACGCCGGCGACAACGTCGTGCTCGAATGGACGACCAGCGATCCGAGCGCGGCCACGTTCGTTCCAGCCGATCCCGCCGCCCCCTTCCGCGAAATCCTCCGCATCCAGGCCCCGTTCGGCAATCACACCATGGGCCTCGTCGCGTTCAATCCGAACGCCGCGCCGCCCTCCGCCGAGTTTGGCCTCCTCTACGTCGCGGTCGGCGACGGAGGCAGCGGCGGAGACCCACTCAATCTTGCTCAGAATCCCGGCAATCCCTACGGCTCCATCCTCCGCATTGATCCACTCGGCACCAACAGTGCCAACGGCCAATACGGCATCCCCGCGGCGAACCCGTTTGTCGGCAACGCCAACGCGATCAGCGAGACGTTCGCCTATGGCTTCCGCAATCCCCAGCGCTTCTTCTGGGACCGCGGCGGCAACCAACTCATGTTCATCGCCGACATCGGCCAGAATCTCATCGAGGAAATCGACGTCGGCCTCGCCGGCGGAAACTACGGTTGGAACCGGCGCGAAGGCAGTTTTGCCTACCCCGGCGCACAGAACGGAAACAGCCTGCGTGGCGACGCTGGCACAACCGGATTCACTTACCCGATCGCCGAATACGACCACGACGAAGGCAACGCCGTGACCGTCGGCCCGGTCGAGCGCTCCGGAACGATCCCAAGGCTCTTCGGCAAACTCGTCTTCGCCGATCTCGCCCGCGGCCGCATTTTTCTCCTCGACGCCGATAACCTGCCCGCCGGTGGTCCGAGTGGCATTTCCGAGCTCCGCGTCCGCCACCAAGGCGTCGAACGCCCCTTCCAATCCATCATCAATCTCCGCAATCCCGGAGCGAGTCGCTCGGACCTCCGCTTCGGCACCGACACCGCCGGTCGCATCTTCCTCATCAACAAGCAGGACAACGTCATCCGCGTTCTCGCACCTACCTTCGTCCCCACCGGCCCACGCCCGAATGTCCGCATCATCGGTCGCAACAAACGCACCACCGACAACAAGCGGATCAACATCCGCGGACGCGCCACCGACGACGGCCCAATCGTCCGCGTCGAAATCAAATCCGTTCGCCAAAAGCGCGGTTTCACTCCAGTCGTCGGCACGAACGTCTGGCGCGAGCGAATCCGCCTCCGCCCCGGCCGCAATGCCCTCCGCGTCCGAGCCATCGACGCCGACGGTCGGAAATCGCGCGTTGATCGCATCATCGTTTTCCGCGAAAAATAACGGATGGTTTATTTCCCCCGAGCGGCTGCCCTGCTGATCGCAGCCTTCACCGCCATCTCGGCGCGGGCGATCACGGTCAACGTGCAATACGCCGATCTCGCCGACCCCTTCTTCACACCCGCCGCCCGCGCCACGCTTCAGCAAGCGGCCAACGACGTCAGCTTCGCGATCACGACGTCACTCGCCCCGCTGAATCAAAGCTCGTTCACCGGAACGAACGCGTCGACGGACGCGACGGTCGACTGGAATTTCTCCTACACGAACCCAGGCACGGGCGCGCCCGCACCGGACGTGACGACGTTCAATTTCCTGCAAAACGAATTCCGCATTTTCGTCGGCAGTCGCACGCTGGGCGGTTCGACCCTTGGTCGCGGCGGTCCCGGCGGAGTGGGAATTGGTCTGAGTGGCAGCGGTTTCGAGAACCAGTGGGACGCCGCCGTCGACAACATGGAAGCCGCCTCGAATGCCTTGATGCCGCGCGGAGGCCCGGTTCTCGGCGAATTGTCGGGCAGCTTCGATTTCGGGGCCGCGCCCGGCAATTACTCGCTGCAATACGGCTACGCGATCGGCTCCCTCGTCTTCGACGACGTGTCGACCTGGCACTTCGACTACGCGACCCTCCCCGGGTCCGGCCAGAACGACTTCTACAGCGTCGCCGTTCACGAGATCATCCACTCGATTGGCTTTGGCACCGGAGACACCTGGGACGCGCTCGTGAGCGGCACCGACTGGCTCGGCCCCGAGGTCGCTGCCACCTGTGGCTGCGGACAAAACGGACTTCACACCGATCAATCCCACATTCGTTCCGGCCTCGAAGGCCACCCGCTCATCGACGGCGTCTTCGATCTGAGTTCCACGCAGGAGGCCATCATGGACCCGACCCTCACCACCGGCACCCGCAAATACATCACCGACCTCGATCTCGCCTTCCTCAGTGACATGGGTTGGCAGACGGTCGCCGTCCCCGAGCCCCACGCGATCGCCCTCGTCTTGGCGGCGCTCGTCGTCCTTGGAGGAGCGCGGGCGTCCCGCCTGCGTCCGAGGGCGTCCCGCGGGAAGGCACGTTCCTGAAGGCGGAGCCTCACTCCCCTTGCGACCTCCGAAAACCCGGTTAAAGTTACCGGTTCATGCCGTTCGATCTCTCGTCCCACTACGAACCCCGCGGCGACCAGGCCCAAGCCATTGAAAAACTCACCCGCTCCCTGCGAGCGGGCAACCGCCACCAGACGCTCCTCGGCGTCACCGGCTCGGGCAAGACATTCACCGTCGCGAACATCGTCCGCGAGCTCGACCGTCCGACGCTCGTCATGTCGCACAACAAGACGCTCGCCGCGCAGCTCTACAGCGAGTTCAAACAATTCTTCCCGCGCAACGCCGTCGAGTATTTCGTATCCTACTTCGACTACTACCAACCCGAGGCCTACATCCCGCGCTCCGACACCTACATTGAGAAGGACTCCTCCATCAACGAGGAGATCGAGCGCCTCCGCCTCTCCACCGTCAGCTCCCTCCTCTCCCGCCGCGACGTCCTCGTCGTCGCCTCGGTCTCCTGCATCTACGGCCTCGCGTCGCCCGAGGATTTCCTCCAGATGCTCTGCACGATCCGCCAGCACCAGCAAATGTCTCGCGAGGCGTTCCTGGCCAAGCTCATCGACATGCTCTACGAGCGCAACGACATCGCCTTCGAGCGCGGGCGATTCCGCGTCCGCGGCGACACCGTCGAAGTCCACCCCGCCCAGGTCGACGATCGGGCGATCCGCGTGGAATTCTTCGGCGACGAAATCGACCGCATCAGCGAATTCGATCCGCTCACCGGCCACGTCCACGCCCAGCTCACGAACCTCACGCTCTACCCAGCCAAGCAGTTCGTCACGCCGCACGATAAGCTCAACCGCGCCATGCGCGAGATCCGCGCCGAGCTCGACGCCCGCGTCGCCTACTTCGAGAAACACGGCCAGCTCATCGAGGCCCAGCGCATCAAGATGCGCACGGAATTCGACCTCGAGATGATGCAGGAAATGGGCTTCTGCAACGGCATCGAGAATTACTCGCGCCACCTCACCGGCCGCCCGCCGAACTCGAAGCCCTACACCCTCATGGACTTCCTGCCGGAAGATTCCCTCATCGTCGTCGACGAATCCCACGCCACCATCCCGCAGGTCGGCGGCATGTACGCCGGCGACCGCTCGCGCAAGCAGGTCCTCGTCGACTACGGCTTCCGCCTCCCCAGCGCCCTCGACAACCGCCCGCTCGAATTCGCCGAATACATGGAAAACGTCGGCCAGCTCGTTTACGTGAGCGCCACGCCCGGCAACTTCGAAGTCATCAACTCCGTCGTCGGCAACACCAGCTACACCGCCGCCAAGGGCGGATTCAAGCAGCAGAACGACCCCACCCTCATCGCCGGCGGCGACGGCTCCGACACCCAGCGCCCCTTCGATCCAACCACGCCCGGCGCTCCCCTCATCGCCGAGCAAATCATCCGCCCCACCGGCCTCCTCGATCCCAAAATCGTCGTCCGGCCCCTCAAAGGCCAGATCGACGAAACGATCGAACGCTGCCGTCAGCGCATCGAAGTCAACGAACGCGTCCTCGTCACCACTCTCACCAAGCGCACCGCCGAGGACCTCACCGACTACCTCCGAGACATCGACCTCAAGGTCCGCTACCTCCACTCCGACATCGACACCATCGAGCGGGTGGAAATTCTGCGCGGCCTCCGAGCCGGCGACTTCGACATCCTCGTCGGCATCAACCTCCTCCGCGAAGGCCTCGACCTCCCCGAGGTCAGCCTCATCTGCATCCTCGACGCCGACAAGGAGGGCTACCTCCGCAGCCAGACCAGCCTCATCCAGACCGCCGGCCGCGCCGCCCGCCACGTCAACGGCGAGGTCATCCTCTTCGCCGACGTCATCACCCAAAGCATCCAGGCCCTCCTCAACATCAGCGACTACCGCCGCGCCCGCCAGATCGCCTACAACAAAAAGCACGGCATCACGCCCAAGTCCGTCGTCCGAGCCGTTCAGGAAAGTCTCCACGTCATTCTTGCGAACAAAGACGACAGCGCCATCGTCTCCGAAACCGAGGGCGGCCTCGACCTCCACGAGCTCATGGCCGAGCTCGAGCGCGACATGGCCACCGCCGCCGGCAACATGGAATACGAAAGAGCCGCCCTCCTCCGCGACCAAATCGCCGAATTGAAAGCCGGAGCCGGAATCGAAAAAATCAGCCCCAACCGCCAACCAGTCAGCTACAAAAAACCAAAAAGAAAACGCTCCGCCCGAGCCTGATCGGACCCCGCACCGGCAACGCCAAGCGCGAAGCGCGCCCATCGTCCAAACGCTGTCATGCTGAGCGAAGCGAAGCATCTCTGGCTGACACTGCATTTCACCCCGCCCGCCTGGGAAGCCAGAGATATTTCGCTTCGCTCAATATGACAAATTAGGTAAACGCAGCCTGAATCAGCCACCAGCCACCAGCCACCAGCCACCAGCCACCAGCCACCAGCCACCAGCCACCAGTCACCAGTCACCAGTCACCAATCACCACCGCAATGCCCACCCCACTCAAAATCGGCATCGTCGGCCTCGGATACCCCGGCCGCATGCACTCCCTCGCCCTCGCCGCCACCCCCGACGCCGAGGTCCACGCCATCGCCGACCTCTCGCCCGAGCGACGCGCAGCCTACGTCGGGGAATTCGGCAAACCACCCGTCGTCTACGAGAAGTTCGAAGAGCTCCTCGCCGACCCCGACCTCGACGCCATCGTTCTGAGTCTCCCGAATTTTCTTCACCACCCCACGTCCCTCGCCGTCCTGCAATCCGGCCGTCACGTCCTTTGCGAAAAACCGCCGACGATGAACGCCGCCGAAATGCTCGAACTCGAAGCCGAAGCCGAGTCCCGCAAGCTCACCTACTTCTTCGGCCGCCAGATGCGCTTCTCGCCCGAAATGACCGCCGCCCGCGAGATCGTGAAAGCCGGCACCCTCGGGCCCATCCACCGCGGCGAAGCCCGCTGGCTCCGCTCCCGCTGCATCCCGACCGGCCTCGACTCGTGGTTCACTGACAAACGCCGTTCCGGTGGCGGCGTCCTCATCGACCTCGGCGTCCACGCCCTCGACGGAGCCTGGTTCCTCATGAACCATCCTCGCCCCGTCACCGTCTCCGCCAAAGTCTCCCAAGCCTTCGCCCACCTCGTCCCCGACCTCGCCATCAACGACGTCGACGACTGCGCCTCCGCGTTCATCCGCTTCGAGGACGGCAGCGTCATCGACCTGAACGTGACCTGGGCCGGCCACCACATCGAGAACCCCATCGACGCCACGCAAAACAACCGGAACGGCCACCAGAACACCACCCTCCACGGCAGCCACGGCACCATCACGCTCAACCCACCCACCCTCATCACCGGCGACGCCGAGTCGACGAAAAGCCAGCCCATCGCCATCGGGACCGGCGATTCCTTCGCGCTCCAGATGCGCGATTTCATCGACGCGATCCTCGGGCGGGCGAAACCGACCAACAGCGCCCGCCAAGCCGTCCACCTCATGGAAATGCTCGACGCCATCTACCAATCCAGCGAGCTCAACCGCGAAGTCATCCTACCGGAAAATTAGGCCGCCGCGGCGGCCACCGCGGCGCAGCCGCCCCATCGTCCAATCACCCTCCTGTCCTGTTGAGCAAAGCGAAACATCTCTGGCTCCCGCATTACAAGAGTGTAGCGGCGGTCTGTGACCGCCGCTGACCTCCTCACAGGATGATCGACGTCGGGCTCAACGGCGTCGACGGTCACAGACCATCGCTACAAAGTCTCTTTATCAGCGGCACTGGGTGAAGGCCCGCCCAGCCACACTCACCCCCGAAACACCCGCCGCAGAACCCCGCGAAACACCCCCGCCAACCCAACCCCGACCGCCCCACCGGTCACCACATCCCCCGGGTAATGCGCCCCGAGGTAAACCCGCGAAAACCCAACCAGCCCCGCCACCACCAGAAACACCCCCCGCCCCCGCGGATACCGGCTCCCCAGCAACATCGCCCCCGCGAACGCCGCCGCGCTGTGACCCGAAGGAAACGAATAACTCCCCGGCTTCCGCCCCACCACCACCGCATCCACCAGCGAAACGAACGGTCGATGACGCCGGAAGTAGTGCTTCACCGGCCCCTCGACCACCGCCGTCGCCAGCCAAAGCGGCGGCATCGCGTCCAGAAGCGCTGCCCGCGCCCGCGGGCGATCCCAAAACGCCGCCACCGCTGGCACCAACATCCAGGCGTGCCCACCCGTCATCGCTTTACTGAACGCCCGAAAGCCTTCGTTCACGATCGGGGACCTCGGTAGTCCGTTGACCGCCAGGAACGCCCGCGTGTCCAGCGACTCGAGCGGCCCCAGCCGCGCAAGCACCTCCTGCCGAAGCAAGTCGCGTCCCCTCCGCACCGCCGGATCTTCATCGTCAGCCGCCGCCTCCACGGCCTCGTCCACTGGCGCATCCTCGATCGCGGAGCCCTCGTCCGGCGTCCGCGCGGCGATCTCCGCGACTCCCGTCAGATCCTTCGCCACTTCATCGTCCACTTCCCGCGGCAGGTCGACGACCTCCCCCTGCTTCGAGTCACCAGCCGCCCGCGCGACCTCGTCCAGAGCCCTCGCCGCATCGCGCCGCCCGCGCACCCCGGCCATCCCCCGTTCGATTTGCTCGGTCTCCCGCCTCACCTCGTCTCGCTTCGGTCCGCTCATCTTGTTAAGTCTACCGTAAGGCTTCCACCCGGCGGACGCCCAATATCTTTTCCACCACCGAAGCATCCCTCGCCATGGCCCTCTCCTACCAATTGCGCAACCGGTTACCGCAGCCCGAGCCATCGAAAAAACAGACCGTCCTCGTCACCGGAGCCGCAGGTCGCATCGGCACCCATTTTTGCGAACAAACCCACGAGCGCTACGACCTCCGCCTCCTCGACCACCACGGCAAAACCGATAAGCTGCAAGCGCTCGGTCAGACTCTCGACTGCGAACTCCGCGACTCCGAAGCGCTCCGCGGTCACCTCACCGGCGTCGACACCGTCCTGCACCTCGCCGCCGATCCGAACCCCACCGCCGATTGGCGGCACCTCCTCCCCGCCAACGTCCTCGGAACCTACCAGCTCATGACCGCCGCGCTCGCAGCCGGCTGCCGAAAGGTCATCTACGCGTCCTCGATCCACGCGGTTTCCGGATACCCGACCGACGTTCAGGTCAAAACCAGCGACCCAGTCAATCCCGGCGACCTCTACGGCGTCTCGAAGTGCTTCGGCGAAGCGCTGGGCCGATTTCTCGCCGAGCAGGAACAAATGGCCGTAATCGCTCTCCGCATCGGGGCCTTCCAACCATCCGAGACCGCAACCCGCTCTGACCGGGCTGGAATTTGGAGCGCTTGGATCTCTCCGCGCGATCTCACCCAGCTCATCACGCGTTGCGTCGACGATGCCTCCCTCCAATTCGCGATCTTCCACGCCGTCAGCGGCCACCGATTCACCCGCCTCGACATCAGCGACGCCCGCGAGCTGCTCGGATATGCGCCCGAAGACGACTTCACGACCGACCGTCCCGAATTCGATCGACTCGACTTCGAACCCCACGGCGAAACGAACCCCCTCCCGAAAACCAACCCGTCCAATGCATGAAAAAATCCACCACCTGGCTGCTCGTCAGCGCCGCCACCAGCCTCGCCGGAGCCGCCCTCTACACGCTCTACGGCACGTCCCGCTTCTCCACCGGGCAAACTCGCTACACCCTGGTCCGCTCCGAAGGTCCGTTCGAAATCCTCCAAGCACTCGCCGAATAAAGGGTAAAGCCTGCGCGCGGAAGCCCGCCGGGTCCGTCGGTCCAGGCTGTCATTGACGGCTTCGCTTTTCGAGCCGTTACGCGATTCCCGCGCTGGGAAATTGTGTTCCGCTGCTTTCACGCTCGTCGCCGACTCGCTCCTCGCCCCGGGGGGCGATCAAGTATCCGTGCGGCTTTGCGATCACCCGCCACGGATCGCCCAAGTCCGTCACGAAGACGTAGAGGACGTAGCGCAATCCAGCCGCGCAGTTCCTCACCCCGTGAGCCAGATGCGGCCATCCCCGCTCCTTCTTGATCGGTTGCGGCCCCGGCCCGTTCTTCGCCTCGGTGATCGTGTCCATCCTCACCGCCGTGCCTTACCGCGTTGATGGCGAGGAAACCGGAACGTGCCGTTCTCGAGCAAGCCGGACGGGTTCACGAGGGCCAGCCCGGTAGCCGTCCGCGGAAAGGGGCGAGCCGAACGACGAACCCGAAATTCCGCCGTCGAGCCCGCCCAATCAATCAACCGCGCGAAATACTCCTTTGTTCTCCTCGGCCAGCGGCTCCATAAATTTGGTTCCACCGCCTTTGTAGGCGATCGTGTTGATCTGGACCGGCTTATCCTGATCTTGCTGCTGCTCGGTCACCCACTGGATCAGTTGTTCGCGATCCCTCACGTCGGATCCGTCCGCGAGTTTCACTCGCAGCTTGGGATCTTTCATCTGGGGCTCGCCATCCGAGAGCAGGACGATGACGTCGGGTTTCATTTTGAAAGCCATCTCCAGTGCCGACGCCGTTTCCGTCCCCGCATGAATGGTTCCGCCGAACTTACCGCCCGCTTTCTTGCCGGGGATCGGACTCCGCGATTTGAGCCAAGCCATCGCTTTTTCCACGACTCCGGCTCCCGTTTTTTGAGCGTATTGACTGAATGAATCTGCAAACCCGCCGAAGACGATGATGTTGAACTCGGTCGGACTTTTGAGTTGCCCCAGTGCTTTCTCGACTTCCTTTTCCATCCCCTCGTAGGCCTCGATTTCCTTCTCGCTGCCGACCATGCTGCCGGAGACATCGAGCACGAAGACGATGCGCGAGCCGCTGGAACTCACGCCGAAGAAGCTGAATCCCGAGCCGGAGCCTCCCCCACCCCCGCCGGCTCCCGCTCCGAAACCAATCGCGGAGGCGTCGACCTGACTGTCGATCAAGGCGGACGGATCGAACTCGGTTGTGTCCTCGGCCGGGGCCATCGGCAGGTCGGGCAGGGCGAAGTCCATCTCGCGCAGGCTCATCATTTTCACGTCCATCGTGGGCTTGCTCATCGCGGCTTCGAACTCGGCCGAGGCCAGCTTCGGATCGATAATCTTGGGCGGAATCGCGACAATCTTTCGCGACACGAAGACGGCCTGCGGCTCCTGGAAATATCGCGCCACGATCCAGATCGCCGCGCCGACCCCGCC
Source organism: uncultured Verrucomicrobiae bacterium (assembly GCA_963719495.1). Taxonomy (GTDB): domain Bacteria; phylum Verrucomicrobiota; class Verrucomicrobiia; order Chthoniobacterales; family JAATET01; genus CAVVKW01. Next base: position 29,766 of record CAVRCI010000003.1, read on the forward strand.
GAGCAGATGCACAACGATGCTGATCACGATCACCCCCATGATGACCTTGCGGTTGTTACTCTTCCCGAGGAACTGGGAGACGCTGGAGGAGGGTGTCGACATAAGGCTATTCGGGGTCCGAGGGGGAGAAGGTCACGCCGTTGAGTCCGGCCCGCGCGCAGGCGTCCATCACGTCGACCACTCGCTGGTGCTTGCCGCCATCCTCGGCGTTGATCATCACCAGGGCGTCGAGGTTGTTGGCGTCGGAGGATTCCTTGAAGCGGGTGAGAAGTTTGAGCAGCGCCGCCATTTCGCGATCTTCCGGGGGGGCGATCGGCGATTCGTTGACGATCACCGTAGCGTCCTGGCGGATCTGGATTTTCACCTCGTTCGGGAGGTTGATCGCTTCGTCCTGCGAGATGGTTCCGGGGAGTTGGAGGCCCACGTCGGCTTCGGGCTTGATCGGTTTCGCAGTGACCATGAAGAACACCAGCAGGAGAAACACGATGTCGATCATCGGCCCCATCTGCATCTCGATCACTTGGGTCTCTTGTCTTCGTGCGAACATCTTATTTGTCCCGGTGGCTCCCGAAAATCACTTCGACGGCACCGGCCTCGGCGCAGGCACTCATGATCTGTTTGATGACTTTGACGTCGGTGTTCGCGTCGGCGCGGACGTAGATCCGCAGGGGCGGCACGTCGACGAGGCGCTGCTTGAGGTAGGTCTTCAGCTCGGCGGACGTCAGCGGGCGCTCGCCCGCAAAAATCTGGCCTTCGCCGTCGACGTTGATGATGTCGCGTCCGCTCAAGTCGTCCGGCTGCTTGGCCGCGAAGGCGACCGGCAGATCGATGTTCATCTTCATCTGGTCGCGGGTGATCTTCGACGTCACCATGAAGAAAATCAGCAGGAGAAAGGTCATATCGATCATGGGCGCCAGTTGGAAACTGACGTCCTCCTTTGCTTTTTTTCTGCCGAAGGTCGAGTTCATGGGGCGGGCTTCCGCGAGACTCAGGCTTCCACCGCCGCTTCGTCCGCGGGCGGCTCTTCGTCGGCGGTCTGCTCCGCCGGGGCGGCGACGAACCCGTCGAGCATCGCGAGGATCGCGGCCTCGATGTCGGCGATCGCGCCGGTGAGAATGTTGCGGAAGAAGAAGAACAGGAACATCGCGGGGATGCCGACGATCAATCCGCCGGCGGTGGTGACCATCGCCTGCCCGATCCCACCCGCCAGATCGGAGGGTTCTGATCGGCCAGCGGCGAGCTCGTTGAAGGCCGCGATCATCCCGGCGACCGTGCCGAGCAGACCGAGCATGGGGGCGATCGTGGCGAAGACGTTGAGATAATTGATCCACAGGGTCAGTCGCGTCTCCTCGTGCACGAGCTTCTCGGCGGCGGCTTTTTCCATCAGCGCGCGACCGTATTTCGGCTCGGCGAAGTCCGCTTTCAACGTGGCGGCGCCGAGCGTGTTCGTGAGCATGGTCGGGTTTTCCTGACAGAGCCGGTAGGTATTCGGCAGATCTTTCTGCGCCATGGATTCGGTCAGTTGACCGACGAGCGCGTTTGGCATCAGTCGGCGTCGATTGATCTTCAAGGCGCAAAACGCCGCGACGGCGATGGTGCAAAGCGAGCAGAGAGCGATCACCCACATCAGCGCCCCGCCCTGGAGGAACAGGTCGAACAGCGATTGGTCGGTGGGAGGAGCGGCCGCGGCTTCCGCCGACGGAGCATCCTGCGCGACGGCCACAGCGGCAAACGCGATGGTGGCGACGAAGCTCGCGAACAGGGATTTTGCGACGGGGACGGGGTGATTCAGCATGGTGATTGGGATTTGGGATTGGTTGGTGTGAGGGGAGGTCATTCGCTTTCGGCGGGGTGGTCGGCGAGGAAATCCACCGCCTCGGTCAATTGGGGTTCGATTGGAAAATTGTCGACGATGTCCTGGTAGCGCAGCCGGGCCTCGGCGACGTCCCCGGTGGCGGCGAGAAGATTCCCCGCCTTGGCGAGGCCCGACGCCGTCAATTCGGCGGGCTCGGGGCTGAAGGCGACCGGATACAAATAGCCATCCAGGGCGGCGTCGATGAGGCGGCGCCTTTGCTCGACGATCTCGGGCATCAATTCCCATTTCGGCCATTCCTCGACGAGTTCCTCGTATTTCTTCCGGTCGAGGTCCGCGTTGACGAGTTTGAACTGCCCGGCCACCCGGCTCATGTTTTCGAAGACGGCGGCATCGGCCTTGGTGGCGGAATCGATCATGCCCTGTGCCGTCTCGATGTCACCCTCCTTGATGGCCGCTTCCACCTCGACGAGCAGAATCGCGCCCGCCAGATCCTTGGGCGGTTCGGCGAGGGCTTTCAGTTTTTCGAGAATCTCCCTGGCGGCACGCTGCCCCGGCCGATCCTCCAACAGCGTCCGAGCGTAGGCGACTCCCACCGGTGCGATCTGCGCCGGAGCAAACGCAAGAAATGGCTCCAGCGTCCGCCAAGTCTTCCGCAAACCGTCCAAGCCAGACTGCGCGGGCGCCGCGAGCACCTCGGCCGAATCAGCCGGAAGCGCGAACTCGATCCCGGCGACCTTGTCCGGAGAATAGGTCGTGGCGACCTCCCCGTATTGCGACGCCTCCACGACCCGCAGCGATCCGGCCCCATCCACGCTGATCCGGCCTTCCTTGGTCGAGCCATCGCTCAAAGTGACGGTCTCCGCCCGACCGCAGACGACCAAAGCCGCGCAGGCGGCGACGAGCACGAATTGCAAGGTCGGCCTACGCATCGGGAGCCTCCTTGTCGGCGGTCGCGGGTGGGGCGGGCAACTGTTCGAGCCGCTTGCGGGCAAGCGCGTATTCAGGCGTGGCGGCGAGATCGGAGTTGTCGGTGAGTTCCTTGTAGGTGCGCCACGCCTCGTCCTTCATTTCCAGCTCTTCAAACGCCTGGCCGCTCTCCCAGTAGCTCTGCGCGACGAATTCCGGCATGCCGCCGTAGAGGATGTAGATGCGCTGGAAGTAGGCGATCGCCTTTTTCGGTTCTCCGACGGCGCGGTAGAGCTTGCCGATGCGGTAGATCGTCTCGGCCTTGAGCTTGCCCTTCGTCGACGGCAGATTGATCAATTCTTCCAGCGCGGCGAGCGCCTGCTCCCGTTCGCCGCGCTCCTCGTAGATGTCCGCGGTTGCGAGCAGAATCCGGGGAGTCAGTGGCGAGCTGGCCGCGACTTTCCGGAAAGTTTCGAAATACTCCAGCGCCCGCTTGTCGTCCCCGTCGGCCCGGGCGAGAAACCCGAGACCCGCGTAGGCCCGGTCTTTACTCAACGAGAGAGGGTAATACCGGAGCAGGGTGCGGTAGAATTCCGTCGCCTTCTCCGGCTCGCCCGCGTCCCGTAGGGCGTCGGCGACGTCCGCGAGAACCGGGACGCTCAGGTCCGTGGGGGCGGTATCGGCCGCCGTGTCCAGCAGCAGAGTCCCCGCCTTCGCGGGATTGGCGGTCCGCAGCATTTGCGCCCGCACCCAGCGGGTCCGGCTGGCGAGGGTGGCCTGCTTTTTGCGGGATGCGTTCGTCGTCAGGCCGTCCAGCCGGGTAACGAAGTCTTCCTGCTCCTCCCCGGGATACAGGCGGGAGAGATTCATGAGCATGTCTTCGACGGCACCCGCTTCGGGGTCGTTGCCGTATTTCTCGACGGCCTCCCAGTAGAGTTTTCGCGCCTCGTCGGGCTGATCGTGCGTGCGGTAGTAGCCCGCGAGTTCGTTGAGCGCCTCGGAGATCCGGGAGCTGTTGGGACGTTCTTCGACGAATTTCCGGAAATGCGCCGTGAACGTGTCCCATTCCTCCAGGGACTCGTGGATTTTCCCGGCGCGGAACCACGCGTAATCGTAGAGCCGCTCGTTCGCCAGGGTCACCTGGGAATACACCTCGAGCGCCGATTCCCAATCCCCAAGCGCCAGCCGGGCGTCGCCCAGCAGCGCCAGCGCGTCGTTGTCGAGCCCGGACCCCGGGTGGGCCTCGAGAAACTCCCGCAACTCCTCGCCCGCGGGTTCAAATTGCTTCTGATTGAACAGGGTCTGCGCCATGCGGAACTCACTGTCCACGGAATGCGAGCCTTCGGGATATTGCTCGAGGTAGGAGGCGTGCGCCTCGCGGGCAGCCGGATAATCGCCATCGTAAAGCTTGGACATCGCGAGCCAATACGCCGAATCGTCCCGGTGCGGGCTCTCCGGGAACGTCTCGGGGTGCGATTCGAGCAGCTCCGCGGCGGCGACGTTCTGATCGGCGAGGAGCAGGGCGTAGGCCGCCATGAAGTGGGCGCGCGCGGCGTAGGTCGATTTTGGAAATTCCTCCGCCACGCGCAGGAACGCGTCGCTGGCCGGCTCGGGACGTTTGAGCCGGAGCAGCGCCTCGGCCTTGAGGTAGGCGACGTCCGCACCTTGCTCGGAAGTCGGGTGGCGCTCGAGGAAGGCGTCCGCCGCGTCGACCGCTTCCGGCCAACTCTCGGTGCGCGAGAGCGCGATCAACAATTGATAATTCGCCCGCTCCAGCAACTCGCTCTCGGGCAGAGTCCCGAGCATTTCCCGGTAGACCAGCGCCGCTTCGCGAAACCGATCCAAGTCGAAAAATCCTCCCGCGATCCGAAGCTGGAGCGCGCTGTCGAAATTCTCGATCTTTTCGAAGTCCGCCAATTCCTTCTCCGCTTGCTTGATCGCCTGCTGCATGGAAGCCGCGACGGCGGCCAGCCGGGGATCCTCGGGCACTTTCTCCTTCACCCCGGCGATCACCTCCATCGTCCGCGCAATGATGCGTTCGCGCGGCCAGATCCGCTGGAGGACGAGGATGCCCTCGCGTTTCGACCCCTGCCCGAGCAACTTGTCGCCGAGCTGGAGCGCGGCGAGTTCGAAGCCCGCCAACGAGAGATTATCCGGCATGGCGGGCTCGTATTGCCGGACGAGTTCGGCGGCCCGTTCGAATTGCTCCGACTCGACGAGGCTCGCGAGGAGCATCTTGAAGGCCTGCGCTTTCTTGTCCCCGGTCAGCTTGTCCTTGTATTCGTCGAGGACCTCGGTGCCGTCAGCGGCCTGTCCCGCGCGCATCAAGGAAACCGCCATGAAGATGGCCGCCTGCTGCGCGTTGCCCGAGGTCGGGAAGACTTTGATGAACTCTTTGAACGCCGCGCTGGCGGCTTCGTTCTGCCCGCTTTGCATCAACCCGATGCCGAGGAAAAACGCCACGTCGTCGCGATTCGGGGCACTCGGGAATCTCGACAAATATTGCTTGGCGGCCTCAGCCACGCCGGACCAGTTCGCCGTCTTCGCGTTCGCGGTGACGAGCATCAAGTAAGCGCGATCCAGATTCGTCGGCTCCTGGCCGGTCTCGTCCATCTGACGCAACGCGCTCGCCAAACGCTCGAGGGCCAGCGGGAAGTTCTGCTGATTGTAGGCCTCGACCCCGGCGTCGAACTCCGCTTCGACCGTGTAATAGACTTCGGCTTCTTGCGCCGATAGCGCGTGAACGCTCACGCAGAGGGCAAGAATCCAGCCTAGGAATCGCTTGGAGTTCGGGGGAATCAAGTTGGATGACCCTAGCAGAGTTTACCGGTCGACGCACTTGGGAAGTCAGGCATTTCTACGCGTAAACAGCTGGCCGGTCCGTCGGGCGGATCAGCCCGGGATCCAGAACGTTTCCTGCGTTCTCAGCGGGCGGGGCTCCCCGGCGACCTGGAGCGTAATGGTGGCGGCGGGAGAGTCGGGCAGCGGGTCGGACAATCCGCGGAGGAACAGACGTTCGCCGCACTGCTCGAACTCGACCGGTTCGCCGGTCGCCTGCCAGCGGGCGCTCAACACTTCGTTGCCGATCTCGGCGAGGCAAAATTCGTCACCCGGGCAGCGGATCAGATGCACGAAAACCTGCCGACCCTTCGTGGTGATCAGCGCGCTGTTGTTCCACGAGAACGGCGAGCGATCCGAATCCGCCAGAATGTCGTGATGCCGCCGGACCCAGCGCCCGGCCTCTTCGATGATGCGGACACTTGCCTCCGGGATGCGTCCGTCGCCGCGCGGCCCGACGTTGAGCAGCAAATTCCCGGCGCTGCCCGCGGTGGTGAGAAGCATTCGGACGACGTCGGCGGGCGTCTTCCAGTTCGTGTCGCCGACGTGCCAGCCCCAGTTATCGTTCAGCGTCATGCACGCCTCCCACGGGCCCTGCTTCGCGCTGAGCGACTGCTCGGAGCAGCGAAAATCGAACGGCTCACCGTTGCGTTCGTTGATCAGGATGCCGGGCTGGAGTTCCTTCGCCAGCCGGTTGGTGTCGCCCCCGTCGCGGAGGGCCGGAATCCCGCCGTCGTACCAGAGAACGTCGATCCGGCCGTAGTTCGTCATGAGCTCGCGCATCTGCGCCTGCACAAACGAGGCAAAGCCCCGCCGCGCGTCCTCCGAAGCCCACTCATCCGTCCAGTCCCTCGCGTAGGGCGTCGGATAGTCGGCGTGAAACCAATCCGCGACGGAGTAGTAAAATCCCACGCGCAGCCCCTCGGCCCGCACCGCCTCGACAAACGGTCGCAGCAGGTCGCGACATGCGCCGATCTTCGCCGACTGAAAATCCGTCGTCGCCGTGTCCCAGAGACAAAACCCATCGTGATGCCGCGTCGTGAGAACGACGTATTTCATACCGCCCCGCTTCGCCAAGCGCGCCCATTCAGCAGGATCGTAATTCTCCGCGGTGAACGCCGCGGCGTAACGGTCCCGGTATTCCTCGAAGGGAATGCACTCGCGATTGGCGACCCATTCACCCCGCCCGGCAACCGAGTAGGGCCCCCAATGCACAAAAAGACCGTAGCGCGCCGCCGAGAACCATTCCATGCGCCAGACCTAGCAAAGTCGGCGGCTTCGACCAGCGTGGAGACGATTGGAAGCGTTTACGCGTAAATTTCTCCAAGGCGTTTCATCGACCGCGCCCCACGGCTTCCGCCTCGTCGTTCATCTGTTGAGCCCATCTTTGTTCTTCGGGAATTTCCAGCCGAGCCGAGCGGTATTCCAAACCACTCTAGATCTCCGGGCGCAAAATCTCGTTATCTGCATATCGCGGATCCTTCAACAGAGACTGCAGGCATTCCTCCGCTCGCGGCGAAGGATGGCAGGAAATCGCGGTAAGCGCCTCACTTTGGGCCGTATCCAAAGACTCGAACGGACCGCCCTCCGGTCTGTCCATCAGTCGACTAATTGCGCTCGGCATCGATCGACCATCCCAATAGTCGAAGGACGCTCGCTCGATGAGAAAATCCAAAGATTCTGGAGTGCCCTGCCAAGACGCGACGCGATACGCGAAACTTTGGTTGTTCATCCGGTTCCGATCAGCCGGTCCGCTCGCTCGTTCGAAAGACTCAATCATTTCCACCAAACGAGGGAGATCATCTGGATTCTACCTCCCCGCCGCGATGGCACCAATCGCAATGAACGCCGAATGCATTAAACGTGGACTCAACGCATCCGGTTGCTGAACGATGGCGAGCAATGCGGAAAGCGTGGTTTCGTCCGAGGCTAATATGTAGTAAGCTGGATGCTGTCTTCTGCAACGGCGAGAGGTATCTCCTGTTTCAGATATTTCAGAATCCACGGAATGACTTCCGAAGAATGGCGGGTGTTCTCGAAATATGCCAGAGGCTGAATTCAAAATGATGATTTTTCATTTCCGGTCACATCCGTGCCGGGAGGTTCCGTGCATGGCGGTTCGCCGACGTCGCTCCCCACCACTAAGTGATACGCGGTGCAGATGTGGGTCAGCGCCAAATGGCACTGCTTTGAGCGGATTTTCGGGAAAACGGTCGTGAGACATCTGCTGGTTGGGCTCGAGCCCAGGCTAATATCATTTGATCCTACCGGGCAGCGGCGAGCGTTGTGCATAAAACGAGAACGGTCGACGATCTGCTTAAAGCAGTGCCATTCGGGTCAGGAGGAGGGAAAGAAGCGGGATTCGCATCACGTATCCCGTTTTTATCGGGAGCGTCATGGCTCGGATAGTTTTCGATGTGTTTGCGCGTATCGTGACTCGCCGAGAAGGTCGGTTACGACGATTCAATGATCGGCGCGAAAGGGATCGGGGAGACGAAGGTCGGTCGGAAACGTCCCGCAGAATTTACGCGTAAAAGCAGCGCAGGCACCGAGGGAATGGCTTCTCCTCCCTGGTCTGGTAACCTGCCCGTTTCCCCGATGCCACGCCCACAGATTCGCCCTCGATTCCCGCTTCTCCACTGCCTGATCGCGGCGGCGATGCTCGTGGTGCCGGGCCTCACGGGAACCCGAGCGGCTGAATCCGACGGCGCGAATCGAGCGGACGAGGACAAAGCGACCATTCGCGTCACCGGCTACACGCCGTGGGCTTGGAACGCCCTCACCCGCGCCCGGCGCTCGGCCCTTCAGGATTGGCTGGCCACCGAGCGCGATCCGGTGACGGGCGAACTCTGGGGCGACCTCATCAAGCTCGCGCCCGACAACCAGCTCAGCTTCCCGGGATTCAGCCTCAAGCTCCTCAACTTTGCCGCCGGCACGGGCGAGGAGGTCATCACGACGCCGGACGTCGGCGTGCAGGATTTTTTTCGCTACCGCGACCAGCGGTTCCTCCTGCCACTCAATCCCTTCATCTGGGAGATCCGCGCGGACGAGGCCGGCAAGCCGCTGCGGGCAAAGGACGGGAGCTGGGACTACGTCCTCGATGCCCGCGGCGAACGCGTGGTGGTCTGGCCCGACTGGGAAAAGGTCCCCGCGGCCTTCCGGGACATCGTCACGAACGACGGCGACGTCTTCGGCCTCCCGATCCAGCGCACGGGGGTGGGACTCATGTATCGACGCGACATGTTCGAGCGGGCCGGGCTCGACCCCGATGCTCCGCCGCGTGATTGGGATGAGCTGTTCGACGTGGCCCTGCGTATCTCCGCGACTGGCGAAGGAGAGTCTCGCCGGTATGGCCTCATGTTGGCCGGCGATTTCGTGGAACTTCACACCCTCGGCGGCGGCGGAGAGAGCGCCCGGGTCGAGGAATACCCGGACGGCGCGACTCGCTGGGTCGCGGACTTCGCCTCGCCCGAACGCCTCGCCGCGCTGCGCTTCGTCCGCCGTTGCACGCTCACGAAATGGATCGTGACGCCGGACGGCACGCCGCTGATCGTCTGGGAGCCGGATCGCGAGACGCAGCCAGTGGTCGAGCATCCTTCCCTCGGAATCGGTCGTTGGGAGGGTGAACCCGGTCGCTCTGGAAGCCAGATCATTTTCCCCGACGCGGCCTACGGACCCGCCCAGATCCGCACCGGCGTCGCCTTTAATCAATTGGGCGGATACGGCGTCGGCAACGACGACAAGTGGTACAACCTCTTCGCCGAACCGGAGGGCCGGCTGGCGATGAGCGTGCAGACGCCGGCGGCCATGATTCAGCAGCTGCAGGCCCTCGACCCCACGCAGGTCGGGTTCGGTCCAATCCCCCGCGGAAAGGCGGGTGCATTCATCCGCGCCGAGGGGCAGATCGGATCGCTGAACTACGTGCTGGCCGACAATCCCGAGCGGGCCCGGCTGTCCTGGGCCGTGCTCAGTTTCCTGGCCAGTCGCACTTACGAACGCCTCGCGGTCCATTCCTACGTGCGGGAGGGAGAAGGCGTGGCCGACACCCTCGACCCACGGCTACTCGTCGAGGAAGGTTACGAGACCATCACCGAGCAGATGTCGCCTTCCATGAAGGCCTATTGGGAGGGACTCGAGTCGTCGACGAAAGCGCCCATAGTGGCGCGGAATTTCCAGACCTTGTCCGACCAATACCTCCAGCCGATCTACCGGCGCGCGTCGCTGGAGCCAGACTACGACTACCTCACGGCCATCACCGGGGCGGAGGAGCAAGTGCAGAAGCGGCTGGATTTCCAGATGGGCGATTATCAGCGCGTCGAGGGGCGGGGCTGGATCATCACGGCGATCGTCGTCATTTTCGGCGCCGTCATCATTTTCAGCTGGGTCGCGTTCCGCTCGCTCTCCCAGCGCTACGACACTTCCAGTCAACGACCCGCGAAACGAAGCCGCGCGGACCGACGCCGAGCCCTCACGGCCTACTCCCTGCTGGCTCCGGGGATGATCCTCATCCTGGTCTTCAGCTACTACCCGATCCTCATTTCGCTGCCAATCGCGTTCCAGGATTACTACGTGGTCGGTGAAAGCGAGTGGATCGGTATCGCCAACTTCGTCGAGGTCTTCAGCAATCCGGTGACGTGGATCTCGCTCGCAAAAGCATTCTATTACCTGGGGCTCACGGCCGCGGTCGGCTTCCTGGCCCCGGTGGTGCTCGCAATTCTGTTGAGCGAAACGTTCTCCATGCGCTACCTGCTGCGCACCATCTACTACCTGCCCGCCGTGGTCGCCGGGATTGTCATGCTGCTCATGTGGCGCCGGTTCTTCGAAGCGACCCCGGAAGGAATGGTCAACCGGCTCGTCATGCCGCTGATGGAACTCTGGAACAAAGTCGCGCCCGGCATCCGGTGGGACATCGCCGTCGAGCCCGTCGATTGGCTGCATCACCCGATCCTGGGCATTCCCAGCATCGTCTTCGTCGGCATCTGGGGCGGGATGGGACCCGGGATGCTGATTTATCTCGCGGCGCTCAAGAGCGTGCCGGAGGAACTCTACGAAGCGGCGGAACTCGATGGGGCCGGCTGGTGGGCGCGCTTCAGCCAGATTACCCTCTCTTATCTCCGTCCGCTTCTCGTGATCAACTTTGTCGGAGCGGTCATCGGAGCCTTCCAAGCTTCGGGAAACATTCTGGCGCTCTCCGGGAATTTCCCGGCGACCTACACCTTCGCGGTGCACATTTGGTTCGAGGCCTTCGGGCTCGGGCAATTCGGTGTCGGCACGGCTCTTTCGTGGGTGATGGCCAGTCTGCTGGTCGGCTTCACCGTCTGGCAGCTCCGGATCCTTCGCGACGTCGAATTCAAAAAAGCGGGAGCAGACTGACATGCCGATCATCTCAAACATCGAAAGGCGGACCACGGCGGGCCGCTTTGCCGTCGGCACGATCTACGCCGTGCTCATCATCGGGGCCATTTCGATGCTGTATCCGTTCCTGCTCATGCTCCGCCTGGCGACAGCCGACGCCGTGGATCAGCATTCGCTCTCCCCCCTCCCCGCCTTCTGGTGGGACGAGGACGTGCTGGTGCGGAAATACTTGGAGAATCAGTACAGCGAAAAGGGCCAGCAACTCCCCTACGCCTACGGCTCGACCGAATGGACGGCGTTCTCCCAGGCCGACGGATTCTGGGAAAAGTCGTTCAAGCCGCTCGAATCCGTCCCCTTCGCCGCGATCGAACGCCGCACCAACGACTACCGCGAATACCTCGCCCAGGCCGACCTCCGCTTCCTCTACCCCCAGTTCACCTACATCCCGGGCCGCGGCCAGTCGGATCGCTGGATTGCCTTCTGGCTCGCCGAGAAGGAAGGCGTCCCGCCCGACACCTACCGCTACTTCGAGCGGCCCCGGCCCGATTGGAAACGCCGCGACTGGACCCCGACCTACGGCAAGCCCTGGAACGACTGGCAGGAATGGCTGGCCTGGCTCCAGCCCGCCGAACGCTACGCCTTCTCCTCGAGCTACCCGTGGCAGCGTTTTCTGGGACTGAAATACGACACGGTCGCCGCCCTCAACGCCGCGCACGGGTCGGACCACACCAGCTTTGCCGTCGGCCCGGTCCTGCCGGTCGATCCGCCGGACGCGGATTCGCCGCTCCGGGCGGATTGGATCGAGTTCGTCGAAACCAGCTACCCGCTCTACTGGCAGCAACTCACCCCCGGGGCGGTCGCGGCCAACGAGCTCTCCTGGCGGAACTGGCTGCGGACCGATAAAAACATCCGCAACCCGGCCGATTGGAAAGCCTTCACCGGTCTCGAAGTCGCGTCACTCGACGAGATCGAACTGTCGGCGGAAATGCCGCCGAACGAAATTCTCGCCCGGTGGTGGACCGAATACGTTGCCGACGAAATCGGCTGGGAGGGCCGCCGCATCCTCTCCAGCGAGGCGGATTTCCACGCGCTGCTCCGGGGCAAATACCCCGACCTCGCCGCGCTCAACGCCGCCTGGGACACGTCCTACACCGACTGGAGCGAAATCCGTTTCCCGCTCGCGTCCGCCGATTACCACACGCTCAAGACCTACGGGTGGCGCATCAAGAGCTACCTGACCTTCAAAAATTTCGAGATCGTCCTCCAGTCCCTCGTCTTCGAGGGCGGCGCGTTCTTCAACACGTTCGTCGTCATCTCGCTCAGCATCCTCACCTCGCTCACGGTCAATCCGCTCGCCGCCTACGCGCTCTCGCGCTTCCGGCTCCGCAATTCCAACAAGATCCTCATCTTCCTCCTCGCGACCATGGCGCTCCCGGCTGAAGTCGCCATCGTGCCCAGCTTCCTCCTCGTCCGCGACCTCGGCCTCACCGACAACTACCTCGCCCTCGTCCTGCCGCAAGCCGCCAACGCCTTCAGCATCTTCCTCCTCAAGGGCTTCTTCGACTCCCTGCCGTCGGAACTCTACGAAGCCGCCCTGCTGGACGGAGCCGGCGAATTCACGCTCTTCTTCCGCATCACGATTCCCCTCTCGATGCCCATCATCGCGGTCACGCTTCTCAGCACCACCGTGGCGTCCTACAACCTCTTCATGCCGGCCGTGATGTACATCGGCGACGTCACGATGTGGCCAATCTCGACGAAAATCTACGAGATCAACCAGACCAACAGCATCGGCGTCGGCATGGCCGCCCTCGTGGTCGCCAGCATCTTCCCGCTCCTCGTCTTCACCTTCTGCCAACGCATCATCATGCGCGGCATCATTCTTCCGACGATGAAATAGCCGCCCGGCAGTCCGCAACGATTATGAAACTCAGCTTGTTCCGCCTCCTCCCGATTTGCCTCCTCGCCCCCGGCGTCGTCATTTCCGCAAGCGAAAAGGATTTGAAAACCACCACCAGCGTCGCTCTCGGCCAGGAATTCACCGCGAATCCCTACAACCATCCGAACATCCCGAACGTCGCCTTCGCCGGCTACGGCTACGGCGAAAAGCCCCTCCCGGAACCCGCCGTCGTGGCCGACGTGAAGAGCGAAGGCGCGAAGGGCGACGGCCGCACCGACGACACCGCCGCGTTCCAGGCGGCCATCGCGAAGGCTGGAGAAAAAGGCGGAGCCGTGGCGATCCCGGCCGGCGAATACAAGCTCACCGACGCCCTCGTCATCACCCAGCCCGGCGTCGTCCTCCGCGGCGAGGGCCCCGACCGGACCATCCTCGCCTTCGCAAAACCCCTCGCCCAGAGCAGTCTGTCCTTCATGACCGGCAGCCGCCCCTCCTGGTACGGCGGAATGATCTGGATCGAACCCGGCGAGCCGAAGCAACCGAAGGACGCCGTCGCCGCCGACGTCCAGTTGGCGGTCATAGCCCCCGCCAGCCTGGGCGACTTCTCCGTGGAAGTGTCCGCCGCCGACGCCGAAAAACTCCGTCCCCTCGTTGGACAAATGGTGCAAATGACCTGGGAAGGCGACAAATCGCTCGCCATGCACATCGCCGGCGACCCCTCGATGGAGGCCTACGATTGGAACTCCTGGGCGATGATGAAAGGCGGCTCCCTGGCCTGGCATTGGGCCAACGAGATCACCGCCGTTTCCGGCTCAACCGTCACCTTCAAAAAACCGCTTCGACTCGACGTCCAACCGAATTGGAAAGTCACGATCAACGTCGGCCGCGATTACCTCACCAACTGCGGCGTCGAGCACCTCACCATCCGATTTCCCGACACCAAAAAAGCCGACCACCTCAAGGACCCCGGATACAACGGCATCATGCTCCGCAACACCGCCCATTGCTGGGTGCGCGACGTCACCATCGACAACACCGACAACGCCCTTCTCTTCGGTGGCGAGGTCATCAACTGCACCGCCACCGGCATCGAGATCACCGGTCGCCCGAATCACCACGGCACGATGACGCGCGCCATGTCGCACGACAACCTCATCGAGAAATTCCACATTACCTCCGAGCCCCATCACGGCATCAACACCGAAGGCGCGTCCAGCGGCAACGTCTGGCGCGCCGGCGTGATGGACCACGGCACCTTCGACTCGCACTGCATGATGTCCTTCGACTCCGTTCGCACCGACATCAAGATCAACAACACCGGCAATCCCGGCGGAGCCAAGGACCACGGACCCTTCGTTGGACGCCGTATGGTGAGTTGGAACATCGACATCACCAACAACAACGCCGAATGGATCGCCCAGCCCGCGATCTTCCCCAGCGGCGCCATCGTCGGCATCCGCGGCGCCGCGCTCGATCTCAAAGCGACCGACCTCTGGCACATGCCCGACGGCCTCGACAAAGGCTGCGTCGTCGCCGACATCGGCACCAAACCCGCCGCCCCGGATCTCTACGAAGCGCAGCTGAATCTCCGCCTCGGCGCTCAGCGCTGACCCGCCCCCTTCCCGGTCCCGGAGGGACATCCGGATTTTAGCCGGTGGCGCGAGCCACCGGGTTCCACGTCATCAACGCACGCGCCCCGAATGGGGCGCCGGACTCACAACCGTCTCGAGCACGGCGGAGGGGTCGCGGAGGGGTCGGTCATTCATATTGACACATCGGCGGCTGCGGCGGAGGGGTCGGTCATTCATATTGACACATCGGCGGCTGCGGGAACGAAGCCGTTGTATGCGCGGACACCATCCAAAATGCGCTCAAGTGGAATGACCACTCCCACAATGACGCTACCAGCCGCAGTTATCGCTGCGCCCCGAAACGAGGCAATGACGGCACAAATCAGATCAACGGCGGTTTACTTACGCCGGACTGACGATCGTCTCCAGCACGTGCCTTCCAGGCGGCAAGATCGTGGTGAGGATCGGAACATCGGTGAATCGATGGATGAGGTTGCCGCCCCTCGGCGATTCCTGCACGGACGGGACCCGCCGATCACGAAATTCCATCCGGCTCGTCAGCCCCCCACCGGAAAGTACGATTTGCGTCGGTGAAATCTCATGTTCCCCCCGCGGACAGGGAAATCCCCCTTCCAGCACCTCCGTCTCCCGCTCGAGTTCCAGAACGTGCCGGGCCGCGTAGCCGGTTCCGCTCGGAGTCAACGTGGTCTCCACGTGCGACCACGGTGCCGGTCGCCATTCGATCCGCGCGGAATGCCCATCAATGCTCGCGCTCAGGGGGCGCTCGCGACCGATCCAGGCGGTCTCATCGGTCGCGCGAAGGATCAGCGCCAGATCGACCGGGGGCATCCCGTCGCAGCCCAGTAGTTCGAAGCCGTGCCTCGTGCCGTACGCAAATCGCCCGTAACGGCTGTCGGCACGTCCCATCCAAGCGGGCCCGTATTGCCCCGCCATCAGCAACAGTGGTTCGTCGGGGGTGCCAGCGAGCACTCCTCCAAATTCCAGAAAAGGAATCGCCGAGTTTCTCGTCGCCGCGGGCGCAGCCCCCGCGGACCAGAATGGATGCGTTGCGGGTTGGCCCAGTGCGAGTAGCGACTTGAGGCACCAGTAGGGCGACGTCTCGGCGATGTACAGCTCCGCGACATTTTCGTTCGGGTAGGTGCAACCCAGCCCCAGGCATCCGTCGTCCCGGCGAACGGGTCGTGCATGCCACCAACGCCGCTGACGCCGCCACAGCCCGGCGATCACCGGCCACGGAAGGGCCTCGCAATCGACGAGCGCCAAGGTCGCCCAAGCGGCATTCCAGACTTCGCGGTAGCACAGACTGCGACCCCACAGGATCGGCGCGCCATCGGCGGCGGCGAAGTGTTGGAAATTGGCGGCGAAAGCGACCGACCGGGCGAGTAGTGCGCGTGCCCGTTCCGGCTGTCTGGGCGCGAGCATCTCCGCGGCAATCGGACCGTAGCAATGGAACGCCGCGGGAAGGTAAAGGTCCGCCGAGCGGGTGCCGGGATCGCAACCATCGAAATACCAGCCGTCTCCCGAGTACATCGCGTCGAGGGCATCGAGGTCCTCCTCGATCCGCGTCCACGAACCCGAACCGACCAGCGCGTCGAGCGCAAGATTCACGAGCACCCGGAACCACAGCCAGTTGTTCGGATGGACTCGGCGATGGTTGATTTGATCCAGCCAATCAACCGCCCTCTGGCGCTCCCCCGGCGAAAGCGGCTCCCACATTTCCCTCCGCGCCCACAGCAGCGCCATCGCGACGGCGGGCATCTCACAAAATCCCTGGCAAAGATCTTCGCACGGCCCCCAAAAGTCCGGGTGATCGGGATCCGTGCCGGCGATCAGACCCGCCCGCCACCGGCTCCACATCCGCCCATCAAGCCGCGCCCCGTCGCCGGCTCGCGCCAGCGCGGCCATCGCCCACAGCGGACGGGCGTAACCCTGGAATGCATCCCACACCGGCTCGTAAAACGCTCGCGGCGGCCCAATCACGATCCGCGCGCCCGACGGAGTCATGTGTGGAACGAGCGCCCAAAGCTCTTCGTTCAACCGCGCAATCGCGGCGTCCCGGCGTCGTTCGCCCGCCGCCCCCTCAACCACGAAACCCGCCCCGCGTGCGCACACGCAGATTCCGCAGCAGCAGATCGGTGCGCGTCATGCAGCGAATCGCGAACCGCCCGCACGACAGGACCGGGCCGTTATTGTCGTCCGCGCGGTCGGTCGCATCGATCACGACCGTCCCGTCGATCGCGCACTGGATGCGATCGCCAATCTGTAGGAAATCGAGTCGATGCCACGAACCAATCTCGTAGAGCGGACCGTGCACGCCGAATCCCATCGGGCGAAGCCACGGATTCTTCAGCATCGCGTGCGAGGCCACGTCGTTCCGCACGTCGTCCATCTCGCGGTAATACTCCCAGTGGTAATTTCGGATATCCTCCCAGCACACCGGACGCATCACGCCATTTGTCCTTGGTCGGTGGCAGGCCAGAAAATCCTCCCGCTGCATGCCGCTGCACTGCGTCATCAGCAGGCTCAACCCGCCCCGGCGCAGCGGCTGAAATTCGTAATTGATGTGCAAATCGCCCTCGAACCAATCCCGTGACCACAAATACACGTGGTTCAGATCGAGCACGGAAAAGTCGTGCAGCGGATCCGCCGGAGGGGTCGTGATCCGCAGGCCGTCCGCCGTGATCCGGGGAGCCTGCACGCAGCCCTGAAGGTGAAAACGGCGCAAATCCTCCGGGTCAGTCAGCCCCAACGACAACCTCTCCCGCCAATCCGCACCCTCCGGCGACTCGAACGTCGCGCGTCCGCGTCCGAGGTAGGTGCGCTCGAGTTGCCGCTGCACCGCCGCGTCCGGCTCGGGACATTCCTGCGCGAACAACCGGACCGCACCCGCCTCGTCCAGTTCCTCGTCGTATCCCCGCACCTCGCCCGTCGCAAACATCGTCGATCCCACGCACAGCATGCCCCCCGGCTCCGGCACGGACAACGGTCCCTCGTGCATCGTGTCGCTGTGCCCCACGAGCACCCCGTTGGCGAACAACCGGTGTCGATTGGCCGCCGCATCCCACGAATAGGCGAGGTGCACCCATCGACGCGCACGAAATTCCCAGTGGCCCGCCGCCGCGACCGCGTGCCGTTTCTTGAACGCTTCGTAAACGTAACCCGGCCCCCGCTTCAGGTAGAGGCTCGGCGTCCAAAAACTCGACCACACCAACGCCACGTGCGCCGCCCGACTGTCCTTCACCGTCTCCCGGTCGCTGAAAAGCGTGAACTCGTCCGCATCCGGCACCGACAGACTGTGCGTTTCGAGCTTCTGCGCCGGATGCAAGTCCTCCAGCGCCATCACCCAGATCGTCAGGGTTCCCCGCGGTTCCCCCAGATGATGCGGCCCCAGCACGATCCCGCCAAACACGTCGTCCAGGGTCAATCCCGAACGCCCCTCGTGCGTGACCCGCCGCACCCCACCACGACGCACGTCCAACTCATCCTTCGGAATCGACGCCACATCGTAGGTAAATCGCGGAGACATGCGCGCGATCATCGTTCACTCGCCGCGCAAGACAAGATCGAAGCCCCTTTTCGGCAGGTTCAGGGTGTGATTGCGAAAATTGTCGGTCATGCGGCGCGCTGGGTGAAGAAGTGGGCGCGGAAGGGATTCTGCGCCCTACCTTTGGTGACCGTTTTCGCGGTCACACCCGAATGGCACTGCTTTAAGCGGTTCGTCGGCGGAAAACGGGTTACTGGTTCACCGGATGACTTGAGTCCAAACTGGCTTATTTACCCTCGCAGGGCAGTTGCGCGCAGTGTGCAGAAAGTCAGAGATTCTTCGGATTACCTCAGAATGACAGCTTGGGGGGACGGGAGACATTCGTTGCGAAGCAACGTCTTCGTCCAAACCTGTCATCCTGAATGCAATGAAGGATCTCTGACTTTTCAGGACGAGAGCGGTCGAAAACTCGCTTAAAACAGTGCCATTCCGATCACACCCGCAGATTCATCTTCCCACGGATTCACGCCGGATCTGGCCGGGCGTTTTCCCCGTCACCCTTCGGCACACGTTGTTGAACAACCGGGCGTCGGAAAATCCCGCGCGCTCCGCCAGCGCAAACATCGGCTCCTCGCCATTCACGATTTCCGGCATGACCGCTTCCAGCTTGGCCCGGCACAATTCCCCGTAGATCGGCAATCCAATCTCGTCCCGAAACAGGCGCTCCAAAGTCCGCCGCCCAATGCCACTCCCCAGCGCGACGTCCTCGACCGTCTGGAGTTCCGCCGATTGGGTTCGCATGATCCGCAACGCGGCCGCCACCGCCGGATGCCTCGCCGTGAAACGGTCGGTCGACCGGCGGGCCACCACGTAGAGCGGAGGAATCTTTTCGGTTTTCCGGGGTGCGGGTTTGCCCCGCAGCAGCCGGGCCAGCAGCCGCGCCGCCTCGAATCCGAGTGTTGCGTAATCCGGCGCCACGCTCGACAACGCCACCGGCGAAATCAGTGACTCCAGCTCGTCGTCGTCCACGCCGACCACCGCGACATCGATCGGCACCTGCAGGTTGGTCTGCAAGGTTGCTTCAACCAGCCGCCGCGCACGGTGATCGTTCACCGCCATGATCCCGATGGGTTCCCCCGACGTCGTGCCCCCCCCAAGGATATCGTCATCCTCGTTGCACAGACGGCAGGAAAAATCCCGGGCCGCGAGAGCCTCCGAGAATCCGGCGAAGCGCTCCCGCCCGAAAACCGTGTCGGTCGAACCCACGAACGCAAATCGCCGAAATCCGTGGTCCAGCAGGTGCTTCGCCGCCAGCTCTCCCGCGGCAATGTCGTCGCAAACGATCCGCGGCACCGGACTTCCCTCCAGTCGATTGGACACGTTGACGGTCGCGCGATAGTGTTGGCCTGCGGCAACCCACTCGTCCGTCGCCAGAAAGCCGATCATCCCGTCGAGACGAAGGCTGGGGTCTGGCGGGGGTTGCGCCGAATCGGAAGCGTCGATCAGCCACTCGGGTTGCTCCGCAGCAAACTGTCGAATACCTCGCAAAATTCCCCGGCTGAGCTTGAGCGCAAACGGAAGAAACACTCCGATGTGGAGGGATCGACGCACGGGCTCACTCACGCAAAGAGAATGGTCGGTGTCAAGTCACGCTGCCGGTGAAGTGCGGTTGCGTCGGCGGGTTGGACGGCGATTGTTGGCGGCTGGAAGCCACCACTCCGGTGCCCGCGATGCCCGAACTGCTCCATAAATCGAAAAGTCCCACCGCCCGTTGGGCGGTGGGACTGATCAGAAGTCCAGTTGATCGACGCGCCGCTTGGGCGCGCTATCGGTTCAGGACCGACGCCGACGACGCATGGCCAGAACGCCCACACCACCGGCGATCAAGAGAGCAAACGAAGAAGGCTCCGGGACCGCGGCCATTCCCGTGAGAACTTCCTGCAGCCCTGCATCACCAGCTGTGGTGCTGAAGCGGAGGATGTCGGCTTGGCCCTGCTTGTTGAAATTGATGCCAAAGCCAGAAATAGAGCCTAAGTCGGTGCTACTGCTGGTGAGTAGAGCTGCGCCCAGACCGGCCTCGGTCTGCGAACTCAAATCGACGCCAAAATCTTTGGCACCGCCCGAGTCATCGTTTCCGACCCACAACTGAATCGTGTCGTTGCCGGCGGTTAGGTCAATCTTGATGAGCAATAGATAAGTGCCGCTAGCGTTCAATTCCTTGGCAGCTTCGTTGATACCTGGGTTGCCGAAGGTCAAGGCCCCGCCCCCGGCGTTGAGGTATGGTTTGGCGTTATCCTCACCGAAAACCACACTATTCAGACTACCACTAAGTTGCAGCCGCGTGTCACGGTCGGGAACCGTCTCGGGGCCTGGTGTGCTTGTCATCCCGGTCGCGCCAGTGGAACTGATCAACCCCGTCACCCATACCGTGCCGAGTGAGAACGTAGAATCAAACGCCCGAGTGGCGACTCCGGTGCCACCCCGGTTGGCCCGACCGTCGTTGGTGTCCGTCTCGTTGCCGAAAGTGCTGTAGCCGGACGAGGTGAAGGTGAGCTGATTATTCGCCTGATAGTCTACATTATTGGAGCCGGTCCACGCCCCGCCCCACCCATCAGTTGCCGTACCCAGCGTCGGCAAATCCAAGTTAGAAGTGCCGTAGTTATTGAAATATTCCGTGATCAACGCCCCACTTGCGGGAACCGACACGGCCAAGGGGAGCGCGACAGCGAGGGCCGCGAGAGATGGAAATTGTAGTCTGAAGGGAATGGATGGGGTTTTCATACTTTCCAACGATGGTTCGACAGACCGCTCCTGTCATTACCGTTTTACGTCAAAGTCTTACTTTTTCGCGTCTAAGGCGTTTTTTTTGCAAAACGAAGAGGAACCACAGATTGCAGGCACGGGTGCAGATAATGAAGAGGCGTCCCTGCCATCTGCGCCCATCCGTGCCATCTGCGGTCAATCCATCCCTTCTCGGCGGGAGGCCGGGGTGAGGGCAAGCATCCGAGCAATGGAGTTCGCGCCGCCGCGCCCCACCAGACCCGCCGCGAATTCTACACGTAAACCTCAAACCCCTTTGCCCTCCCGAGTGCCGATCCCTAGCTTCCCCGCCATGACCATTCGCCCCCTCTTCGCACTCGCGGCCTCCGCCCTCCTCACCACCGCCTCCGCGGAGACGGGAGCGGACCTTGCCGCGCAATATCGCGAGACGCCCGACACGCATCCGCTGCTCCCGAACGTCTCCTACGCCGGGTATCGCGCCGGGGAAATGGCTCCCCCGACGGTGCCGGTCGTCGTCAACCTGCGGGACTTCGGCGGCAAGGGCGATGGCAAGACGGATAATCGCGACGCGTTTCGGGCGGCGATCGAGGCGGCGTGGCAGAAGGGCGGCGGCGCGGTGGAGATTCCCAACGGCACCTACGCCGTAGACGGACTGATCCTGCTGGACCGCGACGGCGTCGTGCTGCGGGGCGAGAGCCGGGACGGAACCATCATCAAATTCACCCGCCCCCTGGCCGACATCCTCGGCGCGCCCGGGCACGGTTCTTCGCCGTGGAACTGGAGCGGCGGCCTCCTCTGGATGGGCCCGGGCGACCGATTCCTCGCGGACAAGGACGGGACGTGGAAGCACGACAAGACACCCCCAGCCGACTCGAAGTCCCGCAGCGCGTGGGAATTGGTCGGTGCCGCGGAAAAGCTCGCCGCGGTGAAGGACACCCCCAAACGCGGTGAGACGGTGGTGACCGTCGACGACGCCTCGCGGCTGCAGCCGGGTGCCCTGCTGAACCTCGTCTGGAACAACCCGACCGACAACTCGCTCTGGCGCGAGATCGGGCAGGACGAGTCGTTCAACGATTACGACTTCGGCGACGTGTTGAGCGATCCGGCGCGGAAGCCGCGGCTTTTCTGGACCGTGAAGATCGCCGCCATCGACGGCAACAAGGTGACGCTCGCACAGCCCCTCCGGGTCGACGTGCGCCCGGAGTGGGAGGTTGCCTTCTTCGATCCGGGTGCGCTCCTCACGGAGGCTGGCGTTGAAAATCTCACCATCGAACTCGATGCCCGCGCGGAGCTGGGTCACAACGCGGGCCTCGGTTGGAACGGCATCTTCGTCAACCGCGCGTGGAATTGCTGGGTGCGCAACGTGACGGTGAAAAATGGCGAGTGCGGCATTCACGTCGCGGGTGCCAAAAATGTCTCTCTGCTCGACACCAAGGTCACCGGCGACCGCCCCATGCACCACCCCTACACCGTGCGCTCGCAGGCGCAGGACATCCTCACCGACGGCTTCGAGATCGACGTGAAGGGTCAGGTGATGCACGGCATCAACATCGAAAGCCGCGCCGCCGGCTGCGTCTGGACGCGCGGCGTGATGAACGCGGGCACCTTCGACTCGCACCGGGCGATGCCGTTCGACTACGTGCGCACCGACATCGACGTGGCCAACACCGAGGACTCCTGGCCGGGTGGCGCGAAAAAAGCCGGTCCCTACACCGGTCGTCGCGCCGTCAATTGGAACATCCGCATCAAGGATTCCAACCGCCCCGAAGCCGAGAGCGCCATCTACATCAACCACCCCCGCACCTACACCTACGGTGCGCTGGTCGGCATCCAGGGCGGCCCGCTCTTCGAGGGCGAAGGCATCGCGATGCCCGCGCCGGAGAAAATCAAGAACGTCGTCAACGCCGACGACGGCACCGTGCCGGATCCGGCCAACCTCTACGACTTTCAGCGCGACGTGCGGCGGGAGCGCGACGGCTGGGTGCGGCTCGCGAGTCCGACCACCGGTATTGTCTCGCCCGGCGACATCACGCTCTCGGCGGCGGGTGGCCCCGCGGGTGGCGGTGCCGTGAAGGAATACAAATACCTCATCAATGGCGAGGCCGTCGGCACCGGATCGGGGACGGCCCCGGACTTTGTCTGGAAGAACGCTCCCGCCGGTGATTACACGGTGGTCGTCGAAGCCACCGACGAGGCGGGCCAGACGCTCGCCTCCGCGCCGAGCCGCCTCGTCGTGGGCACGCGTCGCCGGGTGCAGGAGTCCGATCCAGCCATCGAATACATCGGCGAAAAATGGGAAACCGAGGAAAATCCCGCCTTCGACGGCGGTGCCGCCGAAGTGAGCAAGGCCGACGAATCGGCGATTGAATTCAAATTCACCGGCACCCGGGTTCGCCTCTTCACTCTGCACAACAACAACTCGCAGATTTTGAAATTCTACATCGACGACCTGACCACTCCGGTCGCCGAGGCCAAGATCCACGGCGGGCAGGCCTACTACGATTATCTCGGCTGGGACTCCGGCCCGCTCCCCGCCGGCCCGCACGTGCTCCGCATCGAGGCGGAACGCCGATTGCTCGTGGATTACCTCGAGGTGGTGGATACCAGCGGTGGCGGCGAGGGCGACGGCGAGGGCAACGGCGAGGGCGGCGGCGAGGGCGGCGCGCCTTGAGCGGAGCACCCGGGTCTC
The DNA here is from genome assembly GCA_963719495.1 of uncultured Verrucomicrobiae bacterium. Classification (GTDB taxonomy): domain Bacteria; phylum Verrucomicrobiota; class Verrucomicrobiia; order Chthoniobacterales; family JAATET01; genus CAVVKW01. Next base: position 53,124 of record CAVRCI010000003.1, read on the forward strand.
CTCACGTCGACCACTACGGCGGGGGCTGGGTAATTCTACACGTATAGCATCCCCGACTTTGCCGGTTCGGGGACGGTGCGGCACACTGCCGCGATGAAGAAATCCCCGCTTCCCCTCCTCGCGCTCCTGGCGCTCGCGCCCGCCGTCTTCGCCGCCGACATCGTCTACGAGGCCGAAGGCCAATCGCGGGTGCGGCCCGTCGCGATGCCGGAGAAGCTCACCAATCCCTGGTCGGACGAACTGGAGAAGGAGTTTTGGACGCGCGCGAACGTCTCCATCGACGCCTACGAAGGCAAAGGCTACGGCGGCACCTTCTTCGAGAATGAGAAGCGATCCTACCCGATTGCGATGATGGATTTCCTGGCCGGCAACCGCGAGAACGCGCTGAAATTTCTCCAAGCGGAGGACGCCGACGCCAAACGCTGGCATGGGCACACGGAGGGCATCGACCTTTTCCCCAGCTTCACGCTCAAGGCGCAGATGCGGAAGTATTTCTACTTCGGCCAATTCCTCGACGGCGACTACCGCCAGCGCATGAAGAAGGCCTTCGGCAAACTCACTGAAAAGGAGCCTCTGCGCCGCCCGCACGACGCCTTCGAGGGCGCAGGTGACGGGTGGACGCCCGAGGTGATGAACAGTTGGGTCGACGTGCGCGGCACCGACAACCTGCGCTTCATGCGCGACACGTCCGTTTACCTGATGGCCGAGGAGTCGGGCAACGACGAGGTCCGCGACCTCTACCGCGACAAACTCGTCGAGCACGTGCGCGCGATGTTCACGATGGGGATGGGCGAATGGGACTCGGAAAATTACCTCGGGCATTCCTTCGAGGCGTGGCTCAACCTTTACGACTTCGCCCAGGACGAGCAGATGCGGCTGCTCGGGAAAGGTGCGCTGGACTGGATCTCCGCCGCCGCCGCGGTGAAGTATTTTCACGGCGGCTTCAACGGCCCGACCAAGCGCGATTACTACCACATGCGGCCCTTCAGCGCGGCGGCTGCCGTGTTCGGTCTCTACTTCGGCGACTCCGCCGCGGAACCCGAGGCCGACTACGACCACGTCTATCTCCTCACCAGCAACTACCGACCGCCGCAGGCCGTGGTCGGACTCGCCCGCAAGGAATTCGACAAGCCGGTCGAGTTGCAGCTCTCGCACCCCACCTACGAGCACTTCCAGGAAGGCAAGGACGCCGCGCCGGAATTCTTCGAGTTTCAATTTATCGCCGACACCTGCCAGCTCGGTTCACTGCCGACCGGCAACACCGGCGACGCCAACGGCCTCAAGCTCATCGCCGTGCACCCGGAGCGCGGTATCGTTTACTTCGTGCCCGCCTCCGGTGAAGCCGGGACCAAGATCACAACCAGCACGAACGGCAAGGACCACGTCGCGCAAAATCGCAACCTCATCCTCTTTCTCAACGGCGATGGCAAAGCACCGTTCCGGTTTTTCGTTCCCACCGACGCGAAACGCGAAAACACCGACGGCGTCACGTTTTTCCAACTTGCGAAGACGTGGATCGCCATCCGCCCCATCGCGATGAAAATCGGCGGCCGCGACGCCGAGGCGACGAAGACCGTGCAGGAAAAACAGAAATACTCCGAAGCCGAAATCCTCACCGGGGAGGGTAACGGGAAAAATTTCTGCGGCTTCGCGATGGAAGTCGGCGAGAAGGGAACGCACGGCGACTACGGCAAGTTCAAGCGGGCCGTGCTCGAGAAGTCCCGCGTCGACCTCGACCGCCTCGACGACGGCGCGGCTGAATTCACCGGTGCCAACGGCGACACCGTCCGCATCCAGATCAACGCCGACGGCCTGCCCACCGTCTGGCGCAACGGGAAGGAACACGACTGGAAAGCCCACTGGGCGCCCTACCAGCCGACCGACGGCGGCAACGCCCCCATCCGCGAAGAATGGAAGAGCGGCAAACTCCACGTCGAGGCGGGCGCACACACCTTCGAGGGCCGGATCGACGAAGCCGGGCACTACACCTTCACGAACGAACGAGCGAAGTGAACCCACGGCTTGCCATGACTATCTCCCGACCCCTCGTCCTCGCCACGGCGGCGGGAGCGCTGTTCTCGTTCACCACCCTCCCCCTGCGGGCCCAGAACGATCCCTTCACCGAAGTCCAGGTGAACGTCCTGCCGAAGAAGGGGATGAAGTTCGATCCGCTGGCGATCTACCGCGAGGATCAGGCCGTGTTGCAGGGCGCGTTTGGCACGAGCGCGGACGACACGGTCACCGATTTGGCGACGCTCCCCGACGGACGCGTCCTGGCCATCGGGACGCTCGGCGCGCCCGCCGAGGCGGCGAAGCGTTTTCCCGTCACGATGGCGGACGGGGTCGGCGCGACGGGATCGGCGTTTCTCGCGGTCTTTGATCCGACCTTCCGCCAGATGGAGCGGCTGGTTCCGCTTCCCAAGGACATCACGCGCCCCGCGTGCATCCGGGTTGCCCCGGACGGCACGGTGTTTGTCGGCGGCGATGCCGCGGCTGTGGACCGCCTCGCCGTGATGAAATTTTCGCCAGCTCTCGACGTCATGCTCTGGCGCGCCGACGCGGTTGGTGACCGCATGACCGGCCTCGCGCTCATGCCCGACGGCTCCGTCGTCGTCGCCCCGGATCAAGCGCCCTTCATCTCACGCATCCGCGCCGACGGCGGTGGCCTCATTCCGTTCGGGAACGAAAAACACTTCCGCGTGGATGGGGCCAATCCGCAGGTGGCGGACAAATACTGGGGCGGCAACGGCTACTCGGACCTCGGATATCGCGGCTGCACGTATCAGCGAGGCGGCTCCGGCGGGATCGGCGTGACCGCGGACGGCAACCTCGTCTTCTTCACGAGTAATTTCGTGAGGCTGCCCGACGGCAGTCCGGACTTCGATCCGATGCTGCTGAAGTTCACGCCGTCCGGCGAATTACTCTGGGCCAGGAACCTGCTCCAGGGCCTGCCATCCCCGTCGGACCAGAAGTCGCCCTACCTCACCGTCGATCCGCACTCAGGCGATCTGCTGCTCACCCTACGCCAGCACGGAAGCTTTGCGAACAACATGGCCGTCGGTCCGCAAGCCTACCTCACCACGGAATCCTGGCTCACCGGCAACATCATGATCGGCTGGATCGCCCGGGTCGACGCGGGCACCGGCGACGTGAAAGCGGGCACGATGTATTTCCCCGACATGGGCCGGCCGCCGAAGGGCGGGAAGCGCACCGCGAACTCGCTCTTCCCCTCCGCCGTGCGCGCCGACGCGGCCGGTCGCATCTACGTGACTGGTGCGACGGCCTACAAGCTCACCACCACCCGGCACGCCTTTCAGCCCGAGCCGCTGGGCGGCAGCGGATTCCTCACCGTCTTCGATCCCGATCTTTCGCGCGTCCTCTACGCGAATTTGCTCACAGGTCAGGGATTCAACCTCCAGGGAACGGCGCTCACGGTGACGGACGGCGGCCCGATCGTCGCGGCCGCTCTCAAGCGCGGCGCCAAACCACCCTTCGGATTCGTGGCGGCCAACGCGGAGAAAACCGACTTTCTCTCGCCCGAACCGACGGGCGAAAAAGACGCGATGCTCTCGCTGTTCCCCTCCCAAACGTGGTTCGCCGAAGACTGAACTCAAACGGGGAGAGGACGTCTCGTCCTCTCGATCCAGACGTGAGGACGAGACGTCCTCACTCCGCTTATCCGACTACCTCGTGGGCGGCAGATCGGTCGTCGAGATCGCCACGTCGCGGATCCCCACCACCCCGCGACCAAGCAACCGGATGGCGAAAAAGACGCAATGCTCTCGCTGTTCCCCTCCCAAACGTGGTTCGCCGAAGACTGAACTCAAACGGGGAGAGGACGTCTCGTCCTCTCGATCCAGACGTGAGGACGAGACGTCCTCACTCCGCTTATCCGACTACTTCGTGGGCGGCAGATCGGTCGTCGAGATCGCCACGTCTCGGATCCCCACCACCCCGCGACCAAGCAACCGGATGGCGAAAAAGACGCGATGCTCTCGCTGTTCCCCTCCCAAACGTGGTTCGCCGAAGACTGAGCTCAAACGGGGAGAGGACGTCTCGTCCTCTCGATCCAGACGTGAGGACGAGACGTCCTCACTCCGCTTATCCGACTACTTCGTGGGCGGCAGATCGGTCGTCGAGATCGCCACGTCGCGGATCCCCACCACCCCGCGACCAAGCAACCGGATGGCGAAAAAGACGCAATGCTCTCGCTGTTCCCCTCCCAAACGTGGTTCGCCGAAGACTGAACTCAAACGGGGAGAGGACGTCTCGTCCTCTCGATCCAGACGTGAGGACGAGACGTCCTCACTCCGCTTATCCGACTACTTCGTGGGCGGCAGATCGGTCGTCGAGATCGCCACGTCTCGGATCCCCACCACCCCGCGACCAAGCAACCGGATGAATAGCCTGCCCCCACTGGAACGCGGATACTCGCCCTTCGGCACGACGGCTTCGTAGGAGATCCAAGCCCCCGCCGGCATCGGGACCAACGGCGGAAAGACCACGAGATTGCGCCCCCGCGCTTTCTTCCCCTCGTAATAGGCGGTGTCGTATTGCACTTCCAGCCGTGTGAATTGACCTTCGACCCGGATCTGGAACGCCACCCGGAGGTTTTCGTCCACCGTCGCGGCCGCTTCCCGCCGACCGTCGGCGGCAAAAAACGCAAACCCAACCCCCTGCCCGAAGGAAGTGACCCCGTCGCGCGGTCGGCGAAAGACACTGTGCCGCGCCGGATCGTGCCAGCTCTGCACGAACGTGGCCCCAAGGCCGGGATCGCCCGCGGTGGCGGGGATCACCTGAAAGAGGTCGAACGGAACGGGCGCGACCCCCCACGAGGCCGAAAGGCCGGGCAGACCGTCGCGCCGCCCCGGATCGAACAAGCCCTCCGGTGGGTTCTCCGGATCCCAGGACGGCATGAGCCCAAAAGCCACGTCGGGACGGTTCGGGAAACCCGAACTGTTCTGACTGCTCCCACCCTGCTGCGTGAAGTAGCGCGAGGCATCCGCCGTCCCGCCCGCCGCCTTGTTCGCCGTGGGCACGGCGCAGAAGCTCACGTCGAGCGGCAGGGCCAGCTTCGACACCGGTTCGGCGGCGGTGCTCCGCACCGGGGTGGGCGCGCCAAACTCGACGGCCCCTTTCGCCGTTCCGAGCGCGTAGAAGATCCGCCCGTCCGGGCTCGACCAGATGAGATCCACGATCCCGTCGGCGTTCCAATCGCAGGGCTGCGGCGCGCAGTAGGCGAGAAAAGCCGAGTCCTTCGTTCCCTCGAACGTGATCACCTTCGAGTCGGTCATCGGCGTTTCGCCACTGGTCCAGCGCCCCTCCGCATTCGGGAAAACGGTGAGCAATCCCTCGCTGTCGTTCACGAACAGGTCGAAGTGCCCGTCGCCGTCCCAATCTGCCGCAAACGGAGCGAGAAACGTGCGCTCGCCACCCACCATGAGCAACTGCTCGCGGGGTTGACCGGTCGAACGGGAGGGGAACGTAAACAGCCGGATGGCGTTCACCGAATAGGTGCCTTCACCAACGAGAATGTCCCGGAGGCCGTCGCGGTTCCAGTCCACGACGAACGGCGTCGCGTAGTTCATGAACGCCACCGGCTCGTTCGTCGTCTTTCGGGTGACCAGGCTGTGCTGCGGCACGAGCTTGAGCACGATCCGATCATTGCTCTTCGAGTAGGTGCGGAAATCCGGCGCGCCGGGACGCCCGCCATTCAGCGCCAGATAAAGATTTCCCTGCGCGTCGCCCGCGACGAAATCCGCCATCCCATCCCCGTTCCAATCGCACGGCGCGGCCACGGCGCGCAGTTGCCGGTAGCCGTTGAGAACCGCCACCGTTGCCCCCGCCTCGCCGTCGGCCGCAACTTCCTCCCACGGATACGGCAGCCCGGCTTCGGCCTCCTCCTCGATTTCGTCGTCGGCGCGCTGCTGGGCCGATGATCGTGATTTGTTCTCGCGTTTCAGCCGCTCGAGCGCGTCCTCGCGCTGCTTATCGATCCGTTCCTTCTGCCGCTCCTCGTTCCGCGTGAGCTGCTTTTTTTCCGTTCCCTCCAGTGTGATCGCGCGGAAGGTCGAGCGCTCGTTGTCGAGGAGGAGCGGCATCACCTCGCCGACGCCAAAGGCGGGCGAGCCGGGCGAGCCAACGTTTTTCCAAAACCAGAAAAACCCCGCGCCATCCGGCGACACCAGGTCCGGAAGGTTGTCGCCATCGAGATCGACGAGCGAAGCCGAGTGTCCCATCGGCGCGTAGGCAAACTGATTGCTCTTGTCGACGTGCATGTTCACGCCCTCCACCGCCACCGATTTCCGCAACCAGCCGTACGCATCCACCCCCAACCACGGATACACCGCCTCGACCGTGCGCTCGAACCGTCCGTTCGCGAGGAAGTTCTCCCCGCTCATCCCGTCCATACTGCCGTTCCCCTGCGCCCAGGTGCCCCCCGCCGCCAACGCCAACGCAATGAGGCCGAAAATACCCCCGCGGACGCTCACTCGAATCCCGCCACATCCAGGACGCGCAGCCCGACCTTCTCCGCGAGAATCCGTTGGCGGGCATCGAAGCTGATAAAAATCTCCGGTTCCAACTGCGCGGCACACGCGACGTGCAACACATCCAACGTCCGGCAACCCAGCTCCGGAGTGTGGGCGGAGAATTGCCGAAAGGACTCCATCAACGCCAAGCGGTCGATCTCTGGAAAATAGTAGAACCCTTGGTGTTTCCGGCGCTGGAAGAGCGCGATCTGCCCGTCCGCGTCCGTGACGCTGATATCGTTCCAAAAGACCTTGAGTCGCAACGCGTTGATCAACTCCGCTTCCTGTAATTCCCAGACCGGCAGCGGATCGTCCTGACCGACGACCAGCCGCTCCAACCCAACCGAACCCGTCTCGAGCAGGTAAAGTTTGATCAGGGCGCTGGTGTCGAGATAGATCACCAGCGGCCCTCGCGGTCGGCTCGCACGGTTTCAGCCCCGGATCGACCCTTGCAGCGAAGAGCCGTTGCCAGGTGGTCCTCCCACTCGAGAATCTTTCGCGGCCCGGCGGGGACGAGTCTGACGGCGGGCTTGCCGCGATTGGAGACTTCGAAGATCTCACCCTGCTTGACCCGCGCCTCGATAGTCGACCAATGCGCTTTCATCTCGCGAACCGAAATTGTCGTTATCACTAAAAATGGATATCATAGGTGTTACAAAACGTCAAACTTCGGGAGTTTGCTCCGCCCCCCTCCGCCCCCCTCCGCTCCACTGACCGGCCCGATAGCGAGCGATTGCCTCACAGCTTCCCCCCCTGCTGATTAAGGATCGTGGGCCAGCGGCCGAGCATGTAGACGAGGATGTTCGACGCCAGCGCGTAAGAGTTGCGGATGTTGCCGTCGTCGATGCCGCGGAAAAACTCATCCCGGTAATCCCACATGAGATTCACCCACCGCCCGCGCCCATCACTGCCGCCGATCTGGAAGGCATTGTTGACGAGCGTCATGTCGTAACGCAGGAAATTCCCGTAGGCGTTCTTCGTGAGCACCACCGACACGACCCCGGGCCGGATCTCGATCACCTCGATGGGCGACTGGTAATACTGCATCCCGGGCGGCAGCTCCGCGAGGTCGAAGTAGGCGTCCTCGCCGCTCAGGAACGTCGTGTCACGCCCCCGCAACGGGTGAAAATCCTTGTCCACGTCGGGAATCACGCGCCGCATCTCGCGGCGAAACGCGACGTTGAATTTCGACCCCTCGCCCGCGAAGCCCGAGTCGCCCCAGATCGCGCCGCCGCGCAACACGTATTGAAAGAGCGTGTCCACCTCCGTCTCCGTGAGCGTGAAATCGTCGTTCCCGGTGAAGTAGATGAACGGCGGCATCGGCTTCACGTCGAGCAGGTATTCGACGAGAAAATCCGTGCTCTCCGGATTGCCCGGCTCGGGGTTCCAGATGTATCCGCGCATCGAATAAAAATCCCCGCCCGGCAGGTTCTCCCGCAGCTTCGTGCGCAGGGCCTCGCGCCCCTCCGCGTTCCACGTCATCGTCTTCGACGCCTTGTCGTAGGTGTAGGGCACCAGCTTCGGATCGAGCACCACGGCGGTCGGTTTACGCCGACCCTTGATCGCGTCGTTCGACGCCGCGCGCAGAAATTGCAGCATGTTCGACATCGCCCCCGGCGTGAATTCCCACAGCGCGCCGCGGGCATCGGTCGTCTTCCCATTCACGTCGCGATACCCCCAGCCGTAGCTGATGAACGGCCCCGTCGTCGGATCGAAGTCGGACTGCTGCTCGTAGAGTTTGTAATTCCCGTCCGAGCTGTCCGGCAGTCCGACGGCGGATTTTTCGATCTGCCGCCCATTGTCCGCCCGCCGCCAATCGAGCGCCGCGTACCAGTCGCCGGAGTGGATGACGAAGTAGCAGGAAAATTCGTTGATCGTCTTGAGCGTTTTCCCGCGGCCCGAGATGCCGATACCGCCCTCGCCCGACCCGATCCATTCCCGCAGTCCCTTGCCCAGGCCCGATCCTTCGCCGAAGCCACTGGACACCCCGCCGCCCCCGCCGCCCACCACGCTCGAAGATGGAGCCGGCGGTCCGCCGCCCACGACCGGCGCCGCCACGCTGAACTGCAGCGGGCTCGCTTGCGCGGCCATCGTCGTGATCGCCGTGAACATCGCGTCCGTCTGCATCGCTCCCACCACCACCGACACCTGGGGGTCGAACGTGGGCGCGCCCCCGCTCGCCGAACTGCCCGGCGGCGACGCCTCCACGGAAGGCTCCAAAAATCCGTCGTCCGTCGCCTCGAAGTCGGATTTCTCAGTCTGCAACGGTGCCAGCACGACCAGAAACAACGCCACGACCACACCCGTATGAAACAGGATCGATATGCCTATGGGGCGGGACGCCCGCAGGCGATCCACCCACCCGACGGGTGCCGCCGGCACCTCCGCGGCTCGCGCGATGAACCCACACTCGACCTCGCCGAAACTGATCCGGTCCCCCCGCCGCAATCTCACCGGATCGACGACGCGATCCCCGTTCACCATTGTCCCATTCGTCGACCCCAGATCCTCCAGCACCACCGCGCCGTCCTCGCCCCGCGTGATCCGCGCGTGGCGCGACGAAACCGACGAATCGTCGAGCACGATGTCGTTGTCCGACGTGCGCCCGACCGTCGCCTCCCCGACTTTCAACGGGACATCCTGGGTCGGCGAATCTGGAAAATCGAAACTCAGGAAAAAATCAGCCACGCGCCACGCAGAATGCACCAGACGATCCCCCGATCAAACCAACGCCGAAATGTACGCGTAGAACTCGCGACCTGTCACCCGGGTTCACCGCGTAGTAGCGGAGGTCACGACGCTTCACCCTCCGCCCAAGGGTCTCCTCACGTCGACCGCTACGGACCACGGCAAAGAAAAGGGCGGACCCGCAACTTGCAGGTCCGCCCGGAAGAAGGGACGCGTTCGCCTGATCAGCTCTCGCGCCGACGGCGGCGCTGGAGAGCGATGATTCCCATCCCGCCAGCCACAAATAGTGCGACCGAGCCAGGCTCGGGAACCGCCACGATGTCACCGAAATCCTTGGTGAAGCGAACTTCGTCCCAAGTGTATCCTCCGCCGGTGTCACCGCCGTAGTAGGCCTCGTCAATCGCGTTTCCACTGCCGTCACGAGCAAACTTCGAATCCAAAATCGACCCATCCGCGGTGCCCAGGTTGGTCAGGTCGGGATTGAACCAAAACTCGATCTGCGTATCACTCGGACTTGCGCCCGTCCCCTTGGTCACCTTGGCGAGAAATCCAACGGTGCTGCCGACCGTGTAAGCCCCACCGGACACCTCCACCACCTGATTGCCGCCGGACGTCTGCCACGCCTTCGCATAAATATTCGTATCCGTGAAACCAAAGCCGAGGATGTTGACGACGCTACCACCCTCCAAACGCATCTCGGTGAACCCGCCCGCCGTGAGCGCAGTATCGATCCGGCCCAGCGTGAACATCCAGTAAACCTCTCCGTCGGGGTCGCTGGAGAAATCGTAGGACGTCGTCTGCGAGGCGGAGCGGGAACCGGCGGAAGCAAAATCATACACCAACGCACCGCCGCTCGGCGCGCTCAGGTCGGAATAGGTCAATCCGCTCGAGGGCTCATAGGAAATCGTTCCGGTGTTGTCCGACCAGCCGTCACCCGAGAGATCGTCCTGAAAGTCCAACGGACTCGCGCCGTAGTCGAACGATTGATCGTAGATGGGCACCGCGAAGGCTGCGGACGAAACGACGGTCACCAAGCTGGCGGCGATGAGCAGTGGGGAGGCTTTGCGGGATTTCATTGCCGCAAATATTCGCCCGGAAAACCATCAAGGCAACTCCAACCAGGAAAACCTGGAGTTTACACGTAAATATTCAGAGCCCTTGGTGGGGAGTCCCGGTCGATGCACGGTGACCTCGTGCCTTCCACCGACTCCCTCCATTACCACCAGCCACCGTCCGAAAACCTTGCCCTCACGCTCGACGTCGACCTCTGCATTTACGGCGGCAATTCCGGCGGCGTGATCGCCGCTCTCGCCGCCACCCGACGCGGCCTTCGCGTCGCGCTCCTCGAGCCGGGCCGACACCTGGGCGGACTCACGGCAGGCGGACTCACCTTCACCGACATCGGCAACAAACACGCCATCGGCGGACTCTCGCGCGAGTTCTACCGACGCGTCGGACGACACTACGACCGCGAGGAATTCTGGACCTTCGAGCCGCACGTCGCCGAGACCGTTTTCCGCGACTGGCTCGCGGAGGCCGGGATCACCTGTCACTTCGGCAGCTTCCTCGACTCGGTCGAGATGGACGCCGACCGCATCCGGCGGATCACCACCGAGAATGGCATCATCGTCTCGGCCCGGATGTTCATCGACGCCAGCTACGAGGGCGACCTCCTCGCCCGGGCCGGAGTGAGTCACACGGTCGGACGCGAGTCGAACGCGACCCACGGCGAGACGTGGAATGGCTCGCAAGTGATGGAGCACCATCAGTTCGATCTTCCGGTCGATCCCTACCGCGTCGAGGGCGACCCGGACAGCGGCCTGCTGCCCGGCATTGACGCCGAACCCCACGTCGCCGGAGCGGGCGACACCCGCGTGCAGGCCTACAATTTCCGCCTCTGCCTCACCGACGACGATGCCAACCGCATCCCGTTCACCGAACCAGCCGACTACCGCCGGGAGGATTACGAACTCCTCGCGCGCTACTGCCGGGCGGGCCACGTGCCGCAATTCGCCAAATTCGACCGCCTCGTCAACGGCAAGGCCGACACGAACAACCACGGCGCGGTCTCGACGGATTTCATCGGCGCGAATCACGCGTTCCCCACCGCCGACTACGCCGAGCGCGAGCACATCTTTCAGGCGCACGTCGCGTGGACGCTCGGGCTGCTGTGGTTCTGGACCAGCGACCCCGCGGTGCCGGCGGCCTTTCAGGAACCCTTCCGCCGCTGGGGCTGGTGCCGGGACGAATTCGTCGCGACCGGCGGGTTTTCCCACGCGCTCTACGTCCGCGAAGCGCGCCGTCTCGTCGGCGACGTCGTCATGACCGAGCACCACTGCACCGGTGCGGAGACGGTCGACGACGCCATCGCGCTCGCCGCCTACACGATGGATTCCCACAATTGCCGCCGCGTCGTCGTCGACGGCGTCGTGCGCAACGAAGGCAACGTCGAAGTCGCCTCCGGTCCTCCCTACCCGATTTCCTACCGCGCCATCGTCCCGAAACGCGGCGAGTGCGGCAACCTGCTCATTCCCTTCTGCCTCTCGGCTTCCCACATCGCCTTCGGCTCCATCCGCATGGAACCCGTCTTCATGATCCTCGCCGAATCCGCCGTCGAGGCCGCCGCCCTCGCGCTCGAACACGACGTCGCGGTGCAGTCCGTCCCCTACCCCACGCTCCGCGAGCGCCTCCTGACTGCGGGCCAAATCCTCGACGCCGTCCCCGACGTCAAGGACCGCCAATCCGGCGAATAATTGATCACCCCATCTTTGCGCTCTCTGCGTTCTCTCGCGGCAAAATCGATCCCGCACCCCGCAATCTACGCGTAAACCCACCGCCCCACGCTCCCCGCCTTTACGCGCCCCGCCCGCGCCTCCACGATACCGCCCCACCCCAGCACCATGACCAGCCTCACCCTCCTCGGCCTCCCCCTGCTCGATATCATCGTGATCATCGCCTACTTCGCGGTCGTCGTGTGGATCGGCTTCCGCGCCATGCGGCACGTCCACACCTCCGAGGATTACTTCCTGGCGGGCCGAAAATTCGGGAAGACGATCCAGACCTTCGCCGCCTTCGGTCAGGGCACGAGCGCGGAGTCCGCCGTCGGCACCACCACGATGGTCAGCACCAACGGCGCCGCCGGCATCGGCTTCGGACTCGTGAGCGGCATCGTCGCCATGCCCGTCTTCTGGATGACCACGATGTGGTATCGCCGGCTGCGCTACCTGAGCCTCGCGGAGTTTTTCAACGAGCGCTACGGCTCGCGCGCGATGGCCGGATTCTACGCGCTCACGCAGACGTTCATGTTCATGATCATGGCCGCCGTCGGCTTCACGGCCATGAGCAAGACCATCGCCGCCATCGCCGAGAAACCCGTCGCCGCCCTCTCCCAGGCCGAAACCGCCGAACGCGCCCTCGCGCTCGAATACCAAACCCTGCGCGACACCGATTACCGCCTGCTCTCCGCACCCGAACGCGAGCGTCTGGACGATCTCGCCGAGGCCGCCCCGGCGCGCAACTTTTCCTACGTCAACCGCACCTGGCTCACCGTCTGTCTCGCCGTCATCGTCCTGCTCTACGCCGTCACCGGCGGCCTCGAAGCCGCGTTCCTGACGGACATGATCCAGGGCATTTTCATCATCCTGCTCACCCTCATGCTCATTCCCTTCGCGATGGCGAAGATCAACGTGATGTACGACGTCACCGGCGTCCTCGGGACGTTCCAGGCCTTCCACGCCAACCTGCCCGAGGCCTTTTTCAAGGTGCTCGGCTCGCCGAACGTGCCGCAGTTCACCTGGTATTTCATTTTCGCCTACGGCCTGCTCTTCGTCGCGAACACCGGCGTCCAAGCCAACCAACTCACCGCCGCCGGCTCGGCCAAGGACGACGAGACCGCGCGCTTCGGCTTCCTGAGCGGCATTTTCATCAAACGCTATTGCACGGTCATCTGGGGATTCATCGCGATGATGACGCTCCTCCTCTACGGCAACAAAGTCTCCGATCCCGACTACGTGTGGGGAATGGCCACCCGCGAACTCCTCCCGACCGGCCTCGTCGGTCTCATGATCGCCTGCCTCATGGCCGCGCTCATGTCCACGGCGGACGCGCTCATGCTGACCGTCTCCTCCCTGCTGACCAACAGCGTTTACCGCCCGCTCGTTCCGGGAAAAACCGAGAGCCACTACGTGCTCGCGGGCCGCATTTTCTGTCTCGCCTACATCGTCGGCGGCGTCGCCATCGCGTTCGCCCTCGACGACATTCTCACGCTCCTTCTCTTCATGATCGGGTTCAATTCCATCATCGCGGCCACCTTCTGGCTGGGCATGATCTGGCGTCGGGCCACGCGCACCGCCGCGTGGGTCTCCATCGGCATCACGTTTCTCTTCACACTCGCGCTCCCGATCCTGGTCCCGCTCATCCCCGGCGTCCGCTCGAATCCCGACCTCGCCCGCAAAACCGAAGGCTACGCCATCGAGCGCACCTACACCGCCAAGGCGCTCGACGTCACGCGCCGCGCCGAGGAGATCGCCGTCTGGGACGCGCTCGCCGCCCGCGGCGAATCCGACGGCACGCGCCCCGCGCCACTCGTCGAGGGCGAGTCGTTCCAACGCAGCGACTACGTGGCACCGCAGAGCATCTTCTGGCAGACCGGCGTCACCCGCGACGACGCGGGCAACCCGGTGGGCGGGGGCCTGCTCAAGGTCGAACTCCTCGCCGCCCAGTGGCTCGGCTTCGACCTCACCCGCCACCGCCAATCGCTCAACGAAACCCTCGCCGCCCTCCTCCGCATCGCCATCCCCTTCGGCGTCATCCTCGTCGTTTCGCTCTTCACCACCCGCGAAGACACCCGCCGCCTCGACTTCTTCTACGCCCGCCTGCGCACCCCCGCCTACGCCGACCACGCCGCCGACGACATCGAAGTCGAACGCGTCCGTGCCAATCCCGCGCTGCGCGACGACCTGAAGCTGTTCCCGGGATCGGACTGGGAATTCCGCAAATGGCACCGCGCCGACTGGATCGGTCAGGCCTGGGTCTGCGCCGGTGCCGCCGGTCTCTTCGTCCTGCTCTACCTCCTCGTCACGGTCGGAAGATGAGATCCCAACGCAACCCCGTCCTCACGTCCGTCGTTCTCGCCTCTCTTCTGACCGCCCCCCTCGCCGTGAGCGCCCCGCCGCCCGAACCCCAATCCGATCCCGGCATCACCGACGAGTCGCTCGTTCCCGATTACACCCTCCCCGACCCGCTCGTCCTCGCCGACGGCACCCGCGTCCGCGACGCCGAATCGTGGCGCACGCAACGCCGCCCGGAGATTCTGCGCCTCTTCGAGACGCACGTTTACGGGCGCACGCCCACGCGCAAGTTGGACTCGACGGTCAGCGAGACCACGTCGCTCGACGAGCACACCCTCGGCGGCATCGCGACGCGCCGGGAAGTCACCGTGCGCTTCACCGACGAACCCGACGGCCCCCGGATGAACCTCCTCATCTACACACCCAACGCCGCAGCCGGACCGGTGCCCGCCTTCCTCGGCCTCAATTTCGACGGTAACCAGACCACCCAGACCGATCCCGACATCGCCCTCCCGACCGCCTGGCTGCGCGATAATCCTGAGAAGGGAATCGTCGACCACCGGGCGACCGAGGCCTCCCGCGGCATCAAGACCGAACGCTGGCCCGCCGAAGCGATCCTCCGTCGCGGCTACGCGCTCGTCACCATCTACTGCGGGGACTTCGACCCCGACCGCGACGATTTCTCCGACGGCGTCCACCCCCTCTTCTACGCCCCCGGCCAGACGCGCCCCGCGGCGGACGAATGGGGCACCCTCGGCGCGTGGGCCTGGGGCCTGAGCCGCGCCCTCGATTACCTCGGGACCGACCCCGCCATCGACGCCACCCGCGTCGCCGTCGTCGGACACTCCCGCCTCGGCAAGGCCGCGCTCTGGGCGGGTGTCCAGGACGAACGCTTCGCACTCGTCATCTCGAACGACTCCGGTTGCGGCGGAGCCGCCCTCAGCCGCCGCCGCTTCGGCGAGACGGTCGCCGTGATCAATCGCAAATTCCCCCACTGGTTCTGCGCCAATTTCAAAAACTACAACGACAACGAAGCCGCCCTCCCCGTCGATCAGCACCAACTCATTGCCCTCATCGCCCCCCGCCCCGCCTACGTCGCCAGCGCGGCCAACGATCTCTACGCCGACCCGACGGGCGAATTCCTCGCCGCCCGCCACGCCGATCCTGTCTATGCCCTTTTCGACCGAACCGGCGTCGGCGTCGACGCCCCCCCGCCCGTCGACCAACCCGTCGGCGACACCATCGGCTACCACCGCCGCACCGGTGACCACGACATCACCGGCACCGACTGGGACCACTTTCTCGATTTCGCCGACCGGCACCTCGCTCCGAAAATTCAAGTCAGACAGGATTTACAGGATTAACAGGATGGTGAGAAATGACCGAGGCGGGAGACATGGTGGAAATTCAAATCCTGAAAATCCTGTTAATCCTGTCTTATTCACACCTCCCCGTATGACAGACCTCGCCCAATCGCTCGCCGCCGCCGCGACCAATCCCGCCCAGACAACCGCCCTCCTCCAGGCCGCCATCGACGCCGCCGCCTCCACCGCCGGCGTCGTCACCGTCCCGCCGGGCCGTCACGTCATTCGCACCCTCTTCCTCCGCAACGGCGTCACGCTCGAACTCGCGCTCGGCGCCACCCTGCTCCCCGACACCGACCTCGACGCCTATCCGGTTCTCCAAGCCGGACACAACCAGGACCGCCAACCTTTCCACCTCCTCGTCGCCGACGGCATCGAGGACTTCGTCATTCGCGGCCCCGGCACCATCGACGGCTGCGGAATGAGTTTTTGGGATGAACCTCTCCCCGGCAGCCCATGGTATCGCGCCAAAACCCGCCGGATCAGCCCGCTCGTCGAAATCCGCAACTGCCGCAACGTCCGCCTCGAGAATTTCGCCATCCGCGACAGCCCCGGCTGGACCGTCCACTGCCTCGACTGCGACCACGTGCGCATCGAGGGCCTCGTCATCGACAACCACCTCTATGGCCCCAACACCGACGGCCTCGACATCAACGGCTGCCGCCACGTCTTTATCTCGAACTGCCGCATCCACGGCTGCGACGACAACATCATCCTCAAAGCCACCGCCGACGCGCGCTCCTGCGAGCACATCGTCGTCACCAACTGCATCCTCGAATCGACCTGCGCCGCCCTCGGCCTCGGCGCCGAGACCCGGTCCTCCATCCGCCACGTCGCCATCAGCAACTGCACCGTCCTCAACAGCATCCGCATGATCCAGATCATCATGTGGGACGGCGGCACCGTCGAAAACGTCGTTATCTCCAACGTCACCGGACGAGCCATGACCACCATCGGCACCGACCGCGCCATCCACCTCGACATCCAGCAGCACCACGGCGAAAACCCCGAACTTGGGACGATGCGCAACGTCCAGATCAGCAACGTCGTCTGCGAGACCCGCGGCCGCATCCTCCTCACCGCCCAGGACGGCGCGTTTCTCGAAAACATCACCCTCCGCGACGTCCGCCTCATCTATCCCGAAGTCGAAGACCCCACCCGCACCGTCGCCGCCAGCACCAGTCAGCAACTATCGAACTTCTCCCCCGAAGCCCGCCTCGCCCGCGCCGCCGTCGTCGCCGACAACGTGAAAAACCTCGTCCTCGCCCACGTCGCCGCCACCTGGCCGCAGGATCGCTCCAAAATCGAGACCCCCATGCGCGGCCTCTGGACCCGCAACGTCCCCGGCGCCATCATCGACTGCCCCCACCTCGCCCCCAGCGACGGGTAGGGCGCGAAATCCTTTCGCGCCCACTTCTTCTCCCAAGAGTTGCCATTCGCGGCGACCGCCCAAGCGTCAGCAAAGCGGCACGGATCGCAGATACCGTTGATCACGGACAATAGGTCTGGACCCATCGGCAAGATCAGAACTCCTGACATACGCTTGGAGGACCGAAGGCAGAAACGAAAAAGAAATGGCGGTATTTTTTGGAATTTGAAGACAATCGAGAGGCTTGCCTCTCTGAATCTCTCGATTTTCAGAGCGCGATCCGGCGCGAAGAACCGTCAGCCGACTGGAGGGGTATGTTAGGAGTTCTGAACTCCAATCTGGCAAACAGTAGGCTCGCCACGCCACCCCCTCATCTCCCGATAAAATGATGCGGCCGCTACATTTTATTGGGGAATCCGCTGTGACGTGGCGACACGAAAAACGGTGCGCTGGCCCGGGGGGTGCGGTCCTGTCGAAGTTCTCCGCGGCTCGAGCAATTTCCTTCGCGATGGCCCCGCTTCTCGTGCGCCCCTGCGAGCTGGATTTCCCGCCAAGAGCCGCGCCTCGCCTCTCACTTCCAACTTCAATCGGGCGAACCGTAGGCTCGCAGCGCCATCCGCTGATCTCCCGATAAAATGATGCGACCGCTACATTTTATCGGGAATCCGTTGCGACACGAAGACACGAAAACCGCCAGCCAACAGGTGGAGGGGTATGTCAGGAGTTCTGAAGATGCCGATGCCACGTAGCACTGGCTTCCAGCCGATGGACAGCTCACTTCCGATAGCTGGCATGGCTCCCCTGACTGCGACGTCTCGCAAGCATCCGCCCCCGCCACGTTTTACCGCGCGCCACCCCACCGAAAATGGGCGGGCAGGAGACTGGCCCGCCCTACCGTTGCGCTACGGACGAAAGCTCCGCGTCGTGCCGTTGAGCGGATCGACCTGGAGGGCGGCGAAGTTGGGCGGCAATGGCTCTGTCGAACGCTCGGCGGCGAGCGTGACGTGCCAGCTCTGACCCAGATCAAGATCGGTCGAGCCAGTCAGGGACGAAACACCGTCGGGCGGGCGTTGATTGGCTCGATCGCCACCACTGCGAAATTCGGCGGCAACCCGGTAACGACCCCGTCCGTTCGCGGATCGGCTTCGGGCACCAACGTGAGAAATGCCCTGTTCGACGGTGCAACCAGGCTGCCCGCCGGAGTGAAGAGCACCTCGGAATACTTCACCGATCCGCGGGGCTTGGCTTCGGTGAGGTTGTTGTAGATGTCCAGCAAGGCGGAAAATTTTGCATCGCTCTTCACGGCCACGCCCGTCGGCAGGCGACGCTCGGGATTCACGGGTTTCCAGGAGGCGGCTACCGTCGGGTCGGAACTGCTGCTCGGCTTGTCCCAAATCTGGTAACTGCTGAAAATTTCACCGCCGGTCTCATCGCGGTAGAAACGGATCGCGACTTGCCGGTTGAAGGTGCTCGCCCGTTGGTGCGCGAGGCTGACCGCGGCGGAAATTTCCTCCGAAGCCCCCGTCATGTTGATTCCCTCGGAAAGCCCGCGAATCGCGGGCACCAAGAGCGTCATCAGAATGGCGATGATCACCATCACCACCAGAAGCTCGATCAGCGAGAAGGCCGAGCGCCTGGGATTGCCCATCGGAGAAAGGAAGCCACTCATGTTGTTCAGGGCGCGAATTGCACGGTTGAGAGAACGCGCCAGCGATACCAGCGGTCGATTGGAACGTAATCGCCACTGAGATTCACCTGAGTGTAATCGGGAATGTCCGGCGCGTTGGTGTCGAGAAACCGCTCGATCGTCGTCGCGCCCCGGTATTCTCCGACCACCGCGTCGCGCGCCTCATCCCACTCGTTCCAGCCGCCCGACCCGGTCCCAGTCTGACGCAATGCCTGCACGCGGTAATGGACCGTGTAGGTGTTCGACTTCGTCGTCACCCGCGAAAGCAACGCCAGGTAAGGCTGTTCCCTCAAGGTGTCGGAGGTGAGACGACGGGTGCCCCACCACGTCCCGAGATTGGCACCCGTCTGCCCCTCCGGCACGATCGACGCCGCGCTGACCTGAGTAGCACTCCGGAAAATATCGCCAGCCGCGAAGACCTTTTCAAATTCCTTCACCGTCTCATCGCGGTCGATCGGGTAGCGAATGCGGTCCGAAATTGGACCGATGTACTGACTGTATTTGTAAGACTTACCACCCGTCGCCAGTCGATCCTCGACCGCCGAAAGCATGAGCGGCTTCAGAGCCCCGCGGAGAGCCGTCGAGCGCTCGATGTGCACGAAGGGCATCATCTGAAAATTCAAATTGACCTTGCCCGCGGTGGACAGCGGATCGCTGATCGGAAATGGCTCGACCACCGGCATCCAATAGTTATCCAAATACAGGTGGTCTGGAGGCGACCCGAAGCCCGGATGCGCCGATCCGCCGGCTGGCCGTGGATTGAAGAGCAGCGTTTGCCACGGTTGCAGATCGCCGGAGGAATTTGCCGTAACGAGAGCACCCAGTTCTCCAGCCGACGGAACCGATCGGTTGGGTTCAAAACTGTCCCCCGCCCCCACCCGGCCAAGATACTTGTCCCCAAAATAACCACCGAAATTTTTGTTGGTATCGCCGGAATCCGACCTGGGGAAAAACGCCCCATCGACATTCGCACCGATCCCACTTTGCCAGTCGCCCAAGGTGCTGCCGTCGCTCATCCGCGCGCCGCCAGTGAAACCAGCAGGAATGACTGGGGCAGAGTATTCGTTGAAGGAAATTCCAGGCACGAGGGTCGAGGTCGCCCCAATCACATCGATATTGGTCAAGCGCTTCACTCCATTTCCATCGGCCTTCCACCCATACTGATTCGGATTGATATATTGGCTGATGGACGAGCTCCGCATCGAGTGGGCAAACCGCCCCGTCACCGCAGCAGCGGCAGGACTACTGCCCGTGCCTGAGTAAGGATTCGACGCCGTGCCGTAGCCGGAAACGGAAGCAAATGTCGACGCCGTGGGACTGATGGCAAGAAGGCGAAAGTCCCCGCGGGTGGAACCATCCGTGGGTGCCCACTCGACGGCACAGACGACATCTCCGGGTCGAATGACAAGTTGGGAATTCGAGTCGCCGTTCGTATTACCGACGAGTCGATTGCGCACATCGAGCAAATCTCCGTCCTGGATACTCGACTGATCGATCGGCTGCTGACGCGGATGCGAGATCGGCGTCACCTTTCCTCCGCTGAACCGGGTGCCTGTCGATACGTGCTGAGGCATCACGAACGACGCGTCGGGAAACGAAACGCTGAGTCGCTGATACTCGTTGGCGTTCTTCCAGGATTTGAGAATTACCGTGAGATTGCCACCCGTGAAATTGACCGTCGGCCCCGTCACGGGAATCGATGGTGACACAAACGGGTAATCGGTATCCTTGTCCCCACCGCCGCTCTTGGCTTCCTTGAGATTGCTGAAGCTCGAGGACACGTGAGGCTGCATGTTGCCGGTTCGTGGTGCGGCGTAATTCGCAAAAATTTGAAAACTGCCGACGGAGTCCGACGTTCCGGTGGCGCGGTTGCCCTGCCAATTGTAGCTGCCGTAGCGCATCGCTGTGGAAGTCGATGTCACGAAGGCAGTCCCGTTGAGACGCAACGAGTTCAGCCCCTGTATCTCGATTTCTCCGCCGGGGACGACACTGGGCGTTCCCTGTGCCGCAAGGTAGGGTTGGAAAATGAGGAATGCGCGCGCCTCGAGGGTAACTTGGCTAACGGCATTCCCTAGATTTGGATAGCTTGTGGCCGACGAAGTTGGCCAAATTCGGGAGCCACTGCTGTTAAAAACCTCCGGCGATTTTCCATCACTCACCTCGTAACGTCCATCTGCATAGTTGTTGCGCACCTTACTGGCCATGAAAACGATCCCGATCTGACTGATCGTGACATTACGGCCCATCCCCATGGCACTGTTGCTGACTTTGGCGGGGATCACGTAGTTGCGCGGTCCGGCAGACTTGTCGTCAATGATCCCATTGTTTCCCGGACGGATTTCCACCTGGGGATCAGCGGTGGTGACAGAGTAGCGATAAGTCACCCGATCGCTCGAACTGCCAAAGCTCAAGTAATCGCTGTTCGTATTGGCACGGACCGTGTCGAAGACTTGAGCCAGCACCTTGTCGGCACCCCCGGCACCCCATTTATCGAAAAAGCTCCTGCCGTAACCGGGGATTTGCGTTCCGGAGAGCGAGCGGACGTAATTGAAGAGCTGTTGGTTCCGTGAGAGGTCCACATCGGCAGTGGGCGAATCCGCAGGTTGATCGGCCACGTAAAGTCCGCCGCTGGCGATTCCCCGCTGGAAGGAATAGGAAAAATTCCCGATTCGAGAGCAGAAATCAATCAGCCGATCCTTCACCGTGCGATCGGTCGTCGCGGTTTGTTGCGGCCAGAGCGAGACTCTCGGGGTCCCGAAAAGCGTCGTTTCGGGAGCCCGGTTTTGCGCCGTCAAAAAGAAGGACCGCTGCGAAAGAAATTGTGCATTCAGGTCCAGATTCGGTGTTCGGTCGGGCTTGAAGAGTAATTCGTCCGAAGTCGCGTAGAGGCGGTCACTGTCGGGAATCAAAGGCGAACCCTTCCGAAATTCGCTCTGGTCGCTGGCGGGCCACACCTGAGTGTTCGTCTCCTCGCTGGTCCCCGGTCGACCAGTAGCCGACGTCCGCTGCGCGCCGCCCTTCGACGATTCGTCCGCGCTGGTGGCGCTCCCGGCGATCCTGGGCGTCAGCGCGTAGTAATTCGCCAACGGCGCGTAATACCCATCGGGATTGCTGACCGCGGACGAGATCGACGTGGCGTCGACGAGCGACGCCGGTGGTTCGTAATTGGTGGAGAGCGACTTGAGCACCGGACTCAGGCTCGTCGTCGAAGGGTGCCCGACGAGCCGCTGAAATTCTCCCCGCACCGGCATCGCGATCGACATGCGAACCTCCGACCATGTCGTGGCTTTGGGAACGTCCCAGAAGCTGCCTTCGCTGGCGGTGTTGATGTTCAGCTTGCAGGTGTCGTCGTCGGCCCAGAAGGCGATGCGTCCAACGATCGGATTCGTCTGGTCCGGCCGGGGGGTGGATCCCGAGAAACTGGCTCTGCCGCCGCTGCCGCCGCTGGGAGCGGCCAGTTTTCCATCCCTGAGAACGTAGATCCACTTCACCGGCATGGGCAGGCGGCGGGTGGCGGCGGTGGAGATGCTGGTGCCGGGGACGGTGGTGGCTGCCGAGAAGCCTTCGACCGCGCCCGCACTGACGTCAACGGTGGGATCAGTATCCACGACCGCCGGATCGGCGATGGGGAATACCGGAGTGGCGATAAACGTCGAGGCATTTGCCGGATCGGGTCGCTTGACCACCGCCGGTTCGTTGAGGTCGGTGAAGAGAGCGGGTTGTGTATTCCAACCGTTGATCGCCGCCACTTCCGCATTGACTTCGGCTGTGCCAAATCCCGACACCACCATGTTGTCGGAGGAGTAAAGTTTGTAAGCGGTGACATTGCCGGATGTATCGAACGATCTCACCATCCCCGGCTGCGAAGCCCAACCGACGCGGGGTTGGATGGTGGCGTCGCGAACCTGCCCCTGCACGATATTCACGGCGGTCTCGGCGAGCCGCAACGTCTCCTGCCCACTCGCGAAGGCACCTGCATTCTGTTGATCGGTGCGCACGGTGACGAACAAAGCCAAAACGATCGCTGACAAGAGCACGAGAAACGTGAGGGCGATCACCAACGCGGCGCCGCGGGACGGAAGGGGGAATCTCTTTTTCATCTAATTTTCTGGTTGCACCGAATACTTCGCACCCCGCAGAGGGATCACCTGATTGAAGATGCGGAACGGGACGCCGGCGGAGGCCAGCTTGGCGGACAAATCCTCCAGATCGTCATCGAGCTTGTTGGGATCGGTGAACCATCCCGCGTCGAGACGAAGAGCCGTCGGCGGCGAGGTCCCCGCTCCGGTGATGCGGGCGGCGGCGGCCTCGTCGATCGCCACCATCACGACTCGTAGCATCGGCGGCAATTGAGCAAACTGCAGGGCATCCCGATCCGTGGCCCGCTTGCGCCCACTCTCGGTGCGCGAATCGTAGGTGTAGTCGCTGGTGATGCTCCAGGGTTGCCACGAAGAATCGATCTCCTGGGCGTCCTGCTCGGGCAACTCGGGGCGGATGATGAGGGCAAGGATGTTTTCCGCGATGGGTTGGGGTCGCGAAGCACTGGAGGTCAGCCCACCGGTGATCCAGTCGCGATCGTCACTCGTGTTATTGTCCGTGAACGCCGGGTAGCTCGTGAAATCCTGGGATGGCTGCACGTTCTCAATGAGACGAAACCGCCAGCGCTCCGGCAGCGGATCGAGAAACGGCGGACGCAAATCCTTGTCTGATCCCCATTCGATGTAATACCCGCAGGCGTTGAGGAGATTCGGCAGATCGGCATACTGGGTCGACGTGTCCGTAAAGCCGAGCGGTGCGAAGAAAAACACGCCATGGCCGGGATGAACGGCGGCATTCCCCGGCAAAATCGACGCTGTTGGTCCACTGAGATAAGCGAGGTCGCTCGCCCGACCGTATTTCGCGGGAACGAACAAACCGTCACCCGGCGTCCGCCGGTCCCAGGACGAATTGTAATAATCGAGATGTGTGTTCACCGTGGCCTGCGCCAGACGCCGGGTCAGCGTGTCGTAGGCGGTTCTGGCCCCCGCAAACATCGTGACGGAACTCGCGGTCGATCTCCATATCTTGAAGGTGCTGTCCGTGACCGACAGCAGCATGATCGCAAAAACGGCTAGCACGGCCATCGTCACCAGCACCTCGATGAGCGTGAACCCCGTCTTCCCTCCGCCCGACCCGAAGCGGCTCACGCACCAGTTTCGGAACTTCATTCTCACTGCGTCGACGCGTTCTCGGCCTCGGAAAGCAGGATGCCCGAAGTGGGGACAGCGGCGGCAATGGCTTTGCCGCTGGGATTCTCTACAGCCCAGAGCGCCGCACGCCTCAGGGACTGCGAGGTGGAACCACCCGGCAGCGACACCGGCAAGACCTCCAGTTTGGAAGAATAGACCGTCAGATTGGACTCGGCTGATTCCAACTCACGCCCTTCACCATCGAAATTGCGCTGCCCCGTCGAAACGGTATCGAGGACCGCTCCATCGGTCAGCAACAACTCCGCGACAAGTCGCTGCTGAATCTGCGCCAGGACGGTGCTCGCCTTCGAGTCCTGGTGCGTCTGCATTGCCACGGGCAACAACCCAAACAAGGCCATGATCGCGAAAGAGAAAATCCCCAGTGCCAGCGTGACCTCGACGAGGGTGAAAGCGGAGACTGAGCGACCGGTCGTCTTCGGCGACCACGCTATCGAGGATTGGGGAGAATCTGGCATCAGCATTGGGGGGACGCCGTCAATATACGCACACTCTCCCCGACCCGTGAGGCGAAACGCTCCAATCCGATTTTTTACACGTAAAGCCCAGCCCCCGGGGTTCCGACCGACGACCCGCATCCCTCCCGCCGCCGGTTTTACGGTTAAAACCAAGTGGGCGTTGACGCCCCCAGCGTCGTTTCCACAGGGTGGTGCCGGGGAGCGCCCCCCTCCGCCCAACCCATCGCGACCGGCCTCCGGCATCACTTTTTCAACCGCGAAATCCTCTTTTCAATGCCGGACAAATTCCCTGACCCGAACCCCCGTCCCCTCCGCGTCGGCGTGGCGGGAATGGGCGGGTATGCGGCCACGATCATCCGGTCGCTCTCGCAGGCCGGAAGCGAAGTGAGGCTCGCCGCCGTCTGCGATCCGGCCCCGGACTCGCACGCCGAAGCGGGCGCGAACCTTCGCGCCGCCGGCGTCGAAATCTTCGACGGTTTCTCCGCGATGCTGGCCGGTCCCATCGATGCCGTGTGGCTGCCGGTTCCCATCCACCTGCACCGGGCGTTCACCGAAGAAGCACTGCTGGCCGGGAAGGCGGTCATGTGCGAGAAACCCGCGGCCGGCAGCCTGCAGGATGTCGACGCGATGATCTCCGCCCGCGACCGCTCCGGACTCCCGGTGCTCGTGGGGTTTCAGGACATCTACACCGATTCCACGCGGGAAGCGGGACGCCGCCTCGCCGCGGGCGCCATCGGGCGCATTCGGCGGGTGACCCTCCTGGGAGCGTGGCCTCGCGACCCAAGCTACTTCCAACTCCGGAGCTGGGCGGGGAAACTCCGCCACGCGGAGACCTGGGTCCTCGACAGTCCCGCCCAAAACGCCCTCGCGCATTTCCTCAATCTCGCACTCCATCTGGCCGGATGCTCTCCGGAGGGGCCCGCGCGTCCCGTCGGCATCGAGGCGGAACTCTACCGCGCCAATCCCATCGAAAACTACGACACGTGCGGACTCCGCGTCCGGTTCGACAACGACTCGACGCTGCTGGCCCTGCTCACGCACGCCTGCGAGGAGACGATTCAGCCGGAAATCCGCATCGTGGGTGACCGCGGCGAGATGCGATTCCGCGCGTGGAAATCGGTCACGTTCGACGGACCGGATGGCCCGAGCGAATTTCCCGCCGCGACCCAGTCCCACCAACCCATGATCGACACCTTCGCAAAGATCGCGCGCGGCGAGGCCCCCATCGGCAACGCCGCCACCCTCGAGTCGGCGCGCGTCCACACTCTCGTGATCAACGGCGCCAGCACCGCGACGCCCGTTCACACCGTGCCTTCGCGCCACGCCTCCGGCGGCGGCGTCGCCCCCATCGCCATCGAGGGCGTCACGGACCTGATGCGATCCTGCGTCGAGACCGGTCGGCTGCCGCACGAGACCGACGCGGCGGATTGGACGCATCCCGCCGGCTCGTGCGATCTGCGGAAGCTTCGAGAGTTCGTCGGCCCGGCACCCGCCCCGATCACCGCGTAGCGGTCGACGTGAGGAGACCCCGGACCTCGAGCGTCGTCACCTCCGCTTCTACGGGGTCGGGGCCGGGATGGACCGCAGGTCCCGCACCTGGACGTGCCTCTGGGTGACCCGCGCGTGTTTCGTCCAGACCTCAAAATCCCCGCCGTCCTCGAAGCCGCCATGCTCCGCCCCGTGCATGGGTCGCAGGTCATGACGCCCCCCCGGCCACTTGCTTTTCGCGACGAGATCGAGGCTGACGTTCTCCAGAAGCACGTCCTCGATCTCGGCACCCTCGCTCCCCTCGATGAAGATGCCCGCCTCGGAGCGGCAGCGGATATTGTGAAAACGGATGTCGCGGATGCGTCCCGCCGCGTCACCGTCGTTGCGCGGAACGGACGTGACGTAGATCGGCTCGCCGTTGCCCCAATAGAGCGGATGGAACCGACGCGTTTCGATCGTGCAGTTCGAAAATGCCACGTTTTCGACCGTGCCCGTGTCCCGGAGCTGAATGCTGAGTCCGCGGTGGGAACGGTTGATGACACACCCATCGACGAGGATGTTGCGAAAATCCCCCGCGCTCTCGGTCCCGATCTTGATCGCCGCTGAGGTGCTCACCAGTCGGCAATCCGCGATGAGAATGTCCTCACACGGTCCCTGATCGGCGTGCTCGCGGGTGTTCTTGAGCACGATGCAATCGTCCGCCGCCTCGATGTGACAGCCGAGGATGCGCACGTCGCGGCAATGGTCGGGGTCGATGCCGTCGCAATTTGGCACGTCGAGACGGTTCAGGATCGTCAGCGACTGGCAGAGGACGATTTCGCAGCCCGTGAGGTGGATCGTCCACGACGCCGAGTCGCGGAACGTGAAGTCGCGCAGCGTCACCTGACGGCAATGGTGAAACCCGATCCCGCGCGGTCGCCAGGCCTTCGGCTTCCGAATGTAAGGTCCGTCGTCCGTGCGCCAGCCGTCCATGTAATCGAGCGCCGATCCGTCGATCACGCCGAGCCCCGTCACCGCGATCTGCTCGGCATCGCGCGCCTGAATGAGAAACGCCCCGTCGGCGACCCCGTAGAGCCCCGACATCCCGGTCTCGCCGAGGTAGTCGGCGGGATCGGGCGAGGCCTTCAACACGGCCCCGGCCTCCAGGTGCAGCTCCGTGCGGGAGTGCAACGTGAGCGTGCCGCACAGATGCCGACCCGCCGCCAGCGTGACCCGTCCGCCCCCGGCGGCACCCGCGGCGTCCAACGCCGACTGGATGCACTCGGTGGCGAGGGTCGACGCCGACTCGGGCGGTTCAACGATGTGGGCGGACATGAGTGGAAGCGAACACCGCGCCAATCGCGCGGCTCGCCATTTTAGAGCGAAGCGTCGTCCGTGTGCGCCTCCGGGTCGCCGCCCGCCGGTGCCTTGGTGGACGTCATCTCCCCGAGCGCGGCCAGCGGGTCCGCGCCGAGCAGCACGGTGTCCTTGCCGTCGCGTTTCACGACCGCGACGCCGGGCACGCCGGGCGCAGGCTGGGAGGCCAGGTAAATCTCCTCGCTCTCACCGTCCAGCTCGACCCGCACGCCCGTGCCACCCGCCAGCGCGGTGAACTTCGGCTCTTTCGTCCCCCGCTTTTGCGGGTAGAGCACCCAGAGCATCGGCGTATCGGGACCGGTTTCGACGCGCACCCATTTCTGGTATTCGCCGGCCAGCCATTTCCCCTTCCAATCCTTCGGCGGAATGAGCGCCTCGCCGTCGGTGTCCTTGATCTTCGCGTGCCAGGCCTCCATTTCCTTCTGATCCTCGGGCACGATCTTCTTCCCGTCCTTGCGCGGCCATTTGTCGGGACCACTCATGTGTTCGTCGAAGTAATACCAACGCCCGACCTCGAAGTCGTCGATGTCGGGATTCGCCAGGAACACCACCGCGTCGGTGTCCCACTGACCCTCCGCCCGGATGATCTGGCCGTCGCGCTTCACGTCCCGCGCGAGCAGGTGAATGTTCAGATGCTGCCGATCCGCGCTCCGCGTCTCGTCGCGCACGACGAGGTAGTCCGCCAACGCGCTCTTCTCCGGATGCTTCACGAGCATGAGAAAGCGCCGGTGCGTGATCGGCACCGCGGCCTTCCGCGTCGGGTAATGATACTGAAACTTCGCGTCGTCCGGATAGATCGGCGCGAGCGTGAGCGTCTCGTCCGTCCGCTCCGCCACGACCACGTCGGCAACCGGCGTGGACTCGAACCCGCCGACCCGCGCCGTGGCCTGAATCTGCTCCATCGCGGGCACTTCCGTCGAATCGCCCTCGTGGATGAACGGACGCTGAACGCCGAACGTCATCGAGTTGTGCAGCGCCGCGTGGTCGCCGCGCGGGTGATACGAGCAGTTGTAGTCCAGCGAGAGCGGCGCGCCGGCCCCGTAGAAATGGTAGCTCAACTCGTCGTTGTGATAATGCCCGCGCGCCGGTCCGGCCTTGAAGCTCACGAACGTCTCATCAGGCTGGCCAAACCGCGTGCGCATGATCGAGCCAAAGCCGTAGTAATCAGCACTCCCCCACTCCATCTTCTCCGCCGGAGTCGCCGGGATGCCGTGATCGATCATCACCAACTCCGTGAGCAGCGACGTGTCCACACCGTTCTCGGACACGAGGTTGTAGGTCCCCATCATCTCCGACGCGAAATCCGGGTCGGCTTCTTTGAAAAATTTCGCCAACTGCCCAAACGCCGCCCCCGCGCCCGACACCCACCGGTGCGTGTCGCCAATGGGCGCTTCGTGCCGCAGACCCAGCCGCGCGTCGAAGGGCGTCAGCAAATTCCGGTGCCATTGGCCGGTCTTCTTGTAGAGCGGGTTGTCGACCACCGGATTCGCGAAGCCGATGTTGTTGAAGAGCGAGCCGATCTCGAGCTGCAGGTGCAGCGCGTAACCGGAATAGCCCGGGCACTCGTAGCCCACCCCATCGATCGGCAGCAGCGTGCGCTCCTGGTCGTCCTTGAAATTCTCCAGCGCAAAGTTCAGCCACTCCTCCGAGTCGGGATGATCCCGCAGCCCCGCCCCGGCGAACGCCGCGACCATGTATTTGTCGGTGTGGAAGTTCGGATTTCCCGGTCCCCAACCAAGCTCGTAGCCCGGCCACTGGTCGAGGTCCGTGAAGATGTAGCCCAGCGCCGCCTGCGACGGGCCGCCGATGGGTTGCCCATCGCTGAACAGGTCCGCGAGCGCAAACTGGTCGTCGAGTTGACGCACCGCCCGGCTCGTCGGATTCAGAAAGTCGTCCTGGTAACGCCGTCCCAACCAAAGCCCCGCGTCGGGCAGCCGCGGCGGCTTCACTTCCTCGCCCTTGATCAACGCGACCAGATCCTTTTCCACGCCCTTGAGCTCCTCACCGTTTTCCAGCCGCTCCCGCAGCACCTTCATCACCGGCGTGTCCTTGTTCTCCGCAAAATCCTTCTGCAGCCGCTCCAGCGTCGCCTCGTCGAGGAGGATCGACGGTCCCGCCTTCGACGGATCGCGATTCCACTCCAGCACGTATTCGTGCATCTGATCGTCCAGCGTCCAGTCGACGTGACGCCGCACGATGCTGTTCAGTTTATCCGTCGTGTCGAAGAGTTCCCGCCGCCCGGCGAGCACCGCATACGAGCGCGTCCCTGCGGCCACCGGGAACTTCATCCGCGCCGTGTTTCCATTCTCCGCGTAGATGCGGATCGTCTGCGCGTAAGGATTCTCCCACAGCATCGGGTGCGTCGCCACGACCCCGAACGCCGGTGCCTGCGGGTCGTATTTCGCGTTCTCCGTCTTCTTCCCCGGCGTGGCCCCCGAGCTGGTCACGAGAAAATCCTGACCGCCCCCCGGCATCTGATTCCACCGCGGACGCAGCGCGACGAACGGCCCGCGCTGCCCCGGCTGAGGCTCCAGCGGAACGTAATTCATGTTCGTGTTCCCGCCGAAGTTCTCGTAGCCAAACCACCGAATCCACATCGCCGTGTCGATGCCCTCGTTCAACTCCCAGAAATAATCCAGCTTGCCCTCCTCGACGTCCGTGCTCTCCCGCACCGCGATCCACGGATCGCCCGCGACGAACCGCAGCGTCGCCGTGTATTTCTTACCGCCCTCGAAAACGTAGGCCACCTCGACATCGATGAAGACCGGCCCCTCGGTGACCACCCGCGTCGTGATCGATTCCACCGTCACGTCGCCCTCGAACCACGCCCGACCCCGCCAATCCTTCCCGCCCTTCAACCGGATGCCGCCCAGCACCGGCGGCGCGTCCTTCGCGGCCACGGGCGCACTCAGCTTCGGAGCCGGCACGCGAAATTCGTAGTCCCCGTTGCTCACCACGATGGCGTCCCCGTCCCGCCGCTGCGCGAGCGGCGAATCCGTCGCCCCCTTCACCAGCGACACCTCCTTCGATTCCTCCCCCTTCTTGCCACCCTCGAGAGTCGCGATGAACCACACCCGCGCCTTCCCGTCCGGCAGCGACTCGACCTGCGCCGGGCGCTTCTCCCCACCGATCTCCACGGACATCGCCCCGGACGCCGACGGCACGTCCTGATGAACCAGCTCACCCGGCCAATCCAGCTTCAGCGGATTCGAAATCGTGAAAGATTCCTGGGCGACGAGCAGGGACGGAAGCAAACAGCAGACGAGGAGGAACGAGCGCATGATCGGGCAACCATAGAAACCCCCGCCACCCGAGGCAACGGCCCGGCGGGCAATCCGCATGTTTACGCGTAGAATTTTCAATACGGATCGGTATCGCGTCCGTCATTTTCGCGCACGAATTGTCGCGTCAAGAAGGTCCTGCAGGATCCAACGCCATCTCGTTCCTGAGGGGTCGCCTGAGGGGTCGGTCATTCATTTTGACACATCGATGGGGACTCGGCGGCTCCTGCGAAAGCGCGCGAACGTCAAATGCGGCGGCGGCGGGCCGATCTGCAACCAAGCCGGGGCTGAGGGTCAAATGCAACGCGGATGGGATGCACGTCGCGGCGACGGGGATCGCGTTCAGCGGGTGATTTTCAGCCGTACGAAGCGCCGGGGGGCACCGTCGCTGGGGATCGTCGCCTCCATCCGGACGGTATCGCCGAGATCCGCGATTTGTTGCTCCGTCACTCCGGCACTCGACCAATTGACGAGGTCGTCGCTCCATTTCACCGCACCCGATACATCGACCGCGGTTTTGAGCCGCAGGTAGCGAAACTGCAGATTGGTGCCGTTGCGCTCGAGCTCCGTGGTGTCGTTGCCATCGGCGACGCTCGGATTCGAACCCTGAAAATATTCCGAAAGCGTCGTCTGACGGTCACTGTCGAGGTCCGCGGACTCGCCCCAATGGGTGGCTTCCTTCGCGGGATCCGCCAGGATCGCGGGGGAGAAATGGGCCGAGAGCCACGCTTCGTAAGGAGAGGTGCTCGCGAGTCCGGTTGCCTCGAAGCCGCTGAACTGGACCACCGGGCGCGAACTGGTCCGTGCATCGCTGCCCGCCATGAGGCCGACCGCCGTGACGTCGGCAAAGTCGCGGGGCAGGAAGATGGCGCTCTGCTGGTCGAAGTCCAGACTCGTCGCCGGATCGTAGGGTGCCCAGTAGCCGTCGGTGCCGTCGGTGTGGAAGGCCAGCGTCGCGGTGCCGCTGCTCGGCGTTATCAGGTCCTGCGAGACAAAGAACTGCGTGCCCTCGCGCACCAACCAGCGCACTTCGCCGGCGCTGGTCAGCGTGACGCCCGACATCCGCAGGATGCTGCTGCCGGTGAACTTCACGCGCTGCGTCGCTCCACCGGCGAGGAAGTCGGCCTTGTCGAAATACAGCAAGCCGATGAGCCGTCCCGATTGCCCGGCACCATTCGCAACGAGCGAGATCTTGAGCGAGTCGTTGCCGGAGCTGCTGTTCTCGACCCGGGCGCGGTCGAATTTGCGCGTTGGCGGATTGAGGGTTTCCACTCGCCACCCCCCGTAGAATGGCATGCCCGAGTAACCGGTGGTCGGGTTCAGTGGCGAGCTCGTGCTGAACGTGTGCTGGGCGACGCTGTCGTCCGCCGTGCCATCGCCATCCAGGTCGACGAGTTGCGCGGCTGGATCGGCGTCGCGCAGATTCCGATGCGTGGTCACGAGCCCGCCGGTGTTCCCCCAGCTCACGAAGGTATGCGGCGCGGCGCTGGCCGGGCCGACGTGAACCTGACGCGCGAGGATCCTTAAGCGCAGGTCGCTGTCGGTAACGGTGAGCTGCATCTGATAGGTGCCGGCTTGCGCGAACGTGTGGTTGGTCACCGCGCCCGCGCCCACCGATCCATCGCCGAAATTCCACGAGTGGAGGATCGGAATCCCATCCGCGTCGCGTGACGGCGTCGCGTCGAAGATCGCGGTCAGCGGCGCGGGTCCGCCCGGGGGAGAAACGATCACGCGCGCCGTGGGATCGAGCGGCGTTGGTGCGGGACCCGTGCTCGTGATTTCGAGGAAATCGAGCCGCGCCCGGTTCGAGCCGGATACGCCGCTGATGCGGAGGTGATGCGGTCCGTCGGGCAGCTCGCCGGAATCCCAGATGCGCGACTGATGGAGCGGCGAGCCGCTCTGCACGTGGATGGTCTGCTGCGGCGTCCCCATGTCGTCGAGGTAAATGGCGATGTTCTGCGCGTTATTGTTGCTGAATCCGTAGACGACGGCGCGAGTGCCGTGGAAGTCGACTTCCGCCGACCCGCCGCCCGATGTCTCGCGCAGGTCGCGGCCGAAGTGGCTGGCGTCGGTGAGCGTGCTCCACGAGCCGGTGTAGAGCACATTGGGATGATTCTCCTGCAGCACAAGCTGGTGCCTGAGCACCAGGCGGCGCGGTGCCGACCACGTCTCGGCACCGAGGTCGTCGACCATTTTCACCCGCACCTCGTGGACGCCGCCCGGCGCGCCCGCCCACGTGAGGCGATACGGCGCGACGGTGACGGCGGGCTGCGGCGTGCCGTCGAGCTGGAACGTGACCGACGCGATGCTGCGTCCCGCCGAGACGAATCCCGCCGCTTCGAGGGTCACGGCGCCGGGCATCGCGTACCCGCCGTTGGGCGAGACGAGATCGACCGCGGCGGATCCGGTGTGCCGGAACTGAAGCTGCGCGGCATAAAGATCGGGAATGCCCGGCTCCGCACCTGGGTCGGCGATGATGTTGCCTTTCTCGCCTGGGACCATGGCCCACGCGTCGCTGGTGTCGGTCGGCGCGCCCCGAACGCCGACGAGCGCGCCGAGCGAATGCGCGTCCGGCTGATTCACGTAGAGTCCGCCGTTGGCAAGCTGCCCGCCGCCGGTAATCTCCACGTTCCAGTGCACGACGTTCTTACCCACGAAAGGGCCGAAGTCGTTCGCGCCGCCGGGACCGCCGTCGTTGAACAGCGAGATGTCGGTCCTGACGATGTCGAAGGGCATGAAGCGGTGCGAATCGAAGGTGCCGTGGTTCATCACGCCGTGCCGACAGACGATCCCACTCGAGAGATCCTCCACGCTGATACCGTGGTGGACCGGCGCATCGAGGAGGAAATCCTCCAGCAGGCAATCGGTCCCGCGCACGAAGGTCTGCGCGTGGTGCATCCTCACGGTGCCCGTGAATTCGATGCCACTGAGCGCGAGCCCCTTGTTGCTGCGGCTCAGCACGCCGTTCTCGGCGTTGGCTATCCGCACGCGGCGCACCCAGCAGTTGATCGTCTTGGTGAAAAAGACCGCGTTCCATCCGTCGTAGGTGTTGTGCGGTTTCGTCAGCGGCGCGCCGACCATCTCGATCGTCAGGTCTTCGATCCCGATCTCTTCCACAACCGGCCCGGTCGGCTCGAAGCCCACCTCGAATCCGGCGCGCACGTCCGCCCGCAGCGGTTGGGCGAGCGTGATCGTATTGCCCGCGATGGCGCGGATTTCCACCGGCCACTGCCACTGGGCGCGATCGTTGAGCGCGCCGGCGCCGCCCCAGTTGAAATTTCCCATGAGCGAATGTCCGGCGAGGTGTTTCCAAAGCGCGTAGCTGTCCGCCGCCCCCTTGTTCCGCCAGCACAGGAGGTAGTGCTGTCCCGCCCGCAGTTGCGAGGCATCGTTCACCTCGACCGTGAAGCTTCCGCGCGTCGGGGTATTCGTCACGTCGGCCAGGCGGGGACCGCTCCAGGCCGTGCTGCCCGACCACCACGCCGACCAGTCGCCGCCATAATCGGTGCCGCCGAAGGTCTCGATGACTTTGCGATTCACGGTGTCGAGCTGCTCCGGTGGTGAGACCCAAAGCATCCCGCCCTGCCACGACCAACGCGATCCGCCCGAACCCGTCAGGTCGGGAGCGATCGCAGCGGCCAGTGAACGGTCGAATCGGAGCGTGGTCGTTTCCAATCCCGCCCCCCGCAGCACCACGCCCGACCGCGACAGGTGGACCACGCCGCGCGCGAGAACGACGCCCGGCGGCAGCAGCACCGCGCCGCCGCCCATGCGCCAGGCCGCGTCGATCGCCGCCCGCAGCGCCCCGGTGTTGTCGGTGGTGCCATCGGCCACCACCCCGTAGTCCGCCGCACGCACGACGACCGGCACATCCGGGATCGGCACGTCGCCGCGACGATAGCCCGCGTAGGAATTATTCGGAATGTTCGGGTGCGAATTCGGCGACGCCGCGTAGGCGCTCCAGACATCCTCCGCGGTCTGCGAATGGGCCGCGCCTGCCCCGAATCCCAGGATCAGGACCAATGCCAACGCGGGCTGCAGAAGTCTTACCGGAACTGCGCTGCGAGTGATGGAGATCGTTGTCACGGAAAGAGAAGGTCAGGGGTTCGAAACGGAGGTGGGCTTTTCCGCGACGGCTGCGGTGACCGAGTCCCCGCCGCCGGGTTCGCCCGCCAGCCACGCGAAGAGGTTGCGGGCATACTGCGCGTTGTCGTGTTCGGTGATGTCGGTGCCCGCGCCGTTCGCGTTGAAGAACGTGTTGCGGTCGAAATGGATCGCCACCCGCCCGGCGTCCGCCGTTGCGACGATGAGCGACCCGTCCCGCGCATCGGTCGGGCGGGTCGTGCCCTGGCATTTCTTCGAGCCCGGCGTGCCATCGTTGTTGCGGGTGTTGCCGGAGGCGGCGGCGAGCCGCGTGATGCTCACCCCGGCGGGCGGCGGGCCGGCGGGGATGCGCCCCGGCGAGACGCCTTCGCCCATGAAGGTGTCCACGCCGTCGAAGATCGGGTGGTTCGGAACGACGAACCCGCCCTTCGCGAGATCGACCGTGTAGAGGCCGAGGTCCTGGTTCACCGCGAGTCCGAAGCGGTCGAGGAATTGCTGATCGGAATCCGGCGCGTCGCACCAGCTCGATCCGAAGTTCGCATCGGAGATGAACAGCGCCGCGCCACCGCCGCGCACGTAGGCTTCGAGCGCGTCGATCGCGGCGGTGCCGTAGACCGCGTTGTTCGAGGCGAGGACGACTGCCGCGTATTCGTCGAGATCGAGCGCGGCGAGGTCGAGCGGCGCGCCGATGGTCTGCCCGGTGCCGGGAGCGCCGGACTCGAGTGGTTCGGCCACTTGCTCGACGATGAAGCCCTCGCCCTCGAGCAGGACCTTCAGCGCGCCCCAGCCGTGGTTGCCGTTGTTGGTCGCGGTGTTGCCGAGATCGGCGAGTTGCTCGGTGCGGTCGGCGTCGTTTTTCGCTTCGAGGAAGCCACCGCTGCGGTCCGCGCCGCGGATGAAGAGCAGCTTCTTCGGCGACGAGACCAGGGCGACCCAGTCGGCGGTCGCGGGCGCCGGGGGGGAGCCGAGCGAGACGCTGCCGCCGCCGGTGACGGTCGTGACGGAGCCGGGCTGGAGCGCGCCGCCATTGCGCGGATCGAACCACCTGACGTCGAACGTCCCCGGCTGGTCCGTGAGATCGAGCGACCGCGTCCCGCCCGACGGCAGGAAGACGACGTATTCGCTGCCCTCCTTCGCGAGGCAGAATCCGTCGTCGATGTTGTCGGCGGCGTTGCCGACGAGATCGTTGCGGTTGTGCATTTCCCAGAAGGGCACGCCATTTTCCGAAAAGAACTCGAGCGCGTGTCGGCACTGGTCCCACCAAAGGTCGCGGGAGCGAAAATCCTGCAGCGTGAGATCGGATTGCGCGTGCGAATAACCGAAATACCATTCGTTCCCAGCGCCGCCCGCCATCAGCGTGCCCCAGAGTGCGCGCTTGCGCGGCACGTCGTGCGTCGGATCGTCGGCGTCGGGCACCAGCGCGTGCGAGGCGTCGCCAGGTTCGTCCACCGCCACGACCCACGGTTTGCCGACGGTGGCGGACTTGTCGATCCACTCCTTCGTCCAGCCAAAGACTTTGGCAAAATTTTTCGAGTTGGTCTGGATCGACACACCGGTGAGTTCGGACGCGGTCCCGAGCATGGGCGTGTAGATCGCGCTTTGCTCGCCGGGGTAGGTGTGGATCACGATCGGGTGGCCATACGGATCGTGGTCGCGAAAATACTGCGCCATCGCCTTCCGCTGGGCGTCGGTCTGGTCCTTGCTCTCCTCGCCGAGGTTCCAGTTCAGCGCGAGGTGGTGGGCGAAGCGGGCGATCAGCTCGCGGTAGTAGAGCTTGCGCTGCGTGCCGACGCCACCGCCGTCGAGGAGCGTCTCGTTCTCGGTCTCCTGCGTCTTGAAATGCAGATACATCCCTCGCGCGTCGGCGTGCGTGAAGACCACCTCCCACTGGTCGAGCCGCGACACGTCCAGTCGCACCCGCTCGCCGTAGGCGGTGTAGGGGAAAACGTTTTTGTCGTCGCCGTCGATGTTCATGGTGAGGAACGAGAAGGCGTTCAACCCTTCGTCCGCGAGGTAGTTGATCGCGCCGATCAGCCCCTTGCCCCGGCCGTTCCGCCACGTCGGGTCGCCGGGCTGCCAGTCCGCAACGTGAGGCCCCCACGTCTTGATCTTGTCGTCGGCCCGGCCGTCGCTCTTGAAGTCGCCGTCGAAGTCCGAGTAGGCCAGCAGGTTCTCGGGCGAGTCCGCTCCCTGTTTCAGAAAATACCCGCCCGTCCCGGCCCAGCGCAGGTGGTGCCCGCCGACGTATTCGAGCAGGCCGCGCGCGCGATTGTCGGGCACGGCCTTGTCGCCCGCGACGACCTCGAACGTGCCGTCGACCTCGCCGTCGGGGTCGCCATTCAACGTCGCGGCGCCACCGGGTGCCGCCTCGTCGCTCACCGCCACATCCGTCCCGGTGCTAAACTGCGCCGCGAAATTCCACGTCCCAAGTTCCGGCGGGGCGAAATGGACGCGCCAGATGTTGCCTGCCGCCGCGCCGGTCTCGCCCGCAGCGCCGTCGGCCGCGTAGTAGCCGGGCACGACGAAACTCCTGCCGCTGGCCGGATGCGTGAACGTGACATCGAGCCGGTAGTCGAGAAATGGATTGGGCGTCGCGTCCTCGGAGGACGCCGGCCCCTCGAACGCGACCGTCACCCGGTGCCACTGCCGGAGGTCGCCATGAACGCCGACGGTCGGCGTGCTCGACACAGCCGAAGGTGTGGCCGCGGCGGCCTCGCGCCCGGATTCTGCGGAGGCGGAAATCCAGAGGCCGAAAAGCAGCGATAGGAAGGGGAGGAGAGCTTTCACCGGATGGAGGGAGGAAGCCAATTCAACGGCTGGCGCGGACAAGGGCCTTCCGTATCGTCGGTCAACGCCGCAAAGCGCCGACGAAAAGAGGAGTTTTGGAGGGGAGACACCAAGGCACCCAGAATATCCGATCAACCTCGAAACGCCAACCCGCACCGGGTGGACGAGATTTTACGCGTAGAGCCAAACGGTCTTCGTGCGAAAGGCGGAGCCCGCTGCGATCGACCGGTGCATCGAGATGATGTTTACGCATATAACATCCTCTCGATAGCAGGTGCTCGTCTTCCCAAGGTAGGATCGGAGTTTCCGCATCCGTCCCTCCCAACTCCCCTCTTCGATAATGCCACGCCCCCCCGACGGCACCGTGCTCGAGTCAGATTTACATTCCCGCGACCGGGGACGCGGCCCGGTATCCACGCTCGTTCGGGTGGCCGTGATCGCCGCCGCGATAGCGACGGTGAGCACCGGACGAATGGAAGCGCAGCCGAGTCCGGCGGACGGATTGGATGCCGGGTGGGCCAGCTACCAGAGCGGAAAGTTTCCGGAAGCGGCTGCGAGTCTGGAAAAATTCACCGCCGAGCAGAGCGGCAATGCGGCGTATCTCGGCGTGTTCAAGCGCGTCACCTACCTCCTGGCGTTGTGTTACGTGAAGACGGAGGACTGGGCGAAGGTCCACGACGCCGTCGAGCGCTTCGCGAAGGCCACCGGGGAGGGTCAGCCAGGATGGGAGGACGAGTTGACATTCTGGAATGGCGTGGCGCTCGTGAAGACCGGCGAGCCCGCCGCCGGGCGCGAGGCGTTGCTGGCTTTCTTGAAGTCGAATCGGGACCCGGCCAAGCGGTTCCCCGCCATTCTGCTCGTCGGATCGGCCTACACCGCGGAAGGAAAGTCAGCCGAAGCCGCCGCCTTTTACGCGCAAGCCGGAGCCTCGCTGCCGACCATGGATGCCGCCCGGCTCCGAATGCTCGAGTTGGACTCCTACGTTGCCGCCGACGATCTGCCCGGCGCGATCGCCGCGGCGGATCGCGGCTTCGCGGTGCTCGACGAGATGCCGCAAGTCGTCGCGTTTCAACTCCTCGCGCTGCAATTGGCCGAGAAACTGATCGAGGCCGATCGGGTCCGCGAAGCCATCGCGATCCTGCTGCGGATCGGATCACGCGAGGAATTGCTGGCTCTCCAGCAGCAGCGCATCGATCAACTCGCACCGCGGATCTCCGCCTCGACCGCCGGTGACCCCGGCCTCGCCGCGCTTTCCAAGCTCTCGGAGAGCGTGAAATCCGACGCCGCGAGGCTCGCGGACGTCCCGGATTTCGACTCGATGGTGCGCTTCCGCCTGGCCTCCGCTTTCCTTCGTCTGAAACGCTACAACGAGCTGACATTCATCTTGAGCGGGATGCTCGCCGACCTTCCGGCCGACGCGATCAACGAGCAGGCGTCCGACACGCTCGTCCGCTCCTACATGCAGGTCGGACGATGGCCGCGGGTCGTCGAGACGGCCCGTGCCTTCCGCGAAAAGTTCCCCAACTCGGCATCGCTCCCGGGCGTCATGCTGCTCGAAGCCCAGGGGCTGCAGGAACAAGGGAAGCTCGACGAGGCCGAGAAGGCGTTCGGTGAATTGGTCGAAAAATTCCCCCAGGACGATCTCACCCCGGAGGCCACATTTCTGCGGGCATTCAACGACATGCTGCGCGAGGAATTCGAATCCGCCATCGCGCAGTTCCAAGCCATCGCCCAGGACGAATCCGACACCGCGACCGCGGAGAAGGCGATGTTCTGGACCGCCGAAGCCGAATCGATGCGCAAGGCACCGGACGCCACGATCACCGCCGCCGACGCCTATCTGGAGAAGTATCCGCGGGGCGAATACGCACCGGACGCTCTCTATCGGAAGGCATTCGCCCTCCACGCGCTGCGCGACTACGAGGCCAGCGTCCCGCTACTCGAGACCTTCCTGAAGCAAAATCCCGGCCACACCTACGCCGGCGAGGCGCTCCTCCTGAAAGCCGACGCCGCGCTGGCCCAGGGCGATACCAAGGCCGGGCTCGCCCTGCTGGCGTCGGTCGCACCGGGTCCGTATTACGAAGAGGCGCAATTCCGCACCGCCAAGGTCCATCGGCTCGCCGAGGACCACGACGCGCTGCGCGAGCACCTCGAGAAGTTCGTCTCGAACAATCCAGCCAGCGCCCGCCTGGCCGAAGCGGTCTATTGGATCGCGTGGAGCTGGCGCGACGACCCGGCGAAGCAAAACGCAGCTTACTGGACGGCCATCGACCGTTTCGGCAACGATCCCGCCCAATGGGGCGTTCAGGAAATCCTCCAAGGCCTCATCAAGGCCAACGGAGGCGAGGAAGCGAAGCAGGAGCTGGCGGAGAAATTCCGCCAGGAAAGTCGAAAGGCCGAACTCGCCAAAAAGCGCTCGCTCGATCTTCAGCTCCGCTGGGCCCAGGCGGAATTGATTCGCAAATCGGACCCCGGCGCCGCCCGCCAGCTTCTCGTGGACTCCGCGCCATTCCTCGATCCGGCCCGCGACAATCCGCAGATTCTCGTCGCCGTCGCCGACGCCCTCCGTGCCGCCGGGAAGCGACCCGAGGCCAGCGCGCTCTACGCCGACATCCGGCGATGGAACCCCACCTCGACGGCCAACGACCGCGTCTTCGCTGCGCTGGGCGGGATGTCCGCCGAGGACGGGGACTACGCGAAAGCGCTCGAATATTTCGACCGCTTCGACCGCGAGATCCCGTCCTCCGCGCTGCGAGCCGAGATCGGGCTTGCCTCCGCCAACGCCCTCGTCGAACTCGAGCGCTACGACGAGGCGATCCAGAAAATCGAGACGCTGCTCGATACGAAGTCCGCCCCGAAACGCCTCAAGGCCTCGGCGCTCGTCGCCCTCGGTCGGATCGAGATCACCCGCGGCGAACCCCGCCGCGCGGTCGCCCCGCTGCAACGGGTTTACGTCCTCTATGGCGCCTACCCGGAACTCGCCGCGGAGGCCTACGTCGAAACCGCCAAGTCGCTCGAGAAACTGGACGACCCACTCGGCGCTGCCCGCACTTACCTCGAGTTTCTCGAGACCGGCCGGCTGGATACGCCCGCGACGAAAGCCTTCGTCGCCGAAGCTCGAAAAAATTTGGCCGACATCCCCGCAGCGACGCGGACCGAGGCCGAGGCGCAGAACCGTGCCGCGGCCGAAGCCGTCGCCACGGCCAGCGTGGGGGGGGCGGGGTCATGAGCGCGTTCATCCACCGCTTCCCGATCCGCCGGACGGCTTCGATCTGCCTGGCGATCTTCGGACTCGCCGCGCAACCGCTCCGGGCGGACGTGACTGGCGACGTGATCCAGCTCGCATCCGGGAAGGAAGTGCAGGCGCGCGTGAGCGGTCTCGACGGCGAAGCTCTCACCCTCATCCGCAAGACCCAATACGGAGTCGTCACCGAGCGGCTTCCGTTGGATCAGGTGCGAGCCGTCAAGTTCGCCGACGAGGAACGCCTCGCCGCCGACCTTCCGAAGCTGACCGACCGCGCGCGACTCGAGCAGCTCTGGAATGCCCGCAAACCCTTCCTGCCCATTCCGGAATCGATGGCCGGAGCCGTCGGTCTGCGCTTCGCACGGGTGCTCCTCGATTCCACCAAACCCGCCGACGCCCAGCTCGCGGAAGGCGTTCTGGATGACGTCGAGGAGAAGGACTGGAGCAAACCCCGCCGCGCCGACGCCTCGGGCCTGCGCTTCGAGGCTCTCCTGAAATCCGGGGACGAAGCGACCGCGCTCGCCCGGGCCGAGGAGGCTCTCGCGCGCAAGGACCAGCCCCGCATGCGGTCCGACGCGAGCTACTTTCTCGCCAATCGGGCGATCAACGAGTTCCTCGAGCTGCTCGCCGAGAACCCGCGGTGGAGTCAGGACCCCTTCGTCCGGCCGGAGCGCGACCGCCTGTATTACACCGCGATCGACCTGCTTCTCATCCCGTATCTCGAGGACGGCTCCTCCCCGGAGACGGCGTCCCGGAGCGTCTGGCGGCTCTCCGAATTCTACGCCGAAGCGGGCGAAACCGAGGCCGCCCGCTCGAGCGCACAGGACGTCGTGACCATTTTTAGCTCCACCCCCGAGGCGAAACTCGCCGAGAAATATCTGACCACATCCGAAAAAACCGAACCATGAACGCCCACCTCTCTCCCCTCCGCCCCCCCCTCCGAGCCCTGCTCTACGCGAGTCTGCTGACAATCGCGATCTCCGCGTCGTCGCACGCGCAGGAGCCCGCCGCCACGCCTCCCCCCCCGCCCGCCGTCGCCGAGAAGTCGCTGCTCGACCTCTACGCCCAGGGTGGCTTGCTCATGCATTTCATCCTCGTCTGCTCGATGGGGACGATCACCGTCGGCATCTACTGCGCCCTGCAGATCAATCGACGG
Organism: uncultured Verrucomicrobiae bacterium; assembly: GCA_963719495.1. GTDB lineage: Bacteria > Verrucomicrobiota > Verrucomicrobiia > Chthoniobacterales > JAATET01 > CAVVKW01. Next base: position 94,951 of record CAVRCI010000003.1, read on the forward strand.
AAAATGCAACCAGCCGCGCACATCGGCGCCCTCACGCAGTTCATGCAGTCACGCGACGTCGGAGGAGCCTACGAATTCTGCCAGCAGCACCCGAATGCCTACACGAACACCGTTTCCGCCGCGCTTCTCAAGGTGAATTTCGAGCGGGAACTGGCCAACAAATTTTCCATGGAGCAGGCCGCCGCCGAGTCGCTCGCCGAGGTCGAGACCCGGAGCATGGTCTGGGTGAACTACCTGAACGTGTTTGCCACCCTCGCGCCGATGCTCGGGTTGCTGGGGACGGTGACGGGCATGATCCAAAGTTTCGACCAGCTCGCAGCCGGACGCAGCGAGCCGGCGGACCTCGCGGGGGGCATCGGGCAGGCCATGCTCACGACCGCGGGCGGTCTCATCGTCGGTATCCCGGCCATGTTCCTGTATTTCTTCTTCCGGAACCAATTGCTCATCGTCGTGACCGAGATTCAGAAATCCGTGACCTTCCTGATCGATATTCTCAGCGGGGAATTGAAGCTCGAGGGAGCGGTCGACCCCGCGGCGACGACCGAGCCGCCGCCGGAGCAGCAGCCCTCGGAGGAAGCCTGATCACCGTGCATCCCGCCGCCGCCCCCCGATGAAAATCGAACGTCGTTCCAGCGGAAAGCCGGGCTTCATGCTCGCGCCCATGATCGACATGACCTTTCTGCTGCTCATCTTCTTCATGGTCACCACGAAGATCAGCAAGGATAAGGTCAATCTCGAGATCGCCCTGCCTACCGCGGCCAACGCCGTGCGACCCGATGACCTCACGAACCGCGACATCATCAACATCGACAGCGCGGGGAACTATTTCATCTCCAACGACCCGATGACCAAGGAGTCGCTGCGAGCCTACCTCGTGAAACGATTTGAAAACTACCCACCGCTCCGTCTCTACGTCCGCGCGGACCGCAATACGCCCAGCAAACAAATCAAGGAACTGATGCGCCTCGCCGCCGAAGCTGGAGCCATCGACGTCATCTTCGGCAGCTACGAGAAGGAATGAAATGAAGGTCCGTCGTCGCGAAGAAGAGGAAGTCGAGATCCCGATGGGACCGATGATCGACATGGTCTTTTTGCTGCTGGTGTTCTTCATGGTCACCGCCAAACCGATCAAGCAGGAGAGCGACATCGCGCTGTCGCTGCCGGGCACCGCGTCGCAGGACGCCGCCGTCGAGCTGCCCGACGAGCAGGAACTCGTCATCGACGAGCAGGGCGCGGTCTATCTCAACGAAATGCGCCTCGCCGAGCCCGCCGACCAGGAGATGCCGAAGCTTTTCGCCACCCTCCTCCGCTTCCGCGAGGCAGCCCGGGCCAACCAATCGAAGGCTCTCGTGACCATCGCCGCCGACGACAAGTCCATCCACCAACGCATCGTCGATGTTCTCAACGTCGCCGCCCGGGCGGGTGTCACCGGCATCACGTTTGCCGATTCCGGAGAAGAGGAGCCATGACGAAAACGAATGATCCGGCTTCCGCTCGCGACCGCGCCGGGCAGCGTCGAAAGCGACTCATCATCGGCATAGTCCTCGCGACGATTGCCGTGCACCTCCTGTTTGGAGGGGTCGCCGCCATCTGGGTGATCGCCCGCTATTTCGAGAAGCCGAAAGCGCAGTTCACGGTCGAAAAAATCGTTCGCATCGAGCCCGAGCCACGAGACCACCAGATCAGCATGCAGGAGCTCGAGTCCCTGCGCCAGCGCCCCGTCGTCAACAATCGCATCCTCAGCCTCCGTCCGACGGAATTGTCGCTCCCCGACCTGCCCAAGCTCGTCCTCGACCAATCGGTCCCGCTCGACACCGCCGCGCTCGTGAACGCCCAGATCGACTCCGTCTCGTCCTCCGCTTCGGGTCAGGGCTCGTCCGCCGGTGGCGGCTTCTTCGGCTCGGCGGTCAAGCAAGCCGGAGCCTTCGAAGGCTATTTCTACGATCTCAAATCCCTGGCCAACGGCTCGCCCAGCGAAGTCGAGGAGGAGAAAAATCAAAACAAAGCCTACCTCGAAGTGCTCGCCGACTTCGTGAAATCGAATTGGAGTTCGAGCAAGTTGGACCGGTATTTCAAAGCCGAGCAACCGCTCTACTCGGTGGCGTTTCTCATGCCGAAGATGGACGCCGCCGAGGCTCCGGAAGCCTTCTCCGTCGACCGTCCGCCCCGGCGTTGGGCGGCCCTCTACCGGGGTAGCGCGGCGTTTCCCACCTCGGGTCGCTACCGATTCGTCGGGACGGCCGACGACGTTCTCGTCGTCCGCGCGAAGGGCGAGCTCGTCCTCAACGGGTCCTACCCGAGCTGCCGCCGGGTGGCCGATGACGACTTGACCGTCGAGACCAAGGACGGAAAAGGCGTGAAATTTTACTTCGGTCCCTGGATCGACGTCTCGGCGGGCGAGGCGGTCCCGATCGAAATTCTTCTCGGAGAGCAACCGGGCGGCGTCTTCTATTGTTTTCTCGGGCTCGAAAAGGAAGGCGAAGAATACGCCCAGAGCGGAAACAATCTGCCGCTCATTCCGGCCTTCCAGATCGCCCCGCTGCCCGATGACTGGACGCAGGCGCTCGAACCGGATCGCCCGCCGCTCGTGGAGATCAACAAGATCATCCTCGAGCCCAAGAAGGCCTTCTCGCCCTTCGGACGTTGATCGTCGACGACTCCATTTTTGACATTCCCCAGCCAACCACCCACACCTACCTCCCGGCAAAGCCTTCAACCCCTTCTTCGCCCGCCTGGCGGGTGAGTCTGTATTCTGCAATGAAAACCCTTCGACTCGCAATCATCGGCCTCGGCAACATGGGCCGCGCACACTGTAAAACCATCCTCGACGGCAAAGTCCCCGGCTGCGAGCTCGCCGCCGTTTGCGATCTCGATCCCGACGCGTTCGCGGACTATCCAGACATCCCGCATTTCACCTCCACCGACGAACTCATCGCCTCCGGCACCGTCGACGCCGTCCTCGTCGCCACCCCCCACTACGACCACACCTCGATCGGGATCGCCGCCCTCGAAGCCGGTCTTCACGTCCTCGTCGAGAAACCGATCTCCGTCCACAAAGCCGACTGCGAACGCCTCGTCGCCGCGCACCGGGGCGGGAAGAAGCAAATTTTCGCCGCCATGTTCAATCAGCGCACCGACCCCGCCTACCAAAAGGTCCGGGAACTCGTCCGCAACGGTGAGCTGGGAAAAATCCAACGCGTGAACTGGATCATCACCGATTGGTCCCGCAGCGAAAGCTACTACGCATCCGGCGGCTGGCGTGCGACCTGGGCCGGCGAAGGCGGCGGAGTGCTCCTCAACCAATGCCCGCACAATCTCGATCTCTACCAATGGATCTTCGGCATGCCGTCCAAGGTCCGGGGATTCTGCCAATTCGGGCGCTACCACCAGATCGAAGTCGAGGACGACGTCACCGCTTACTTCGAATATCCCGACGGTCACACCGGCGTCTTCATCACCTCCACCGGCGAGGCTCCCGGCACCAACCGGCTCGAGATCACCGGCGATCAAGGACGGCTCGTCCTCGAAGACGGCAAACTCGCCTACCGCCGCAACGAGACCGCAACCTCGAAATTCACCCGCACCTCGAAATCCGGCTTCGCCCAGCCGCCGCTCTGGAACGTCGACATTCCGCTCCCCGACCACCGCGGCGCACAACACCTCGGCATCCTCAAAAATTTCACCAACTCCATTCTTTCGGGCGAGAAACTCATCGCGCCAGCCGCCGAAGGCATCCACTCCGTCGAACTCGCGAATTCCATCCTCCTGTCCTCGCTCACCGGTGAGACCATCGACGTCCCGCTCGACGGTGCCAGGTTCGCCCAAGCCCTCGAGAAACTCATCGCCACCTCCAAACCTAAAAAGAAAATCTCCAAGGGCAGAAAGGCCGCCACCGACTTCTCCAAGTCCTTCTAGGAATGCCCCGACGTCCCACCAGATCAAGCACGCTTCGGCTCGGCATCATCGGTCTCGGGAACATGGGCGCGCACCACGCCCGCACCGTGGCGACCGGCCTCGTGCCGGGCTGCACCCTCGCCGCGGTCGCCGATACCAACGAGCGCCGCACCGCGGAATTTCCCGACCTCCCGAGCTTCTCCGACGGGCGGGCGCTCATTCGCTCGGGCCACGCGGATGCGGTCCTCATCGCCACGCCCCACTATTCCCACGTCCCCCTCGGCGTCGCCGCGCTTGCCGCGGGTCTTCACGTCCTGATGGAGAAACCCATCGCCGTCGATGTGACCGGAGCCCGCCGCCTGCTCGCGGCTCACAAGGATCCCGACCAGATCTTCGCCGCCATGTTCAACCAGCGAACCGACCCGCATTACCAGAAGGTTCGCGAGCTCGTTCGTTCCGGCGAACTCGGCGCGCTGCACCGGATCTCGTGGACGATCACCGACTGGTTTCGCACCCACGCCTACTACGCCTCCAGCCCGTGGCGCGCGACGTGGGCCGGCGAGGGTGGCGGCGTCCTCATCAACCAGTGCGTGCATAATCTCGACCTCTTCGTCTGGATGTTTGGCCAGCCGGCGAGGGTGCGCAGTCTTTGCCAGCTCGGTCGTTTTCACGACATCGAGGTCGAGGACAACGTCGCCGCGATCTTCGAATTCGCCGACCGCACGCTCGCGACCTTCAACACGTCGACCGGCGAAGCCCCCGGAACCAATCGTCTCGAAGTCGCCGCCGAACGCGGACGCCTCGTGCTGGAAGACAACCGCCTCACCCTCGAGCGCAACGAACGGCCCGCCACCGAATTTTCCCGCACCACCGTCACCGCCCCCTTCAACGCCATCGTCGACGGCCGCCCGCTCAACGCCGGAGCCCGCGTCACCTCCACCACCCCCCTCGCCAGGGCCGACGCATCAAAAAAGATCGCGATGGAGGAAGTTTGGGCTGGTACTATATTTTCCCGTGCGTAGATGGAGGAGATGCCCGAAACGCATCCCATCCAAAAAAGCCTGATCGAAGAGTTCAAACGCATAGAAGATCCGCGAGTATCGCGCACTCGCTACCATGAGTTGAGCGACATTCTAGTGATCGCGATCTCGACGCTTTTGTGCGCGGGCACGTCTTTCTACGACATGGAAGAGTTCGGTCGGGCCAAGGAAAAATGGTTCCGAACGTTTCTGAAGTTGCCCAACGGCATCCCCAGCCACGACACGTTCAATCGCGTGTTTTCGCTGATCAATCCGGCGAGTTTTCACGAGTGCTTCATGAGGTGGACGCAGAGCGTGCGCGAACACATCGACCGGGAAATCGTCGCCGTCGACGGCAAAGCCCTCCGCGCAGCCTGCCAGGACGGCGGGAATGTGCGCTTCATCGTCAATGCTTGGGCAACCAGCAATCGACTTGTCCTGGGGCAGCTCGAAGTGCCCGACAAAACCAACGAAATCACGGCGGTTCCCACGCTGCTGCGAGCGTTGGAACTGCGTGGCTGCATCGTGAGCACCGACGCGATGGGGTGCCAGAAAGAGATCGCCCGAGAAATCATCGAGGCCGACGCCGATTACGTTCTCGCTCTCAAAGGCAATCACCAAACCGTCCATGAGGAAGTCAAAAGCTTCCTCGATGCCGAATTTGATCGCGAGCTCCAGAGCCCTCCAGTGCCCAAACCATCCACGAAGAAACCACCAAGCGCTCCCACTTTCGCATTCCTGGAAACCGTCGACAAAGGCCACGGGCGCTTGGAAATCCGGCGCTATTTCCAAAGCGTCGCCATCGACTGGTTCGCAGACATCAGCCAATGGGAAGGGCTGCAGAGCGTCGGAATGGTCGAATCCAGCCGCGAAATCAAAGGTCAAATCAGCGTGGAAAGACGCTACTTCCTGAGCAGCCTGCCCCTCGACGTCGGACTTTTCGCTCAAGCCGTCCGTGGACATTGGGGCGTGGAAAACTCCTGCCACTGGGTCTTGGACGTCATCCTGCGCGAAGATGGTTCCCGCGCTCGAACCGCTCACGCCGCCGAGAATCTCGCCACCCTGCGCCGCCTCGCCCTAAACCTGCTCTCTCGCGAAAAGTCCAAAAAACGCAGCATCAAGACCAAACAACTCGTCGCAGCCTGGGATCACGACTTCCTCCTGCACCTCCTCAATTTTTAGATGCGTCGGCCCTGCCCCCCTCGCCACCCTCATCGGCACCGACCACTACTGGGTCGAGGCCACCGTCCCGGTCAGCGATCTCAAATGGATCACCTTCCCCGGCCCCAACGCCGCCGCCGGATCGACGGTCACCATCACCGACGACGCGGCCTGGCTTCCCAATCAGATCCGCACCGGCACCGTCCTCCGCCTCGCCGCCAGCCTGGAAACCCTCGGCCGCCTCGCCCGGGTCATCATCCAGGTCGAAGACCCACTCGCCCTCGCCAACCCCGACGAACCCCGCCTCCTCATCGGCTCCTTCGTCCGCGCCGAATTCGAAGGCCGCCAACTCGAAAACGTCGCCACGCTCCCCCGCAACTTGCTCCACGCCGACGACCAGGTCTGGCTCCTCACCCCCGAAGGCACCCTCGACATCCGCGACGTCGAAGTCGCCCTCCGAGCCCGCGACGACGTCTACATTTCCGGAGGCCTGAATTCTGGCGACCGCATCGTCACCACCAACCTCTCCACCCCGGTCCAAGGAATGCCCCTCCGCACCGAGACGGCGCCGGGGAAGTCTGAACTTGAGAGTGAATAGTCGAGAGTCATGAGCCGACCACGCACCCACTTTCCAAGCGCCGAAGGCGCTACGAATCAGCCCTCGACCCTCGACTCTCGACCCCATGCGAAGCATGAACACGCATCACGGCATCATCGCCTGGATGGTCGAGAACCGGGTCACCCCGAATCTCCTGATGATCTTCCTCATGGTTGGTGGGTTCTTCATGACCTCGCAGATCAAGAAAGAGGTCTTCCCCGAATTCTCCGCCGACGTCGTCACCGTCAGCGTCTCCCTCCCCGGCGGCAGCCCCGAAGAGGTCGAGCAGGGCGTCGTCCTTGTCGCCGAGGAAGCCATTCGCGGCGTCGAAGGGGTGAAAGAAGTCACCGCCACCGCCGGCGAGGGCTCCGGCTCCGTCCGGGCCGAGATGCTCATCGGCGCCGACCGCACCCAGGTCTATCAGGACATCAAACAAGCCATCGACCGCGTCACGACCTTCCCGGAGGAAGCCGAACGTCCGAACGTCGCGATCAACGCCCGCCGCAACGACGTCGTCGACCTCGAAATCTTCGGCGACGTCTCCGAGCGCGTCCTTCGCGAAATCGTCGAGCACGTTCGCGACCAGCTGCTCCAGAGCCCCGGCATCTCCCAGGTCGACATCGACGACTCCCGCGCCCCCGAGCTCGTCGTGGAAATCCCGGAAGCCACCCTGCGCCGCTACGGCCTCTCGCTCGACGCCGTCGCCCGGCGCATCAACCAGGCCTCGGTCGAATCCGGTGGCGGCCGCATCGAGACGTCCTCCGGCGAGATCCTCCTCCGCGTCGACGACCGCCGCGAATACGCCCGCGAATACGCCGACACCCCGATCGTCACCACGCCCGAAGGCACCGTCCTCACGCTCGGCCAGATCGGCACCGTCCGCGAAGGCTTCGCCGACGTGAACCGTTTCGCCCGCTTCGACGGCAAGCCCAGCATGGGCCTCGACGTCTTCCGCATCGGCGACGAAACCCCCATCGGCGTGTCCGACGCCGTGAAAGCCGTGCTCCCCGGCATCCGCGCCGACCTCCCGCCGGGCGTCGAAATCGCCCTCCGCATCGACGACTCCGACACCTACCGCCAGCGCCTCTCGCTCCTGCTCAAGAACGCCTTCTTCGGTTTCCTCCTCGTCCTCCTCGTCCTCGGCCTCTTCCTCGAATTCAAGCTCGCCTTCTGGGTCACCATGGGGATCCCGATCTCGTTCCTCGGCGGCATGCTCTTCCTCCCGTTCTTCGGCATTTCGATCAACATGATCTCGATGTTCGCCTTCATCGTGGCTCTCGGTATCGTCGTCGACGACGCCATCGTCGCGGGCGAAAACATCTACGAAGCCCGCGAACGCGGCCTCAGCAACTTCGACGCCGCCGTCATTGGAGCCCGCGGCGTCTCGCTCCCCATCGCGTTCAGCATCCTCACGAACGTCGTCGCCTTCCTGCCGCTCCTCTTCGTCCCCGGCGTCTTCGGCAAGATCTGGGGCGTCATCCCGACCGTCGTCATCACCGTCTTCCTCATCTCGTGGCTGGAATCCGTCCTCATCCTCCCGTCCCACCTCGCCCACACCCGCAGCAAACCCCGCAGCCGCCTCACCGCCCGCCTCCACGGCTACCAGCAGGCCTTCGCCCGCCAATTCCGCCGCTTCATCGAGACCATCTACGCCCCCTTCCTCGCCCGCACCCTCCACCACCGCGGCCTCACGGTCGCCCTCGGCCTCGGCCTCCTCCTCGTCACCCTCGCCTACATCCAAAGCGGTCGCATCGGCATCATCTTCATGCCCCGCGTCGAAGCCGACCAGGCCACCGTCACCGCCCGCCTCCCGCTCGGCAGCCCGCTCAAAAACGCCGAAGCCGTCGAGCGCCGCCTCATCGAAGCGGGCGACCGCGTCATCGCGGAAAACGGCGGCGACGCCCTCGGCATCGGCGTCGCCTCGTCCATCAACGAAAACGAAGTCGACGTCCGCATCTACCTCCAGGAGCCCGGCATCCGCCCGATCTCCACCGGCACCGTCTCCGAACTCTGGCGCGAAGCCACCGGCACCATCGCCGGCGTGGAATCCATCCGCTTCGAATCCGACCGCGGCGGCCCCGGCTCCGGCGCCGGACTCAGCGTCGAACTCAGCCACCGCGACACCGCCACCCTCGACCGCGCCGCCACCACCCTCGCCGACCGCCTCCTCCAATTCCCGGCCGTCAAGGACGTCGACAGCGGCTATTCACCCGGTAAACGCCAGTTCGATTTCAAGATCAAGCCCGCCGGCGAAGCCCTCGGCCTCACTTCCCGCGACATCGCCCGCCAGGTCCGCAACTCCTTCTTCGGAGCCGAGGCCCTCCGCCAGCAGCGCGGCCGCAACGAGATCAAGGTCATGGTCCGCCTCCCCAAGGACGAACGCGCCAGCGAATACGACCTGGATACCCTCCTCGTCTCGACGCCCGCCGGAACTTTCGTTCCGCTCTCCCAGGTCGCCACCGTCGACCGCGGCCACTCCTATCGCGACATCCAACGCCGCGAAGGCCGCCGCACCACCACCGTCTCCGCCGACGTCGAACCCATCGGCCAGACCAGCACCCTCATCGCCACCCTCGACCAAACCGTTCTCCCGCAGCTCGCCCGAGATTTTCCCGGCCTCAGCTACGGCTACGAAGGCCGCCAGGCCGACCAGGCCGACAGCCTCGGCAGCCTCACGACCGGCTTCCTCCTCGCCCTCATGCTCATCTACTTCCTGCTGGCGATCCCCTTCCGCAGCTACACCCAGCCGCTCATCGTGATGCTCAGCATTCCCTTCGGGATCGTCGGCGCCGTCATCGGCCATCTCATCATGGGCTACAACATCAGCATGATCTCCATCATGGGCATCATTGCCCTCGCCGGCGTCGTCGTGAACGATTCCCTCGTCCTCGTCGACTACGCCAACCAACGCCGCCGCGAAGGAATGGACCCGTGGCACGCCATCCACGCCGCCGGCGTCCGCCGCTTCCGACCCATCATCCTCACCACCCTCACGACGTTTGGCGGCCTCGCCCCCATGATCTTCGAAACCTCCCGCCAGGCCCGCTTCATCATCCCGATGGCGATTTCGCTCGGCTTCGGCATCCTCTTCGCGACGGCGATCATCCTCGTCCTCGTCCCCAGCCTCTACCTCCTCGTCGAAGACGTCACCAACCTCTTCCGCGCCCAACCAAGACCCGTAGAAGAGCCGGAACCTCAGACGCCGTAGGCAAACAACCCGGAGGGCGAGGCTCCCGCCGAGCCGTGACCATCTCCAGAAATCGCCCGGACCGCGAGCAAGCAACGCTCCCGGAAAATTCCCGCCGACGATACCGATTGACCAAACCAACCAGTTCAATAAACTAGTTTAATGAGCGAATCCACCGACACCGACGCCAGGATCGCCGAGATGCCGACCGCCGCCGAGTCCATCGGAGCCTTCCAAGCCAAGACCGAGCTCTCCCGCCTCCTCAGGGAAGTCCAATCAGGAAAGAAATTCGTCATCACACAACGCGGCAAACCCGTCGCCGAACTCAAGCCGTTGGAAATACCCGGGAAAAAAAGCGGTCGCGGCGACATGGCTGGTCAGATTTGGATGTCCGACGATTTCTGCGATCCAATCGAAGAAATGCGCGAATACATGGAATGACTTACCTCCTCGACACCCACACCATCCTCTGGTGGCGGCAGGATGACCGGCGCTTACCCTCTCGCTGGGACGACGTCCTCAACGATCCGGCCAAACACAATATTTACGTCAGCGTCGCTACCCTCTGGGAAATCGCAATCAAGACCGCCATCGGCAAGCTCGAGATCAAAGGAACCATCGAGGAATTCGCCGCCACGCTCGTGCGCGACCACCGGTTCCGCCTCCTCCCCATCGAGGCCACCCACCTCGGTCGTCTCGCCAAGCTCCCGGTGCACCACCGCGACCCCTTCGACCGCCTGCTCATCGCGCAAACCGCCGAGATAAACGCCACCGCCGTGACGAATGATCCGTCGTGGCGAAAGTATCGTATCAAGGTCAAATGGTGAAACTCCTCTGGACAAGCCCGTTCGGAAAATTCAATCAAAGCGTCCTTGACCGCCTCAATTCCGGATCACCATACCCCGGAATCGCCTCATGAAAGTCTCCGCATTCTTCGTCGCCCTCGTCCTCACCGGGATTTTCCCGGCTTCCGCGTTTGCGCAGACGCCCCTCGCCGAATGGTGGACGGGCGACTCCGCGACCGGCGACCTTTTTGGCATTCGTGAACCCCTGGGCGATCTCGGGATCACGATCCAAGGCAACTGGCGCGGCAACGTCCTCGCGGTCGTAGACGGCGGAGTCGAGCGAGGCGCCGGCTTCGACGAAGAAGTCAATCTGAGCATCGGAATCGACGCGGCCAAGCTCACGCGCTGGTCCGCGCTCCGAGGACTGACCTTTCGTGGCGACGCCCGCTTCCGGGACGGCAAGGGCGTCACGCAAGCCTCCGGAGCGGACTCGACGTTCCGTCCGAGCGCCTTCTCGGGCGGGCAGGCGTCCGGCTCAAGAAATTCTATTTCACCTACACGTCGCCGGAGCTTTTCGAGATCGAGAATTTTCTCGAGCTATCTGGAGGATGGCAGGTTCCGTCGGAACTCTTCCTCGTCCAGCCGGACGCCAAACTTTTCCTCAATCAATCGATCCGGACCGCGAAAGGCATCAACCTCAACTCCATCCCGTGGGGTGGATCGTTCTCGACCTGGGGCGGCTACCTCCAACTCAAGCCGACCGACTGGGCCTACGTTCGCAGCGGACTCTACCTCGCCTACCCGTTTGGGACCGACAAGAACAACCACGCGCTTTCGTTCCAAGGCTTCGCACGGGACAACCGCCTCAACGGTGTCGATCTCATCAACGAGATCGGCGTCACCCCCGCCATCGGTCCGGATCGACTGCCCGGGCGATACGCCACGGGCCTGATCTACTGGGGGGTTCAGAACCGCGGATTCGACGGCCAGGCCTACCAAGGCAGACTGGCTGTGTATTGGCAGGCCGACCAGATGCTCTACCGCGAACCCTCCGATCCGAGTCCCCCCGCGGGCTTGTCGGCTGAATCTGCCACCGAAGGCAAATCCTACAAAGCCCCCGTCGCCCCCGAGGCGCCGTCGAGCCTGAGCAAACAGGGACTCTACGCCTTTAACACCATCAACTACTCGCCCGCCGCGAACAACGCGCTCCCGTTTTACGCCCTCACCGGCCTCGTCTACCAAGGCCTGATCCCGACCCGCGACACCGATCGGCTCGGCATCTCGTTCGCCATCGGCTCGTTCAGCGAAGAAGAGCGGGCTCGCGACAACCGGATCGGGCGCGCCGCCCGCGAATACGAAGCCGTCCTCGAAGCCACCTACCGCTTCCAGATCAACCGCTTTGCCTACGTTCAGCCCGACGTCCAATACATCATCAATCCCGGTGGCCGCGGACTCTTCGGGAATGCGACCGTGATCGGAGCGCAGTTCGGGGTCGATTTCTGATGCCCGCCACGGGCAATTTCACCTGACGATCCGCACCGGCGTTCCCACGCTCGTATTCGCGTAAAATTTCGCCGCCATCTCGTCCGGCATCCGGATGCAGCCGTGCGAATCCGGAAATCCGGGCAGAAACCCCGTGTGCATCCCCACCCCATTCACGACCCGCATGAAATACGGCATCGGAGCACCGAGAAACGTCGTTCCTTCGGGCTTCTTATCCTCGTAGACGCCAATGTTGCTCACCACCGGACGCCCGTCCGCCCCGACGTAGTCGCCGTAAAGATTCGACCGATGGTCGATGTTCTTCTGCGTGATGCGAAAGCTCCCAGTTGGCGTCGAACCTCCCTCGCGTCCCGTCGACACCGCCGACACGCCAACCAGTTTTCCGCCTTTGTAAAACGACGCCGTCTGCTCGGACAAACTGATCACCACCGACGGCGATCCCGACACGCCGTCGCCCTCCCACCACGACCGGGCCAGCGCCTTCTTCGCCGCCGAAGTCCGCGAATACACCGCCCCGCCTTCACCGAGAAAAAACGTCGTCGTTCCCTCGTCCGACCCGGCCACGGCCCGCGTCGGTCGCGTGACGGCGGTTGCATCCGCCTCCTCCGTCGTCGAACATGCGGTCAAACCAATCACGCCCGCGAGCGCGCCAAAGACGTAAAACTTCATGCGTCGACCAAACCGATCCGTCCGCCCCGCCGTCAAGCTCGCACTACCGAAAATCCACCACCCATGCCCGCGCCCGTCCTCTACGAATCCCACTGCCACACCCCCCTCTGCAACCACGCCATCGGCGATCCGACCGAATACGCCGCCGTCGCCCACGCCCGCAACCTCGCCGGCCTCATCGTCACCTGCCACTGCCCACTGCCCGACGGCATCTCGGCCCCCGTCCGCATGCGGCCCTCGGAATTCGAGGAATACGTCGAGCTCGTCGCCCGCACCCGCGACGAGTGGGCTGGCCGCCTCGACGTCCGCCTCGGCCTCGAGAGCGACTACTACCCCGGCGTCGAGCCGTGGCTGGAAAAACTTCACGCCCGCCATCCGCTCCACCACGTCCTCGGCTCCGTCCATTACCACGTGCCGGAATACCGCGACCGCTACGATCGCGGCTCGGTTTTCGACTACCAGCAGATCTATTACGACCACCTCGCCGCCTCCGCCGAGACCGGCCTCTACGACACGCTCGCCCACCCGGACCTCATCAAGAACGAGGACCCCGAAGAATGGGACTTCGCCCGCATCCGCCCCTTCATCGAGCGCTCCCTCGACCGCATCGCCGCGACCGGCGTCGCCATGGAACTCAACACCAGCGGCCTCAAAAAGACCCTTCCCGAGATGAACCCCTCGCTCTCCCAGCTCACCATGGCCTGCGAACGCGGAATTCCCGTCGTTCTCGGAGCCGACGCCCACCGCCCCACCCGGGTCGCCGCCGATTACGAGGAAGCCCTCGATCTCATCGCCGACGCTGGCTACACCGAAGTCAGCTACTTCTTGGACCGAAAGCGCCAAACGATCCCGATCGAAACCGCCCGCACGTCCCTCGGGGGCGCAGCCCTCGTCTAGGGAAGCGCTGGGGACCGCGAGCTTCCAGCTCGCCCTGCCGACCTTCCAGGTCGGCACCCGTCCCTCAAGGCGAAGCCTCAAACCGTCGCCGCGTAGCCGACGCCCACCAGCCGCGGCGCGCCCAAAGTTCCGCGGAACCGCGCCACCACCAGCAACACACCCACCCCCAAGATCATCCACCATCCCAACACCCGTCGGCGTCATCTCCCAAAGTGTCCGCCGCACCCCATCCCGCTTCGGTATATCGAGAATTCACCTAAGATGCCGCTCGACGTTTCCGTCGTTCACCACCTGGAGAGATGGAGCTCGCCGTCGGGGTGTTGCTGCGGTCGTTGCCCGCGGTCGACGTGATCGAGAACCCCGAAGGAGTCCGCATCTGTGCCCTCCGCGCTACTTATGACCGAAAGGCGACAGCCAATTCTGAGCAACCACCGCTAACGTCGAAGAATCCGCAACTTGGCGGGCCGCGAACGCAGCCCAGCGCCGTCAATTGCTCGGAGCTTCACGATCACGCGCTTGGAATCTTCGGTCACCTTCAGAACGATTTTAAAACGGCCTCCCGCCAGCAATCTGACCTTGCCCGGCGTCGCACCGCGCGTCTTCACGTCGATGTCAACGACGCCCGAAGCGTCGCTCACCGTCCCGCGGACGACCACACGCTTGCGAAGCGTCTCAATCGTCTTCCGTCCCCGAATGTCAAGTTCGGGCAAGGTCGCATCCAATACTGGAGTCGGCACGACATCAGGCCCGGGCATCGGGTTTGGAGATGGCGTCGGCGTGGGGTTCGGCGTTGGGTCTGGCGTTGGGTCTGGCGTTGGGTCTGGCGTTGGGTCTGGCGTTGGGTTCGGCGTCGGCTCCGGCGTCGGGTTCGGCGTCGGGTTCGGCGTCGGGTTCGGCGTTGGGTTCGGCGTCGGGTTCGGCGTTGGGTCTGGCGTTGGGTTCGGCGTTGGGTCTGGCGTTGGGTTCGGCGTTGGGTTCGGCGTTGGGTCTGGCGTTGGGTCTGGCGTTGGGTTCGGCGTTGGGTTTGGTGTTGGCTCCGGCGTCGGGTTCGGCGTCGGGTCTGGCGTCAGTGCTTCGGTGATTTCGAACGAAAGCTCGCTCACCACCCCGGGGTTGTTCGTTACGTTCGACGCCGCATCGTAGAATTCGGAAAAGGCCGCCCGCCACGTGCCGGTCGAGGATCCCACCGGAATCGGCACCTCGGACTCGTAGGTTCCGTTCGTCGGAGACCCCGATTGAAGGTCCGAGTCGGACACGTAGGTATAAATGGTTTCGCCGGTGCTCGACGTGAACTCCACGCTTCCGTTGCTGAACTCGACGTTGTCGACGACGTCGACGGACAACGTGACGGTCCCCCGCCCGTCGTTCGAGACGATCACCGGCGACACCGACGCGCGAGTCACCTGCGGGGGCGTGACGTCCGCCGGGGTATTCCCGGCGACCGTGAAGGCGAGCCCGTCAAGGGCCGCGGAGCCGCTGCTACGGTTCCCCGCCCCGTCCTGCATCGAAGAATACGTCGCCGACCAGACGCCACTCGCGGAACCGGTCGGGATCCGCTTCGACACGACGTAGGTGCCGTTCTGCGCGGTCCCGCTTCGCCGATCGTTGGGTCCGATCTCGAATTCGAGATACCCGCCCGCCGACGTCTCGAACCCGACGTAACCGTCGGTGAATCCCACGTTGTCGGAGATGGCGACCGTCAACTCCACCGTCCCGGATCCATCGTTCGAGACCGTGGTCGGAGCGATCGACACGCTCTGGACCGTTGGCGCCTCCATGTCGACGGGCACCGTGCCTTCCACGGTGAACGCCAGTTCGCCCGAACCACCTCGGGAGCTCGATTCGTTCCGCGCCGCGTCGTAGAGATACACCGAGTCCAAGGTCCAGACTCCCGCCTCGCTGCCCCGCCCGATGGTTTCCGCCACAACGTAGGTTCCGTCCTGAGCGGTTCCGCTTCGGCGGTCCGACGGCTCGAAATTGAACGATACGGACGTCCCGGTCGGCGACCGGAAATAAACGTTGCCGGAGGTGAGTCCCGTCGCGTCGGTGGCTCGAATCGTGAGCATGACGACGCCCGTTCCGTCGTTCGGCACGGACTCCGGTGCCACCGAGGCACTCACGACCGCGGGACCGACCAAATCGCTCGGGATCGTTTCCTCGATGGTGAAAGCCAATGCATCCACGATCAGCGAGCTTTGTGTCCGATTCTCCGCGGCATCGCTCACCGAAAAATAGTCGAGCGTCCAATTTCCGGCACGGAATCCAGCCGGGACACGTTGGGTCACCCGGTAGGTGCCGCCGGTGGACGTCCCGCTCACAAGGTTGGAACGTCCAAAGTAGAATTGGAAATCGTTTCCCCCACCCCCAGTCTTGAACGAAACGAAGCCGCTCACCACGCCCACGTTGTCCGAGACCTCGATCGTCAGCTCGAGCGAATCCGAGCCGTCGTTCGTCGCGGAGGGCGTCACTGACGCGCTCAGCACCCGCGGAGCCTCGAAGTCCGGTGGGATCGTCTCCTCAACGACGAACGTGAGCGCGTTGACCGATGCCTTGGAAAGCGGGCCGTTTCCGACCGCATCCACGAAGTAACTGTAGCCCACCGACCAGACGCCGCCGCGGGCTCCCGCCGGGAACGTCGCGGTCGCCGTGTAGATGCCGTCCTGCGCGGTCCCGCTCCGTCGGTTCTGCGGTCCAAAGCTGAAGTATCGGTAGCCCCCCGATGCCGAACGGAACTCGACCTCGCCGTCCGCGAAACCCACGTTGTCCGTCATCCGGAGCGTGAGCTCGACCCTTCCGCTTCCGTCGTTCGCAACGAACGGGGTCACCGACGCGCTCTGGATCACCGGCCCTTCCAGATCGGACGGAACCGTTTCCTCGACCGAGAACGTAAGGTCGGCCAACGCCTCCAAGGGATTGGAGTCATTTCCGAGACCGTCCTCGAAGCGCGCGGAACTCACGTTCCAGACGCCACTGGCGCTTCCCCGACCAATCGATTTCGTGACGACGTAAACGCCATCGAGAGCGGATCCACTCACGCGATTGGATCCTGAAGGGAAAAACGAGAGCTGCTTCCCGCTGGGGGACTGGAAGTCCACCGATCCATAGGACAGCCCACCCGGGTCGGCGACCCGAATCGTCAAGGTCACCACCCCCGTCCCGTCGTTGGACACGGAGGAGGGCGCAACCGAGGCGCTGAGAACTTCCGGCCCCGATACGTCGCTCGGCACCGTCTCCTCGATCGTGAACGCGAGACCGTCGAGGATCGGAGAGCTGGAAAGCCTATTTTCCGCTCGGTCAGCGATCGACCCGTAATCGAAAGTCCATCGCCCAGCGCGGTATCCGGTCGGGATGGCCTCGGTGACGCGATACGTCCCATCGGTCGCGTCACCGCTGACCAGATTATTCGCTCCAATGGAAAAATCCAGATACCCACCCGCCGAAGTCCGGAAGCCAACGTAGCCGCTGCCGAATCCGACGTCGTCCGTGATCCGCACAGTCAGCTCCACCAAGTCCGTGCCATCGTTCTTCGCAGAGGGGGTGATGGACGCACTCACGATCTGCGGCGCCGTGAAATCGGATGGCACCGTTGCTTCGACGACGAAACTCAGCGCGTCCACGGGGGCCTTGGACGTCGCCGGGTTCCGGACCAAATCGTAGAAGCTGCTCGAACTCACCGTCCACGTCCCGGCCCGGAAACCGGGGGGAGGGTTCTCGATACCGTGTAGATTCCATCCTGTGCGGTCCCACTTCGACGGTTGTCACGTTCGAGATAAAAAAGACTGAAACCCGCCGGACGCCGTCGTGAAATTGACTTGTCCATAGTCGAAACCGACCGAATCGGTGATTCGCACGGTCAGGCTCACCGTCTCCGTCCCGTCGTTCGCCACCGAGGGCGTGATCGACGCCTCCACGATGGCGGGTCCTTCCAAATCGCTCGGCACCGTCTCTTCCACCGTGAACGAGAGCCCGGCCAGAAGGGGTGAATCGTTGGTGAAATTGGAAGCCAGGTCCGAGAGGTAAAGCGAATCGACGGTCCAAGTGCCGACCCGATACCCCGCCGCGATGGACCTGCTCACGGCGTAAACGCCCTCCCGAGCCGTCCCGCTGACCCGATCCGACGAATCGATGTAAAAATAGAGTTCGCCACCGGTGGAGGTTTCGAAGCTCACGTTGCCGTTGCTGAAGCCGGCGGCGTCCGAGATGGCGACCGTGAGCTCCACCACCCCCGATCCGTCGTTCGCGACGGAAGGAGTGATCGAGGCACTGGTGACCAGCGGGGCCGACACGTCATCCGGCACGGTCGCCTCGACGGTGAATCCAAGAGCAGCCACCAAGGCGGGATTGGAGCTCAGATGATTCCCGACGTCGAACAAGGTGGCGCTGGTGAACGTGTAGCTCCCGGCTGGGATCCCGTATCGAATGGGGATGCTGATCGAATAGGTGCCATCCTGCGCGGTTCCGCCGATCCGGTCGGTCGAGTCGAAATCGAAGTACCGACCCGGCCCGCCAGCTTGACCAAAATATCCGTATCCCGATTGGAAGCCCAGCGAGTCCGTGATGCGAAGCGTCAGCTCGACAACCCCAGTCCCGTCGTTGGCCACCGTCGGAGTCACCGACGCCTCGATGACTTCCGGCCCGTCCTGGTCCGTGGGAATCGTTTGCTCGACCGCGAACGAAAGTGCGGCGATGGCCGCGATGTCGGGCGCCGCCGTCGAATTCGCAGCTTCGTCGTTGAACGTGTCATGGTAGGTCGTAGTCGGCGAAAAAGTCCCCGCAGAGGCCCCAGCCCGAATCGGCACCGTTACCGCGTAGGTGCCATCCCGCGCCGTTCCGCCGGTGCGATCATCCGCTCCGACGGTGAAGCGGTAAAAAAAATCACCCTCCTCCTGGAGAAAAGAGACATCCCCGAAAGTGAAGCCACTCGCGTCGGTGATCGTGAGCGTCAGCGTGACCGAACCAGTCCCATCGTTCGAAGCGGAGGGTGTCACCGAGGCACTCGATACGACCGGGCCGACGTTGTCTTCGGGCACCGAAGCATCGATGGTGAAACTCAGCCCGGAAACGAGTGCGGAAGCCGAGGACGAGTTGCCCGCCAGATCGGTGAACGAGTTGAAGGCGGCGGAATAGAGGCCCGGCCTCGATCCGAAGGCCACCGGAATCGTCACTTCGTAAACCCCACTTTCGCTCGTGCCGCCGACCCGTTTCGTCGCATCGAAGTAAGGCGAAATGAACCGCCCGTTGGCTTCGCGGAAACTGATCGAACCATACGAAAATCCAGACGGATCCTCGAAGTCGAGTCGCACGACGATCGTCCCGGTCCCGTCGTTGGAGATCACGGGCGTGACCGACGCGCTGGAGATGGTCGGACCGACGAAGTCCAACTCCGCCCCTTCCTCGAAAGCGAGATTTAAACTGACGCTTCCGGTGTTACTCGACCACCCATCGACCCGAATCTGGAGAATTTGACCGGCGTCGACCTGAAGCTTCACCTCACTCTGAGACGTCCCACCAGCTTCGTCGTTTTCGCGAAGTAAGGAAAGAGACTCCACGCTGGTTCCGCTGTAAAATCCGAGGATCGTGTCGAAGTCGCTGCCAAACGTATCCACCGTCACCACGCCCGCAGTCGACGCGGTCCACGTCCACCAGACGGAATTCGTTGGCGAGTAAGCATTCGGTTCGCCCGACTCGCTCGTGGCATCGAGGTTCGATCCGGTCACCGACGCAGAGTTGCCGACGATGGTCGCGCGATTGGCGAAATAATCGTTCGTGGGAGCCGCATAGGCGGTCACCCCGCTGATCCCAACCACCGCGAGAGTTGCAAGCCAGGGACGCGATGAGAACAGAACGGTCGAAGCGGCGAAGAAGGGTAGTACCGTCATGGAAGAGCGAATTTTTTGGCTGCTGATTTTAAAAATTAGAGGGTTTCTTGCGAATTCCAATCTGGTAAACAAGCGGTAGTTTGTGGTAAAAACTGTTCGGATGGCGAAAGGAAGCAGGACCTTGACCGAGGACGAAGTCCGGACCGTTCGGTCGGCAGCCGAGTCACTCGGATTCTCGGACACAGAACTGGCCTCCAAGGCGGGAATTGATTCGAGCAATCTCTCGAAAATCCTGCGCGCGAAGCTGCCCGCGACTCCGATGGTCAGCCGCTCGCTCGAGACGGTCCTCAAGATTCGGTTCGAGCGGCGCGACCGGCGCCACCAGCTTCAAGTTTTGGGTTGGACGGAGGTGCACGAGTGGGGCTGGACGGTCGAGCGGCTCCTCGACGTGCTGATCTCGCTGGACTACGAATTGATTGCGGGGATCGACGAACGGCACGAAGGGAGTGCGGCACAGTGGGCACCGGTCTTCCTCAAAAACCCCGACGGTTGGCGCGTGGTGTCGACTTCAGACCGCGAGATCCAAGGTTACTGGTCGCTCGTCCCTCTCCGGTCAGAAACTTTCGCCCGAGCGACAGCTGGGGAGCTTTTCGATGGATCGATCACGAAGGACTCGGTCCACGCACTTGAGCTGCCGGGCGACTACCTCGGGTATCTGCCCATGATCGCGCTCCGCAAGGAATGGCGGTCGGCTGGCAGCGCGATGATGTTCCTGAGTCTGATCCGCAGCTTGGAGCGACTCGCCGAGGTTGGGATCTTTTTCCGAGAATTGTGCGTCAACGCCTGCACGCCCGACGCGATCCGGCTGTGCGACGACCTCGGGTTGACGCACGTTTGCAGCCACGTCGACTTTGGCGAAATCTACCACTCGAACCTTCTGGAGGACCCGGCCCGTAACTTCTTGCAACGATACCCGAGGCTTCTCCGACCTTACCAACAACACTCGAACGATTGGCGGGCTGTCAACCTTGGTCGGAGCCTCCGGGAATCGGACTGACTGGCGGTTCGGATCATTCACGATACCGGGAGCAATCGTCAAAATCTCTCGCGACGACAGAAAAGTTCGGCAGCCTCGTCGGACGTTGAAAAGCTCCGTTGCGCATCCCCCCCCAATGACCGTTCCGCTCTGGGTCCGCGCGTCGCTGCGCGTCGAGGTTGTGCTCGGAGTTTTTCTGCTCGCCGTCGCGATGTTTCAGCCCGGCCAAATCATGGGGGCTATGCCCAGCAATTCACTCTCGACCGATGTGTTCGGCACCATCGGGACTTTCAGCGGCAAGGGCCCTGTGCGCGTCGTCACCGCCGGCCGCGCGCGGTAGAATCACATCTTCTTCAACCTCCTCAACAGCCTCCTCCCCGCTCGCGAATCCCGCCTCCCCGCCCGCGCCCGCCCGTTCAGCATCGCCGCCACAGCTGCAAGCCCGGTCGTGGTGGTGCTCGTGGCGATGGCGCTCGGGCGCTTCCTCAAAGCCGGCGTTTTTCTCACCTTCCAAAGCCGAACACCGGGGATGCTCCGCCTCTCGAAGGAGGCCCACAGCTACGGTTTTCTCGCTCTTTTCGCGCTCGTCGGCTCCGTCGGCACGCTCGCCGAGTCACAAAGCCCCACCGCTTCGCGGCCAGCGACCCGGCGACCATCACGTAATTCGCCGCGCTCGCCCTAATCCCGTTCGTCCCCCTCCTGTCCCGCCGCCGCGAACCCTCCGGTCGAGCGTTTGCGATTATCACCACCGCGCCCTTGACCGCGTCGTCGCCACCGGCGTCGCGATGGATCTCAACACGAGTGGCCTCAACAAGTTCGCTGCCAGAGATGAATCCCTCGTTTACCCAGCTCACCATGGCCTGCGAACGCGGGATTCCCGTCGTCCTGGGAGCCGACGCGCACCGTCCCACCCGGGCGGGAGCGGACTACGCCGAGGCCCTCGACCTCGTCGCCGACGCTGGCTACACCGAAGTGAGCCACTTCCTCGATCGGAACCGCCACACGACCCCGATCGAGACCGCGCGAGCCTCCCTCGAAAGCGCCGCGATCGCCTAGGGGAGCGCGAGCTTCCACAGCAGTTCTCATTTTGGCATTGTTGAAGTGCCAGAGGGCGGTCGGCTGACTCGAAGGGGAGGCGAATTGGAGGGCGAGACTCGAAGTGGCGCGAATGTTACGAAATTGTAACTTGTACTTTTTGGGCAGTACCGGCATGGCTTGGACCTATGAAGACCACGCCGCCCGGTTTGGCCCGCATTATCGGGAGGTTCCGTGCCGTGGCGGGGGGACTTCCCGATCCGCGCAAGGGTAAGAACACGAGTTTTTCGATGGCGGACATCGCGCTGAGCGCGTTTTCGGTATTCTTCACGCAGAGTCCATCGTTTTTGAGTTTCCAGCAGGCCATGGAGGCGGCGCGCGGTCGCAACAACGCGCACTCGCTCTTCGGGGTGGGGCGCATCCCCTGCGACAACCACATCCCGGCGACGCTGGACACTGTGGCCCCCGAACATCTCTACGAACTCTTCGACGACCTCCACGCGGGCTTCGAGGACTGCGGCCAACTCGAGGCCATGCGTGCGGTGCAGGGCACCCGACTCACCGCCTTGGACGGCACCTGGTATTTTTCCTCCCAGTCCGAGAACATCCACTTCCCGCACTGCTCGCGCATCGAGCACGCCAATGGATGCACGACGCATTACCACAGCGCGCTGACCCCGGTCGTGGTGAGCCCCGGACACTCCCAAGTCGTGCCCTTGCGCCCGGAGTTCGTCGTCCCGCAGGACGGCCACTCCAAGCAGGACTGCTTTGATCGCCGCGGCCAAGCGTTGGCTGGCCGCCAACGCCGAGCGCTACCACACCGGCAACGACACCCTGCTCGGAGACGACCTCTACGCCCACCAGCCCTTCTGCCGCCAAGTGCTCCTGCACGGCTTCCACCTCGAACACAACTTCGGCCACGGCAAAGCCCACCTCTCCAGCCTACTGGCCACCATGAACCTGCTCGCCTTCGGCCTGCACACCCTGCTCGAATTCACCGACGGCAACTACCGCCTCGTTCGCTCCGCCGTGGGCGCTCGGCGCAAGTTCTTCGAGCACATCCGCACGCTCACCACCTACCTGCACTTCGAAAGCTGGGACCATCTCATGGACTTCCTGCTCCGGGGTCTGGAAATCGGCCCCTACGCCTCACTTCGAAACTGAGCCCCATTCTTGCGGCCAATCGCGCGTCAGCCTGCCGCGCTGGCGCAGCCTGTACCGGTCCCGCCCCGCCGCCCATCAATTCCGGCGGCCACTCCACGCTCATCCCTTTGCTCCAACCCTCTCACATCTCCCCCCTGTCTGCCGGCACCCCAAAATGAGAACTGCTGCCCCGCTCCGCGAAATCCCGCCGCCGCGCCCGCACCTGAATGTCCTCCAGCAGCCGCCGGTTCACCGCGATCAGATCCGCCACGAACCCCAGCACCCACACCTGCACGCCGATGAGCACCAGGACCGCCGCGATCACCAGACTCGGCAGATGCGTCCGCGTCGTCCCCTCGTAAAAGAGCCAGACCCATCGCAGCATCAGAATCATCCCGAGCGCGAACGGCAGCGACCCCATCAACGCAAAAAACCGCAACGGTTTGTAGACGATGAAAATCCGAAAGATCGTCAGAATCGACCGCTGAACGTAAGCCGGGATGCTCTTCAACAAGCGCGACGGTCGCAGAAACCCATTCGTCCTCACCGGCACCGACATCACCCGCAGATTCGCCTGCCCGCCCTGAATGATCGTCTCCAGCGTGTAGGTGTATTCGTTGAAAACGTTCATCCGCAATGCCGTCTCGCGGTTGATCGCGCGGAACCCACTCGGCGCGTCGGCGATCGACGTCCGGCTCGCCCGCCGCACCACCCAGCTCCCCAACTTCTGCAGCGCCTTCTTCACGGGCGAAAAATGCTCGATCTGCGAGATCGGACGTTCCCCGATCACCATGTCCGCCCGGTCCGTCAGAATCGGCTCGACCAATTTCGGAATGTCGTCCGCGTTGTATTGGTTGTCCGCGTCCGTGTTCACGATCACGTCCGCCCCCCGCTCCAGACAAGCCTCCAGCCCCGCCATGAACGTCCGCGCCAATCCGAGGTGCGGTCGATTGATCACGTGATCCACCCCCAGCCGCCGCGCGACCTCCGCGGTTCCATCCTCACTCCCGTCGTTCACGACGAGCCACTCCACCACGTCGACCCCCGGCAGCGACCGCGGCAGCGCCTCGAGCGCCACCCCCAGCGTCTCCTCCTCGTTGTAACAGGGAATCTGAATAATAACCTTCATGAGCAAGCCCCCGCGGGGAGCGAAAGACACTACCCACCCCCCGCCAATCCTGTCCACCCCGAGGCGTCCGCCCGCCAGGGCTCACGCATCGAACCCCGAGAGAGTGGCGCGGACTGAGGGGTCAGTCCGACTGAGGGGTCAGTCCGTGCATTGGTTCAAAAAAACTTCAGCATCCAGATCTGCGACGACCTCAATCTCACGCTGAACATCAATAGCGAAGCCACCCTCGTCGGCATCCGACACAAATTCACCGCCGACGACATCCCGTTTCGATCCCCCTTCCCCAATGCCGATAGCGTTTCCACTAAGTCCATCGAACTCCGCGAAACCATCCTCGGTTCTGAGTTCCACTATCCCATCGGCGGCTGCCAAATCTCCCCCTGGGCCCTCCGCTTCGCCCCCATCCCGAATCTCCCGATCGCCGGCCGCTGCCTCTCCGCCACCCACGAAGCCCAAGCCGCCCTCCGCGTCATCGGCACCGCCCTCGCCACCGGCGAAGCCGCCGGAAAACTCGCAATGCAAACGCTCTGAAAACCTCACGCAGACAAGCAGAGCAGCCGAGAATACAATTCAGAAAAATCCCTGCGCCTCGGCGTCTCTGCGTGAGCCCATGGATTGTATTCGAGACGACCAATCCTCCCAATGCCGACCCCGATCCCTCCCGCCGAACTCACCATCCGCCCGCTCACCCGCGCCGAGTTCGATCTCACCATCGACCGCGCCGCCGCCGAAGGCTGGAACCCCGGGCTTCACGACGCCGAACTCTTCTGGCAGACCGATCCCGACGCGTTTCTCGGAGCCGAATACCAGGGCCGCCTCGTCGCCTCCGGCTCCATCGTCTCCTACGGCGACGCCTATGGATTCATGGGACTTTTCATCGTCGAATCCACCCTCCGCGGTCGCGGCATCGGAACCGCACTCTGGTTTCACCGCCGCGATCTCCTCCGCTCCCGACTCCGACCCGGGGCCGCCATCGGGATGGACGGCGTCTTCGAAATGCAGGCCTGGTATGCCCGCGGTGGCTTCAAGTTCTCCCACCGAAATCTCCGCATGACGGGGACCGCAACAACCGGTCCAAAACACGCCCAAATCTTCGACCTCACCGAACTCCCCCCATCTCTCGTCGCCGACTACGACCGCGATTGCTTCGGCTGCGCCCGCGAAAAATTCCTCACCGCCTGGATCACCCAACCCGACGCATCCGCCCTCGGTCATGTCGAAGACGACCGACTCCTCGGCTACGGCGTCATCCGAAAGTGCCGCGTCGGACACAAGATCGGCCCCCTCTTCGCCGACGATTCCGACACCGCCGACTCCCTCTTAACCGCCCTCGCCAATTACGCCGCCGGCTCCGCGATCTTCCTCGATATCCCAGAAAACAACCCCGCGGCCCGCTCCCTCGCCACTCGCCACGGCCTCACCGAAGTTTTTGGCTGCGCCCGCATGTACAACGGCCCCGCCCCCGCCACGGACGACCAAAAAATCTTCGGCATCACCACCTTCGAACTCGGCTGACCTGATCCCGCCCGCCTCCCGTCACGCCGCCAGCCACGCCCGCAGCGGCGCACGGTAGTGCCGACCGACCGGAATCGGATCACCGAAGCCCGTCAGCCGCAGCCGCCAGTTCCCCCCGGCTCGGTCCAGACTCTCGATCTTGGAAAGATTGACCACCGCCCCGCGGTGAGCGCGCAGGAAGCGCTCGGCCGGGAGTTGCTTTTCCCAGGCACCGAGAGTCTTTAATTCCATCACAGCGGGCCGACCCTGGAGGTGGACTCGCGTAAAATCGTCATCGGCCTCGATCCACAGAAGTTCGCTCTCCGCGACGGTGTAAATGGTCGAGCCGTCCCGGAGAACGATTCGGGGCTCGCTCGGATCACTCGCCGGAAAAACTTCCGCAGTTTTCCCAGTGGGCGCAAAGAGTCGAAGCGCGATCAACTCGCCAGCGGCACGGACGATCCGGGCGTCGAGATCGGTCCACGCGATGGGGCGCCGGACGGCGTCGAATCCGATCTGAATCGCCAGCCGCGAATCATCGAAGATCGGAACGAACAGGATCGACCGAATGCTCTGCCGCCGGAACGCCCGCCGCAAATCAGGCGCTTCGTCGTCGACGACATGCACGTCGGCCAACGAAAGGGTCTCACCGCGAAGCAGCCGGTCGTGAACCCATTTCCCGAAGGTCACCGGCACGCCCTGAAACTCGTGGACGAACGTCTCGATTCCCGGCCTCGCCCATTCGTGGGTGTTCCAAAAATGCGTAACCTCGCGGTTGTAGCGGATCACCCACGCGCGGTCGGCACCCCGGGCCGTCCCAATCTCACGAAGGGCAAAATTCACCGCCTGCGCCTCCGGCAGGCTCCGGAGTTCGGTGGCAAGAAGCGCCCAATCAACCGGGCGAGTGTGGGTGCGTTTCGAGGATTTTTTGGCACTAATCATGTTACTCACCGACTCGTTCGGTCGTCCGCCGATTTTTAGTTGGATTCCCGTCACCCATCGCTCAGGAAATGCCCAATGAAAACGCCATATTTTTCCTCGCTGGCGCAACGGGCTGGAACGGTCGGGAAGATTCTAGCGGTTGCCGCCCTGGCCCTCCTGACCAACTCGGCCCCAGCCGCCATCGACTACTCCGGCCCGGTTAACCTCACGATCACGCCGACCAGCGGCGAAGCGTTCTTCAATTTCAGCGGCGGACCTGGCAACGACTATCGGCTGATCTTCCTGTCCAACGACCCCGCCAGCCCCGAGATCCAGGGATTCACCGGCCTCGTCCGCGCCAATCCAAACGAAGGCCTCCCGCTCATCGGTGCCGGAACCACGGTCGATAAGTCGTTCCTCTCCGCCCAGAACAATGGATTCTT
The DNA here is from genome assembly GCA_963719495.1 of uncultured Verrucomicrobiae bacterium. GTDB lineage: Bacteria > Verrucomicrobiota > Verrucomicrobiia > Chthoniobacterales > JAATET01 > CAVVKW01. The sequence goes on from CAVRCI010000003.1 coordinate 121,684, forward strand.
TTTCGAAGATCTCTACAACGATCCCGTCGGCGGCTACGGCGGCGGCGGGACCGGATTCATCGGACTCATGACCGGTGCCGACGAAAACAACACGCGCTTCGGCTGGGCCCGCTTCACCTACGTCGACGACGGGGCGAACTCCTCCCTCACTCTGGTGGACCACGCCATCGAAACCGAATTCAACCAGCCCATCGTCACCGGAGCCATCCCCGAGCCCGGCACAATCGCCCTTCTCGTAATCGGCGGAGTCATCGTGCTCGCCTGCCACCGTCGACTTCGCTTTCCAAAATCCGCTTAAACCCGAAAAAACATCTCATCAATCGAATGAAAACCCACCTCACCGCCACTCTCCTCGCCACCTTCGCCATCGGGTCATCGCTCGCGACGCCCACACCGCTCACCCGCGAGCAGGTCCAGATCGGCGTCCTTCGCATGGACGCCGTCGCCGAGCGCGCCATGCGCACGAGCGGCATTCCCGGGATGGCCATCGCCGTCGTCCACAACGACGAAGTCATTTTCCTCAAAGGCTACGGCGTCCGCAAAGTCGGCACCTCCCAGCCCGTCACGCCCGACACCGTCTTTCAGATCGCTTCCGTGTCGAAGCCGATCTCCAGCACCATCGTTGCCGGACTCGTCGGCGACGGCACCGTCACCTGGGACGAACCGCTCGTGAACAACCTCCCAAATTTTCGCCTCTCCAACCCCGCCGCCACCCGCGCCGTCAGTCTCCGCGACGCCTTCAGCCACCGCACCGGCCTCCCGCCGCACGCCGGCGACCTCCTCGAAAACCTCGGCTTTCCCAAGCCCCCATCGTTCGCCGCCTCCGCCAATTTCCCCTCCTCGGCGGGTTCCGCTCCCGCTACGAATACTCGAACGTGGGTCTCACCGTCGGCGGTCTCGCCGCCGCCGCCGCCGCCGGCACCGACTGGCCAACCCTCGCGCAACGTCGCCTCTTCGACCCCCTCGGCATGACCTCCACCAGCATGCGCTCCGCCGACTTCCGCGCCGCCCCCAACCGCGCCGTCATGCATTCCCCCGACAACAACACGTTCATCATGAACGGCAAGTGGGTCGCCCGCTTCCAGCGCAACGCCGACGCCCAAGCCCCCGCCGGCGGTGTCAGCACCAGCGTCCGCGATCTCTCGCGCTGGCTCCGCCTCCAGCTCGACGGCGGACGTTTCGAAGGCCGCCAGATCATCGCCGCCCAGCCCCTCGGCGAAACCCACCGCCCGCAGATCAAGACCAACGGCGGCTTCTACGGCCTCGGCTGGAACGTCGGCACCCGCTTCGACCGCACCGTCTGGTCCCACTCCGGCGAATTCTTCCTCGGTGTCCGCTCCGCCGTCGCCCTCTTTCCCACCGAGAATCTCGGCATTGCCGTCCTCTGCAACTCCGCCCCTCACGGCATCCCCGAAGGTCTCGACCTCTCCCTCACCGATTTCCTTTTCCTCGGGGAACTCAGCCGCGACTGGGTCGCCTTCGCCAACGAACGCTTCGCCGAACTCGCCGCCGACCAACTCGGTCGCGCCCCCGTCGACTACCGACAGCGCCCCGCCGACTTCACCCCACCCCGCCCCCTCGCCGCCTACGCCGGACGCTACCGCAGCGGCTTCTACGGTCCCGTCCGCCTCCAAGCCCGCGGCAATCGCCTCATCATGCGCATCGGCCCCGACCGCCAGCGATTCGTCCTTCGGCACTACTCCGGCGACACGTTTTACTACATGACCCGAGGCGAGGACCGCACCGGCCTGCGCGCCGCCCACTTCGCCAACGCCCGCAATTCGCAATTTCGGCAACTCAACCTTCCCGCCCTCGACGACTATTACGACTTCGACGACTACACCGAAGCCTTTCAGGAAAACGACAACGCCACCCGTCAGCCCCGCTACACCTTCGGCCGCTTCCGCCGCTGAGCCCAACACCTCAAGCCATCAGTCACCGTCGTCGGCATGATCAGTGAGCCGCGGCCACCCCCCGCTTTTGAATCCTGATCGACCCGGACCGCAAAAGAATCTGATCACCTTCCAATGAGAACCCCATCCACGCTCATCCTCATTTCCATCCTCACCCTGGCAACATCGGTCGCCCAACAGTTCTGGGACGGCTCGAACACCACCCCCAACGGCACCATCGACGGTGGCACCGGCACCTGGGACGCCGCCAGCACCAACTGGACGAACAATTCCGGTAACACCAACACGTCTTTCGACCCAACGCTCGTCTCGACCTTCGCCGGCACCGCTGGCACCGCCACCCTCGCCGACGGCTTCGTCGCCAACCCCCGCGCCCTCGATTTCCAGACCCCCGGCTACACCGTCGCCGCAGCGGGCACCGGCGAACTGACCCTCACCAGCGACACCCCGTTCATCACCGCCCCCGGCACGACCACGATCACCGCTCCCATCACGGGCGGCGGCACCCTCGTCAAGCAAGGCACCGGCACCCTCGCCCTCACCGCGACCAACACCTACACCGGCGACACCGTCATCAGCACCGGCACCCTCTCCGTCCCCGGCTCGATCGACACCCCCTCCGGCCAGATCGTCGTCGGCTTCGACCCCGGCGACGAGGCCACCCTCGATGTCGCGAGTTCGGGTTCCGTCTCCGGCGTCGTGGTCGGCATTTCCGGCGACGCCGGGTCCACCGGTATCGCACGAGTTTCCGGAGGAGTCCTTTCCAGCGACGGCGCGATTATTATCGGCTCCAGCGGCAGCGGCACCCTCGAGGTCACCGACGGCGGCACCGTCACGAACGCCACCGGCTTCGTTGGCTTTCTCGAGGATTCCGTCGGCACCGTCCGCGTCTCCAGCGGCACGTGGACAAATTCCGACACCCTCACCGTCGGCAACCTCGGCACTGGAAGTGTCATCATCAGTGGCTCCGGGCAAGTTTCCAACCCAGGAGCCATCCTCGGCTTCGACTCCGCCGCCACCGGTTCCGTCTCCGTCACCGGCGGATCGTGGACCAGCGCCACCAACCTCTTCGTCGGCTTCGAGGGCAGCGGCACGCTCGAAGTCAGCGGCACCGGAACCGTCACCAACGGCGGCGCCTTCCTCGGTCTCGAGCCGGACTCCACCGGCACCGCCAAGGTCAGCGGCGGCACTTGGACGAACCTGGGTGGCCTCGCCGTCGGCACGGAGGGTAGTGGTCGCCTCGACCTCACCGGCGGCACGATCAGCGCGGCATTCGTCAACCTCTCGCAAGAGGATGGCTCCGTCGGCACGTTCAACGTCGGCACCGGCGGCACCCCCGGCATTCTCGACGCCGGAGCCGTTCGGGGCGGAGCCGGCACGGCGACGCTGAACTTCAACCACAACTCCGCCAGTTACGCCTTCACCCGCGACGGCACCCCGACCGGCCAGCTCATCGCCATCACCGGCACCACCGCCGTCCTTCACACTGGCCCCGGCACTACGATTCTCACCGGCACCCATTCCTTCACCGGCGGTCTCGCCCTCGACAACGGCACCGTTTCGGTCATGCGCGATGACGCCCTCGGAGTCGCCGGCGGAATCCTGACCTTCGACGGCGGGACACTGCAAAATACGGCCCCCTTCGCGACCGGTCGCGCCACCACGCTCAATCCCGGGGGCGGAACCTTCCAGACCACCCGGGACCTGCTGCACGCCGGCCCCATCTCCGGCCCAGGCACCCTCTCCAAGACCGGCCCCGGCACGCTCACACTCACCGGCGACAACACCTACTTCGGCGGAACCACCGTCACCAACGGCACGCTCAGCGTCAGCCGCGACGCCAACCTCGGTGCCCGCGGCACCTTCACCACCCTCGACGGCGGCACGCTCCAAAACACCGCCGCCTTCAACACCAGTCGCTTCGTCGTTCTCGGCACCCGCGGCGGCACCCTCCAGACCGACGCCAACCTCCGGTTCAACGCCCCCATCTCGGGCTCCGGCGCGCTCATCAAAACCGGCGACGCCACCCTCCTCCTATCCCGCCAAAGCTCCTACGAAGGTGGCACCACCCTCGAATCCGGCACCATCCAGGCCATCACCTCCAGAGCACTCGGACGCGGCGGTGCCACGCTCGAAGGCGGCACCCTCGACCCCGTCGGAACGCTCAACATCAACTCGCTCGACTTCCGCGGCGGCACCGTCGACACCGCGCTCGGACGCAACACCGACCTCCTCAACGTCCGCGGCAAACTCACGCTCACCGACGCCGGACGCTTCCGTCTCACCGCAACCAACGGCTTCCAACTCGACACCGAATACCTCATCCTCACCGCCCGCAACCTCGCCCGGTTCAACCCCCTCACCGACTTCCTCGGTAACCGCCTCGTCGACCTCGCCCCGACCTTCCGCATCGCCGGACGCAAGCTCTTCGTCAGCTTCAACCCCGTCGGACCACCCTCCGGCCCGATCCTGCAAAACAGCGCCCCCGTCAACACGCCCACCACCGCCGACTTCACCGTCACCGGCCCCGTCCGCACCGGCACGACCGACGAGAGCAACACGATCAACTCCCTCCGCTTCTCGCCCGGCAGCTCACTCACCATCTTCAACAACCTCACCGTCACCAGCGGCGAGCTGAACGCCCTCGGCGGCGACAGCCTCGTCACCGGCGGCACCGTCCTCGCCCCGAACGGCTTCCAAAAAACCGGCCCCGGCTCGCTGTTTGCCACCAGCACGTTCGACGTCAACGGACCCGCCGCCGTCGAAGTCGGTGCCCTCTTCGTCAATGGACGCTTCAACGCCCCCGGCGGCCTCACCGTCCAACCCAGCGCCCGCCTCGGCGGCGCCGGACTCATCTTCGGCAACGTCACCAACCGCGGCACCGTCGCCCCTGGCAACAGCCCCGGCACACTCTCGATCGACGGCGACTTCACCCAGACCGCTTCCGGCACGCTCCAGATCGAGGTCGCCAACCCCACCACCTTCGACCGCCTCATCGTCAGCGGCTCCGCCGCCCTCGACGGCACCCTCCAGACCATTAACCTCGGCCGCCGCTTCGAGTTCGGTCAACAGATCCCCTTCCTCAGCGCCGACCGCATCACCGGCGACTTCCACCGCATCACGCTCGCCGACCCGGGCCGCTTCCGCGGTCGCTTCCTCCGCGAAAACGGCACCGGCACCCTCCTCATCGCTCCGGCCAGCTACACCCTCGTGGCCGAAACTCAGAACCAACGCAACGTCGCCCGAGCGCTCGACAGCACCATCCCCGCCACCAGCGGCGACCGCGAAGTCGTCAGCACCGCCCTCGACCGGCTCACCGCCGAACAGTTCCCATCCGCCTTCGACCAGATCGGACCCGCCTTTCACCAGAGCATCGCCAACATCTCGATCCAGCAATCCTTCACGCAGACGCAGATGATCAATCAGCGCCTCAGCGCCGTCCGCCTCGGTGCGCGCGGCTTCCAACTCTCCGGCATCCCCGACGAACCCCTCACCTTCGACAAGAATGGCAAACAAATCGCCGACCCCAAAGATCTCAAGACCGTCCTCACCACCGACCCTACCGCCACCAATTGGACCGCCTGGGCCATGGGCAACGGCATCTTCGCCCGGCTCACCAGCGTCAGCCAGGTCCCGAATCACCGTTTCGACTCCGGCGGCTTCCTCGTCGGGGCCGACTACGACTGGACCCCGAACGACCCGAACGGACTCACCACCGGCCTCTTCGGTGGTTATCAAGGCACTTACGCCGACTACGACGGCAACGGTTCCACCCGCATCGATTCCGCCCTCTTCGGCGGCTACGCCAGCTACGTCCACGACGGGTTCACGACCGACGCCGTCGTCACCGGCGGCACCAACCAAGCGCTCGTCCGCCGCCCGATCCGGTTCTCGACCGTCGACCGCACCGCCCGCAGCCGCCAGGAGGGCGGTCAGGTCAGCGGCGCCCTCAACCTCGGCTACGACTGGAAAGCGGCCGGTTTCACCTTCGGCCCCATCGTCGGAGGCCAATACACCTACGTCGGCATCGCTCCCTTCACCGAGACCGGAGCCGACAGCCTCGACCTGCGAGTGGACGAGCAGCACGCCCACAGCCTCCGCACCACCCTCGGCGGCCGCGTGGCCTACACGATCAATCTCACCGAGAGGATCGTCCTCATCCCCGAGATCCGCGTCCTCTGGCAGCACGAGTTCCTGAACAACAGCCGCCAAATCGGCGCGGCCCTCGACGCTGGCAGCGGCCCGTCCTTCGACACCGCCACCGCCGAACCGGGCCGCGACAGCGTCTTCGCGGGAGCCGGCGTCAGCACCCAACTCGGCGACCGTTGGAACGCCAGCGTCTATTACAACGCCGATTTCGGCCGTCAGGACCTCACCAGCCACAGCGTCAGCGCCACCCTCGGCTGGAGATTCTGAGCGCCCGCCGCGCGAATGGGGAGCGCGAGCATCCTGCTCGCCGCTCCGGGCTTCCAGCCCGGAGCCCGTCCAAAAAGGAGGAACCCCGTCAATCCCGTTAATCGGGAAAGTGAAATGGGACAGGATATCCAAGATTCACGGAATGATCAGGAACGCCTTACGAGAAAGACCGGGACCGGTCACCCTTTCCAAAAGCGAAGGTTTCGTCAGACAGGATTGAAATTCAATCCCTTCAATCCTGTAAACCCTGTCCATTCCCGGATTTAGGGTTAATCCTCTCAAATTGGCGAATTCCGCCGTAAACCAGCCATCCCATGCGAATCCTCTCCGGCATCCAACCCTCCGGCAAAGCCCACCTCGGTCGTTACTTTGGCATGATGCAACCCGCCGTCGCCCTACAGGAACGCGGCGAGGCCCTCTACTTCATCGCCGACCTCCACGCCCTCACCACCGTCCGCGACCCCGCCGCCCTCCGCGCCCACACCCGCGACCTCGCCATCGACTTCCTGGCCTGCGGCCTCGACCCCGCCCGCGCCACCTTCTTCCGCCAATCCGACGTCCCCGCCGTCACGGAACTCGCCTGGATTCTCTCCACCCTTACCCCGATGGGCCTCCTCGAGCGCTGCCATTCCTACAAGGACAAAACCGCCCGCGGCCTCCCCGCCACCCACGGCCTCTTCGCCTACCCCGTCCTCATGGCCGCCGACATCCTCCTCTACGACAGCGACCTCGTGCCCGTCGGCAAGGACCAGAAACAACACCTCGAAGTCACCCGCGACATCGCCGTCAAACTCAACGAAGCCTACGGCCCCGGCACAGTGAAGCTCCCCGAACCCAGCATTCAGGAATCAACCGCCACCGTCCCCGGCCTCGACGGCGCCAAAATGTCCGCCAGCTACGGCAACACCATCGACATCTTCGAAGACGAGAAATCTCTGAAGAAAAAAATCATGGGCATTCCCACCGACTCCACCCCCGTCGAAGCCCCCAAACCCACCGAAAAGTCCACCATCCTCGACCTCCACCGCCTCGTCGCCCCCACAGCCGACCACGCCCAGATGCTCGCCGATTTCGCGTCCGGCGGCCACGGCTACGGAGAATTTAAGAAACGCCTCCTGGCCGCCACCTGGGAAAAATTCGCCCCCGAGCGCCAACGCCGAGCCGAGCTGGTAGCCGACCCCACCTACGTCGACGGCGTCCTCACCGAAGGCGCCAGGAAAGCGAGTTCCATCGCGACCGAAGTCCTCAGTCGGGTAAAAACCGCCGTCGGCCTAGCCTAACGCCCACCCATCCCGGCTTTCCCGGCGATCGCGTGACTGATTCCACCCAAGCCAAGGGCGACAACCAGAAACCGACGGACGGATGGGGAAATCTATTTACCGGGAATAGCATGGCTAATTCCTGCGGAAGGAAAATCTGGTCGAGACCCAACCGGATTGGAGCCTTGCGCCGATCCTTTGTTCCAATGAAGACAAAACTCATCCTAGCGACCACCGTCGTCACCGCGAGCCTCGCTCTCGCCTCCAACCTCCGCGCCGACTCCGACAGCGCTCCCGCGAAAGTCACCGAGATCGCGCAAGCTGCCGCTGACGAATCCGTCATCGAGAAGCTAACTCTCAACCCGCAGTATTCCATCCTCGTCGCCGCCCTCGAGCAGACCGGCCTCGACGCGATGTTCAAGGGCGACGAAGGCAACTACACCGTCTTTGCCCCCGACAACGCCGCGTTCCGCAAACTCCCCGAAGGCACGGTCGACGAGCTGATGAAAGACGAGAACAAAGACAAGCTGACGGAAATCCTCAAGATGCACGTCCTGCCCTCCCGCGTCGTAGCCGCCGAAATCTCGGATTCCCCGGTCGCCAACGCCGCTGGTAAGGAGCTCGTCTTCACCACCAAAGGCGACGTGGTCATGGTTGACGGTGCCACCATCACCGTTGCCGACATGGAAGCCTCGAATGGTGTGATCCACAACATCGACACCGTCCTCATGCCGTAAGTCACTCGGAAAACAACTCAAACTCCCGAGCGGGCGCGACGAAAGTTGCGCCCGCTTTGCGTTTGGCTTGGTCGCGTGACCGATACTCAGTATGGTGCGGGATGAAGAACGCCATTCGCCTCAGCGTGGGAGCCGCCCTCGGGTTGTTGATCGTCGCCACGGCGGCCTTTTTTAGCGGCCCCGCCGAAACCATTCGGTCGAGTCCTGCGGTCAGCCAGACACTCGTCCCGGTCACACCGCTGCCGAAAAACGACGCTCAACCCGTCAATCCCACCGCGGCCCGCCGCCCGATCGTGGCCGTGCAGCCCCCCGTCATTGCCGCGAACGTTCCCCTCCATCGCTCGGCGTCGCGGGCTCAAATCTTTGGAGAAAAACCACTTACCGATCTCATTCCCGGAGATCGCGTCACGCTCCACCTTTCGCCGACCGCCGATCTCCCGATTGTCATCACATCGGCCGCACCCGTCGATCCGTCCGGCGAGGGCGGTTCGTTCGCGGCCCGCATTCCCGGCGTCCCGTTCGGTCGGGTCGCCATCAGCACCTTCGGCGACGCCGTTTACGCCTCGATCAATGGAGCCGAGCTCGGCGATTTCGAAATTCGCCGCAGTCCCGGATCGGATCGTTTGGAAGTCCGACGACTGACCGCCGCCGACGATCTCGGCTGCGCCAACGACCATCAGCTCACCGACACCGACACCGACACCGACGCCATTTCTTCTTCCACAGACGAAAACGTCTTTACCAAAGCGATCACCGGCGGCGCGACCATCGACGTCGCGGTCTTCTTCAACGACCAATCCCGCGTCGTCCTCGGCGGAGCCCCGGGCAACCCCGCCGACGACGCCGACGTCCGCGCCAAGATCGCCACCGCGATCACGGACGCCAATTCCGCGCTGGCCGACTCGAACGTCCCCACCACCCTTCGCGCCGTCTACGTCGCTCCGATCAGCTACGTTTATCCGCCCGGCGAGGACCTCGACCGCGCCCTCAACGAGCTCCGTTCCACCACCGACGGCGCCATCGATCAGGTCCACGCCCTCCGCGATGCCTCCAAGGCCGACATCGTCTCGTTGTGGATCGAGAACAGCGTCGGCGGAGGCAAGGCGAACCTCAACCTCCCATCCAACATCGGCTTCAAAAATGCCTTCAACGTCATCCGCGCCCAAAATCCAACTTCGACCTTCGTCCACGAGATCGGCCACAACCACGGCTGCCGCCACCTGCGCTCCGGCTATCCATCCACCCCATCGTCATGGGCACCGGATTCATTCGCCCACTTTTTCACCACGGGCGGAGGCGGCCGATTCGCCACCGTGGTCGCCTCGACCTCGGACGCCTCGAACAACACAGCCACCCGCATCCTGCGCATCTCCGCTCCCGAACTCGCCTACCTCGGCTCGCCCACCGGCGTCACGGGCAGCACCAACAACGCCGCAGCCTTCCGGGCGAGCGGCCCGTTGCTGGCCAACTTCCGCGGAGGTCCCGACACCACCCCACCCGTCATCGGCCTCAAATCGAAACCCCGCATCAAGACCCGCCGCTCCCGCCTCACCCTCCGCGGCACCGCCACCGACGACGTCGCCATCGGTCGCGTCATCTACAAAGCCACCGGCAAACGTGGCCTCAGCACCGCCAAGGGACTCCGTCTATGGAGGCTCAAAGTCCGACTCAAAAAGCGCCGCACAATCGTCAAAGTTTTCGCCATCGACACCACCAACAACCGCTCCACCCCGCAAAAGGTCAAAATCATCAAAACCCGTTAGCGACCCGCTCAAGGAGCGGCGATTTGCAATCGCCGAACCAACCCAACCCGGCACCAGCCGGACACTCCCCCCCATTCACCAGTCACCAGTCACCAGTCACCAGTCACGCACTAACCCGCTTCACCGCCGCAATCTCCTCCAACCGCTCGCTTAGAATTTCCCGCAGCCGTCGGCTCTCCCCCAGCCCCGCTCGGCCCTTCCGGATCAACGCGAAGATCCGCTCACATTCCTTCCGCCGATCCTCCGGCCACTCCGCCGTCAGCAGCCCTCGCCCCCGCAGCGCCGCCAACTGTTCATCCAGTCCGAAGCTCAACTCATCCCGCCGCGCGTGCGACCGCCGGGCTGAATAAAAAAACACCGCCAGCGCTCGATCCAACAGAATCCAAGGAAAGTTCAACGCCTTCAGCGGCCCGACCCGCAGATCCCGTCCCGCGAATTTCTGCCGCCCAAAGACCCGTCCCATCCGCCCCGGCAGATCCACTTCGATCTGCGGCTTCCGCTTCCCCGCCACCCACGCGCTGCCGCCCCCCAGCGCCCCGCCGATCAAGGCTGCCGCCCCCAGCGTGTGACCCGCCAGCGCCGCGTCGACCACCAGTCCCGCGATCCCACCGGCAACCGTCGCCGACACTACCAGCTGCTTCTCGTCCAACCCCCCGAAACGCCACACGTCCTCGCTGAACAAATCCACGTCGCGCAGCGCTCCCCCCGATTCCCCCGGCGACAGCTCATGGTGCTTGAACGTCTCGATGATCCGCCGATGAGCCCGATCCTCGATCTCGCGTAGAGACGCTTCGAACTTCTCCACCAAATCCGAAGACCGTCGCCGCTCCGCCCCACCACCCAGGCCCACCGCCACCGTCTCGCGGTGCTGCAATGCACCCAGCAGCAACTCCGTCATTTCCTCCGCGCAATCGTCCCGGCGCCCGGCCCAATCCCGCTCGTAAGTCTCGACCGCCCGCTCCAGCGCCCCGCGCCACTTCTCGTCGATCCCCATCAGCGCCTTGAGCAGCTCCATCCGGTCGAAGTAATCCGCCTCGTGCGAGTCGAATCTCCGCACCAGATTGAAATGCTGACCCAACCGCGCCTCCCACACCTCCGAGTGCACCGGGCTCGCCGTCGTGTTGATCAGACCCATTCGCGGCCGCGCGCTCATCAGCAGAATTTTCATCTCCGCGTCGTTGATCTCCCGAAAAGGCTGCGACGAATCCACCACGTAAAGCACCCCCGCCCCATCCACCAAAGGACGGAACAATTTGCACTCCTCCGAGAAAGCCGGGTCGTCCCCGTGCAATTCCAAAAAGCTCCGAAACGCATCCAACGGATCCCCCACCGGATCCTCCAACTCCCGCAACCGAGCCAGCGCCGACTTCGCATTCTGAAACCCCGGCGTGTCCCAGAATCCCACGATCGGAGACCCCTCGAGTTCGACGACGAACGACTGACAATCCGTCGTCTCCCCCGGCGTGTTCGTCACCCGCAGCCGATCGTCCTCGATGAGAGCAGCGATCGTCGAAGTCTTCCCCGTATTCACCGCCCCAACGCACGCAAAAAAGGGAACACTCATAATGACCCATGGTCCCAGTCGAAGGTGAAAAGTCCAAAGTCCAAAGTCATGCCACGCGGGGAGCGCGCGCGTCCCCGCGTGCGAGCGGCGGCGTCCCGCCGCCGCGCCCGGCAAATCGAGCGCAGCGAGAGAGCCGAAATTAAAACACCGCACACTCTCACGCCCGTTCCACCCGCATAAAAGCGTCCCCCAAACCCGCCACCGCATCCGCCCAAGCCTCCGCGTAATCGAAAGCCGCCCCCTCCTCCGCGACCACAACCACCATCACCTCCGCCCGCTCCGCCACCGAATCCCGCAGCTTCCGCAGGAATTCCAGCATCGCCTTCACCGGAGGCCGCCCCCCCTCCACCAGCACCGCCACGGCGCCACTCTCCCCATTCAACCGCCCAAATTCCGCCGCATTCGCCTCCGCGCAGTCGATCTCCACCTCACGTCGCTCCGATTCCCCCCAACCCAACCGAGCCACCGCCGCGTCCCGGGCCTCCGCCACCATCTCCCGAGCCACCAGCACCACGTCCACCGCTCCCAGCCCCGTCTCGGCCGACTCCAACCGCCCCGCCACCGCCTCTTTCGCCGGCCCGGCCTCGCCCGCCACCACGACCGGCTCCATCCGCCGCAACACCCGTGCACACTCCGCGTGCCGAAATTCGATCCCACCCAAAGTCCGCCGCTCGAAGACAACCGACGCCGTCAGTAAAATCACCCGCGGCAGCAGCCCGTAAAACGCCACCGCGTAAACCAGAAACGGCCACCACGAAACCACGGCATCCGGCACGTTCTCGACGTTCCCCAAAACGGCAATGCGGCTCCCCGCAATCTCCACCAATGTCGGATGCGCGCTGGCCAGCCACGACCACGGCCACGAGATCACACTCACGATCTTCAGCATCGTTTCCGGCGACCATTGAAGCGCAGTCTCCTCCCAGCCGAACGCGCGGTTCGATGCCCCCACCGACCAAAGCGTCGCCGCCAAAATCCCCACGTTCACCGCCACCGCGAACGTCTGCGTCAGCGTCACCACCGGCCAGATCATCACGTCCCCGTAGACCGCCCGCTTCGCCCGCACCGCCCCCAGCACCGCCGCAAATTTCATCCGCCCCGTCCCGTCCAGCCCCCCCCAGGCCGCCGCCTTCGCCCGTCCCACCGCCGCCAACCCTCGTCCCAACGCCCACCCGATCACCCCGCCAACCGGTCGCCGCCGAAACAAGATCACCCCGGCCAAAACCAACAGCACGATCAATTGCCACAACACCGTCACCGAAAAAAACGCCGTCACGCTGATCAGGCGATCCCCCGCGAAAACCAACTGCGACCCCGCCAACCCGGCCCCGATGGCCAAACCAGCCAGGATCAACCCCCAGCCCATCGCCCCCATCGTCGACGCGTAAACGTCCCCGGCCGAGAATTCCTTCCCGTCCATCCGCCGCCGCGCCCCCAGCCAAAGCCGCATCTTCCCCGCAGCGTCGTGCGCGCCTCCCCGCACGTCCTCGCGAAAAATCGCCCGATCCCGCGCCGCCAGTTCCCCATCATCCCGACCCGCGTCCGCCTCCAGTGCGGCCTCCAGATCCAGCACGTCGCGGATTCTCCATCGGGGTCGTCGAGCCATTCGCAAGACACTATCGCGAATCGCCCGCCCCATTGTCCACTCCCGGGAAGCAACGCAACCGACCCGCGCATGCCAGCATTCCACCATTCACAATTCACCCTTCACCAGTCACCATCCCAAAAAAGCCCCCACCCCATTTCTCATTTCTCATTCCGCATTTCCAATTGCACCAAGCCATGCTCGACGACATCCAAAAAGTCCTCTTCCACGAGTCCACCATCCTCAGCCGCCTCGACGAGATCGCCCACCAGATCACCCTCGATTACCGCGACAAAGACCTCACCGTCATCGCGATCCTCAACGGCAGTTTCATCTTCATGGCCGACCTCCTGCGCCGCGTCCCCCTCGCCCTCCAGGTCGATTGTCTCAGCGTCTCCAGCTACCACGGCACCACCACCACCGGTAAGGTCAACTTCAAGCAGACGGAGCTCCCCGACCTCACCGACCGCCACGTCCTCCTCCTCGACGACATCCTCGACTCCGGCCACACCCTCCACGCCATCCGTGCCCGCCTCTCCGAAAAAGGCGGTGCCCTCAGCATTCGCACCTGCGTCCTCCTGCGAAAAAACGTGGAGCGCGCCCGCGAAGTCGACGCCGATTACGTCGGCTTCGACATCCCGAACGAATTCGTCGTCGGCTACGGCCTCGATTACAACGAGCAATACCGCAACCTCCCCTTCATCGGAGTCCTCACCCCCGCGGCCATCGCGGGCAAATGACATGAAGACCAAGGTGGAATTCTACTCCGTCCTCCGCGACATCACCGGCTGTCAGGAGATCGAAGTCACCCTGCCCGAAGGCGCCACCATCGCCGTCCTCCTCGGCGGCCTCGTCACCCAATTCCCCAGATTGACCGAATGGGACGGCAAACTCCTCCTCGCCGCCAACCTCGACTACGTCGACCGCACCCACCCCATCCAGCCCGGCGAAGTCATCTCCATCATGCCCCCCGTCCAAGGCGGGTGAAATGGGTTTGAACAGAAGAGCGCAAAGTTCGCAAAGGGCTCGAGTCGGGCTTCGCCCGGCTCGAGCCCTTTGCGATTCCTTTCACCCCTTTGCGTCCTTCGCGACCTTCTGTTCAAAACCGTATTTGTATTTCACTCCGTCGTCGACATCCCCACCACGTCCCCCGCATACCCCGTCATTTCCAGATACCCCACCCCGTCCCGGCTCCCGGTAGCCCGCACGCTCCCCTCCCAGTAGGAAACCGGCTGGAAAACCTGCTCTTGTCCGTCCAGCCGAGCCGCCACGCGTAGGTCCAATCCGACCTTCGGCACCGCCACCTTCCACTCCAGCGGATACGTCGCCCCCGTCTCCGGGCTCGTCCACTCCCGCCCGGCCTCGAGCGTGAATTCCCCGTCCGCGATCGGCACCGTCGACCCATCCGCCCGCACGAACGTCCCGCTCGAAAACTCATCCCGCCCACCCCCACGCTTCCGGATTTGAAACAGCATCAACTCCGTCCCGTCGTCGAACTGCAGACTGAACCAATCCCATCCCGTCTGATCCGCCCCCAACTGGTTCGTCGCCCACTCGTGGTCGAACCAACTCGTCCCCGTCACCGCAAACTCCTCACCCCCCACCGAAACCGTTCCTTCGGAGTCCAATCGCGTCAGCGAATAGTAATGCGAAGCCCGCCCCACCCCCGCCGCCTTCTGACTCACCCCATCCGTCCCCTGAATCACCACCGCCTTCTCCGACCGGACCGTCAGCTCCAACCCTATCCCGTCGGCAGCCCCCACGATCCGAAACCCATCCCCGTCCGGCAACACGACCGCCTCACAACCTTCAACCCATGCCACCCGCCCCCCGTCCGCCGTCCCCGCCTCCCCGTAAGCCCCTCGCGACAAAATCTGCGCCCCCTGAAACCGCTCATCCGCCAGATCCGTCACCGAAAAATGAACGAAGTAGATGTCCCCCGCCACGAACCGCGACGCCGTCGCCACCCGCTCATCGGGCGGCGTAATCCCCTGACGAAAAAACGTCAGCTGATACCCAAACTCCCGCCCCGCATCCGACCGCAGATTCCCGGTAAAATACCACCACTCCGTCTTGAAGTCCGGATGGTCTCCATGATCCCGAGGAAACGAATACCCCCACCCCGGCAAAGCCACCGCCCACTCCCCCCGAGCCATCCCGCCCAGCAAAAGGAGCGAAGCGACCACCCAACAGAAGGCAGGGAAGCCGCGCCGCGGGTTCCCAAAAATCAGACGCAAACCGTTCAAACCACCAACCCCCGACCGCTGAAAACCGCAAAACCACCGTCACTCCAAAGCGTCCCCCAACCCAACCTGTCATATTGAGCCAAGCGAAATATCTCTGGCTTACACTCCATCCGATCATCAGCAAAGCCCCCCCGAACCACCATCATCCCTCACCCACCACGACCTTCGACCTTCAGACCTTCGACCTACTGCCTAATACAAAAACAAATCCTCCGGCGGATCCGTCCGGCTCATCGAAACTGCCTCCACCACCGGGATCCTCTTCCCCCCGATCACCGGGAACCGCGCCGTCCCGATCACCTTCACCCAGGACATCTCCGCGGCCGTCAACCCTTCACCCGCCTTCACGTCCACCGCGATCGGACGCGCATCCGCCGCGCAGCACGACACCATCATCCGCACCAATTTCCCCTGCGCCCCCTCCACGCCCTCACCCGGCATGAACTGACCCACCAGCTCCACCTCCCGATCCTTGAAATCCGGCAACATCGTCGGCTCCTGCGCCGCATAAAGCAGATCGATCAACTCCGCGATGATCTGCCCATCCTCGTTCTTCGCCAAATACTCGCTCACGTCCGACGCCGGAGTCTCCGACATCGCCACCGACACCGTCGCCCCCTCGTCCTCACCCGGCAGAGCCAGCTCCGGCACCGACGAGGCCCGCCCCGGCAAGCTCGCCGACACGTCCGCAAAACCGCGGTTGAGAATCGTCGTCGCGCTGAACTCGCTCGGCGAATATTTGAAAGCCACCATCAGCGGCACCACCAGCACGAACGCCGCGAAGACGTGCCCCGGCAGCGACCGCGCCACCGAATTCGCGCACCCACTCAGGTCCTCCGCCCGCACGCTCGACGGCATGAACAACATCACCGTCGCCAACAGCAACAACACCCCGCCCGCAATCACCACGTAGGGACGGAAATTCGGCGCGAGGTAATTCTCGATCCGCCCCGTCCACCAGATGAACACCATCACCGTCCCCCAGATCGCGAGGACTCCAGTTGAAAGTAGACGGTGTGCGGTTTGATTCATGAGAAAACGACGGCCAGCCGGACGCAAATTAGACCCACGAGGAAGAAAAGGCCAACGACCATCCCGACCACAAACCGCTTCTTGAAAACCGAGGCGTAGATGAAGATCAACTTCACGTCCATCATCGGCCCAAACACCAAAAACGCCAACTTCGCCACCGCCGGAAACGACACGAACGTCGCCGCGATGAACGCGTCCGTCGTGCTGCACAGCGACAGGATCCCCGCCAGCCCCATCATCGAAAACGTCGCCGTCCCCGTGCTCGTCGCCAGCGGCAGAACGAACTCCTGATTCACCGCCGTGCTGAACGTCGCCGCCGCCGCGCAGCCGATGATGAAATACACCATCATGTCCATGAAATCGGCGACCATCACCTGCACCGCGCCCAGCAACCGGGTTCCGAACCCACCCCCCGGCCCACCCTCCAGACCCCGCGGCTGCGCGATCTCCGCCAGCACGTTCTTCCGCAGCACGTGCCGGATCGAAATGTTGTGCACCACCATCCCCGCCAGCACCGCCACCCCGTAGCCCACCCCCAGCCGCAGCCCCGTCATCCACTCCGGAGCCTGACCCTTGAACGCCGCCCACGTGCTCAGCACCACCACCACGTTCACGATCGGAGCCGACAGCATGTAGACAACCGCATTCGACACCGGCAGCCCCTTCGCCATCAACCGGCGGATCACCGGCACCACCCCGCACTCGCACATCGGAAAAACGAACCCCAACAACCCACTCACCGCCGCCCCCGCGTAAGCATTCCGCGGCAGCAACCGCGTCATCACCCGCGCCGGCAGAAACTGATCGATCAACCCGGAAACGATCGTCCCCAGCAACAAAAACGGCGCGCCCTCGAGCAGAATGCTCAGAAACGCGAAACTGAAATCCGGAAAGCTGAAATTAAACCACCCGATCCCGTCACTCATCCGCCGACAGCAATACCCGAAACCGTTCGAACGTCAAATGCGTTGGGGAACGCACGCGTCCCCGCGTGCGAGCGACGGCGTCCTCGCCGCCGCGACCCCGGCAATGCGCCAGCGAGCCGAATCCAACCCAGTCAACCCAACCCAGCCGAACCTTCCGGCGCATAGACCAAATAAGTCATCCCATCCCGACTCCAAGCCGTCCGGTCCCAGTCCCCAATCCGAGCCAATTGCCGTCCCGACCCCGGCGGATCCGAAAACGCATCACTCGGCATCACGATCAAATGAGCCAACCGCCCATCCTCCAGCCGAAAGCAAACCAACGTTCCCTTCCATCCGCGCCACTCCAGCTCGCGGCAACCAAACGGCTCCAGCCCATCGAGACTCGCCGGCACCACCAACGCCCGCCCATCGAAGTGTGCCGCGTACCATTTCTGAATCTCCGCAAGATCACCCGTCTGCTTCGCCAGCGCAAAATCCGAATCAAAAAACGCCGCCCAATCCGCGCTCGCCGCCCGCAGTGAACCGGCCTCCGAGCCACCACCCACCGACCAAGTCACCACACCCAACAAGACCAACGCCAAAGCCAGCACCGCCGCCAACGGCAGCACGGCGTATCTCCACCCCCGCCGCGCAACGGCACCGGGCCCCTCCCGTAGGCAGCGCTCGCGCAGATCCGTCGGCGCGGCAATTTCCGCGAGCTTCCCCGCGATCACCTCGTCGAACGGATCCTCGTATTTCGAATCAATCTTCACTTAGTCGTTTTCGTAGTTGCGCCTTACCCCGGGAAAGCCGCGACATCACCGTGCCCATCGGGATTTCCAAAATCTCCGCGATCTCCGCGTAACTCGTTCCGCGCAAATAGAAGAGCGTCAGCGGCTCCCGATATTCCACCGGAAGGTCATTTAAAATGCGCATCACCGTCCCCGCGTCCACCGCATCCGCCTGCGCCGGATCGCAAGCCCCCTCCGACGCTCCCTCCTCGAGCGGCTCGTCGCTGTAGCGATTCCCCTTCCGAACCGTCCCCAAAAATTCCCGCCGCAGCGTCGTGAACAACCACGTCTTCACCTTCGACTCGTCCCGCAGTTGATGCCCCTTCCGCGCCCAAAGCGAAAACGTCTGCTGCACCAGATCGCAAGCATCCCCCTCGTTCTTCGCCAGACTCAACGCAAACCGAAAAAGCGGCTGATAAAATTCCTCAACCAGCTGATCGAAATCCAACATGCCCGGGGGTTGTTCTAGCGGCCCGGGTCGGTGATTACCATCGTTTCTGTGCCTGCCAAAAGTGATCGGTGACTGGTGAATGGTGAATGGTGGAGATGCAATTCAAGGAGCGGCGGGTTGACTTCGTCGGTCTCCGCTTCGCTCCGGCTCCAGCCGCCGAAGTCCGAAGCCCCACCATTCACCCTTCACCATTCACCATTCACCATTCACGCCCCCTCCGCGCCCCGACGCCTCCGACTCACGCCACCGCCTCAGCGTCACACCCACGCCGCCTCTCCAAGCCACCAATCACCGCCGCCCCGCACGAATCGCTGAACACATTCACCGCCGTCCGAGCCATGTCCAGCACCCGGTCCACCGCCAGAATCAGCCCAATCGCCTCCATCGGCAGCCCAATCGCCCCCAGAATGATCACGATCGCCACTAAACTCGCCGCCGGCACCCCCGCCACCCCGATCGACGTCGCCAGCGCCAGAAAAACCACGAGAAACTGAGTTCCAAACGTCATCTCGATCCCGTAAATCTGCGCGATAAACATCGCCGCCACGCACTCGTAAAGCGCCGTCCCGTCCATGTTGATCGTCGCCCCCAACGGCACGACGAAGCTGTTCACCTTCTTCGGATTGTAATCGTTGCTCCCCAGGCAATCCAACGACACCGGCACCGTCGAACTCGAACTCGCCGTCGAAAACGCCGTCAGCAGCGCCGGCATCATCACGCGAAAATGCGCCACCGGACTCCGACCCCAAACCTTCAGCAGAATCGGCAGCGTCACGAACAAATGAATCCCCAGCGCCGCCACCACCGTGAAGAAAAACGTGATCACCGGCCCCAGCGCGTCGAACCCCGTCTCCGACACCGTCGCCGCCACCAGCCCAAACACCCCGATCGGCGCAAAGAGAATCACCCAATCCGTCATCGACAGCATCACCGCGTAAGCGCTCTCCCACCAACCCAGGAAGCTCGTCCGCGGCCCCGCGTCCAATTTCGTGATGAAATACCCGAACAACACCGCGAAAAAAATGATCGCCAGCATGTCGGAGTTGTTCCCCAGCGACGCAAAGATGTTCTTCGGAATCATCCGCTCGAAGACCTCCGCCAGCACCGATCCCGACGTCGTATCCGCCGAAACCTTCGCCTCCACTTCCGCCCGCGATTCGCCCAGCGAAGCGATCATCCGCTCCGACACTTCCGGCGCCACCCGCCCCGGCCCCACCACGTTCACCACCAGCAAGCCCACGCTCACCGCCAACGCCGTCGTCAGGACGTAATACCCCGCCGTCCGCAGCCCCAACCGCCCAAAAGCATTCTCCTCACCCAGCCGCGCGATCGCCGAAATGATCGAAGTCGCGATCAACGGAACCACCAGCATCTGCAGCAGCTTCAGAAACAACCGCCCGATGTAGGCGCAAACGCCCGCCACGTCGACGCCACCGACCACGCCACCCTCCGGCAACGCGATTCCCACCGCGAACGCCAGCGCCATCGCGATCAGAATCTGCCAGTGCAACTTCAATCGAAAAATCCCCGCCATGACCCGACCCTGCCAGCCCTCCGCGAAGTAGCGCAAGCATCCTGCTCGCAAGCCGCTCACTTCATTTCTCATTTCTCATTCCGCATTTCCCATTAATCTCATCCCGCCAATGGACACCCTCGCCAGCGCCCGCCGCGTCTTCGACATCGAGATCGAAGGACTCCAGGCCGTCTCCGCCCGGCTCGACTGCAATTTCGCCCGCGCCGTCGACACTCTCCTCGCCACAGTTACGGCCCGCGGAAAAATCGTTGTCGTCGGCGTTGGGAAATCCGGCCACGTCGGTGACAAAATCGCCGCCACCCTCACCAGCACCGGCTGCCCCGCCGTCGTCCTCAATTCCCTCAACGCCCTCCACGGCGATCTCGGCATCGTTTCCGACGGCGACACGATCCTCGCCCTCAGCGCCAGCGGCGAGACCGAGGAACTCACGAATCTCCTCCCCGCCCTCGCCCGCTTCGACGTCGCCCTCATCGCCCTCACCGGCGCGCCCGCCTCCTCCCTCGGCCGAGCCGCCACCCTCGTCCTCGACGTCGCCGTCCCCCGCGAAGCCTGCCCGCTCAACCTCGCCCCCACCTCCAGCACCACCGCCATGCTCGCCCTCGGCGACGCCCTCGCCATGGTCCTCCTCGAAGCCCGCGGCTTCGACAAGGACGACTTCGCGAAGTTCCACCCCGGCGGCAGCATCGGTCGCGCCCTCCTCCTCGGCGTCACCGAAATCATGCGCCCGCCCGAAAAACTCGCCCTCGTCACCCCCGCCACCACCATCCGCGAAGCGATCCAAACGATGACCGCCCACCGAGCCGGAGCCGCCGTCGTCACCACCGCCTCCGGTCACCTCGCCGGCATCTTCACCCACGGCGACTTCGCCCGCCACTACGGCGAAGACCCCAACGTCGGCACCCGCCCCATCGCCGACCTCATGACCCGCAACCCCATCACCATCTCCGCCACCCAGCTGGCCGCCGAAGTCCTCCAAGTCCTCCAAACCCACCGAATCGACGACCTCGTCGTCATCGACGAAGCGGGAAAACCCATCGGTATGGTTGACTCCCAGGACCTCTCGCGCCAAAAACTCCTCTAATCCCCTTAAAACTTAATTCTTAAAAACTTAAAACTTCCCCAAATGCCTCTCGCCAACGATCTCCGCAAAGGAATGGCCGTCCGTTACAACAACAACGACGCCATCGTCCTCGACGTCCAGCACCGCACCCCCGGCAACCTCCGCGCCTTCGTGCAGGTCATCATCCGCTACATCGGCACCGGGAAATCCGCCGACGTCCGCTTCTCCTCCACCGAGAAAGTCGACGTCGTCGAGACCAACCGCCAGACCCTCGAGTTCAGCTACAACGACCCGACCGGCTGGCATTTCATGGACCCCGACACCTTCGAAACCATCACGCTCAACGAAGAGCTCATCATGGACGCCAAGGAATACCTGGTGGAGAACCTCAAGGTCGACGTCCTCTCCGTCGAAGGCCGCCCCGTCCAGGTCGACCTCCCCACCACCATCGAGATGCGCGTCACCGAGAGCGCCGACGGCATCAAAGGCGACAGCGCCAACAACGTCCAGAAGCCCGCAACGTTGGAGACCGGCAAGATCATCAACGTCCCCCTCTTCATCAAAGAAGGCGAAGTCATCAAAGTCAGCACCGCCGACGGCACCTACCTCGGCCGAGCCTGATCGTCAGCACGCACCCTCCTCCACGCGCTGGGGAGCGCACATCCATAGCCTGCCCAAACGAATGAGTGCCGCCCCCTCCTCCAAGCGCTGGGGAGCGCACGCGTCCCGCGTGCGAGATGCGGCGTCCCGCCGCATCACGCTGGCAATTCGAGCGAAGCGAGAGAGCCCAAACTCCCCCCTTGACCCCCCACCCCACCCCCCACTAACTTCTTCCCCCCGCTTCGAGAGGCACCCCAAGCCATCGCTTGGATCGGAAATCCGTCACCGCTCCGACCGCCTCCGATGCCCACCGAACTCGCCTACGTCCTCGTCACGCCCTACTCGATTCGTAAATCGCGCACCGGCGGCATCGTTTCTCGCCTCCTCTCCCGCTCCGGCCTCGAACTCGTCGCCGGCCGCATGTTCGCCCCCAGCGCCGAGCTCGTCGCCGAATACGCCGAGTCCATCGTCACCGAGACCGACGAGCGCCACCGCCGCACCCAGGAGCTCATCCGCTCCTACGTCCTCAAAAACTTCGCGCCGAACGCCGAAGGCAAGCGCCGCCGCGTCCTCATGCTCGTCCTCCGCGGCGAAAACGCCGTCGAAACCGTTCGCACCATCACCGGCCACATCGCCCACCCCCGCACCGCCGGCGAGACCATCCGCGACACCTACGGCGACTACGTCACCGACGGCGAAGACGTCGTCTACTTCGAACCCGCCGCCCTCGCCGCGCCAAACTCCGCCACCGCCGCCGCGAACCTCCGACTCTGGGCCGCCCACTCCGACACCGACGGCGGTATCCTCGACGACATCGTCCCCTACCCCGCCGACGCCACCGTCGAAAAAACGCTCGTCCTGATCAAACCCGACAACTTCCGTTTCCCCAACGCCCGCCCCGGTGCCGTCATCGACACCTTTTCCAAGACCGGCCTCTCCATCATCGGCTTCAAGGTCCACCACCTCAGCCTCGCGGAAGCCGAGCAATTCTACGGCCCCGTCCTCGCCGTCCTCGAGGAGGTCTTCAAGGAAACCACCGCCCGCCGCGTCCGCCTCGCCGCCGAAGAGGAACTCAACCTCCCCCTCGACGAAGCCACCGAATCCCAACTCGGCGAGATGCTCGGCCCCATCGCCGGCCGCGCCCACTGGGAATCCCTCGTCCAGTTCATGACCGGACACCGCCCGTCCCAGACCCCCACCGACCGCCGCGACCTTCCGGGTAGCGAAAAGTGCGTCGCCCTCATCTACCAAGGCGTCGACGCCGTCGCGAAGATCCGCCAAGTCCTCGGACCCACCGACCCGTCCAAGGCCCCGTCCGGCACGATCCGCCGCGAATTCGGCTCGACCATGATGATCAACGCCGCCCACGCCTCCGACTCCGTCGACAACGCCGCCCGCGAAATGGCCATCCTCGGCCTCGACCGCAATCATTTCAAACCTCTCATTGAATCCCACTTCGGCTCCCGGTAGCCTCCACCACTCGACTTTCTAACGACCACCAACAAAACATCATGGAACTCTCCGACCGCGTAGCCGAACTCACCCCATCTCTCACCCTCGCCATCGACAGCAAATCGAAAGCCCTCCGTGCCGAAGGCATCGACGTCTGTGGCTTCGGAGCCGGCGAACCCGACTTCGACACCCCCGACCACATCAAGGCCGCCGCGCAAGCCGCCCTCGAGATGGGCTTCACCAAATACACGCCCTCCTCCGGCACCCCCGAGCTTCGCGAAGCCATCGCCCAGAAGCTCCGTTCCGAGAACGGCCTCGATTACAAACCCTCCCAGGTCATCGTCAGCAACGGTGCCAAGCAATCCTGCTACAACGCCGTGATGGCCACTTGCGACCCCGGAGACGAAGTCATCATCCCAGCCCCCTACTGGCTCAGCTACCCCGAGATGGTCCGTCTCGCCGGAGCCGTCCCGGTTTTCGTCCCGACCACCCAGGAGAACAACTGGAAGATGACCGCCGAGCAGTTCGAAGACGCGATGACCCCCCGCACCAAGATGGTCATCATCAACACCCCCGGCAACCCGACCGGCTCCGTCTACACCCACGACGAACTCAAGAGCATCGTCGAAGTCGCCGCCGAAGAGGACATCTACATCCTCTCCGACGAGATTTACGAGAAGCTCGTTTACGATGATGCCAAACACGTCAGCATCGCCGGCGTCACCCCCGAAGCCTACGACCTGACCATCACCATCAACGGTTTCAGCAAAGCCTACTCGATGACTGGATGGCGCCTCGGCTACCTGGCCGCCCCCGAGCCGATCTCCCGCGCGATCGACTCGCTCCAAAGCCACAGCACCTCCTGCCCCTGCTCGTTCTCCCAGAAGGGCGGCCTCGCCGCTCTCAAGGGCGACCAGCAAGCCGTCGGCGACATGCGCGACGAATTCTCCATCCGCCGCGACTACATGTGCAGCCGCATCGACGCCATCAGCGGCATTAGCGCCGTCAAGCCGTTGGGCGCCTTCTACGTCCTCGTCAACATCGGCGGCCTCGGCCTCAGCAGCAGCAACTTCGCCGACCGCCTCCTCAGCAAAGCCAGCGTCGCCGTCGTCCCCGGCATCGCCTTCGGCGACGACAAAACCATCCGCCTCAGCTACGCCACCAGCATGGACGTCATCAAAACCGGCCTCGACCGCCTCGAAGACTTCTGCAAAACGCTGTAAAGCGGACAAAAAACCGCCGCTCCGCAAGGAGCGGCATCTCCCGTGGCATCGGCTTCCAGCCGATTACCAACCCAAACCTCGGCGAAGCCGACACTTCAAAAAAGCGGCGTCGCCAAACCACAAGCCCGCGCCAACCGAGCCTGATTCTCGTCGAACGTCAGCAACCCCTCAGCTCCAAGCAGTAGCGCCGTCGCAACGTGCAGCGTGTCGAACCCCCGATGACCGCCGGAGGCCGTCCATTCCCTCGAAAGTCTCTCACCCTCGACAAAAATCTCGGAAAGCTCGATGGGAACGAGCCGCAAGATCCCGACATCGAGATCGTCGCTGAGATCTTTCATCATTTTGTCCGCGACGGCTTGGGAGTAGCCACTTCGCCGGTCCTGCCGAAATCGAAAGACCTGAAACCTCGCCGCATTTCGAAATTCCCAGAGCACGAGCGCGGCCACCGTCATCACTTCACCCAGCGAAGCCCGCGCCGCAATCGCCCGATCGGAGTTGTCCTGAACTCGGTAAAGTGCGCACAGAAACGAGGTGTCTGGATAGTCCATCAACCTTCTTCGCCTGCCAGCTCGGCTTCGCGCATCTCCCGCACCTCCGCCGCCGTGAAAACGCGATCTCCCCAAGTCTCCTTCATCCGTCGCCGATGCGCCTCTGCGTCGAACTTCACCGGCATCGCCCGCTTCGGCGCGGTCAAATGAGCCACCGGCTTCCCGTGCTTCGTGATCTCGATCACTTCCCCAAATCCCAGAGCCGCCTCCACCTTCGGAAAATCATACCGCAAATCGCGCACCGTCATCGTCCTCATATTGTGATGAAACATTTCATCACAATCCGCTCGCGTCAACTCCACTTGGTTCCACCGGCACCGCCCGCGGAGCTACCGGCGCCCGCACGGCTAGCATCAGATTCGAAGCCCCCGGCTGCCACTTGTAGCCCGTCCCGAAAGGCAACTCCGGCGTCCCACCCGGCGTGCGGTAAGCCTGCAGCAACTCCGGCTGAACGTATTTTTGAAAAATATCCAGCGTTCCCGTGTATTCCCCGAAAAAATTCAGCCTCCAGTCCCCGCCCAAAAACGTCCGCAAGGGAATCCCCGAATCGTCCTGCAAAATCGCCGTGCAATTCGTCAGCAGGAAGTCCCGCGCGTTCGAAAAATACGGCTCGTGCGGCAGATACGAGGCCGCCTTCAGATACCCCACGCCCGGTCCGAGACCTGCCATCCACCGGGCCAGCGATCCATCCAATTTGAACGCGTCGTTCGACAGGTCCGCCCTCACGTAAAAAAGCGTCTGCGGAACCCCGGTCCCTCCCCGCCGAAAAACAATCCGCAACCCCGGCAGCATTCCACTGGGCACATCCGCCGATACCAGCGCCACCGCCCCACCCTCGCCGATCCCCACGTAATCCGCCCCCACGATCCGCCCCCCCGTCAGCGCCACGAACGAATACAGGATCGGCATCACCCCTTTGAATTCCGTCTCCTCCAAGTCGACCTTCATGTCCTTCGTGATGAAGTGACTGAACTGCAGCGTCACCAGCGTCGACTCCCGCAAATTCGCCAGCCCCGCCAGCGCCCGGGGCGCGTCCAATTGCTCCGGTGGCATGATCGAACCCACCGGCTCCAGCCCACCCAGCACGTAAACCGCCGCGTCCGGAAACAGCGCGTAGGCATTCACGAAGTCCGGCCCGCCGAACAAATAATACAGCACCCGCGGTCGCCCCACCACCGGCTCGACGTTCGCCGCCGCCCACTCCCGCATCGGCGAAAAATATTTCTTATGAAACCCCCGCCACGTCTCCGCGTAAGTCGTCCCGTGTTCCAAATACTCCGGCTCCCCCTGAAACCGAGTCAGCACCGACCCCGCCGGCACCCGCAACCCGGAGAGAAACCGAGCCTGCTCATCCGCCGAAGTTTGCGGCAGCTGACCCCGCACCAACCCCACCGAAAGCAGAAAAAGCAAAATCACCCGCATGCCAAAGTCATAACACGGGGAAAACAGGCTTCCAGCCTGTCGTGCCGGGTCCGGCAGCCGCCGGACCCGGCACCACCCCGTCACCCGAAATTGTCCAACTCCACGCACCCCACTCCGGCGGCCCAGCGCCCGGGGACCGCACGCCTCCCGGCGTGCGGGCCGAGGCGTCCCGCCTCGGCAACGCCCGGCGTGCGACCACCATCCCCGATTGCCGAACCCGCCGCCTTGCCGTAATGAACCCCATGCGCAAACTCGCCCTCACCGCCGCTCTCGCGCTCACGACCCTCCTCCTCCCCCCCGCCGCCCAATCCGCCGAGCCCGGCACCGTCTTCCTCCTCACGCCGGAAAACACCCCCTACCTTACCGACGGCATGCGCTGGGTCGCCGAAGGCCCCACCGGCGGCAAAGCCCTCAAAGTCACCGCCACGCCCGAAACCGCTTCCGCGGGCCACCTCGTCACCATCCCTCTCGACATCGCCGCCCTCCGCGACCACGAGATCCTCCTCTCCTACGACGTCCGCGCCGACGCCGTCACCCGCCCCGAACTCGACTACAACGGCATCAAGTGCCAGCTCCATTACGTCTCCGCCGCCGAAGGCCCCAAGTGGTTCAACGAAGGCCTCCTCTTCGGCACCTTCCCGTGGAAACACTCCTCGCTCATCATCCGCGTCGACTCCGACGCCGCCGACGGCGAACTCCAGGTCGGCCTTCAGGAATGCTCCGGCACCGCGTGGATCGCCAACCTCACCGTCGAAGTCCTCGGCCGCCGCCCCCGCACCTTCGACGTTCCGCCCTTCCGCGGCCACGACCTCCCCCGCCTCCGCGGCTTCGTCGGACCCGCCGCCTACAACGCCGCCGACTTCGACGCGCTCGAAACGTGGAACGCCAACGTCCTCCGCTGGCAACTCATCAACCCCGACTGGGAGCGCACCGCCATTCCCGCCGACCCCGGCATTTACGCCCCGTGGCTCGAAGCCAAGTTCACCGAGCTCGAGCAAGTCCTCGACCGCGCCGCCGCCGCCGGCATCCGCGTCATTGTCGACCTCCACGCCCCACCCGGCGGTCGACTCGCCGACGGCACCCTCACCATGCTCACCAACCAGCCGCTCCAGGACACCTTCGTCGAAATCTGGAAGAAAATCGCCACCCGCTTCAAGGATCACCCCGGCCTCTGGGCCTACGACCCGCTCAACGAACCCGTCCAAAACCAACGTCCACCCGAAGGCGTCAACACCTGGTGGCAACTCCAGGAACGCGTCGCCCAAGCCATCCGCGCCATCGATCCCACCACCCCCATCCTCCTCGAAGTCGACCAGTGGGACGCCCCGGAAGCCTTCGCGTGGATGAAGCCCGTCGACGTTCCCCGCGTCATCTATCAGGTCCACATGTATTGGCCGCACGAATACACCCACCAAGGCATCGACCGCCCATGGTCGACCCCCGAGGAAAGACCCGCCTACCCCGGCACCTTCAACGACCGACCGTTCGATCGCGCCGCGCTCCGGCGCAAGCTCGAGCCCGTCCGCGACTTCCAGAAGGCCTACAACGTCCAGATCTTCGTCGGCGAATTCAGCGTCCCCCGCTGGGCCCCCGGTGCCGCGCAATACCTCGCCGACAACATCGCGCTCTTCGAAGAATTTGGCTGGGACTGGACCTACCACGCCTTCCGCGAAGCCCCCGAGTGGAGCCTCGAGCTCGCCAACCTCCCCTACGAAACCCCCATCACCACCAAACCCGGCGAACCCTCCGACCGCGCCCAGGTCGTCGGCGATTGGCTGAAGCAGAACGAAAAATAACCTCCGGCCATTCCCTTCTTCGTTCCCTTCGTTACCTTCTGTTCAAAATCATGCGCTCATTCGCCTCCATCATCAGCCTCGCCCTCGCGATCCTCACCACTGGACAAGCCGCCGAGCCCAACCTCGACGCCCTCCCAACCTTCCGCGCCTCCTTCACGCTCTCGGACGGCATCGACTACGACGTCGAAGCCAAACACGAAGGCCCCACGTTCCGCGAAGTCACCGCCGTCACCCCGGACGGCTCCGGCACCAAAACGATCAAGTTTCTCTACGACGAGGAGGGCAAACTGATCGCCGCCACCGACGGCAAAGCCAACTTTCCGCTCAATAAAGAACTGCGCGATCTCTCGACCGAACTCACCACCCGCATCGAAGGCACCACCGCCTTCCTCCGATCCATCGGCGGCGTAGACAGCCCCGACGAGTGACCCAATCCCCACCGGAGGGCGAGGCTCCCGCCGAGCCGTCGCCTCACACTCGAATCGCCCGATCTCTCGCTCGACGACGACTCGCGCGACGAGCACGGCTCGGCACGAGCCTCGCCCTCCGGGTTTCGGATCATCGCGCAGCGACCCGCGCCAAAAATCCCTCGACCCGCTCACCCGCGGCCAGATTCGAGCGCCATCCCTCCGGAATCGCGCCCGCCCCGTGATGCGCGCCCAAGACCATCCCGAGCACCAGCCCCCGCGCCGCGCTGTCACCGCCGGCCATCACGTTCTCCACGAGCGCCAATTCGAAATCGTCGCCGAACCGATCCACCATCAACAACACCACCGGCAGCGTCGACGGGATCCCGCAGCCCAAGCCCAACGACTCAGCCGCGGCACCCGCCTCCATCGACTTCGTTCCCTCCACCCGTCGCGCCATCTCGGCGTAATCCAGCGCGGCGTAATGTCTCCCACCAGCCGCCGCGACCGAGGAACGAGGATGATCCCCACCGAGCACCCCAAAAACGATCCGCGTCAAAAATTCCGCCACGTCCCCCGCCAAGGGCGACCCGTGCGTCAATCCCGTCTGCTCCCGCGCCGACGCCACCGCGTCTTCCACGGACCCACCTGCCATCGCCGCCAGCAAAGGCGCGATCCGCGCCGGCCCACCGAGTTCCTTCGATCCCTCCTCCGACCGTCCCAAATCCGTCCCCAGTCGGCCCAACGTTTCCTTCGTCGCGTGATCCACGTAGCCACCGTAACCATTCCACATTCCGGTCCAACGATCGGTGAAATCCTCCAGCGAAAACGCACCCGCCGCCGCAACCGACGCCATCAGCACGAGCGCCTGGTCCCCAAGGTGACTCTGATCTCCCGCCCCCTTCCCCGAGTGGTAGGAATCCGGCAAGGGCGTTAGGAAGTGATCGATCCGCCCAAACCTCCGCTCGAGCTCCGCCTGGTCGTAACCCCAATGGGCCCCCAAAGCCAAGGCGTCCCCAACGAACGACCCCCAAACCAACCCTTCAATCCGATCCGATTCCGGCATCCGACGAGAGTATCACCGATTCCCCGCCCAATCACGGCGGAGCGGAAATTCTACAATCTCGGCGGACTAGAACGCCAACCCAACGCTGAAGTGAAACGCCCCCTCCGGATCGCCCTCCCCGGGAGCCGGATTAAATCCGTAGTCGAACCGAATTGGGCCCACCGGCAGATCATACCGCAAACCCGCGCCGATCGCGTAGCGCATGTCCGACACGCCGAAATCCTGCGCGTCCTGCACGACATTGCCCGCGTCGCCAAAAACCGCGCCCCGCAGCTGACCCACGATCGGAAACGTGTATTCCAGGTTGAAAACCGTGAACGCCTGCCCGCCCAGCGGATACCCGGCCCGGTCGCGCGGCCCCAGTTTCAACTCCGGATAACTCCGCACCGTCGTCGATCCTCCGTTGAAGAACCGCTCGTCGATCGGCAGCCCCTCGTCGCTCAGCGGCGAAATCACGCCGCCCCGGGCGCCAAACGCCAGATTCGTTCGCTCGGTCACCGGCAGGTAATACACCGCCTGAGCCAGCCCCCGAACGAACGGCACGTCCCCCACGCCCGACGGTGCGACGTCCAGCGCCACCGTCCCGTAGAATCCCTCGGATGGCAGCACCGGATCGTTACGAAAATCCAACGTCGACGTCACCCCGATCGAGGCCACCGAGTAATCCTCCTGCCCAACCAACTCCCGCGGCTCGATCAGGATGTCGTCGGTCGTCACGTATTTGATCAGCGCAAAGGCCCCCACCTTCCAGTTCTTCGTGAGTTCCCGCGTGAGCGACGGGCGGAAGCCCAACTCGATCTTGGAATACCCTTCGAGCGTGATCGTCTGCGCGTAGAGCCGCAACTTGAGCTCGTTCTCGGTCTCCGCCAACCACGGATCCGTGTAGACGACCTCACCGTTGTAGCCCCGCTGCGTGTATTCCACCGACGTCGTGAACGGTCGCCCGCTGCCGAAGAGATTCAGGTCGGTGTAGCTCACGCTCACGATCCCGCCGACGAAAGTCCCGTAACCCACGCCAAAACCGAAGATCTTCGTCTTCGCCTCGTCCGCCGAGACGTCGAGCCGCAGCAGGTTGCCCTCGATCGGCTTCGGGCTGATTCGGATGTTCGTGAAGAGTCCCGTGTCGAGAAGCGTCCGGAACTTGTCGTCGACCAACTTCGGATCGTAAACCTTGCCGCTGAGGCTCCTCATCCGATTGGGAATGAAGTTGTCCGGCACGTGATCCGCCCCCTTCACCGTGACCCCATCGAAATAAAATAGAGCCCCGCTCTTCACGGTAAACGTCACGTCGACGAGCCCGCTCGTCGTCTCCGGATCCTGGCTGACCACGGTCACGATCGCTTGGTAATACCCGCGGGTTTTGTAGTAATCCTCGAGCGCCCTTTGCGCCACCGCCGCCCGACCATCGGTGAATGGTTCGCTGGTCTCCGTCTCGATGGCCGCCCGCAGGTCCGCTTCCGGGAACACTTCGTTTCCGATGATCGACACCGCGCCGAATTCATATTGGGTCCCTTCGGCGATCTCGACCCGCACGTTCGCCCGCGTGAAGTCGTCGGAGAATTGAACGGGCGTGAGTTCCACCACCGCGTCGAGGTAGCCCTGCGACGAGTAAAGGCGCTCGATCAATCCCACCCCGCTTTTGATGTCCGATTCGACGAACGGCAGCAGCGCGTCGACCTCGATCCGCGGAAATCGCTCGCGCAGCGGCCCGAGCAAAAAATTCTGCAGCGTCGTGAAATCGTAGCCCTTGAAGCCCACGATCTCGACCTTCCCCAGCAGCGTCTGCGGCCCCTGCCGGATCGTCAGCCGCACCGCCCACGGTCCGGTGATCGCCGAGTCGACCGCGACCTGCGTGTAGCCGTGCTTCCGGTAAAAGACCTCGAGAAAATACTCCAGATCGTAGAGCGACGCTTCGTCCAGGCCGTAGGTCTCGACCGTCCGGTATTGCTGCTCGATTCCCTTGGCCAACTCCTCCGCCGTGAACGCCTCGTTTCCGACGTATTCGACGGTGAGTTTGCCCGAGTTCGCCGGGTTCGATTCCCCAACCGGACTCCCCACCGTGTCGAGATCCGGCACCTGCCCGACGGCCGTGACCGCGACCATCAGCCCGAAGGCCACTTCAAGGAGCGGCAGCTTCCAGCCGCCGAAGTTGTTCCATCCGCGTCGCGTCATTTGAATCGAATCAAGTATTTCACCTGCCCCCGGAAATCCCCCTGCACGTCCACGCCGCCGAAGAGGGAAAAATTCTTCGAAAGCGGGAACCGCACCGTCGCCGACTGCCGCCCGGTCTTCGGATCGATCTCACCGAACGCAAAGTCGATGTCGTTGAGCACCGTCTTCTTCCGCTCGCTTGGGTCCTTCGGCGGGAAAAGCGAGCGCGAGATTTTTTGAAACAACAGCACCGCCGCCCGCCCCGCCAGCACGCTCGGATTCCCGGCGATGTCCTGCGAAGTCACCCCCGTCGCGATCAACGACACGATGTCGGTCTGCGGGAGCGGCGGCTGACTTGAAAATCGCACCTGCGGGTCCAACATGTTGCCGTAAATGTAGGCCGACACGTCGTAGTCGCGAATCTCCGACGTCCCCCGGATGTCGAAATTCGCCACGAAGGGACTGTCTTTCTGAAAGAAGATGACTCCATTGCGGATCGTCAATTCGCTGAACGGCAGCGTCGTCGTCAGCTGTTCGATCCGCACGTTCCCGGCCATCGTCGGCTGGGCACCCGTCCCGGTGATGTTCAGATCGAGCACGATCCGACCGTTCGCCAGATTCCCCTGCACCAGGAACGGATCCGACGTTTTCACGTCGATGTCGAACGTCCAATTACTCAGCGGCGGCGCCGTGATCCCCTGCACGGTCGGAGCCGGCGGCGGCTGCGGTGCGGGCCGCCCCGGCAGCCCGATCGGCAGGATGTCGATGTCCTTGTAAAACCGACTCTTGGTCACGTAAACCTCGCCGCCCACGTTCGCCGAGTCCAACGGCCCCGTCAGCTCGATCCGACTGCTGATTCGTAAAGTGATCGCTTCGTCCTGCATCACCAACGCGTCCCGCGTGCCGAATGCCAGATCGAATACCGGCTTCTCCACACCGCCAAAGGTGATGCTCCCCTCCGCGCCAAAAACTCCGCCGCCAATGTCCCCCCGGAACGCGGGAATCGTCAGGCGCTCGGTGTTCGATTTGATCCGCACCACGACTCCGGTGATCGGCGGAAACCCGTCCACCGAAAGCCGGATCGCCGGCACGTCCGCCACGACGCTTCCCTGGATCGCCGGCTTTTCGACGGTCCCACTCACCGCCAAGTCGACCGCCGCCGTGCCTGCGATGAACCGAACCACCGGCACCAGCGACGACACGAAGCCGAGCGAGGACTTCGGCATCCGCACCTTCAGATCAATCGGCGTCGAGGTCGGAAACTCGCGATCCCGGCGGATCGCAACCACGTCCACCGGCACCGATCCGTTCACCGTGATCGGCTGCACCAGCGGTTGCGTGATCTTTCCGTCCACCGTTGCCCGGTCGTTCGCGAGCAACACGTCGAGCGACACGTCCGCCGGCTTCACGTCGGCGGTCGTGGACTGCAAGCCGTTCGCCCGCACCGCGACGGCGGCTTTCAATTCCGCCAAGGTGCCACTCGCCCCGATTTTGACGCTCGCCGTCCCCGTCACCGGCGGAGCCTCACCACCGGGCAACGCCGCGAAAATTTCGCCGAGCTCGAGAGTCCCCGTGTCGAGATCGACCGCGATCGGCTCGTCGTTCGGGATCATCATTTCCAGATCATCCGGGTGATCCGCGTGCAGCGGGACCGACAGCGAACCCGCGAGCACTTTCAGCTCCCCGAGCCGCGCGAGTAGATCCGTCACGCTCAGACGATTCTCCGCCAGCCGCAGAGCGAGGCTCACGTCGCCCTCCTCCGCCGACGCCTTGATCACCGGGACATCGACCGACGTCGGCCAGTCGTAATTTGCCGCCACCGTCGCCGCGAGCTGATCCCGCTCGCCGAACCGCGCGTCCTCCAGCGCGAGGTCCGCCTTGCCGGTGTGCGTGTTCGCTTTGACGTCCCCCTCGCCCGACCAGGTCAAATTCAACGCCCCCCCCAGCGGCTCCGGCGCCACCGGATCGAACACCGCCAGATTCCCGAGTGCGACATCGACCGTCCCGGAGTAGGCGAAGGGCTCCGCCAATTGCACCGTGCCGTCCAGCGTCACCCGATTCACGTCGTCGAGCACGACCGCGAGTTTCGACAGGTTCGCCTGGTTGTCCCGGATCGTCAGACCGCCCTCGATGGTCGGAATCCCCAGCCCAGCGGCCTTCACGTCGCTCCCGTCGATGTCGAAGTCCCCGTCGATCTCGCCATCGGTCGACGTCACCTTCCCTTCGATTTTGAGCGCCCCTCTCAGATCGGCGGCGGCCCCCTCGGCCACGAAAGCTTCCAGCTCCGGCGCATCAATCAGCACGTCCGCCGCGAGCGGCTGTTTCACGAACGACTTCATGTCGGCCGGCAGCTCGTAATTCGCTGAGATCCGCACGACGTTCGCCCCTTTGGCCAGCGAGACTTCGTCCACCGAGACCTTGGCGCCATCGACCGCCGCGGCGACCTTCACCTTCTCGATCTCGAACTCACCGGCCGTGACCGTCGCCACGCCCACCGCGAGTTTGGCCGCCAGATCCTCGAACACCGGAGCGCCCTCTTCCGTCGCCAGGTTCTTCTCGACGTTGGCCGTGACCTTCAAGCCGCTCAACACGTTCTCTTTGATGGTCAGCCGCTCGCTCCCGGCTTCCAAGTCCACGAACGCAACCTGATTCTCGATGCGAAAATCCACCCGCGCCTTCGCCTCGCCCTCGACGTCCGGAGCCACCGCGCCGACCTTCGCCAGATCGGCCCGCAGCCAACCCTTCGCGTCGATTTTGGAAAATTCTTCAAGCGTCTCCGGCAGATCCGCCCCCGCCCGCAGCTCGACCCGGTTCGCATCGCCGAGCTCGTCCACGACCACCACGTCCGCCCGCCCATCCTTGATCGTGACGTCCGCGCCGAGCGCCCCGATTTCTTGTCCGGAAGCCACCAGCCCCTCGCTCCGCAAACGAATCTCGCCATCCCACCCCCGCGGCTCCGTCGGCAAACCCGCGAACCGCAGCGACAATTCGTTCAGGGTCCCCCCAAAAGGCACGTCCTGATTCAAATACTCCCAGATTTTCCCGAAGACCAAACCGCTCACCTCTGCCTCGAGCTTCAAATCGTTCGAGGCGTTGAGATCCTTCACCGTCAACGCCAACGACAGCTCGGACCCGAAAACCTGCCCCTCGACTGCAAGACCCAACACGGCTTCGCCCAATTCCGACGCGTCCAGATTCAACCGCTCGATCTGGATCTCCGGACTCACCGACAAATCCACGAGCAACAAATTGCGATCCCGGAACGTCGTCGTCGCGCCAATCGAATCCCACGTCCGCACCCCCGGGACGTCGAGCTTCTCGACGACCAATTTCCCGTCCTTCTCCGGATAGAGCGTGAACGTCAGCCCCTTCAGCTCGAACCCACCGTATTCCCCCACCGTCTGGAAATTCACGTTCTCGATCACCAACCGTTCGGGGAACAACCCCGGGAACTTGAACGCCTGGCGCTCTTTTTCCTCCTTCTCTTTGGGCAACGGCTCACCCGGCTCGATCACCACGTAGACGTCGTGGGCCTCGACCGTCTTCAGCAGAGCCGGCAGGCCCTCGCGAATCGCCCCCCATAAGCTGTATTCGAGCAGAATCTCCCCGACCTCCAGCCGCTCGATCGGACCCGGCTCGGTCGGCTCACCCACGAGGTCCGTCACCCGCAGCCGCGAAAACGGCGATCCCTCGATTTTGTAATCGAGGTCGAGGTTCTGTTGCTTCGCAGCCCGAACCACGAAATAACGCGTTCCCTCGAAAATGATCGTCTTGTGGAAAATCGCCACCAGCACGATCGACCCCAGCAGCACCAACCCAATCCGCTTCAACCACTTCCGCCACCGCCGCTTCCTCGTGGGCTTCGGCTTGGCGTCGGGATCTTCGGGCATCTGGCCCGAAGCGAACGCCGTTTGCAACGAACAATCAACAACTCTTTTGATGAAGGGGAGCGCGGGCATCCTGCCCGTCGCACCGGGCTTCCAGCCCGGTGCTCGACCCGAACCGGCGAAGCCGCACTTCCACCCCACCGAACGTTGCCAACCCCCGAGAATCTGCGACACTCCGTCCCCCAATGTCCACCGAGCTGCCGCCCCGACCCGCCACCGCTCCCGCCGACGGACCGTTCGCCTACGCGCTCGTCGTCAGCCAATACAACTCCGAGTTCACGAGCGCCCTCGCGACCAACGCGACCAACGAGCTTCGCACCATCGATCGCGAGGCCACCGTCGAGCAATTCGCAGTCCCCGGCGCCTTCGAAATCCCGCTCGCCGTCGATCTCCTCGCGGCCAAAGGTCGCTACGCCGCCATCATCGCCCTCGGAGTCATCATCCGCGGCGCGACCGACCACGCCGACCTCATTGCCGCCAGCATCACGAACGCCCTCCAGACCACCGCCATCACCCACCGCACCCCCGTCATCCACGAAGTCCTCCTCGTCGCCGACGCCAATCAGGCCCGCGCCCGCTGCCTCGCCCCCGACCTCAACCGCGGCCTCGAAGCCGCCCGCGCCGCCGTCCAGGCCGCCCGCACCCTCCGCGCCATCCAATCCAGCGAACCCCCGACCGCATCCACATTCCCACCAATCACCAATCACCAGTCACCAATCACCAGCTAAAAAATGGGAGTCCGCAGAGAAGGCCGAGAGGCCGCCGTCCAATACCTATACCAGCACGACCTGAATCCGACCTCGGAGCTCACGGACGTCGCCATCTTCTACAAAATGCGGGGCCTCAGCCCGGCCGCCCGCCGTTTCAGCGACGAGCTCATCCCCGGCATCCTCGCCGCGAAGGAAGAAATCGACGCCCTGCTCGTCGCCAACATCGACAACTACGAGCTCAAGCGCCTGGCGGCCATCGACCGCAACGTCCTCCGCCTCTCCGTTTACGAGATGCTCCACTGCCCACAGGTCCCGGCCGTCGTCTCGATCAACGAAGCCATCGACATCGCCAGAAAGTATTCCACCGACGAAAGCGGCAAATTCGTCAACGGAGTCCTCGACAAAATCCGAAAAGACCTCCCAAGAACCGACAAGCCGTTGACAACCCCACCCGACCCGGCCACTCCGGCCACCTGACCACCAGCCCAAAGGGCTCTAAAACCTGTCATGCTGAGCGGAGCGAAGCATCTCTGGCTTACACTCCTCACCTCACCCACCAGTCACCAATGACTCGCTCGCTCCCGCTCGTCTCGCCCTTCGGGCTGCATCGCAGAGCCGATGCAGTCTGCCCCGCGGCTTCCCAGCCGCCGGTGCTCACCAATTCTTAAACAACCGCGACCCGCCAAAATGGCCTTCAATTTCCTAAAGACTTTCGTCACGAACCTCACCGGCGGCAAACCAATCGACTGGGACGACTTGGAAGAGACCCTCATCCGCGCCGACCTCGGCGTCCCGATGGCCCTCCGCATCATGGAGAACCTCCAGGCCCGCGGCACCGACGTCACCGCCCGAGACGTCGCCGACGTCACCCGCTCCGAGATTTCCCAGGTCCTCGCCATCAACGCCCCGCCACTCCGCCCCCTCCCCGCCAAGCCCAAGGCCATCATGATGGTCGGCGTCAACGGCACCGGAAAAACCACCTCCTCCGCCAAGCTCGCCCACGCCCTCAAGACCGACCGTCACAGCGTTCTCCTCGTCGCCGCCGACACCTTCCGCGCCGCCGCCATCGAGCAACTCACCCACTGGGGCGAACGCACCGGAGTCGAAGTGATGAAAGGCCAGTATCAGGGCGACTCCGCCGCCCTCTGCTACGACGCCTACGCCAGCGCCCACCGCCGCAACGTCGAGTTCCTCATCTGCGACACCGCCGGCCGCCTCCACACCAAAAGCAACCTCATGCAGGAGCTCGAAAAGGTCATCCGCACCCTGGCGAAGCACGACCCCGACTCTCCACACGAAAAGCTCCTCGTCGTCGACGCCACCACCGGCTCGAACGCCCTCGAGCAGGCCCGCCAATTCCACGCCGCCATCGGCCTCACCGGAATCGTCGTCACCAAACTCGACGGCAGCGGCAAAGGCGGCATCATCGTCGCCATCCAGAACGAACTCGGGATCCCGCCAAGGTTCATCGGCACCGGCGAGCAACTCGACGACTTCGCCCCCTTCGACCGCGAAGACTTCGTAAACCGGATCCTTTAGCGGGTTTGGCGTCCTTGGCGCGAAAAAATTTATTCCTCCCGGAAAAGGTGCAGGCCGCCGCAACGAGTGTTGCGACGGCCTGCTGTTCCCCCCAGAACATCTTCATTTTAAGCAGGGGGCGTGCCAACCTTTGAAATCTAACGCGACTACTTCTTCGAACGCCGGGTCACGAGCACCGAGAAAGTCACCGTGTCCGTGCCGTCTCTCAGCGTCTGCCGGATCTGCAACGAGCTTCCACGCAGGCGCAGATTTCCGTTCACCAACCCGGTCAGCCCGTATCCACGCCCCAGAGCGGTGAAGCGACCGCCCTTCCGACGAAGATTGCCCGTACCCTTCGCCTTCACCGAGTCGTTGTTCAATTTGTCGCGGAGCCGGAACAAGGCCCGACCATTCTCGGAAATCGTGTAATTCGAGGTGATCGCACCCCGCTTGTTGTTGCGGATGAAATTCCCCTCCACCTCGATTTGAAGCGATTTCTTACCCCGCGAAAGGCGTGAGACCACCTTCACCGGAGCCGAAAGCAGAGTCCGCTTCCCGTTTTTCTTGATCACAATGCGCTCGATCCCCCGATACGTCCCCCGCAGATCCCCAAATGCCGGGGCCGTCGCCGCCTGCACGGATATCGAGCTGCCAACGAGAGAGAAAATCGCCAGCCCGAGAGCAAAAAACTTCACTTGGCGAAGGGAGGGACGAACGGACGCTTTGATCATGCCGCAAACTAGATAGCGGATTTCCTCTCCGTCAAGACCCAACATCTTGTGCCGATCAGTAATTCTGCGGCGGAATGAACCGCCAACGACGCTTCACCCGCAGCCCCGTTCAGCAGAAGTTCAACCCTTTTTGGAGGAATCTTTGAACAAAGTTCGTGCAATCCGGTCGAAGCTTAACGTCGTTAAACAATTATTCCGACCATCGGTTCCGCACGAAAGTGCGTCGCCGAACGTAACATTAGAAGGAGCATCCTGACAGCAGGGTGAAAATATTATGGCCATCGAAGATACAGACACAGGATTCCAGCTCTACCTCCGTGAAATCGCGAAATTTCCGCTCCTCACCATTCAGGACGAAATCCGCCTCGCCGCGAAGATCAAAAAAGGAAACGCCGCCGCCCGCTCCGAGATGGTCCGCTGCAATCTCCGTCTCGTGGTCAAGATTGCCCGCGACTACCAAGGTCTCGGCCTCCCGTTGCTCGACTTGATTTCCGAAGGGAACATCGGTCTCATGAAAGCCGTCGAGCGCTTCGACCCCGAAAAAGGCGGTAAGCTCAGCACCTACGCCGCGTGGTGGATCAAGCAGTCGATCAAACGTTCGCTCGCCAATCAAAGCAAGACGATCCGGCTCCCCGTCCACCTCGTCGACAAGATTTCCAAGATCCGCCGCGTCGCCGTCCAGATGAGCGAGGAACTCGGTCGCGAACCGACCGATGACGAGCTCGCCGAGGAGATCGGGATCAATCCCGCCAAGGTGGCGCAGCTCAAAACGGCGGCCATCCGACCAGCATCCCTCGACGCCCCGATCGGTGATGATGAGTCGACGGAATTCGGTGACATCGTCGGCGACGCGGAAGCGATGGACCCCTTCGAGCTCCTCCGGGACAAGGATTTGCGCGACGAAGTCGGCGATCTCCTCGGAACGCTCGACGACCGCGAGCGCAGCATCATCAACTCGCGTTTCGGCTTGGACGGCGAAAAACCCAGCACGTTGGAAGAGGTCGGCGAGCGCTTCGGAGTCACCCGCGAACGCATTCGCCAGCTCCAAAACATCGCCCTCCACAAGATGCGCAAGGCCCTGAACAAAAAAGAGAAGCCAAAGCTCGAAGCAATGGTGTAAAGGCACAACCGGGCATTTTAGAAAGCGACTCCAGCGATGGAGTCGCTTTTTTGTGTCAGCGCGAAAGTCCGCAGCGCCAGCTGCGCCATCGTCCAAAAAGATAGGGCAGCCGGGCCCCGGGTGCCGTGACCTTCACACCGCGCATCCAAGCCACGTCGACACGCCGCCGTGCGAAAACGCAACCCGGAGTATCCAGGAAAGCCGCCCATACCAAGCAACGCCCCGTCGCAATCGCCGAACCCACCCAGTCCGGCGAAGCCGGACAAATCTCTTACAACGCAATCGCCGCCCCACCCGGATCCGGCACCACCACCTCGACCCCCGGCAGACCGGCGGCCAACTGTCCGCGGAACCACTCCACCGCCGGCGGATCCCCGTGAACCAGCACGATCTTCTTCGGCTTCACCCGAAGCGCATAATCCAAGATCCGCTCCCGAGGAGCGTGGGCGCTGAAATTAAACTCCTTCACCGCACACTCCAGCGGCACCGCCGGTAATCGTCGGTCGAGCAAAACCTCGTCACCCCGCCGACTCCGCCGCACCGCGCCCGACGGCGACTCCGGGTCCGAATACCCCACGAAGAAGAGACTTTGCTTAGGATCCGGCAAAATCTTCCGGCAGAACTTATTCGAAAGCGTGTTCTCCGTCATCATCCCGCTGGAAATCGCGTAA
The DNA here is from genome assembly GCA_963719495.1 of uncultured Verrucomicrobiae bacterium. Taxonomy (GTDB): domain Bacteria; phylum Verrucomicrobiota; class Verrucomicrobiia; order Chthoniobacterales; family JAATET01; genus CAVVKW01. The sequence continues at coordinate 162,242 of CAVRCI010000003.1, forward strand.
ATCGCCCCCGGCTTCACCGCCAAAGCGTGACCCTCCGGACCCGACATCACGTGGGGCGACATCTCGTTGAGCAATTGCAGCGAATTATGACTCCGATCCGGGCTCTCCGCCAATCGGTCGTAAGCGGTGGTGATCTTCGTGCTCAGTCCACCGATGAAAAGCGGCACGTGGCGCAGCCGCCCCCGCTTCTGAGCGTTCCAAAGGATGGCCAGCACTTCCTGAGTCTTCCCGAGCGCAAAAACCGGAATCGTCACGCTGCCTCCGTCCGAAATCGCCTCCTCGATCGCCTCCACGAACCGCGCCTCCTCGGCCTTGCGAGTGAAGCCCTCCGCGGAAGGCGAATCGCCCCGCGTCGTCTCCATGATCAACGTGTCGACGCCGTCCTCCGGAAATTCCGCCGCCTGCATCAGCGTCTGATCGTTGAAATTCACGTCCCCCGTGTAGAAAACACTCTTCCCCTCGCCGCGCACCATCACCCCGGACGAACCCAGAATGTGACCCGCGTGATACAGCTCCACCGTGGGCTCGTGACCGTCGCCCCGCCCGCGCTCGCCATCGAGCGTGAACTGCCGATTCGCCGGCACCATCGTCCACATCTGCTTCGAAAAATCCACGCCCCGGTGCGTGTAAAGCTGCACGTCGGCCAGATTCTCCTCCTCGGCCTGACGGCTCATCACGTTCACCGAATTCCGCAGCATCATCTCGCCGATTTTGAACGTCCCCTCCGACATGAACACCCGCGCGCTCTGCTCCCGCCGCGTCAGCACCGGCAGCGATCCGATGTGATCCTGGTGCGCGTGCGTCACCACGATCGCGTCGACGCTACCCTGCGGCACGCGCCCGTACTCCGGCAGCGCTTCCTGACCCCGGCCCTTGGGATGCGTCCCCGCGTCCAAAATCACCGACTTCCCGCCCACCTTCACCAAGTGGGAACTCGCACCAATCTCCGTCCGGCGCGCCAACGTCACAAATTCCATTCCCCGAGTGATAAACCCACGGCCCCCGCCGCGAAACAGAATTTTGGCCCGAGGAGAAGCCGCCGCCCTCCAGATCGCGACCAAACATCCCTAGCGGGTGGAAATCCCGCTCATCCAAACCGGAAAATCCCGCAACCAATCCGCGTTTCCGTGGTTCCATCCCCCGTGCTCGATCCTCTCCCGCCCTCCGATTGGACCCCCGCCCACGCCGCCCACCTCCTCGCCCGCGCGGGATTCGGCGGGACCACCGACGAAATCGCCAGCCTCCACGCCCTCGGATTCGAGGCCGCGGTCGATTCCATCGTCACAGGCGACGAGGACGCCGATCTCTTTCCCCCGCCACCCTGGACCGCGGATCCCCGGTCCGTCGCCGCCGTGCTCAACGAGGAACTGGGAAAACCCGCCACCGCCACCGAGCGGATGGAACGCGCCCGCCAAGTTCGGCGGATCGAGCGCCCCCGCGAGGATGATCTGCTCGTCGGCTGGCTGCGCCGGATGCAATTCACGACGCATCCGCTGCGCGAAAAGATGACGCTTTTCTGGCACGACCACTTCGCGACCAGCAACCAGAAGGTCCAGGACGCCCACTTCATGTGGGTTCAGAACGAGACCCTTCGCGCCCGCGCCCTCGGACCCTTCGGCTACCTCCTCGAGGAGATCTCGCGCGACCCCGCCATGCTCAAATGGCTCGATCTCGTTCGCAGCAACAAGAAGGAGCCGAACGAAAATTTCGCCCGCGAGTTCTTCGAGCTCTTCGCACTCGGCGAAGGCCACTACACCGAAGCCGACATCAAGGAATCCGCCCGAGCGTTCACCGGCTACCGCGTCGCCGGCCCGCAACGCCGGTTTCAATTCGCCCCCCGCCAACACGACGGCGGAGACAAGACGATCCTCGGTCAGACCGGTGCCTTCGACGGCGACGACGTCGTTCAGCTCGCCCTCGCCAGCCCCGACTGCGCCCCGTTCCTGGCCGGAAAACTCTGGGCCTACTTCGTGTCGGATCAACCCAACCCCGAAGCCGTCGCCACCCTCGCCACCGAGCTTCGCAGCCACGACTACGAGATCGCCCCCGCCCTCCGCACCCTCTTCCGCTCCGCCGCGTTCCACGATCCCAGCGTCCGCCGCAATCAAATCAAAAGCCCCGTTCAATGGCTCGTCCACACCTGCAAGATTCTCGAGATTCCGGTGCCCGACGCCCCCATCCTCACCGGCGCACTCGCGCAACTTGGCCAACTCCCGTTCATGCCGCCCAACGTCGGCGGCTGGGAATGGGGCCGCTCCTGGATCAATAGCACCACCCTCATCCTGCGCTACAACCTCGCCGGATTTCTCCTCGGCTCCCGCGAGAAACCCATCGAAAACCTCTTCAAGCCCGGCAACCACTACGACGCCGCCGTCGAGGAACTCGCCCCCGCCGCGCTCCGGAAAGAACCCGACGCTCTCGCCGATTCCCTCGTCCGTCGCATCTTCGGCCCCGGGGATTTCGCCAAACTCCGCGACCGCGTCCGTGTCGAGATCATCACCCTCTCGCCCACCCTCACCGACGACGACATCCGCACCGTCGTCCACCACCTCATGAGCACCCCCGAATACCAACTCACGTGAGCCATCCGCAGCCACTCGACAATCGAAACTCGCAAATCGAAAATCCATGAATCTCCACACCCGCCGCCGCTTCCTCCGCACTTCCGTCCTCGGGGGCGCGCTCGCCTCGACCCTCCCCGGCTTCGTCCACCGGACCTTTGCCGCCCTCGACGAGACCGCCGCCGCCAACTCCGCGACCGCCATCGCCACCGGTCGCGACAACCCCATCCTCGTCATCCTCCAGCTCGCGGGCGGCAACGACGGTCTCAACACCGTCATCCCGTTCTCCGACGACGCCTACCACCGCGCCCGGCCGAAGCTCGCCATCTCCGCCGACAAGGTCCTCCGCGTTTCCGACACCCTCGGTCTGAACCCCCGACTGGCCGGCATCGCCGACCTCATCGCCCAAGGCCAGGGCTCCATCGTCCAGGGAGTCGGCTACCCGAACCCCAACCGCAGCCACTTTCGCTCCACCGAGATCTGGCAACGCGCCTCCGTCGATGCCAGCGAGTCCAGCGGCTGGGTCGGTCGCTACTTCGACGCCTGCTGCTCCGGCGAAGATCCCACCGTCGGCGTCGCCATCGGTCGCAGCACCCCCGAAGCCTTCGTCGGCCCGCAACCCCTCGGCGTCACCCTGGAAAATCCCGGTCGATTTCGGATCATGGACGACCCCGAAGCCTTCGCGCGGGAACTCGCCGCCGCCGGCGAGGACGCGACCGCCGTCGGCGACTCCGCCAACGAAGGCGGCTCGATCGAAATGCTCGACGGCGGGAACGAGCCCGTTGGAAGCGCCCTTGATTTCGTCGACCGCGTCGCCCTCGACACGCGCATCGCCTCCGACCAAATCCTCGAAATCACCAAAAAGGCGAAGACCAGCACCGAATTCCCCCGCACCCAACTCGGCCAGCAGCTCAAGCTCGTCAGCCAGCTCATTGCCGGCGGTATGACCACCCGCGTCTACTACGCCGGCCTCGGTGGGTTCGACACGCACGCCGGACAGGAGAACCGCCACGACCAACTGCTCGGCAACGTCGACGAATCCGTCACCGCCTTCGTGAAAGACCTCAAAGCCCAGGGCAACTTCGACCGCGTCCTCCTCCTGACCTTCAGCGAATTCGGTCGCCGCGTCGCCGAGAACGACAGCGGCGGCACCGACCACGGGGCGGCCGCACCGCTCTTCATGGTCGGCGGCGGCATCAAGGGCGGCATCTTCGGAAAAACCCCCAGCCTCACCGACCTCGACCAGGGCGACGTCCGCTTCAACACCGACTTCCGCGGTGTCTACGCCAGCGTCCTCGAAGACTGGCTCAAAGTGCCCAGCAACAAAATCCTCGGCGAACAATTCACCAAACTTCCTCTCGTGTAGTCCGAAGCCCGCTCAAGGAACGGCGATTTGCAATCGCCGCACCACCCCAAAGCGAAGCTCAATGACCTCACCCCAGCCGCGCAACAACCTCCCGACAATACCCCTCGGGATCCGCCGCCGATAGAATCCCGGAAACGATCACCACCCGCCGCGCTCCCGCCGCCACCACCTCCCCCAGATTTTCCGCCTTCACGCCGCCGATGCAAAACACCGGCACCCCCGCCGCCTCGGCGAAGTCCACGACCGCCCGCACGTCCCCCAATCCAACCGGCGCGTAATCCGGCTTCGTCGGCGTCGCGAAAAGCGGCCCAAACCCGATGTAGTCCGCCCCGGCGGCCACCGCCGCTTTCGCCTGATCGACGCTGTGCGTCGACTTCCCGATCAGCGCACCGTCTCCCGCGAGCCGCCGCGCCTCCGCCACCGACAAATCATCCTGCCCCACGTGCGCCCCGTCCGCGCCGCAACCCGCGACCAAGCCCGCGTGGTCGTTCAGCACAAACGGAACTCCCGCCTCACCGCAAATCGGCGCAACTCGCCGCGCCAATTTCAAAACTTCGTCTTCGCTCGCCCGCTTCGCCCGCAGCTGAACGATCCCCACACCGCCTGCGATCATCGCCCGAGTCATCGACTCGACGTCGTCCGCCGCCACGTAACCCAAGTCCAGAATCCCGTAAAGTCGCGCTTCTTTCATCCCGGCCTTCATAACCGAAGCGAAGCCGACAATCGATCAGGTTTCCGAAACACAATGACTCGAAGGCCCGCTGCCGCCTGTGCGACGCCCGTCGCCGCCCGTTTCGCCGACGGCCCTCAACGTCCCGAGCGAGCCAATCATGTTGAGATCACCCATCGGCACAAAAACTTTGATCGGAGGCCTGAAGTCGTCCGAGGAACGGCGCGAATCCAGATCGACGGACGGACAGTTCGGCTGAAAGCCGACAACCAACGCCGTTTTTCGCGACCCGTCGCTGTCGATTGACCGCGGTCAAAAAGCAGCTCGACGGCACGTGACGACTCCGCCAGGAGGGATGTCTCGTCGCCTCGTTCGGGCCGTTTCCTTGAGAATTGTCGAATAAATCGCCGTAATTCGGTCGGCCAAGCGGGGAGAGGGCGTCCCGCCCTCTCGATTCAAGCGCGAGGACGAGACGTCCTCGCCCCGTTTCCATCGGTCTCGCGGGCAAGCGGACGATTGGTGAAATCTGCGCCCACCACCTACTCGTCGTCCGTCATATCGAGCGTTCCTTCCTTCAGGCCCTTCTCGATGAAACTGGTGTCGTATTTGCCCGCGCGAAAATCCGCGTTGCGCATGATCGCCTGCTGAAACGGGATCGTCGTTTTGATCCCCGTGATCATGTATTCTCCCAGCGCCCGGTTCATTCGCTCGATGCAGGCTTCCCGCGTCGACGCGATGCAGATCAATTTCGCGATCATCGAATCGTAGTTCGACGGCACCGGGTAGCCGGCGTAGGCGTGCGAATCGATCCGAACACCCCGTCCGCCCGGCGCGTAGTAAAGTTCGATCTCACCCGGGCAGGGCTGGAAGTTCAACGCGGGATTCTCGGCGTTGATCCGGCACTCGATCGCGTGGTGCCGCGGCTTCGCGTCCATCACGAAACTGGAAAGCTTTTCACCCGCGGCGACCTGAATCTGAGCCTTCACGAGATCGCACCCGTAAACCTCTTCGGTGATCGGGTGCTCGACCTGGATCCGGGTGTTCATCTCCATGAAGTAGAACTCCCCGGCGTCGTCCACCAGATACTCGATCGTCCCGGCATTCGTGTAGCCGACCGACTTCGCCAGCTTGATCGAAGCCGCGCCCATCCGCTCGCGCAGCTCCGGCGTCATCAACGGCGAAGGACATTCCTCGACGATCTTCTGGTTGCGACGCTGAATCGAACAATCCCGCTCGCCCAGATGCACGACATTCCCGTGCTCGTCGCCGATGATCTGAAATTCGATGTGGTGCGGCCCGACGATAAATTTTTCGATGTAAACGGCGGGGTTCCCGAACGCCTTGTCGGCCTCGAGCCGCGCACTGTGGTAGCCCTGCACGAGGCTCGCGTCGTTGTGCGCGATCCGCATCCCTCGACCACCGCCGCCGGCGACCGCTTTGATCATGACGGGAAAGCCGATCCCCCGCGCGACCTTGAGCGCCGTCTGCTCGTCGTCGACCGTGCCATCGCTGCCGGGCGAGATCGGCACACCGGCCTTACGGGCGCAGGCACGGGCCGAGTTTTTGTCGCCCATCAGTCGAATCGCTTCCGAAGACGGCCCGATGAACTCGATGTTGCAGCTCGCGCAGACCTCCGCAAAGTGCGCGTTCTCCGCCAGAAATCCGTAGCCCGGGTGAATCGCTTCGACGTCCGCGATCTCGGCCGCGCTGATGATCCGGTCGATTTTGAGGTAACTGTCGGAACTCGCCGCGCTCCCGATGCAGATCGCCTCGTCGGCCAGCTGGACGTGGAGCGAATCGATGTCGGGCTCGGAATAAACCGCGACCGTCTGGATGCCGAGCTCCTTGCAGGCCCGGATGATCCGGAGCGCGATCTCGCCGCGGTTGGCGATCAGGATTTTTTTGAACATCGGGGACTGGCGGTTACTTGACCCGGAAAAGCGCCTGGCCGAACTGCACCGGCTTGCCGTTCTCCGCCGAGAGCTCCGTGATCGTGCCGCCGACTTCCGCCTTGATCTCGTTCATCACCTTCATCGCCTCGACGATGCAGACCACGGTGTCGGGAGTCACCACCGAGCCAACCGAAACGTAGGCCGGAGAATCCGGCGACGGCGAAGCGTAATAAGTGCCGACCATCGGCGAAGTGATCTCCTTGTCGCCGCCACCGACCGAACCAGCGGACTCCGCCTCCGCCGCGCTCGAAGTCGCGGGAGCGCCGACTGGTGTTGGCGCGTAAGCCATCTGCGGAGCGGCGTAATTCTCGGTCGCGTTGGTCTGAAGGGTAATTTTGAACCCCTCCTTTTCCATTTTGAAGACGGCGAGGCCGTTCTTCTTCATCAGGTCAATCAGCGCGCGAATTTCTTTAATCTCCACAGGATACAGTCGGTTGAGACCCGAGACTTTGTCGCCCGCCCGCCCCAAGCGTCAAGTGCCAACCCCCCGCCGCACCCAGACCGTGGACGAAGTGCCGGGCAAAACGCCCTCGCTGGACGGCGCGCCTTCGTCGACCCGCAACCCCGCCGCAACCCGCCCGAGCGAGTCCCGGTCGAACTCCCGCGAATTCGTCGAGAGCAACATCCGCCCGCCGTCCGCCAGGACGTCCACCGCCAATTCGACGAGCCGTTCGTAGTCGTCCGCCGCCCGGAAGATCCGCCCGCCCTTCCCCCGCGAAAACGTCGGCGGATCCAGCACCACCGCGTCGAACCGCTCGCCGCGCCGCGCCAGCCGCGGCAGCACCGCAAACACGTCGTCGGCGAAAAACCGATGCCGCCCGTCGGCCAACCCGTTCAATTCGAGATTCCGCCGCCCCGTCTCCAAGGCCTTCGCCGCCAGATCCACGCTCAACGTCTCCGCGCCCGCCCGTGCCGCCGCCACCGAGAACGCGCCCGTGTAGGCGAAGCAATTGAGCACCCGCCCGGGCCGCACCGATTCCAACCACGCCCGGTTCTCCCGCTGATCGCAAAACAACCCCACCGAGTAGCCCGCCCCGAAATCGATTTCGAACCGCAACCCCCGCTCCGTCGCCATGCTCCGCGTCCCCGCCCCCGCGTCGCCCTCGACGAGCCGGGGCACGTCGTCCCGCCCCGGTTGCCGGACCAGTGTCCGCAAAAAAATCCGCCCCACCCCCAGCCCATTCGCGTCCGCCCAAGCCCGGCACTCCCGCACCATCCCGTCGTCCCCGTCCGGATCGCTCACCAAAAAATCCTCCCCGAACCGCTCGATCCAACTCCCCCGGCCGCTCCAGACCCGGTGCGCCGTCGTCCCCTCCGCGGCCAAATCGCGCAACACCGACGCCGCGATCCAGCCGCTCGTCACCCACGCCCCTCCGTCGCGAACGGCGGAATCGGACAACCCAGCGTATCCGCCACCGCCCGCAGCAAAGCCCCCTGCCGCGGCTCGATCACCCCGTCCGCCATCACCACCCGGCCGCAGGCTTCCAGAATCACCCGCTTCGTCGCCCCATCCGTCTGCGCCAGCCGGTCCAGCGCCCCATCGACGTCCCCCAGCCGCATCCCCTCGGTCCGCTCCACCCGGCCCGCGTTCGACCCGAGCTCCAGCGCGGCGACCCCCGCGCGAAACGCCGCCTCGCGCTGCCCCTCATCCTCCGCGTCGAACCACGCGAGCGCGGACATGACCGTCTCCACTTCATCCACCACGTCGCCCACGGACCGGAACCGCACCGCCGGCTCGCCCCGCTTCGTGAAATACCCGTCCAAATGCCGCGTGAGCGCCTTCTGCAGCACGTATTCGAACAAATCCACCTGCCCGTCCGCGTCGACCAGCCGCCGCACGTTCGCGCGAAAAACCCCATACTGCTCCGGCGACATCTTCCGCAGCGCCGGCAAACACAGATCCACCGTGTGCAACCAAGCCTCCCCCGGGATCTCCGACCGCCGCTCGACATCGGCCAGCACCTGCCGCCGCTGCGCCTCGTCAGCCTTGAGACCCTTCACCTGCCGATCCCGCGTGTCGTCGTCCGCGCTCAACAGCAGCGAATAAATCAGACTCACCGCCGCCCCGGTCTCCCGCGCCGCCACCCGCGAGAAGTCCGGCATCGCGGCCAACGCCGCCCCCGCCACGGCCAACGTCCGCGCGTCCAAAACCCCCGCGCCATCGGTCCAGCCGCCCCGTTTCCGAGCCGGTTTCTCCGTCTCCGGCGAAGGCTGCCGCTCGACCGGCGACCGCACCGCCGCCGGATCGAATCCCGGCGCGATCGCCGCGATCCGCGCGTCGATCGGCGGATGCGTCGCAAACATCCCGGCCAGCGCCTCCCCCAGCCCGTTCCCAAAGAACAAATGACTCGCCTCCTCCGCCCGCGGCGTCTCGAGCCGCGAGGTCGCCCGCCCGATTTTGAACAATGCCCCGGCGATCCCGTCCGGATTTCGCGTGAACTGCACCGCCGACGCGTCGGCCAGAAATTCCCGCTGACGGCTCACCGCCGCCTTGATCAACCGCGCAAAGAACGCCCCGACCGACCCGACCACCAACAGCGCAATCCCGATCACGAAGATCGGCAACTGCCCCCCACCCCCGGTCGAATCCCGGCTCGACCGCGCCCGCCCACCCGCGAAAAACCCCGTTCGAAACAAGATGTTCCCCAGGATCGCCAGCAGAAGAATCCCGTTCAGCGCCCCGATCAGCCGGATATTCAGCCGCATATCCCCGTTGAGGATGTGACTGAACTCGTGCGCCACCACGCCCTGCAGCTCATCACGCGTGAGGGCGTTCAGCGTCCCGCGAGTGACCGCGACCACCGCGTCGCCCGGCTGATTCCCCGCCGCGAACGCGTTGATCCCATCCTCGCCCGGCAGCACGTAAATGTCCGGCACCGGCAGCCCCGAAGCGATCGCCATCTCCTCGACGACGTTGCGCAGTTGCACCTCCTTCGGGTCCGTCGTGTGCGGATCGATCTGTTGCCCGCCCAGCATCTCGGCGACCACCCCGCCGCCCTGCGAGAGTTCGAAGATCTTGAACAGCGACCCGAGTCCGACCACCACGATGACCCCACCCGAGATCATCGCCAACAATCGCGGATCCAGCAGACTCTCGCCCATCGCCAGAGCCAGCACGACCTGCAGCACCGCGATGATCCCAATCACCGCCAGGATGAAGTAAAAAATCAGCCACCCGGTGTTCCGCTTGGCCCGTTCCTGATGTTCGAAAAAATCCATCCCGCGCTCCGTCAGTCCGTCGCTTCCCCGTCGAACGCGCTCCGAAGAAACGCCGCCACCTCACCTTCCACCTTCCCGGCCTCCGGACTCAACCAGACCAGCCGCCCGGCGTCCGCGAGCTCCAACGCCTCAGCCTCGGGTGCGCCGTCGAGAATGGGTGCCGGATCGGTCCATTCGCTGGCCCCGATCTCCGATCCGGTCACGACCAGAATCGGCAGATCCAACTCCGAATAATCCATTTCGGCCTGCGCGCTCACCAGCAGCAGATCGTTCCGCGTCCCGCTCTCGCGCTTTTCCAGCGGGCCGATCGAAAGCACGAGGTCTTGAAAAAATTCCAGCCGCCCCGCGTCGTCCACCACGCTCCGGGCCACCTCCGACCGCCGGTCCTCACCCAGATCCGTGTCCCACTTCAGCGCCGCCGAAACGAGACTCTCCGTCGAACGATCCGCCAGCACCGACACCCACCACGTCCCCATGTCACCCGTCATCCCCTGCAAAATCTGGTCCTCCAACAATTCGTCGGTCTTCGGCCGCTGGTAGATGTCCCGCTGAACCCGGGTGATCGGCGAAACCAACGCCAGCGCCACCGTCTCGCCGGGATATCCGGCGGCGAATTCCAAAGCCACGTTCGCGCCGACCGACACCCCCAGGATGGCCACGCGTTCGACCTCGAGTTTTTCCAGCAGAGCGGCCATGACGTCCGCCTGCTCCGGCAACAAAATCCCGTTCTCGAGCGGCGTCCGCAAATACCCCGGCCGCGAAGGCGCAATCACGCGGAACCCAGCCGCCACCAGCGACCGCCCCAGGAGCTGTCCCTGATCGTATCCACCCGGCGCCCCGTGCAGGACCAGCACCGCCGGCCCGCTGCCCTCGTCGACGTATTCCACCGGACCCATCCGCGTCTCGACGACCTGACTTCCCGCCTCGAGCGCCGCGACCCGATCTTTCTTCCAACCCGTGAAAATTAGAATCACGATCCCGGCCGCGACCAGCCCCAGGACCCCCAGGCCCAGCAAAATCCGCCCGATCCAACGCATCATCCTCATCGCCGCGACACTACCCAGATTGCCGCCGGGCGCGAAACCCGAAAGCGACCCAAGCAGCCGCCCCGCCTACCGCTCGGCGACACCCGCGCGATACTGGATGTAGGAAGTCCGCGCCGCGATGTATCGGTCCAGCGCGTTCTCGGTCGCGGCGTCCAGCGTCGCCAACGAACCCGGCAAAGCCTGCAGCGTATTGACCGCCGGGAAAACGATCGGCCAGCTCGGCGGACAGAAAAACTCGAACCCGCAATAGATGAAGCTCACCCAATTCACCGGATTCAGCGCGTAGTCTCCCGCGTAACCCACCGTATCCCGCACACTGCTCGGCCCCAGGATCGGCAGCACGAGGTAAGGTCCGTGACCGATGCCCCACTTGGCAAAAGTCTGACCCGTATCCGCCGGCGGGATGTCCGCCAATGCCGGGAACCGATCCGCCGCCCTCATGAATCCCGCAACACCCAAAGTGCTGTTCACGAGAAATTTGCCGGTCTCCCTGCCGGCCCGACCGAATTTCCCCTGCAACGAGTGGTTCACCACGCGGACCGGGAATTTCACGTTTTCGAACGCATTCGTCAGACCCGTCCGGGCAAACTCGGGCACCGCGTATTCGTAGCCGGTCGAAACCGGCCGAAGGATCACCGTGTAAATCCCGTCGTTCAGCATGAACGTCGCCCGATTCAGCGGCTCGAGCGGATCGGACACCACCGCCGCATCGTATTCCTCCAGATCATCGAATCCCCCCAGCTCGTCCAGCTCCGACGCGTTCGTCGCGACCGTCCGCTCCTCGACGACCGGCTCGCCAACGCTCGCAGCCCCCTCGACTTCGACCGGCTCCGGCTTCGTCGACGAGCAAGCGGTGAGAAAAACGATCGTCGCGAGGGCGATCAGTGGAGAAAAGTCGGTGGAGCGGGTTTTCATCAGTTTTTGGCTACGGATTGGTTGAGGGCATTGATGACCGCGACGGCGCCACCTTTTTTGAACTGCGAGTCGAGTTGAGTCCGGTAATTCGCGATCAGGCTCACGCCCTCGATCACGACGTCCGTGATCATCCAATCGTTCCCTCGCTCGAGCCGATAGACGACGCTGTATTTGCTACCGCGATAGAGGAGTTTCGTCGACACCTCGACGCGACCCGCCGCCGGCTCGACCGCCTTGCCGTATTCGATCACCGGCTGCTCACCCGGCGTGAGCTTCGAGCTGTAGGTCCGAATGATCAGCGTCGTGAAAAGCTCCGTCGCTTCCTTGCGCTGACCCTCGGAAAACTGCCGCCAACCCGGCCCCACGGCGCGCCGTGTCATCGCCTCGAAGCTGATGTATTTCGTAAGCACCGGCCGAAGACTTTTCTCCATCCCGGCCGCGTTCGACGATTTCGAGGCCACCTTCAGAGCGGCGTCCACCGCGGAGTGGAGTCGCTTGTCGGCCTCCGCCGTGGCACCGAAAGACGTGGCGGCGTGGAAGGTTGCGGTGACGACTGCGAGGGCGAGAAGGGCTCGGGTGTTCATGGTGTTTGCGTGGAAGGGGGTGGTTCTTCGGACTCGGTGTCGACGCCGCCGAAGGCCATCTTGCCGATCAAGGATTCCAAGTCGACGGACGATTCCGTCATCGTGATCCGGTTGCCGGATTCCAGGTAGGTCTCGTCCGCACCGGGCGCGAGCGCGACGTATTTGTCACCGATCAGACCCGTCGTTTTGATCGACGCCATCGTGTCGGTCGGAAGCTGGAGCGTCGAACGCACCCGAATTTTGGCGATCGCACTGTAATCCTGTGGGTCGATCTCGATCTCGTCGACGCGGCCCACCGCCACGCCGGCCAGCAGGACGCTGCTGCCACGATTGAGACCTCCGGCGTTCGCGAACCGCGCTTCGAGCGGGTAGGTGTCGCCGCCGACGAGCGCGCCGGAGCCCGCTTTGATCGCCAAATAAACGAGCGCAACGATCCCGAGCAGCACGAAAAGGCCCACGAAGAGTTCGAGTCGGGATTGTTTCATAAATTTCGGGCCGCAGTGTCTTCCGACTTCCGCAGGGAAGCAAGGGTGCTGCCAAGCGCGTCCGCGCTGTCCCGGAAATCGCACACCACCGGGTGCGCGGATGCGGAAAACTCGGCCGACGTCCCCTCGAAGCACATTTCTCCACCGTTTAGCAGCGCCACCCGGTCGCTGGCGATCAAAGCCTCGACCAAATCGTGGGTCACCACCAACGCCGTGAACCCAAACTGCCCCTGATACTTCGCGATCATTTCGAAGACCGCGTTCCGCCGCAGCGGATCCAATCCAGCCGTCGGCTCGTCGAAAAAAACCAACTCCGGCCGCGTGACGATCGCCCGCGCCAGCGCCAGCCGCTTCTGCATTCCGCCGGAAATCTGCCCGGGGTAATGGTCGGCGTGCTCGTCCAGCTCGAGCTGCCGCAGCGCCTCGACGCTCCGCTCGTGAATCTCGTCCTTCGGCACGTCGGTCGTCTGCTCCAGCGGCAGCGCCACGTTTTCCAACGCCGTCAACGAGTCGAACAACGCGTTGCTCTGAAACAAAAAACTGCACCGCCTCCGGAAGTTCCGCCGCGTCACCGCGTTCCCAATCCCCAACTGCCGACCATCGAACCAAATCTCGCCCCCGTCTGGCCGCTCGATCCCGGCCAGGCATTTGAGAAAGACCGATTTCCCCGCGCCACTCGGCCCGATCACGCTGAAAAGACTCCCGCGATTCACGGCGACGTTCACGCCCTTCAGCACCTCGCGGCCCGCGAAGCTCTTCCGCAAACCCTCGATCCGCAGCAGCGGATCCGCCTTCTCGGTCACCTCGCTCATCAGACTAGAAACGAGGTAATCGCGTAATCCGCCGCCAGCACCAGAATGCTCGAATGCACCACCGCCCGCGTCGACGAAGCGCTCACCGCCCGCGCCCCCGTCGCCGACCGGCACCGGTGGGCGTTGAAACCGTGAAACGCGCAAACGCTGATCGTTAAAATCCCAAACGCCGCCGCCTTGATGAAGCATTCCCGCACGTCCGCCGCGCCCACCGCCCGCTCCACCGCCGACCAGTAAACCCCCGGCTCCACCCCCAACAAAAGCGACCCGGAAAGACTCCCACCCCACAGCCCCACCCCCACGAACAACGCCGTCTGCAGCGGAAACGTCACCAACGACGCGATCAACCGCGGAGCCACCAGATACCCGTGGCTGCTCGCGCCCATCGTCTCCAACGCCACGATCTGCTCCGTATTGCGCTGAATCCCCAACTCCGCCGCCAAGGCCGACCCCGCCTGCCCCACCAGCATCAAAGCCGCCAGCACCGGTGCCATTTCCCGCACCAAACTCAGCGACACCAGCGCGCCCAGCAACCCATCCGACCCGAAGCGATTCAGCACGTAGTAACCCTGCAACCCCAGCACCAACCCCGTAAACGTTCCCACGATGAGAATGACCGGCAGGCACAGCCAACCCTGCTCGTAAATCGCCCGCGCCACCCGCCGCCCCAGCCGTCGCGATCCCACGGCCGCCCGGAACGAACGCCCCGTGAAGACGGCGTAATCGCCCAACTCACCCACCACGCCGAGGGCCTCTCTACCAAGGAAACGCAACACTCCGTGGAATAAGGGCGAGAAACCAATTTTCCACAAGTCCGAAGCCAATGCGGTGAGTGTGATTGCGAAAAAGGTCGAAGGGGGCGAGACGAGTATGGCACTATTATAAGCGGATCGTCGGCACGACTGTAGCGGCGGTCTGTGACCGCCGGAGCCGTCAAACTCGGGTGCGCAAACCCAGCGAGATGGTTGGCGGCGGTCACAGACGCGCCGCTACAACTTCGCGCTCACCCCACCAACACCGCCAGCGTTGATCGAAAAGACCCCGGTCGCCGATGATCTCACGCGGGACGGCCTCCAAGCCGTCTTCACCGCCTTGCGCTCTTCACCGAAAATCGGCTTAAAACAGTGCCATTCGGGCGAGACGGAGAAAGTGGAACACCGGAGATTGAAGGCGGCTGGCGCGGCGCGACCAGCCCCACCCAGTAGGGGGTAGGGAACGTCGCGCCGCGCGTTCCCTCGCTTTCTCTGCCCACTTTCGCAATCACACCCCAATGCGGAATGCGATCCGCTCAAACTCCGATTCTCGACAGTTCCGCCCAGCTCAACCTAATCTTCCGAGAACGCACGATCAGCCAGTATTGCCATGAAAACGATCCTCGCTATTCTCCTCCCCTTGGTCCTCGTCGCCTCCTCCGCCCGAGCGCAGGTCATTTTCGCCGCGCCCGCCAACGGCGGCATCGGACTCTTCCAGCAGGAAAACGGGGCCGTCACCCCTCTCGATACCGGTTTTTCCGAGCACAATTTCCCATCCGTCTCGGGCAACAGCCAGTTCGTCGTCTTCTCCAGCCCCGACCCCGTCACACCTGCGCTCCAAGTCCCCCCCAGCTCCGACGTCTACGCCTTCGACCGCACCACCGGTCGGACCCGCCGGATCATCGACACGAACACGACGGTCGTCTCCCCCGGCGAAGTGCAGGTCTTTCGCCCCGTCTCCGCGGCCTTCTCGCCCGATAACACCATTCTCGCTTACGGGTTGGAACTCAGCCGCCGCTCGGGGAACAGCCCCAACGGCGCTGGTCGGGTTCTCATCGTGGCGTCAGCAGCGACCGGCGCGCAGATCAATTCCCCCACCGACGCCCGCGGCGGGGCCGTGTCCGACGATCTCCGCCTCGAATTCGTCGGTCTTTCCTGGGCCGCCAGCGGGACCTCCTTCGTGACGCCGGTCTACGTCAATGCCGTCACCCAATCCGGGAACCCCACCCAACTGCCCGCCATTGTCCGCTGCACCCGCAATCCCGCCGACGGCCTCTGGTCCTTCACCGATATTCTTTCCACTCCCTTTTACAACGACGGCCAATTCCCGCCCTCAGCCTCCCTCCAGATCTACCCCGCCCTCTCACCCTCCGGAGCCGGCCTCGCCTACTTCGACCTTTTCTTCCCGGACGTCCTCGGCGGCAGCCAGCCCGCCACCGCCCGACTCATCGTCGCCAACTCGAACGGCGCCAACGCCTCGATCGTCCGGACCTTTCCCGCCGGACAATTCCCCGCCGGCCTCACCTGGTCGCGCGACGGCCTCCGCCTCACCTACTCCATCGCCGACCAAGTCCGAAGCGGGACCGGCTTCTTCGCCCAAGCCGATCCCTCGACGGCCGTCATCCAGGAGATCCCCACCAACGGCGGAACCGCCACGTCGGTCGCCGGCGTCGGTGCCGGCCTCTTCCCCTCCTCCCCCGTCGTCCCACTTCTCCCCCTCTTCGTTCCCGACACCCGTCGCCCAGCCCTCTCCATCCGCGGACGGAAAACCATCGAGACCCTCCGCAAACGCGTCGTCATCCGCGGCACCGCCCGCGACGCCTCCGGCATCGCCGACATCGATGTGAAAGCCCGGGGGGCCAAGGCTACGAAGGTCAAAATCCTCAGCCGCAACCGATTCAAGATCGTCCTCAAGGTCAACCGCGACAGTGGGCGCGTCATCGTGAAACTCCGCGCCGTCGACAGCGCCGGGAATCGCTCGAAGCCGGCAAAACTCCGGATCCTCCGGCGTTAATCGCGTCGGTCCGCGATCCGACGCGGGTGCTCCCGCGCCTGCGCCATCCGGAACCCCACGATCTGCGCCACCACCACGGCGATGTAAAACTGCCCAAAAGTCGCCTCGAACCACGCGAAAGTCGCCGCCACGTGGCTCACCGGCGTCACGTCCCCGTAGCCCAACGTCGTCAGCGTCACGAAGCTGAAATAATTGAACAATGCCTGCCGTGCGTGCCGACTCCCCAGGTCCACCGCCATTTCCGTGTTGATCGAAAACGACCCCGGATTCCACAGATCACAAGCCTGATACAGACTCGACCACGCCAATCCCAGCAGGACGTAACTGCACAGCGCCCCGATCACGTCATCCGCCCGCACCGCCCGCCGCTCCACGATGCTGTGCAGGATCACCCCCGCCGCGTAACCGTAGAAGACGAGCGTGCTCACGTGGTAGATCAACTCGAACGGCAACTCCTCGACCGCATCGAACCAAACCGACCGCACGACCACCGCCACGAATCCCGGAACCAGCAACCCAATCGAAATCAACCGCTCCCGCCGCGTGTCGAAGACAAACAACAACACCGCCAGCGCGATCAAAGTAGCCAGCGCGTCGTAAGCAGCCCACCCCGCCCGCACCTCGTGGGCAATCGGCTGCACCAGCATCGCCCCAATCAAAGTAGCCAGCAAAGCGACGTGCCGCTTCGGCCATCCGTAAATCCGCCGCAACAACCCCATCAGATCACCCCATCACATCCGTGTTCATCCTCACCCATCCGTGGTCCGTATTCAGTCAACGACCCGCACCTCCACATCCCCATCCGCAAACCGAGTCACCAGCCGCTCGCCACCCGTCACCTCGGCCCGCCGCCGCACCACCCGCCCATCCGCGTCCAACGTCATCGTGAACCCGCGCTCCAGCGTCGCCCGTGGACTCAACACCGCCAGCAGACCCCGCGCCGTTTCCACCCGCCGCCGCTCGTCCCCGACCCGCCGCTCGGCCAGCTCCCGCACACGCTTCCCGACCTCCACCAGCCGTCCCCTCGCCACCGCCAGCGCCACGTCCGGTCGCCGCGCCCTCAGGATTGCCTCGGCGTGCCCCACCCGCTCTTTCCGCCACCGCAATCCACCCTCCACCGTCGCCCGCAGCGCCTCGCCCAGCCCATCCACGCTCTGCCGCCGCTCCCGCAGCACCCGCTCCGGCACCCGATACAACCCGGCCCGCACCAGCCCATCCAACCGCGACCGCGCGAACCGCACCGCCTCCCCCAGCTCCCGCCGCAACCGCCCCGCCAGCACCTCCACCGTCCGCCGCAACTCCGCCCCGTCCGGCACGATCAACTCCGCCGCCGCGCTCGGCGTCGGCGCCCGCAAATCCGCCACGAAATCCGCGATCGAAAAATCCACTTCGTGCCCCACCGCGCTCACCACCGGCACCGCCGACTCCGCGATCGCCCGCGCCACCACCTCCTCGTTGAACTCCCACAAATCCTCCAGACTCCCCCCTCCCCGCGTCACCACCACCACGTCCACCTCCGGCAGCAACCCCTCGATCGAAAAATCCCGCACCGCCGCCGCGATCTCCGCCGCCGCCCCCCGGCCCTGCACCCGCACCGGATGCACCAGCACCTCCACCCCCGGCATCCGCCGCGTCAGCACGTTCAGAAAATCCCGCACCGCCGCCCCCGTCGGCGACGTCACCACCCCGATCCGCCTCGGAAACGCCGGCAAATCCCGCTTCCGCTCCGCATCGAACATCCCCTCGTCCGCCAACCTCGCCTTCAACGCCTCGAACTTCGCCTGCAACTCCCCCACCCCCGCCGCCCGCACCCGCCGCACGATCAGTTGATACTGACCCCGAGCCTCGTAAACCGTCAGCTCGCCGAAGACCTGCACCGCCTCCCCATCCCCCAACTTCCCAATCCGCCGGCTCGCTCCCGCGAACAACACGCACGACAGCTGACTCCCCGCATCCTTCAACGTGAAATACTGGTGCCCGGACGACTGCTTGCGGTGATTCGACACCTCCCCCTCGACCCAAACCTCCCCGATCTCGCCTTCCAGCACCTCCCGCACCGCGCGCGTCAGTTCCCCTACGCCAAAAACCCGCGGCTCTTCCGGCTCAGCCACCACGTCCACCTTCTTGGGAGCGTCCCCAAAACTCATATCAAGCTGCATCCCTCAATCCTCCCCCTCACGCCCTCCCGACGTCTCCCCCTCTTCATCGTCATCCCCATCCTCCTCGATCGACCGCCGCCACGCCTTCCCCACGAACGGCCGCACGAAGCCGTAAATCAGATAAAGCACGAACAGGATCGCCGGCATCCATTCGTAGTTCATCGCGCTGAAAACCAGCACCACGATCAAAATCAAAAACGCCGGAATCGACCGCTGCGTCCGCCAATTGATCGACTTGAAACTCGGATACCGCACTCCGCTGAACATCAACACCGACAAAAAAACCATCAGCGGCGGCAGCAGAAACTTCCAGTTTCCGATCTCCCGCTGCCCATCCTCCATCCACAGCATGAACAGCGTCAGCGACGCGATCACCCCCGCCGCCGCCGGAATCGGAAACCCCCGAAATTCCTTGTTCGCCTCCTGCGAATTTACCGCCGCCACGCAATTGAACCGAGCCAGCCGCAACGTCCCGCACAGCAGATAAAAGAACGCGATCACCCAACCCGTCCGCGTGAACTCCTGCAGCACGATGTCGAAGACCAGCAGCGCCGGAGCCACGCCGAACGACACCACGTCCGCCAGCGAGTCGAATTCCCGCCCAAACGGACTCTCGTTCCCCCCCAATCGAGCCACCCGCCCGTCCAAAAGATCGAACACGCACGCCCCCAGAATGAACGCAATCGCCTCGTGATACTTCCCACTGGCCAGCGCCTCGCCATTGCTCAGCAACGTCCCCTCGATAATCCGCAACACCGCCGCAAACCCGCAGAACAGATTCCCCGCCGTCATCAAATTCGGCAGCAGATAAATCTTCGGCTCGTTCGGATCCCGCATCGCCAAAGAAAATCACACCCCACCAAAACTGTGGAGCAACAAAACCAAAGCGCCGCAGCCGCCATCGTCCCAACCTGTCATGCCGAGGACCACGAACGCGCAACCAAGTCAAGAAGGCGCGGATGACAAGGCGGCGCCAGCCGACCCCATCGGGAATTCGGAGGGAGAGGCTCTGCCGAGCCGCGGCCTTCTCGTTAAATTCCGCATCCCAGATAACGTCATAGTCAGCAAAACGTCCCAACGCCAACCGCCCCACTGCAAAACTCCGATGCGGCCGCATCGGAGTTTTGCAGCCAAGGGTCCACTCGGGACGCCTCGACCCTTTCTGTCGATCCACTCCCTAGATCCACCACAAGCCACTCGCCACCCATCCCGCCATCCGCTTTGATCCACCGGACCGTGACACCGTATTTCATCACCACCGCCATCGACTACACCAACGGCGCGCCCCACATCGGCCACGCCTACGAAAAAGTCCTCGCCGACGCCCTCGCCCGCTACCAGCGCAGCCTCGGTCACGAAGTCTTCTTCCTCACCGGCGTCGACCAGCACGGTCAGAAGGTCCAGCAATCCGCCGAGAAGCTCGGCGTCGCCCCCGCCACCTTCGTTGCCGACCTCACCGCAAAGTTCCAATCTCTCTGGACCCAGCTCGGCATCAGCAACGACGCCTGGGCCGCCACCACCGATCCCCTCCACGTCCGCTGCGTCCAAGGCATCCTCCAGCGCCTTTTCGACGAAGACCAAATCTACAAATCCACCCAGACCGGCCTCTACAGCGTCCGGCAGGAACAATTCGTCACCGACAAGGAGCGCGGCCCCGATGGCAACTTCGGACCCGAATGGGGCGAAATCACCGAGATCGACGAAGAGAACTACTACTTCAAACTCGAACGCCACCGCGACTGGCTCCTCGCCTTCCTCGACGCCCATCCCTCCCACGTCACCCCGGCCTTCCGCCTCACCGAACTCCGCAACGCCGTCGAAAAGCTCACCGGCGACCTCTGCATCTCCCGCCCGAAGACCCGCCTCCAGTGGGGCATCGAACTCCCCTTCGACGCCGACTTCGTCACCTACGTCTGGTTCGACGCCCTCATCAACTACATCTCCTTCGCGGGCTACGAGGCCACCAATAACCAACCACCAACAACCAACAACACCTTCACCCCCCCCACCCTTCACGTCATCGGCAAAGACATCCTCATCCCCGCCCACGGTGTCTACTGGCCCATCATGCTCCACGCCATCGGGTTCGCCGACGCCGACATCCCGCCCCTCCTCGTCCACGGCTGGTGGAACATCGCCGGCGCGAAAATGAGCAAGAGCCTCGGCAACGTCGTCGATCCCGTCGAACTCGTCGAAAAATACGGCCCCGATACCATCCGCTACTACCTCCTCGCCGACATCGTCACCGGCCGCGACGCCGACTTCAACCTCGACCGCCTCGAAGACCGCTACAACGCCGATCTCGCCAACGGCATCGGCAACCTCCTCAATCGCACGCTGAACATGGCACACCGATACCGCGGCGGAACGTTAAGAAACGTCCGAACAAACGTAGCTAATCTCGGCCTTCTCCGCGATATCGCCAAGTCGACCGTCAAGAATGTTACTGATATGTTCAAACAAGCCCAGATCTCGCGAGGGCTTGATGAAATCGCTTTGCTAGCGTCTCAGTGCGATTTGTGCATTGAAGCCGAAAAACCGTGGGCGAAAGCTAAGCACCAAGACCTGACCAACGCGGAAGATCTCGACGCTATCCTCTACCATCTTGCGGAAACCCTGCGCATCCTCGCCATCCTCCTCACCCCCATCGTCCCCACCGCCGCCGAGAAAATCGCCGCCCAACTCGCCATCGACCCCGCCAACCTCACCTTCGCCCACACCCCCTGGGGAGGTCTACCCGACGGTCACACCCTCGGCACCCCAACCCCAGTATTTCCGCGCATCGAGAAATCCTGTTAATTGACTCGCTCGCTCCCGCTCGTCTCGCCCTTCGGGCTACACCGCAAAGCCAGTGTAGTCTGCCCCGCAGCTTCCCAGCCCCCGGTGCTCAGTCAATCCAGTTAATCCTGTCAATCAAGTTAATCCCGTTTAGTTGGCGATCAGCTCCGTTCCACCCCAGTGCCCACCGATCTCGCCACCCTCCCGTTCCTCAAGCGCACCCGCTACCGTGCCGAGCACGCCGCCCTCCGCGCAGCCGCCGACCTCATCCCCCTCCTCCCCTACGAGGCCCTCGAGCCCCTCGCCAACACCGTCGGTGCCGCCGCCTACCAGCTCGACACCCGCGGTCGCACCACCGCCCACGCCAACCTCGCCGCCGTCTTCCCGGAAAAGCCCGCCGACGACCGTGCCCGCATCGCCCGCGCCAGCTACCAGAGCTTCGCCCGCGCCATGCTCTGCCTCTTCTGGTCCCCTAATCTCACCCCGGAAAACATCAACCACTACATCGGCATCGAAGGCCTCCACGACCACCCCATCCATTTGGATCAAACGAGGCCCGGCATCTACTACACCTTCCATTTCTCGAATTTCGAGTGGTTCGGCCACGCCAGCGCCCACGCCGTCACCCCCGGCCTCATCGTCACCCAGCAATTCAAGAACCCCCTCCTCGGCCCCATCTTCGACGCCCTCCGGTCAAACTGCGGCCACACCGTCATCCCTCAGGCTCGCGCTCTCGTTCGCCTGCTCAAACACCTCAAAGCCGGCCATAAAACCGGAGCCGTCACCGACCTGTCCCTCGACCCCAAACACGGCGCGATCCCCATCAAATGCTTCGGCCTCTGGACACCCGCCAGCCCGCTCCTCTCCGTCCTCTCCACCCGCACCGAAGCCCTCCCCGTCCCCTGCGAAGTCCGCCCCCACCCCGACGGCACCTTCCGAATGGTCTACCACCCCCCCGTCGAGCTTCCGCCATCCGCCACGCCGCGGGAGATCACCCAAGCCTGCTGGGACGCCATGGAACCCGCCATCCGAGCCCGCCCCGAGTGCTGGCTCTGGGCCTACAAACAATGGCGCTTCCGACCGGAAGACACCGAGGGAAAGACCTACCCCACCTACAGCAACCCAGCCAAACGCTTCGAAAAACTCCTCAAAGAGTGAGGGGAACGCACGCGTCCCGCGTGCGAGAGGCACCGTCCCGGTGCCTCACCCGGTAATTCGAGCAAAGCGAGAGAGCCGAAGGCAATCATCAAGGAGCGGGGGGTGGCCTTCGGCGGTCTCCGCTTCGCTCCGGCTGCCGACCCAACCCAATCCGGCAAAGCCGAACACTTCCCTCACCAAGAAAAAGGCCCCGCTCACCAAGAGCGGGGCCCGCAAAAACCAGAGCGCAAACGAACCAGCCGAACCGTTAAGCCGGCAAAGCCACCGAAGAAAAGGCCATCCGCCGGGCCTCGCCCCACTCGCGCATCGCCTCACGCAGACTCTCCGTCGCGGCCGCCAGCTCACGCTTCAGCTCCGCCCGCCGCGCCCGCGAGATCTCCCCGTGCCGCTTCGCCGCCTCGCGCGACTCCGCCAGCAACGTCTCCCAGCTCTCGACCGCCGCGTGCATCCGCTCCTGCGTCCGCGTGATCATCGCCTGAACCGACTCGCAAATCGCGCCTTGATAGGTCTGCAAATGCTCGTCGAGGTGCCGCTGCTGCTCCAAGATCTGAGCCTTCACGATCCGCTCCTCCGCAACCCGCCGCAGATTCGACACCAAGCCTAGCTTGTGCAGCGTCCAGATCGTCCATTTCGTCGGATCGAATTGCCACGGCTTTACCCCGTTGCGGTAATCATACTGAAACTCGTGGTGGTAATTGTGATACCCCTCGCCAAACGTGAACAGCGCCATCAAGAAGCTGTCCCGGGCCGAGATCTTCGACGAATAAGGCCGGTCTCCGATCCAGTGACACAGCGAATTGATGCAAAACGTCATGTGGTGCACGAAGACCACGCGAGCCACACCAGCGAGCAAAAACCCGCCCAGAGCCGCCGTTCCACCACCGTAAAGGTAACCAATGAACGCCGGCAGCGCGAAG
The DNA here is from genome assembly GCA_963719495.1 of uncultured Verrucomicrobiae bacterium. GTDB lineage: Bacteria > Verrucomicrobiota > Verrucomicrobiia > Chthoniobacterales > JAATET01 > CAVVKW01. Next base: position 185,630 of record CAVRCI010000003.1, read on the forward strand.
CCCATCCCGACGCCAATCAGCGCGTAGTAACGGTGCTGCCACCAAGCCAGCTTGTCCTTTTCCAGATCCCGCACCCACGTCAGCGGCGTGTCCGGCCCACGACGAAAGAGCAGCCACCCGATGTGGGCGTGAAAAAAACCCTTCGAGATATCGTAGGGATCCTCGTCGTGATCGACGTGTTTGTGGTGCTTGCGGTGATCCGCGCACCACCCGAGCGCCGAACCCTCGAAGGCCGCCGCGCCGAAGAGAAGGGTGAAGAGCTTCACCGGCCATTTGGCGGTAAAGGTCAGGTGCGAAAAGAGCCGGTGGTAACCCAGCGTGATGCTGAACCCGGAAGCCAGGAAGAAAAAAACGAACAAGGTCAGCTGGAAGGCATCCACGCCGTGATTCCAGATGTAAAGCGGCACGAACGTGCAGGTTGTGAGAAAGGTCCCGATGAGAAACGCGCTGTTGAGCCAGCGGACTTTATTCAGATAAAAATTCATAGATGGAAGGGTGCGGTTCGGAAGCCGGGAACACTGCTCCGCCCCCCGCCCCGTGTCAAACGACAAGACGGCGGGAAGGCGCCCGCAATCCGGCAAACCGAGCGAAGCGAGCGAGCCGCGGCTCCAGCAGTGGCGGCTTCCCTTTCACCAACCCAATCCGATCAGGCGCCAGCCGGACATTTCCCGAGAAGCACCCACCGCAAACCAACACCCCACCGCCGACACCGAGACGGCGGTTACGTTCCCCAAAGCCCTCGCAAAAAGGGTGCAGGACAAAAATCTTCAAATCATGCGGCGAGGGGGAGCGTGTCGTTCTCAGCGGCGCGTGAGTTGAGGCGGTATTTCCAGAACGAGTTCGTTCTGCGGCTGGCATGGATGCACCGGAAGGCGAGGACTTTGTCCGCGCCAGGCTCGCCCCAGAACATGCCCGATTGCTTGCATCGCTTTCCGATGAGTGAGCGGCAGCCGGCTTCGACGACTCCGGAGCCGATGAAGTATTTTCTGGCCCGGAAGGTTCCGTATTGCATGCGCGGGATGTTGTTCACGAAGTAGCCCAAAGTGGTTTCCACCTGTGCCACATTGCCGCGAAGGAGGGCTTCCTGGCGCGCCTGCTTGATGATGCGCTCGACCCCGTCGTGAGCGAGGAGTTTTTTCCAGTGATGTCTGCGGCGCTTGTTGCGGGCCTGCTCCGCTTTGCCCCAGAGGGTTTCGATCAGGGTCTGGAGGTGTTCCATGGCGTGGTAGAAGTCCACGATTTGGACGGCATCCGGAAAGTAATCGTGCCCGAGCTTTTCCAAGCCGGGGGCTCCGTCGATGAGCAGGACGGTTTCCGGGGCCGAGAACAAGCCGCGCCGAATGGCCTCGCGACGCAGGCTGATTCCAAAGTCCGAGGGGCTCTGGAAGGCGGAGAGGTAGGTGGTGGAGTCGTGGTCGCGCAGGGGGCGACCTTGGTCATCTTCTTTGGTCTGGGTGAAGACGCAACCGAGCGTGGCCATGCGGGTTTTGGCTTTTGCGTCGGGGGCTTTGCCTTTGCGGCCAGCGAGCTCTTCCCGGCGCATGGGCACTCCGGTGGCGTCCGCGCTGACGTAGAGGATCCTGGCCTCGCAGGGGCCGGGGGCCGATTCTCGTTTTTGCCACGCCACGGCGCACTCGCCCGTGCGGCCAACCACACGCTGGATCTGGCGCTCGGAGACGGAGATGCCGCCAGTTTCCGCGAGGTGGAAGCAAGCCTGCTGGAAGCTGCTTTCATCCGCTCCCTCCAAGCAGATGAGCCGGGCCAGGGCGGGGGTGTAGGCCCCTTCCAGACCGAGGGCCGAATCGGCCGGGAAGTGGCCGCATTTTTTCCCGGGATGGTAGTAGTATTGGCGCAGCAGCGCGAAGGAGCCGAACATGCCCTGGACCATGAGAACCTCGCGCCCCTTGGCTTGTTCGCCGGGCTTGGGGAGGTAGGCCGCGTCAATGCGCTCGGCGGCTTGCTGCAGGAGCATGGCCACCAGTTCGTTGGCTGGTTTGAAGATGGCTGTGCGCACGAGGACTTCCAACTCGGCGACGGCAGTTCCGGCTGGCTCTTTGCTGCGGAACGCGGCGATCAGGTCTTGGATTTCCGCTTCCTGGGCGAGGCAGATGTTTGGGTCGGGCGTTTTTTTTTAGCCCCGGCCTTGCGATCCTGCCTGCTCTGCGCGGTGATCAAGTCCGCATACTCGCCGACAAGAGACTGGAAGCGATGATGGGCATCAATGTTCTCCTGGGCTTGGGCCACCTGATCGGCCGGGACGTATTCGGTCACGTTTCGCCCACCCTCCCTACGCTGGAGATTGAAGTAAGATCCGCTCTGGCCTTGACGGATCACCGAGAGCTTTCCTCGCTCCATGCGGTCGATGGCCGCGATTTGATCAAGGATGGCACGAGGTGCGGTATTTGGGTTCATCAATCAAACGTATATGTAAACGCATATACTTTGGCAGTAAAAATACCTCGCTTAAATGCTTTTTCAGAGATTTTTGTCCTGCACCCTCGCAAAAACCCGACCGCAATCCTGAGTTGCGGGAAATCCTGGTCACGGTAAGATCCGTCCCGCAACGCAGCTCGAGTGGCGAAATTGGCAGACGCGCCAGACTTAGGATCTGGTTCCGCAAGGAGTGTGGGTTCAAGTCCCTCCTCGAGCATTACTCTTAAAATACTCATTTTTAGAGGGATACGAGATACTCCCGAAAAACCCCCCCGGCGTTTAGAAGCGTTAAACGGCGTATAGAGTCGCTCGATTTCTTTCCCATTTCTTTCCCAAGAAATCGCTGAATTCTGGATGTTTCGACTGCTCTGATGAGCGAGCTTGAGGAAAATTCGGCGAGATTGCTGGGGGAAAGTCCGAGTCTCCAGGCTTGAGTATCGTCAACCCACGGCGATTGGCTGCCTGCCTGAAGCTACGGGATGCGAGGAGTGGCACGCCCACCCAGCCCACACAGCTCCGTCACGGGTGCAGCATGTGATCAGATCTGCCGTCGTCGAAAAACTTGGCGCAATCCGCTGGGATGCGCGGGACGACATTGCGACAACTCCAGATTTCGGTCCCCGGGGTGCGCGTATCGGACTTCGACGTGGTCACTGACTTTGAAGCGTTGGCCGTAATTTCGCTCGAACGACTCCAATTCTGTGAGGCGATCAGTTGGACTGACGCCTACCGGCACCCGTTGTCCGGACAGACGGAAATGGTGAGGTCTCCGTGAGAGTATTTGCCGCCAGTGACAGTCTGCTCGAAAACATCACGGGCATTCTGTCCGATCTCCTCTGCTTCGATGATCGCTAGGGTTTCAGCCCGAGTGCGCATCTCCTTGTGGATCGAGCCCGAAACATTGGTAATGTCCACCGCGTAAAACGGTCCTCCAACTTCATCGATGTCGCAATCCAAGCGGAGCTTTTCAAGTAGCCCTTCAACATACGCAATCTCTCGTTTGTCGATGAGGCAACAGGTGATTTTCGTCGAACGTTCCGTGCTTTCGACAAAAACAGACAAGCGGTTCATGGTTTCAAGATACGTTCAACCAAGACAGGACTACGACCCGACTCAAGAACAGATTCAGTTTTGCGGTCTATGCCGAGGATACGCCAAGTAACTCTTGATCAATCGGTTCCCGGTTCGAGCCTGGGGCGCACTTTTTTTCCTCCTGAGAGGCAACGATTTACGGGTCAAAACCCCGCTTACTCTAAAAAGTGTTCCGGATTTTGACCGGACAATCACTGACCTTTCTCGCGAGCGCTTCGGCGGTCTTCTTTGATGCGGCGGCGCGCGAGCTGCAACGCGTAGTCTTCCAGGCCCCTCATGCCAGTCAGGCTACATGCGATGCGCTGAGCATTCTCAAGACGCTCTTGGTTGTCGCATGCGAACCCAGCGTCGTTCTCGATCTCGAACATTCGCTCAGCAAGTTCGTCAGTCTCGGGCGGCCTGATTTCGATCACGCTCCCCAATCGGTTGAGTAGCTCATCGGGCAAAATCTGAGCGTCTGAGAGGCGTTGAAATGTAACTGGCTCGAGCGCTTCAATTTCCTCCTTGATCAGCACCGGACCTGCACCAAGCTGAGTGCGATATACGTCTTGAAACGCGCCGGCGGCAACGAAATGGCTATTACGCAGAGCCGTAGTGTCGGCATCGGACCAGTCCGGCCAACGGTCAGCTCGGCCGTCCAGGAGGCTCATCACCTCGTCCCAAATACAGCGGAAATACCCCGCGTTTCCGTCGTTATTTCCCATCCGCACTTTGTCGATTTCATCGATCACAATTACGCTCGCGCCGTGGTCGCGTAGATGCCGGCGTATACGTTCGGCGGTGGGCGTCTCGCCCCTACCTCCATAGATCAACCAAGAACCAACCGTCGCACCGAACGACTTGAGCCCGGCCATCGCTGCAACCGTTTCCGCGACCCACGTTTTGCCGCTGCCCGACAGGCCGACCAGCAGCGCCGTAGTGCGTGGTTTGATGCCTCCAAACGTCCGTCCCAGGCGCTTTACAGCGATGAGGTAGGAGAGGTCTTTCATCGCCGCGCGCTGGGACTTGGTGCCGTCCGCAAATAGGTCTTTGATCGTCGGCGACGGCTCCGGGTCTGGTTGATTTACGGCAGATAACACAACGTCTGCATCGACGGCAAAAATCGGTGCCGACCACGTTCTCCAGCGGAGAAAGTGGTTGCGCGCGGGATAGCTCATGTTATCCGCTAAAAGCCACTGCAATCCACCCAGTAGGCTCGGGTCGACAGCGCCGAGACTGCGCAGTGAGTGCTCGAGTTCGCGGGGGTAGCTCGCGAGAAAAGCCACATTCGAAAGGTCTTCAATCGCGGCGGTCCACAGCTCTAGCGCGGCGTATCGATCGAGCGTCTCAAGGGCCATGCACCGTAGTCCAGTCTCCTGATGAGCATATGAGGCGACATCCTCTAGGTAGCCGGAATCGCGAGGCTTCGGGTGCTCTTTTCCCCATGCTCGAATGGCGTCAGACCAACGTTGGAGCGATAAGATCGCGTCATTTCGATAGATCTCGGCGAGATTGATTAAGCGGAGCGGAGTTCGGATCATTCTGACAAGATACGGACGCTGTCGTTTTCCCGAGATCGCGGCCCTCTCAGATGTCGGCTCCGGCGCTGAGACGAGGCGGGGCGATCAGATCAGGTTGTATCTGGCAGGCGTCCGCATGAGAGAACGCCACCTTTGTATTTTACACTATCAGTCGTGGTGGAAAATCGAAACCGAGATTGCCAGGATCAAGCGCCGCCTGAGCGTTTCTGGAAGAGTCGGAAAATTATTTTAAATTATTTTCAAAAAGCTGTCGAGCGACTCAGTATCTATGAAGCATGGATACACATCTATGCTTAGAAAATGATGGCCAGAAGCTCGTTAGAACGAATTTCTGGGAAGCGGCGCACAACGCTAAAGGCAACTTCTTTCTCTCGACCAACGCTGGTGCCATGCGATTGATCGTTCCCGATTGTCAACGCCATGTCGTGGACGAGATTCGTTACGTCGATACCGTCTACGTCACTCGTGGACCGCATTATACGGCTCCATCTGAGATCGGGATTGAGCTGTTATTTGAAGACGAATCTCCGATGCCGTATGTCCTCCAGATGCACGTTTCCGACTTGGATCGACTATTTCCAAAATCAGAAGCCGGCCAGAAAATCCCTTTTACGGTTTGGGTCAATGGGAAACGGGGGAAAGCCAAGCAAGTATTGTCAATGCGAGCCCATCTTGGCTGCGCAAGCTTGCAGCTTCCAACAATTGGAACGCCTTCGACCGAGGCAGCAACAACCAGTTCTGATTCGATTCCACAGAAAGTCTTGAGTTTCGAGCACTACACACTCCAAACTGGACACACCTATAAGTCGCCCCGTCAGGAGTGTCCGGACATCGCCTTGGAAACCATCGATTCGATATTATTAGAAGCTCGACTCTCAGGCTCCTATGTTCCCGCGTTGACCGAGGGCAACGAGCAATTGTATTTGAAGGAAATCATACTGGATGCAGGTTTCGCCCTATCAACCGCGTATGCTTCGAAAGTGGGGGAATCTGAGATCGTTCCGCTTGCGACATGGATTACAAATTGGAACAAAACCACGGAAGATAAGGCGTGGCAGACTACCTTGAAGCTCATCGATATCGTCAGCTCGGACGATCAATCAGATGCCTCTGCGATAAAGCGCTTCCCAATCCCAGTCCGCGCCCCACTACAGAAGCCGAAAACGAGTCCCTGGTGCGCGGTATGCTTGATGCCGCACATGGCTCGGTTTCAAAAGCTGTTGCCAATGCTAGGTGATTTCGAGCGCGTTGTAACTTGGGCTCAATTGAAGAGCGCTGGCTTGGACATCACGCTTTAGAGCAGTCCAGACGGACCCGCTTCCGAGATGCGAAGGCGAACAATTGGCTGCGAAGGAAGTGGCGGAGACACTCCGGATACGAAGGTGCCCGGGGTGTCTCGATAGTTCGGACCGGTCAACGAAGCGCCGACAGGCAATGCACGACAACATCCGAAGCAGATGCCTCGCGAACAACCAATTCAGACCAGATAATCAAGGCGTCGAGTAACATCCGCGACTTCCAGTCAGTTTCTCTGGCGTCCGCCGATTCGCTTGGCAACGATATCGAAATCTGGCTCGAACAAAGCGAAGAATCCGTTGTCGGAAGTGACGAGGAAGCGTCCCTGTGCTCTAAGCTCTCGCTTTCCGAGGATATATTCGATGGTGCCGACGTTACGAGTGCTGAGCCAGTTCACCCCATTGACCCGCGCGAGAACCTTCTTCCCACGCTGTGTCCAACGCCCTGAGGCTGCCGCTTCGATCGTTTGGCTTAAGGTATCGTATTTTACGATGCGGATACGTCCGCGCGGTGAAAAAGTTGTCGTGGTCACAATGGTGACGGAGTCGGATTCGGGGCCGGGAGGGAGAAATGTGTAGGTTTCTTCCATGATGACCGATGCCCCGCTGTTGCGAATGCTAATTTTTGTCGGATAGCTTTTAGTCTCGTGGGACCACGAATCCGTGCGCGTTCCATGCCACTCACCCGTCGAGATCGAGAGAGGTTTGGCGTAACCGGTGACTGCAACTAGGGTCAAGCAAGTGAGCAAAAAGAAGGTTTTCATGGATTTTAATTCATTCAAGATACTGTTCGTTTTGGAAGAAACAGGACGATCAGTCCGCCGACAACACACAGTAACCCAGTCGCACCCCACCACGCTGACTGTCCCTTTGCACTCGCTGCCTTGCACAGTCCTACTATGTAGAGAGTCATGCCAATTGCGGCGCCGATGCCGAAGACGGACATCAAGGCTTGGCTATCTCCAAGATCGAGAGCGCCGCGTATAAAGTTCGGAACGATCAAAAGAGCGAGGCCGAGAGTGATTAGGTTTTTTGCATTCATAATTTATTCGACCTCCCAGGTGCGCGAGCCGCGATCTGTATATGCCGTCACACTTCGGGCGGCCGGTCCGACAGTATTGTTGAGAGCGATTGACTCGCCGGTTTGGAGAACGGTCGGAGAGAATGCGGCCTTGCGGGGGCCGGTTATCACATACAGCAGCTCAGTATCTCCGTTGACGACCACTCGCTCGATCGTGATCGGTTGTTGCTCCCGGTTTGTGAAATAGAATGAGAGCGGGACATCGAAGAGCGTCACTCCATTGAGTTCAATGTCAGGGCCTGGATTGCCGCATCCCGTGGTCAGAAGCGCCAAAGCAATAAGCGGAAACCGTGAGAGGAAGATCATTCTTTTCATCGTAGGCGCGACTTTGCGGAGTCCGATCATTTGACCGGGCCGATTGGCACGGCCTTTAGGTCCCCCATTGGGTTGACAAAAAAGTTCCACCGGTCGTGTTCGTGGCGGATTCCCTCACCCCCGAAGGTGACTTCACCCGACCATGAAAATTTTACTTCAGCGGGGAAAATAGTCGCGCCGGGTTGCGGTGATTCAACCTTGTTCATCATTGGTAGAAATTGGTCACTCGAAGAGTGCCCATTCTGATGTTTCTCGCCCCATCTTACGCTCTCGATCTCAAGAGAATCGACTCGCCCCTGTGACGCTAATATGGTCTTCAGCGCCGACGTCATCGCATTCTCGGCTTCGCCATTCGACGGATATTTCGGCTCGGTTGGTTCCGTGATCGCAGGGTTGGTGTCCGGTATCGATGGTGATTTCGGAGATTTCGAGCAACTGACGAATAGCCCAGATACGGTTACCAATGTGATCAACAAACTGAGGTGCGGAGCGTAGGCGGTCGCGTTTTTCATAGAACTCGAAGATACCCGGGCCTCATTTCTGCTGCTGGCGGCAATCGCTCAAAACATTCTCCAATGAGAATGCCGAGTCAAGCTTTAACCTTCTCCATGGAGAACGGAGCTGCCGTCATTCTTCGGGGAGCATGGCTACCAAGACTCCGTCGCACCTCGACATTGCATTGGGGACGTTCCTTCGCCGTAAAATGACGGCGGAAAACTGGAGCTATTCCCAGCTCTCGAAAGCGACTGGCATCCCCTCCTCAATGCTTCACGGGCTAATCAACGGCGATAAATTTGCCACGTTGCACCTTGTTGCGCGCTTGATGAAAAGCCTTCGCGTAGATCTCTCTGACATTTTCCCCACCAGGAGAAAATAGCTTTAGCGCACCGTGAGGTGGCCCGCGTCCTTCGACAGAACTCGTCGATTCTGAGGACTGACTGGATCGCGCGGTATGCGATGAAAACTAGCCCCTCGCCAAGACGGACCCTCCGGATTCAATTTCGATATTTACGTGTCACTCCCCACTTTGAGAGCAACGAGACCAATCTGGTGATTGGACATGGGAAATCAGGTGGGGGTTGCCTCTTCCGGTTGAACGACGGCGGGTTGGCACACTGTAGTGACGGTTTTCTCCATGGCCTTCATCCCGGACCTCAGGATTTCTAGGAATGTGTGATTCCGGCACTCTGCGTCGCCAATAATGGCATCAAAGGAGAGGATGAAGGTTGGCGTCGGAATGACCTGCCCGTCAGGACGCCGAGTCTCGAAGTCCTGATAGAAAACCTTCCCGATCGAGAAGATTGGCGCCCACTTCATCTGTTGGAGGCGTCTGTCGAGCACCTCATCCACTTCGAGCACGGCGTAATACCAGACACGCTGGATGTTCGGGCAGTGATCTACCAACTTTTGAGCGCGGTCGAGCAACTGATTCACCGCGTTGGTGTTCTCCTTTTCGTCGTTGGTCCTGCGCTTGATCTCGACCACAACCACATCGACCTGGGGCACCTCAGCCGGATTAGCGGAGAAGATCATCGCAATGTCCGGACGACCGTCATCGCCGATTCCATCGTCGGAGAGCCGAATTGCATCGATGACCTCGTCCATCCGCTTCTCACTCAGGATGGTCTGAAAGCTCATGAACTTATCATCGAGCAACCACGCGTTGTTCCGATAGATGCCTTCCACCAATCCCTCCTGATTGAACTCGTGGTATCGGGGGACGATCAAATTGTGGATCTCCGCTTCTGAATTCTCCGCGTTCATTTCCTTCATCCGACGGATAATCAATCCCGGTAGAGGATATACTCGGTCAAAGAACGGGAGGAGAGTTCCAGGGATAACTCGAAGGTCTCGTCGTCGAGTTTGTCCGACTGAAGAACTTCCTTCTGGGCCTTGAAAAAGCGGCGCTGCGCGATGTCCAGTGCATCGTCCGTGTCGATTAGTCCGACGGATGTTTCCTCGAAGTAGCCGAGCAAATGGGGAAATTTTTCCTCGAACTCCTCTTTGGTCTCTTCGTTCCTCTCGCTGATTTGCGAAATTTCGTCGGCCAGCACCTTCCCAAGCTCGCGGCGCAAGACGCGGATCAATTCTTCTTCTGAAACCGTTTCAGGCAGGATCAGTTTTTGTCGGGCACCGTCTGCTGATCCCTCAAAAAGCTTCGAGAAGAACAGACAGATGACTGAGTGATCCGCAGGAATCGCATTCGGCTGAATGAGTTTAATCGGAATCGTCCGCCCATCGATGCTGGCTGCGATAAGGACTCGCCGCGGCCCAAAGCCGGATTTTACCTGATAGAGCATCTCGACGCCTTCGAAAGCATCCAGAGCCGGATCGGTAATCTTCACCGAAGTCAGGTCCGGCAGGTCGTCCGGGACGATTGCCTCGTCCGTGGAGAAGAAATCCTTCTCGTAGTTTTTCTCGTCCGTTTCCAATTCCAGCCGGATGAGAAACGTTTCACCACGTCGCTTCAGGTCGTAAAGCGTGGGAAGAAACTGCTCGATGATTCTCGATTTGAGAGCACCTGGTTTGAGGTCGTCGTAGGATTTGACGCGTTGCCCGGTAAATCCTTCAAAAACGAGCCTGGTCAACTGGGGCTCCGGATCAGGAAGCGTATCGACGTGAGATATCCCTTTGAACTGCTCGGAAAATCGAAAGGTTCGTCGATGGTTGCCCCAGTTGCTCTCCACCTCGACCCGGTCGAAGTAGTTGAGGTAAACAAGCCGCCCCAATCCTTTGTGGCCCGCGTCCCGCGGTTTCAGAAGCTGGCAAAATCGGTCGAAACTGCCGTCGTCAAAACCGCTGCCGTTGTCTGTAATGGTAAATCGGAGGGTGTCGGCGGCTACGAAGCCATCAATCTCGATCCGGATCGTCACTTCCGAGGCTCCGGCATCAAGGGAATTCGCCAATGCCTCGAACAGGACCTGAATGAGCGACGGATTCGGGAAAAAGAACCGAATAGCGTTGGATGTCTCGATATCCATTTAGGTAAGGCGGAAGTAGGTTTGGATGGCGGACCGCAAGCTGGCGGGCTTCAGGTTTCCACCAAGGGTGGCTTTGATCGATGCGAGAATGGCCCGCCATTCCTCGGATTCCTCGGGGAAGCCATCGAGAAAACGGCGGACGTCGTTGAGGATAGTTTCGGGCAGTTCAGGCCCAGGGTCGCCGGGGAGCGTTCCTGCCAGGCGGAAGACATCGGCGCGGTGTTTGGCGATGTCCTTGGCATCCACCTTTGCCCCTGCGGCTTTCCGATCGCTGAGGTCCAGCCAGGCGCTCGATTTCAGCGGGATCAGCGCGGTGGCGGTGACAAAGGAAACACCATCCCGGACTTCGGAATGCTCGCGGATCAGCGCGTGATAGTCGTCATCGACAAGGATCGCGGAGAGGCTGTGGGTGTCCTCACCCAGGGGAATCGGAACGATGGTCTGATCTTCCCCAAGGTCGATTCCTTCAGGCTTCCGGCTGAAGATTTCCAGCATGAAGGGAAACTGTTCGTCGGTCGGTTTGGCGAAACGATAGAGCACAGGTGGGCCATCCTCGCTGCGCTGGCTGACTTTGTAGCCGCCGTCTTTGATGAATTGGCGCATTGCCGCGATGAATCCGGGATTCACGGCTTCCAGCACCAGAACGATGTCGAGATCCTTGGTAAGGCGGAATTCGAGGCCCTGCCGGGTGAACCAGTCATCGCAGGCGGCTCCGCCGATCAGGATCAGCGAATCTTCGTAATCCCGGAAACGTTCGCGGAAGATGTCGAGTCCCCGGATCATGACCAATTCACCTCCTCAATGAGTGTCTCAAGCTGCTGTTGGATGCGCTCGTCCACGGAGTCTCTCAAGCTGAGGTAGAGGGACAGCGGATCGACGCGGATCTCGTCTCCGAGGAGGAGTGGATTGTAACTCCATGCCTGGAGCTGGATATCGGCTCCCGAGGAGCCAGGACAGCCATGGAAGATGCCCTTCTCGAGGTTCGCCCGGTAGGTTTCCTGAGGGAGGGCGTAGGTGGGCAGGCGATCGTCCTCGATCATGGTCCGGCTACTGAGAGCGGTTAGGCCAGCCTCGAGTGCCGGATAGCCCACCGTGCTCCATTGAATCCAATGAGTCTTGCGAACGGGCGAGGTCAGGAAGGATTGGGCTTGTTCCCATAGTTCCCGCCGATGGCGATTGAACTCAAGAACGATGGATCGCCCTTTTCGAGTGGTTCCGCAGAGTCCTCCAGCCTCCAGTTCGTCCTTGGCCCGGCTGAGCATCATCGGTGAGCCGCCGACTTTCTCCGCGATGCTGCGCAGGGGGACGCCGGCGATGGATTCTCTGAGGAGGTGGTAAAGGAGAATGCTCTGGGTGGAGGGTGAGAGCTTCTTCCCATGGGCCGGTGAGATGCGGTGAAAATGCTCCCGAAGATCGACCATCACGAATGGCATGAAGAGCTGGTTGCCAGGGACGATGAAGGGGACTCCCATCTGGACCATGCGATTTCGAACATAGGACGGAATGTTGGGCAAGACGATGGTGACTGGTTCTCCGAGCTTCTCGTGGAGTAGCTCGGCGTGGGAGGCATACTCAGAGGGGGAGCCTGTTTCCCATTCGGAGGCTTCCAGGGCAAGCAGGCATTTTTTGCCGAAGATCCTCAGGGCTCGAAGCAGGTAACGCTCCCGTAGGAACAAGGGTAACGCCGCCATCCCATCCGCAAGCTCCATCTGGAGGTCCGGCAGTTTTCCAGTGATCGAATCCAAGTAAGCCACCAAGCGTTTTTCTAGCGCTTCCATCAAACGTAACTACTCACTGCACGATAACATCGTCAATGTTATTGTGCATCTGTCCGTTACAGTGACTGGCGCGGCGCCAAGCCCCATTCGCAACCAAGCCAAAATTCCTGAGATGCTTTTCAGGCTACCACAGGAGGTAAATTTTTTTGAGTTACTCAAAAAAAAACACCTCCCAAATCAGTATCTTTGAGTATGGAAACAATTCTATGTCTCAAAAATGATGGCCCTAAGATCGCTTCGACGAACTTTTGGGAAACGGTTGGCAATCACCATGGTCTCTTTTTCCTCTCGACGAACGCGGGAGCCTTGAGGCTGATGGTTCCCGATAGTCAACGCCACGTTGTGAATGAGTTTCACAATGTGAAGCATGTGCGGGTAACTCGCGGGCTTCACCACGAGGTTCCGTCGGAGATCGGTATCGAGTTGGTATTCGTCGATGACTCCCGGGCACCGTATGTGCTGCAAATGCATGCGTCGAATCTTGACCGATTGTTCCCCAAGAGCGAAGCGGGTCAGGATCTCCCCTTTACGGTGTGGATCAATGGACACAATGGAAAAGCAAAAGAGGTTTGGACATTCCGTGCCCGTCTGGGTTGGACAGACGCCCAGCTTCCCAGCGCAGAAATCACTCCCAAGCGATCCTCGAACCAGGAAAAACAGGGCGGTTCACGTCGGATTTCAAGCTTCGAGCACTACGCGCTGCAAGCGGGTAAGAATAACTTGTCGCCCCGTTGGCAGTGCGATGAAGCATGGCTTGACTCATCCCGACAGATCTTGGAGACGGCCTGTTCGGAGAATGAAATCGTTCGAGTGGCCGCTTTGGGATCAGAAGAACTATTTTTTTCCGAAATGCGATTCGACACGTTCACCATCGCAACCGCTTTCGGTGTTAAACCCGGAATTTCAGGGATTGTCTCGCTTGCGACCTGGGTGACCAACTGGGACGAGACGAACCAGGGACCGGCTTGGCAAACGGTAATCGAAGCAAAGGCCGCCACCTCGGAGAAACTGGCCGCTGAACCGAGCCTCATGAGGGATTTCGAGGCATTGTTCACGGTCCCGATGCAGAAACCACAAAGCGGACTATGGTGCGCTGTCTTCGTCACGCCCTTCATCGTTAAATTCCCGGAGATCATGCAGATTGTGGGAAATTTTCAGCGTGCGATGACGTGGGCACAACTGGAAAGCGCCGGCTACGACATTTCGCCCAATCGCGATCCCGATTGATTCGTTCCACGCACGAAAAACTACCAACAGAGTCCAGGAAGCGAAAGCGCCCCGGGCTCTGTTCGTTTCAACGTTCAAGGAGCGACGTTCCGGCGCCCACCGAGAGGGGTCGGCAGTTGCGCCATGTTGCGTAGAGACGATGCCCAAGAATCTCGATAATTCGAATCAGACAGTTTCACTTCATCCACTGTCGCCCATATTCTCCAGAGAGTGCTTGTTGATGCCCTCGCCGAGTTGTGCGTCAGAGGCAGGGCTATGCCAAAACAGCTCGCTCTAAACTCCCGTCGAGAAATTGAACGTATTTCGCTGTGTTAGATAGGTTTTCGTGCCCCATCAACTCGCGCATCTTGAACATATCTCCGTTGACGAATGGTGACGACCAGAGCCGAGAGGCGAAGGTTTTTCGCATGCTGTGAGTGCCCTGCTCGGTAAGTCCCGCCCGTTTGTAGGCGGATCGGATCACGGAGTCGGCGTGCTGACGCGTCAAGGGAACGGAGTAGTTTCCCTGGCGCGGGAATAGATAGGCTCGCCCAAAACCGGGATGGTCCATCTGGGCGTTTCGGAGCCACTCAAAGATCGCGGCTCGCGCCTCTTCGTGAAGCGGCATAGTTCGCGATTTGCGCCCTCCCTTCATATATTGTCTCGCGACGGTAACCGACTCTCTAACCGTTCCTCTCGTCGAATCAAAAACATCGAGGACGGTCAGGCTCAGCAGTTCAGAGATCCGAAATCCCGTTCGGCTCCCGAGGACAAATATGGCTCGGTCCCTGGCGGCGTAGCGGCCGGCAAACGATCTCAAAGTTGCCGTGTATTGACTGTCGGTGAGGGCGGTGCATCCAGTTGTCAGCATACCGGAAGATACCCGTTGGCATTCCCCTATCTGTTGTTGGTAGAGGTGTCCGGCACTCCACCCCTAGTGAAATCTTCCAAATTACCGAAAGAGAAGATTTCGTGATTCCAGACCGGAGAACGCGAAAAACCCATCGCTCTTGACGGTCTAGCTTACGGGGATGCTGTCCGATTGCCGAGCAACCGAGCGCCGGCGCGCGAGGAAATAGATGACCGGATAGATGAGGAGTTCCAGCAGGAAGCTGGTGGCGAGTCCGCCGATCATCGGGACAGCGAGTCGGCGCATGGTGTCGGCTCCCGCGCCAGTCGCCCAAAGGAGCGGCAGGAGGCCGGTGAAGGTGGACATGACAGTCATCGTCTTGGGGCGGATGCGCTTGACGGCTCCGTCGTGGACGGCGGTCCAAAGGTCCGCGACTGTGTTGAGTTTCCCTTCTTCGCGGAAGCGGTTGTAGCTGGTGTCGAGGTAGAGGAGCATCACGGCTCCGGTCTCGGCATCGAGGCCGGCCAACGCGATCAGGCCGACCCAGACGGCCAGCGACATGTTATAGTCCATAAACCACAGGAACCAGATCTCTCCGATCAGCGAGAACGGAACGGCGAGCAGGATGATCGACACGCGCAGCCAGCTTCGCGTGGAAAGGTAGAGGAGGAGAACGATGCCGACGAGCGCGAGAGGAATCGCAATGCGGAGTCGGGCGTTGGCCTCCTGCATGTATTCGTATTGACCTGACCAGACGATGGTCACGCCGGGCGGCAGCGGGACGGCCCGAGCGACGACTTGCTGAGCACGTTCGACGTAGGTGCCGATGTCGATGTAGGCGATGTCCACGTAGACCCAGCTCGTGAGGCGGGCGTTCTCGCTTTTCACCATGGGCGGGCCTTAACGCATCGAGATGTCGGCGAGTTTGGCGAGCGGGACCTGGGCGCCGGACGGCGTGGAGACGAGGGTTTGCCGGACGGATTCGATGGTGTCGCGGAGTTCCGATGGGTAGCGGACGTTGACCGGGTAGCGCTCCAACCCCTCGACGGTGGAGGTGACGGTCATCCCGCCAAGCGCGGTCATGATGACATCCTGCACGTCGCCGACGACGAGGCCGTAGCGAGCGATCTCGTCGCGGTTGATCTCGATGTCGAAGTAATTGCCGCCGACGCTTTTCTCAGGAAACGCGCTGGTCGTGTTCGGGCTGGTGAGCGGATCGGACTTCAACGCGTTGGCCGCCGCGTTGGCGAGACCGGCAAGCTCGGTGAGATCGGACCCCATAAACTTGATCCCGATTGGGGTGCGGATCCCGGTTGAGAGCATGTCGATGCGGGTGCGGATCGGCATGGTCCAGGCGTTGGTGAGGCCGGGGATCTGGACGGCGTCGTTCATGCCGGGAACCCGGAGTTCACCGCCCTCGCCGTCGGGCACGTTGTAGCCAAAGATGATCTCGTCGGTCGTGATCGGGCGGATGGAGGGCAGGACTTTCTTGGGCAGCCACTGCGCCCACGCGGGCCAGCCGTCGTAGAATCGCGGCTCGCGGACCTGCCGCCACTTCGACTTGTCGCGGTGGAGGGTGATGGTGGTTTCGAGCATCGACATGGGAGCCGGATCGGCGGCCGTTTCGGCGCGACCGATTTTCCCGAAGACGGCTGCGACCTCGGGGAATTTCGCGAGCAGCTTGTCGGTCTGCTGGAGGATTTCCTTCGCTTTCGTCACGCCGATGCCGGGATCGGTCGTGGGCATGTAGAGGAGATCGCCTTCTTCGAGCGGCGGCATGAATTCGCTGCCGAGTTGGCTGAACGGATACCACATCGCGGCGAGCAAGCCGACAGCGGCGAGGAGCGTGAGCCATTTGAAGCGCATGACGAAGGCGAACGCTGGATTGTAGATCACCTCGAGGATGCGGCTGATGGGGTTGCGGTTCGAATCCGTGGCCCGCTCGCCCAACAAGCGGCGGCCTGTTTGCGGCGTTCTGGCGGGGCGATCTTCGCTGGGAACCCCTGGAATCCGCTTCGCCCGGCAGCGTGCTCATGCCAAACCAAACCCGCGCCTGTCTGCGCCGCCTGCGTTGCAGCTACGGAAGCTTGTTTGCCGAGGCGCGGCAGAGCATCCGAATCGCCACACCTTATTTCGTTCCCGACCGCCGGACGCAACACGGGTTGGTTGAGGCAGCGCGCCGCGGGGTCGAGGTGAGCCTGCTCGTTCCACGGAAAAGCGACGTGCCCGTCACCCTTTGGGCCGCCCGGGCAGCCTACGCCCGACTGCTGGCTGCCGGAGTCAGGATTTACGAGTATCTCCCCCGGATGTTCCACGCCAAGACGGCCGTGATGGACGGCAATTGGGCGATCATCGGCACAGCCAACATGGACTACCGCAGCTTTCTCCTGAACTACGAACTGAACCTGTTCACTCGTGACGGGCAACTGTGCCGTCAGCTACAAGCCCAATTTGAACGGGATTTGGCCGAGTCGGCTGAGATTCACCTCCAAGTCTGGGCGAAACGAAAATGGACGGAGTATTTTTACGAAATCATCGGGTGGCTCAGTCGCCGCTGGCTCTGAACCAGACCAACCGATCGAACCGAGAATCAGGGAGAATCCCGGCACGCCAGTCAGTGATCAATCGAGCGGTTCGGCAGCCCTCGAAAACGTCCTCGGCCCCATCATCCTCATCCGGACCTTCCTGAGCTTCTCCCTCCAACTTGAAATCGAAGGCCGCTGGCCGTGGCAGCGAGCATTGCCCGATAGTAACGTCACCAAAGGCAAAACGATCGCTCATGACGCAAAGCTTCCACAGGAGTCCGTTGGAAGAGAAGAATTGTTCTCTCCGCCCTACTGTCGGGCCACCGGCAGGGCGGCCAATTGCACACGCTCAAGCTCGTCAGCGACATCCTCCATGAAGACCTTCTCGGCGCGATAAATCCCTTCCGCCTCGGTCTGCAATGCCTCTTCGCCGACGCCGACGGCCTGAGCGCGCACCTGCCGCAGGGCCGTGGCGGCCCGATTGAAGAGACCTAGAATCCGCGCCGGATCTATGTGCCGTAGTTCCCCGGCGTGAAGCTCAGCCGTAGGATCGAGGATGGTCTGAATGGAAGCGATGACCGTTGTGGACGGCATCGACTTCGGGATCAAGTTGTCTTTGCGAACCCGCTCCTCATGGGTAAGTGCCTGGCGGACAGTCTTGAGTGGCACCGCTTTGGCTTTTTCATGCTTCGCCTCAAAAACAAACGCACGCCAGTCGTCAAAGACCCACAATCCGTCGGGAGCGCCTTCGTCGTCCCAACGATGTGTTCTGGCACCGACCATCTGCCCGAGCACCGCAAGCCCACGTTCAAAATTCTTGGCATCTTCTGGGGTGCTGAGGATGCGGCGAGTTTCAGCCAGTTCCCGGTCAAATCGGGAACCCTTGATGTTCCATCGAGTGAGCAGGCCATTTATCTGGCGGAACCACTCTCGCACAGGAAACTCGACTACAATCTCCTCGAGCGGTTTCGCGAGGAGCTGCGCGCGGAGAGTGCCGAACCAACGAATGCCAATCGAAGTTGTTGATGCGGCTTCGAGATGCTCGATGCAGTTGGCTTTGAATGACGCCTGTTTCGTCGTTTTGAACGCAAGAAACGCGGCGACCGCAGCCTGGTGATGCCAAAACGAGCGGTAGGGTTTGAGTTCGCCTCCACCTGCCAACCCTTCAACAACCTGCGTTGCGCAACCCAACGCTTCAGCGAACTCTGCATTCCACATCCTGTCCTCGTAAGCGATTTCAATAGGAGCTACCTGAGCGAGCGTCGCCGCGCAGGGGTCGGCTTCCTTCGTGCGGTTATTCCGATCGTCGATAATTCCGCTTTCGGCAGCCGTCCAGTCGTCAGTTCGCTGCAAAAACGTGTCACTGAGTTCGATGAAATCCTGCTTCGTGCGCCCCTCCGAGTTTTCGAGTCCAAACGCGATCTCGGCCTGAAGTTCCGGGTGCATGCCGACGACGTTCGTCTGGGTGCAGCACCATTTCAGCAAGTCGCTTCCAATCATCAGCACGATCGCATAGTCGGCCTCGTCGCGGGTGCAGCGGCCCATCGCCTGAGTGACACGAGTGCGGATGCGGTCGCGCAATTGTGAAACCGCGCCGAGCCGCTCCATCATGAAGCGCTCCTGCAATCCGGCACCTGTCGGCAAATTTACCAGCGACAGAAGCCGGCAGTCTTCTCCCGGCAAGTCGATGCCCTCCCACCGGTTCGCCACGATCAGAAAAGTGGGATCCGTTCTTTTGGTGAACGGATCGAGCGACTGTTCCACATCGGTCGCTCCGAGGACTGGAAAAGCTGCTCCGAGCGTTTCCTTCAGCCGATCGCGCGTCCGATCATCAGGCACCAGGATAAGTGCGCGCCCCGCCTCCCGACAAAGCGCCGAGACGGTCTCCCATGTCGTCTCGTCGTCGAGTCCGTAGCCGGGAAAGAGAACCAATCGGCGTCCAGTGCCCCTCTTGTCCCAACCCGGCGGGATCGGCAGCCGAGCGATCCTTTTCACGCCGAAGCTCCGCTCGATGTCGCCGTCTTCGCCCAAAGTCGCCGACATGTAGAGGCGCTGCGTCGCGCCGGCGAACGGGCTGTGGGTCAGCGCCGGGGAGATAACTGGCCGGATCTCAAACCTCTCGCCCGAGCAGTAGATCGAACAAGCGTCGAGATGCTGAGAAATTTTACTCCACGGATATCCCCAATCCTCATTCTGGCCAAGCGCATCCAACACTTCACAAACTTGAGGATGCAGGTCGTGGGTGGCGATCGCAGAGACCATCTCTACCAAGGCCGAACGCGATCCAAGCTCAGGATTCTCAATCCGATGGACGATGTTCTCCGAAAGCACCGGCTTGAGCACTTGGAAAAGTGCTGCAAACGCGGCGGTGTCCCTCCTCGTGATCGTCACAGTCCACATCGACGAGACGTAATTGTCTGCGGCGTGCGCATCGTCGCAAATGATCAGTTCGGCGTCGTCAATCGCGGGATTCGTGTTGAAGACGCCGCTGTAGGTCGTGATCGCGATCGCCTTCGCTTGCTGATATGCAAAGAATGCAGCCTGATCATAGTCCTTCTGCTTGCCAACGAGCAGAGATGGTTGAACGCCGTAATTGCGCGTCTGCGCGGCGACTTGGCTGCAAAGTTGCCGGGTCGGACAGAGAAAGACGACGCGCTCATTGAAGGCACGCCGCCGGTATTCGGCGATGAGGAGAGCGACGAGCGTTTTGCCGGAACCGGTCGGCAGCTCGATAGCGAGATCGTGTGTCGAGAGATGCTTGGCGTGATACTCGTCCAAGAGGCGTGCTTGGTGGTCCCATAAAAACTTGATCGACGCATCCCGTCTCAAATCGCGAAAGAGTATGGTCGGCGATTCCGGTTTAGGGGCTGTGGATGCTGGGATGCGGAATTTTGCCATAACCTTTCGATAATGCCGCAAGACAGGAATGTTTCACAAGCGGAAGGCAGATATTTCTTGCTGCCCGGATCGGCCAGATGCGCTGGCTTGAAAACCCAGCCGCGTCCTTCAAGTGCGGCCTGCCCTTGTAGGGAATCGAGAGACTCCCAGTCGGTCAATGCAGCATGGAATGCCTGACACAAGACATACCCTCTTTTTGTGTCAATGCTCCTGCTGGAAGAAGAATATTGGGGAAAGGTCTCACGTGGAATGCGAAGTAGCGCCAGAGTGATGTAGAAAGCTGGCTAGAACCCATCCGCAAGATCGTCTGCGTCGTCGAACTCTCCGGAGACTTCTGAACTTTCCTGTCCAACATTTCGCAGGCCAAAAACCTCGCAAACAAACTGAAACCGGATCTCCTTAATGTGCTCATCCGCCGCGACTCCCCCGGTAAAGTTCTCCATCACTCCCTCGCAGACTTGCAGCATCAAACCCACGGAGGCTCGATTGTCGGGCCGCGCCGTCTCGTCCGCGCAACCTAGAAAATCGCTTCGAACAATCAGCGGCAGCGGTGTTGCTTCGAGATCCTGAAGGTCAGCTCGCTTACAGAGCACTGCTGGAAAATCGTGCGCCAATTGGGCCGGCATAGGCACTCCCCGAGCTTCACACTCTTCCGCCGCGACCGCGAAAAGAGTTATCCCGATCCGCCGCCAACCCCATCTTTCGATTTGCTCGGCGAGCCACCTCCGTTTTGCCCACAGAAGAAGTGCTGCAACCGCCGCCGCCGCTCTGACGCCGGGAAACTCGTAGTCCGCGACGACCTCGACAACAGGCGCGTTCGCAGCCGGAAAAAAGACGAGCCAGCGCTCTCCGGCAATGCGATCCTTGCTATACAAAAGCCCTGTATCGGAGTCGGTGCAAGACTGGCACAGTTCCCGGAATCCATCCTCTTGCAGAACCATCTCCGGGGCCTGTTCGATCGCGAATGCCAGCGCTACGGCACCTCCGATTGAGGGATCAGCATGAAACCGATTCTTCAACGAGCAAAAGAGCCGCTCATATTCATCGCACTGTGGCCCTTGAGTCCGGGCGATTGCCGAAGTTATCGCAATTGCATCGCGCACCAGGCTGGATGTCGAAGAAGCAACCAAGGCGTGCGGCAAACTCTCAAACAACTTCACTACGTCGAGGTGCGGCGCGATGGAGATGGCGTCTGATCCAATTGCCACCATCATCCCGAGCGCCTCATCCGCGTGAGTTTGGGCAAAGGCTAACCACGCCGCAGTGAAACATCGGGCTGCTTCCTGGTATTCCTCTGCCTTTACCCATTCTCCAATTGCGCGGCAAAATTCTTCCGCAGCTTCCTCATAGACACCGCACAGGCACCATGCGCGGGCGGCATTCTCGCAAGATTTCGCTGCATTTGCTGGCTTCGCCAGCTTATGGAAGCGCCTAGCCTGATCTTCTTCGGTAGCAGCTTCGCGGTGCACCTCGCCGATTTTTCGCCATAGGACGAGCGCCTTTTCGCCTATCTCTAAAGAATTGGAAATGTCACCTTCCCGCTCAACGATCGTTGCGATCAGTTCATGACTCCAAGCAACATGGCGGCAAGAACTCATTTCCTTCCCAAGTCGCTTGACCTCCTCGTAGCACGCCCGAGCTTTGTCGTAGCGAGCCTCGTCTCGGTAAACATTTCCTAAGTTTCCAACGTTGATTACCTCGACATCGCGGATACCGTGCATTCGCGCTAGGGCAATGGCTTTCAGACAGACTCTCTCGGCTTTTTTATACTTGGACGATCGTCGATATAGAATAGTAAGCCCATTGCAGACAGCCATCTGCAATCGCGGGGAATCCAATTCGAGCGAAAGGGCCTTGAGCTTGCGAAGGCAGCCAAGCTGCTTTTCTCGATCAAAGCTTACAATGTAGTAGTTCTGTAGATTGAGCAGGGCCATGCCGAGACCATAGGAATCACCTGTCCGTTCGAAGATAGGAATCGCTTTTTGACACTGTGTGGCACATTCAGCCATACGACCCCGGCGCACATAAACAAAAGCGAGATTAACTCTCACCATTGCCTCGTTCGCAATCACCCCAGCTTCTCGATATTCCTCCGCCACTTCCCTGAGAATTGTTTCCGCCTCATCGCCACGATCCAACTCCAGCAGAAATAGCGCTCGGGACGCTCGGGCAATAAGCGAGACGCCTGGGACCTGGCTCCGCTGTAACATTTTCTCGGATAGCCGTGACGAAAGAAGCGCGCTGGGCATACTTCGGACGTGTTGCTTAAGATTTGCCGACTGGTGCAGCCCAAGGCCCAACACGTGCCAATCTTTTTTCGCACGCGCAGCCCATAGGGCACTCGCGATCATCTCGCGGGCCAGATTCGTCCTTCCGGTGACTTCTGACCAGTGGGCCATGGGAAGAAGGTCGTCATATACCTCCTGCGCAAGCCCTCCTCTCGCCGAGTGGATCACGCGCAAGCCCCATGCGGACTTTTTTGTAAAGGCGGAGGCGATGTTCCGATGGATCTCGCGCGCGAGATCGACTCGATTGACTTCTCGGAAAACAAATTCCTGAAATGCAGAATGGAATACCTGGACGTTTTTTTTGGCGATCGAAAGCAAGGGCGTCAGGCGCTTCGCTTCATCCATTGCTGCGATCCCGCTAGTCTTGACGCCGCGACACGCGGTCAACACCTGGCCGAGCTGCTCGAAAGTAAGAGCGGATTCGCAGAGGCTCACAGCCGACACTAATTCTTTCTGACGTGCGTCAAGACTTGCCCACATATTCGCATGGTAATCGTCCAAAGACTGCGGGGGTCCCACGGAGCCGGGCGATGTTTGGACATAATAGCGAAGGTAAAGTGGATTTCCGCATGACAATTCCAACGCAACTCGACCAGTCACCGGTGCATCCGGAAGCGCGCTAGACACATATTCTTCTGACTCCGAATCTGTAAATCCGGGGCAATGCAGCGTCCGAAACTCTGGCGGCAGCCGTGCTGGGATCGACCGGCCCGCCAGGACAATTCGAGAAACGCCCGGCGGGAGGGAGATCAAGTCGGCAGCGATGTCCGGGGCTTGGTCGACGTCATCGATAAGCAGAGTTGCCGAGACGCGGCGCAACAGGGATTCGCAGGCAAGCCGACCTTCCTCGGCCGAGAGGAACTGCTTCGTCTGTTCTCCGACCATGGGAGCCAAATGTCGGCAGACATGAATCAAGGCACCGAGCAAAGACTGCTGACGAAGCGGAAGATAGACATGCTTC
This sequence comes from uncultured Verrucomicrobiae bacterium, assembly GCA_963719495.1. Taxonomy (GTDB): domain Bacteria; phylum Verrucomicrobiota; class Verrucomicrobiia; order Chthoniobacterales; family JAATET01; genus CAVVKW01. The sequence continues at coordinate 208,853 of CAVRCI010000003.1, forward strand.
GGCTCAAGGCTTAGCAAGTAGAGCAGTGCGGTTTTCCCCGAGCCGATCCCACCGGCGAGAAATACTCGGGTATGGTTGGCGACCGCGGGTTGAAGCTGCTTCCGATAAAAGCTCGTCCGCAATATCGGCACGCCTCCCAAGCTAAGCTCGACTTGGTTGGCGTAGTTCTGCGGAGGTTCATCAAACGAAATTTCGGCATCCAAGAAGCGTTCCGAAATACTAAGCGCGATAGCATCGCGCGCCCGATTCACAAGCTGGGAGCGCGTCCGAAACCGATTAAAGCTCACCCCCGTTTCGCCGATTTCTTTGATCAAATCGGTCAGCCGTGGTTCTCGTTGATCCGACGTTTCCTGAACAAACACGATCCTCGGCATTTCGCTCGAAAGCACCCACTCATCGTGTAATCCCGAGATCGTCATTCCTCCTGATTCGTCGATCCAGCCATACCCGGTGCCGTAGACTCCAATGAAGATGTCGCTCTGTTCAAGGAACGCTGAATACAGATTCCGCGGCGGATGAGGCCGCGGGGTTTCTTCAAAAAAGATGGGCGTGAGACCCATCTTGTGGATCATCCGAACCAGCGCTTGGCGTTCATCCGCAAATTCGACAAGCCGACTGCTCAGAAAAACGCGAATGCGTCGATCCTGCGTCAAAATTGCGCCACTCATAAAGTTTCCCAGACTCCCAGCGCAGCAAGTTCCGAGATGGGGTCCTCGGATTGTTCGGGGCCGACGAGATAAGCGCAGAGATATTGGGCGTCTTTCGAAATTTGCTCCCGCAAGGCCGCGCTTGAGAACGAAAATTGGAGCGGTAGACCGCTTTCCACTGGATCCGACTCGTGACGGAGCGCCTCGTAGACATGAGCAAAATCCACCTTCCCATTAGGTGCGACAGCATCAGGAAAGCGGTGTTTGCAAGTCAGGTTGCAAGCTGCCTGGACTATCCGCTGCCGCGGAAATTCTCCTTGGAGTTCCGCTAGCACGGTTTGAAACGTCGGATTGAACGAAAGCCTTGTTGCGGTGACCGGAAAAAATCTGAGCAACTGAGCGTCCCTAAGCTGAGCGATCTCGGCGGGATTCTCCGGCGGACGCGGAGAATGGTGGATTTGTTCATCGCTGTCATCATCGCGAGTAATCAGAAATTCGACGCTTTCGTGCGAAAGAGTCTCGCGATCCTGAAAGCTCACATTGCGTTTCAAGATGCCGGCTTCCAAATCCATTTCATTAGAACAAAAAAGCGCTGGGAAGAACAGAATCGGTTTTACGGTTCCCATCTGCCGAAGCCATCGAAAATTTCCAGAAAGCGGAAACTCTTTTCCAACGGTCAAGGTCGCAATATTCAGAGCGTAGTCGCGCTTTCGTTCATCGTCGCACATTCGGGCGATCAACTCTCCTCCATTTGCCTGCAAAAGCATCGTATACGCGTTTGCTGACGAATTTTGGATAAATGAAATGTCCAATCCTTCGCCGGACCCTGAGACACGATCCCAGCTCTTGAATAACTCGAAAAGCTCGCGTCCCCTCTCTATGTCATGAAAAGCGAGAGCCACCGCCGAAATGTCTCTCAAATCACCGAAACGAGGCAAAGGGATGAACCCCAGCGCCTCGCACTTCGCCGCTTTCCATAGTTCGGGGAGCACCGGGTTTGCCATCAGCATGAGCCTTGGTAAGACTCCAAAATCCATGCCTTCGGGGCTATCGGGAACAGGCGAATCCATGCGTTCGATTAAAACGCGCGGATGTCTGTTTTGAAAGCCCTACCAGAGGTCGCGCCCATCTCTCTCATCTCGCGAAATCGGCAGAGCCGCTACTTGCAAGGAATCAGAGACAAGTTCAATCGCGTCCGTTCCCAACCCGGAAAATTGCGCAACCTTTTCGGGAAAAGGCGTAGCCGCACTGCTCCCGATTACCCAGTGTCACCCAGATTGCTTAATCGTCGGCGCTTTCTTCGGACAACCGCCGCAGCAAAACTGCTGAACAGCTTCGGCGGCATCCTTCCCGGATACGCTCAGGCCGGTCGGAAGCCGGAGTTGAGCGGCACGGACCTCAATCTCACCATCGCTACAGAGACGCTACGAATCGGGGGTCGGCGCACGAAGGGCATCACCATCAACGGCGTGATGCCCGGCCCGCTAATTCGCCCCCGCGAGGGCGATGACGTGTCGATTCGGGGCCATAACCAACTCGACAAATCGACCTCCATCCATTGGCACGGGCTCATCCTTTCCGTTCGAATGGACAGCGTGCCGGGCGTGAGCTACGCGGACATCCCGGCGGGCGAGACGTTTATCTAACGCTTTCCCGCCCGGCAGAGCGGCTCCTACTGGTATCACAGCCATACGAGTCTCCAGGAACAGCTAGGGCACGCCGGACCGATGATCTTCGAGCCGCGGGCCGAAATCAGTCAGCGAATACGGTCTTCGAAGGATCGGGCGAAGCCGTTCCCCGATGCTCAAAGAGGATGAGATTTCGAATCGTAGCGAACGACGATTCGATCCGCCCCTTGCGCTTCGGCGAGCGAAAAACTGGCGACAAAAGGATACAGCCTACTCCGTCCCCGGCTCAGGCGGGGATGTCCAGGATCGATGTCGTCGCGCTTTTCAGCGAGCACAGCTCCGTCCGCTGCAAGGAGTTGGATGTCGACGTTCGCCGGTGCCGGGATTTCCTGACCAAGAGTTTGCCGGATCCTTCCGGTGACAAACACTCGATCCTTCGTCTCGTAGGCGCGGTAGGCGTCCACGACTCCTTCGCTAGAATCGCCGACGCTAACCACGATCGCCGACCCGGCTGAACGAACCCCTGCCTCGAGTGAGGCTCCGGTGGACAAGGTCGCCAGCACAAAGGCGGCGCCGCTTTCCTGCCAAGAAACGAGAACTGGGAGATGGATTGGTTGCCTGCGTGACCGTGATTCTGGCGAGATGGTCCCCGTCGATCTCGATCCATTGATTTAATCCGGCCTGCTGCAACTCTTCGATGTGGACGGCGAAAGCGAAGAGACTCTCTACATTGAACAAGCAACCGTCGTCGATGACGGCGAGGCCATGTCGCTGGCGATTGCGAGCACACGTTCGCTCGAATTGGCAATCGACGATCGCCGCGCTCGGAGAATGGTCGCCGAACGCTTTCCGAAGTTCCGTCTTTGGACAACTCCCGACATTCTGAAGCAGTGGGCGGAACATCCGGGCTGCTCCCGTTTGGAAGTCAAAGATGCGATCAAACGGGTCGGGATATGTGCTCTCTATTTCCCGGCTCGAACCCATCCCCTGGCGTCCTGGTGGCAGAGCGCCAAAGAGTGACGCGCCTTACTCAGTGAGGCTTCTCTGGCGAAGCGCCTCAACTCCTGCACGATTCCGCGTTTCGCGATTCTCCGCTGTGTTTCGTGCGAAGAGTGAAACCGCTCAGTGCTCGTGAGGCATTCCGTGCTGGTGCGGATGCGAATGCACGAGGTCGCCGTGGCGATGCTCGTGGGTGTGATAATCCCCGGGCGGATCGAAGGCGCTGTGCGCGTGAGCGTGGGTGCGATCCGGAACTTGCGCGTGGGCGGCGGTTTGGCGTAGTCGCCCGATCCAAAGCGGCACGGAGACCGCGAAGAGCAGCCCGGCAAAAAGCCAGGCACTCGGTCCGAACCCAAGCGCGGTCACCGCGAAGCCCGCCAGCGGATAAGTGAACCCCCAGCCCGCGTGGCTGAGTGAAAAGTGCGCCGCGTAAATGTGCGACCGCTCGTCCGTCGCGCTGTTGGCGGCGAGGAGTTCGTTCCCGCGAATGCCGAGAATGCTCTGCTCGGCTCCGGCCAACGCCCAGGCGACGAGGAGCGGCTCGAAGCGCTCGAACCACCCGGCCCCAGCGAGCGCCACGATCATGCCGGGCGCGGCGCAATGAAAGAGCGCATTGTGAATCGTCGGCGTCGCTCGTCCGTAGCCAGTCGCGCCGATGACGGAGCCGACCCCGTAGGCCGCCATCGCCCACGCGTAAGCGGTGTCGGGCAGGCCAAGCTGGCCCTTCACAAAATCAATCGTCGCCACGAGAATGAACCCGCCCGCGACGCTGACCTGAAGGGCCAGATAGAGCGTCTCGCGCAGGAGCGGACGGCGCAGCATCGCCGAGATCCCGGGGCCGATCGCGACTCGTTGCTTAGCCTACTTTTCAGCGACCGCCAGTCTCGGCAGACCGAAGATCCAGGCCGCGCTCAGGATGAACGTCAGCCCGTCGGCGACGAAATTTCCGCGGAATCCGAAGAGCGCGATTGTCAAACCGGCGAGCGAGGGGCCGAGAATGTTTGCGGTGTCATACGCGACCGACCCAAGCGCCAGCGCACGCGGATACTGCGCGGCGGTCGTGATGCCGGGAATCACAGCTTTGTAAACCGGCGTGAACAGTGCCGCCCCGAGATTGAGCAGGACCGCGAGCGCGTAGATGTGCCAGACGCTTTCGACAAAGAAGAACCCGGCGACAATGGCCGCGCGTGACAAGTCGCTAGCGATCATCGTCGTCCGCGCGCCGAAGCGGTCTGCGACGATTCCGGCCCACGGCGCGCAGAAAACGATCACGACGATCCGAATCGCCAGCGTGACACCGAGCACCATCGAGGCCGACGCGCCGACGAGCTGGTGCGCCAGCAGGCCCAGCGCCACCGAACTGAGTCCGCTTCCGACCAAGCTGACGACGTGCGCCCAGAAGAGCTGCTGAAAGGGACGGTTCGCCAGAGGGATGTCGTGAGATCGCCGGGTTCGTCAGTCATGGGTTCTGATCGGATCAAGCCAATGCGGCGGGCGCGGCGCAATCCTCGCCCGCGAGTTCCACGTCGATCGTGACGTGCTCGAATGTCTCCTCATCCAACGCCTCGCGCACTTTGTTCTTTGTCTCCACGATCTCTTCGCGTGAGGCGTCGGTCGCCACCACGAGGTGCATTGAAAGGACGTGGCTCTCGCCGTCGAGGGACCAGACGTGAATGTGATGGACGTCTTCCACTTTCGGAAAGCTC
>CAVRCI010000004.1:0-374619 GCA_963719495.1 uncultured Verrucomicrobiae bacterium
GGCGGGGGACGGAATCGAACCGACGCATAGAGCTTTTGCAGAGCTCTGCCTTACCACTTGGCTACCCCGCCATTCGCATGGCCCCGTCCCACGAGCGAGTCGCTAGCCGGTCGGGTTTTAATACACGAGGATCGGGGGGGCGACAACCGTTGTTTGCGTGCCTTCGAGGGTCGTGCCTTCGGATTGGTCGATGGAGTCGACGATGCCGTCTTTGAAAGCGACGGATAGGCGTCCGATCGGGGTCTTGACGTAGGTGGTGGCGATGGTGACGACGCCGTTGGGGCCGACGACGTTGGTTTGCTGGGGAATGGTGGCGTATTTGACGAAATCCCAGGTTAGTTGAACGCCTTCGACGGTGGTCTTGGTGGATCGTTTTTGCGGGTCGCCGATGCTGAGTTGGACCTCTTCGGGGGTCATGCCCATGGCGACTTCGTTCTCGGCGATGAGCGCGGCTACGGTGATCCGGCGTTCTTCGCTTTGGCGGAAGGCCGTGAGGGTTTCGTCGGGGATGGCTTCGAGGTAGCCGGGGCCGACCCAGCCGAGGATCTGGCCTTGTTGAGCGTTGCCGCGGACTCGGTAGGCGCGGTCGGAAACGGCTTGGATTTCGACAGTTTGGGGGACGCGGAGAGTGCCGACGTAGCGGTTGCCTTCGTGGTCGAAGTAGGCGGGAGCGGGCTGGAGAACTTTGAGGCGGAGCGGCTTGGCGTCGAAGTCGGAGAGGTAGATCGCGCCGGGTTCACGAATGATGGGCTCGGCGGTCGCGGTCGTGATCGAGGCGGCGGCAAGGGTGAGGAGGGCTGGGAGCGGGTGGAGCCTCATGCGGGGAACTTAAGTCGGTCTTGGAGGGATTGCGAGGATGGGCGTGGTGGTTTGTCCGGCGGGGGATATCGATGTGGGCTTTGCCATGGGTTGGTGATCGGTAGGGATGCCGATGAGCACGGAGGTTGGTGATCGGCTGGATGCCGATGGGCAGGGTGTGATTGAGAGTGCGTCCGAGGCTGAGCCCAAAGGACGAGTGAGATTGGGATCAACGAGCCAGCCCGCGTCGAGCCGCGAGTGAAGCCACCCTCGGGTGGCCATGATACCACCCGCGCGGAGAAGCAAATCTCCGGGCACCCTCGGAGTTGGCGGCGGAGCGCCCCAACCAATCCATTACCTGTAAAATGTGACGGTCGTCACATTTTACAGGTAATGGATTGGTGGCGAGGTCCTCGGAAGAGACCGGCCCTTACTGCTGGCGAGCCGGAGCTTGCCCGTCGGAAGGCCGCGGATCCGGGGGTGCCCGGACGGGGAGTGGCGAGCGAGCGAACGAGCGAACGAGCGAAAGAACGAACGAACGAACGAACGAACGAACGAACGAACGAACGAACGAACGAACGAACGAACGAACGAACGAACGAACGAACGAACGAATGAACGAATGAATCCGCTCCCGATAAAACGTAACGGCCGTTACGTTTTATCGGTCGACTCCGCGGGAATTGGGGGGGCGTCTGGATGAGGTGGGAGACCCGATGCTGCGAGGCCTTGGACCGTGGCGATCTCCCACGGACTCGTCGCCAGCCTCCTGCCGTCCCCTTGGTCAGACGTTGTTGGCGTTCACGAGATTCTTCTTCCGATCAGGACGCGCTTTCGATCACACCCCGATGGGCACGGGGGCTGCGATGGCGCTTTGCTTGGAGGGGGGGAAGTGGGCATATTGACGAGGTTATGTTGAACGATATTCAAGAGTTTGTGAGGGCGGGGTCGCAGAAGTTGACTTCGGGGCAGATCGCGGAGTTCGAGCACGAGTTGCCGCTGCTGCTGGCGAAGGTGTCGGAGGAGAATCCGCCGAATCAGCCTCACCTGCTCAAGCAGGCGGAATTTCTGGTGCGGTATTGCGAAGATTGCCTGGACTCGAAGTACGAGCCCGAGGACGTGGGAGCGCTGACGGAGGCCGTATTTGCGCTGATGTATCTGCAGAAGCCGATCGACATCATTCCGGATAATATTCCGGGGATCGGGTATTCGGACGATTCGGCGGTGTTGCGGACCGTGCTGAAGTCACACGCGCACGAGTTTGGGCGGTTTTGCAACGCGACGGGGTGTGACTACGCGGGGCTTTCTTTGGAGGCTTGAGGGTCTGGGCGTGGTCGACAGACGGCTGGGGGTCTTGATGATCCGTAGGCGGGGGTTCCGGGTTGAGCGCTGGGGTTCTTTAGTAGGATGGCGGTTGTGGGTTTTAGTGTCGGCCAGAGATGTTTCGCTTCGCTCAACATGACAGGGTTTTGGATTGGGCTTCGCCCAGATGGCCTGGGTGGCCTGGGCGGCCTGGGCGGCCTGGGCGGTTTGCCGGGTGGGATGACGCGCTCGGATTCTGGGTTCGTTCGTATTGATGGGGATGTTGGCTGAGGTCGAGGGGTGGTTTGCGGGGCGGGGGTGGGAGGTTTTTCCATTTCAACGGGAGGTTTGGGAGGCGTTTGCGGCGGGGGAGTCGGGGTTGGTGCATTGCTCGACGGGGGCGGGGAAGACTTACGCGGTGTGGTTCGCGGCGCTTCTTGGTGAAGAGGGCGGGTCGGCGAGAGGGGGTGAGGGGGAGAATGGTGGGCCGCTGCGCGTGTTGTGGGTGACTCCGTTGCGGGCTTTGGCGGCGGATACGGAGGGGGCATTGCTTCGACCGGTGACGGATCTCGATCTGGATTTTACGGTCGGGCGGAGGACGGGGGACACTTCGTCGCACACGCGGAAGAAGCAGATGGACCGGCCGCCGAACGCCTTGGTGACGACGCCGGAGAGTTTGTGCGTGCTGTTGAGCCAGCCGAAATTTTTGCCGCGGTTCGCGGGCTTGCGGATGGTGGTGGTGGACGAGTGGCACGAGCTGATTTCTTCGAAGCGGGGGGTGTTGACGGAATTGGCGTTGGCGCGGCTGCGGGGGCTGGCTCCGGGGATGCGGACGTGGGGGTTGTCGGCGACGTTGGGAAACACGGAGGAGGCGGCGCGGGTGCTGGGGGGATCCGGGGCGGATGGGAAGCCTCGGCCGATGCGGATCGTGCGGGGGGCGGAGGCGAAGGAGATCGTGATCGAGAGCGTGCTGCCGCCGGTGGGGGAGCGGTTTGCGTGGGCGGGTCACCTCGGGTTGCAATTGGTGAAGCCGGTGGTGGAGCGGTTGCGGGCGAGTGCTTCGACGATCGTTTTTACGAATACGCGGTCGCAGGCGGAGTTGTGGTATCAGGCTCTGCGGGCGGCGATGCCGGATTGGGAGGACAAGCTGGGGTTGCACCACGGGTCGTTGGCGAACGAGGTGCGGGTGGCGGCGGAGGATGGGCTGCGGTCGGGGACGTTACGGGCGGTGGTGTCGACCTCGAGTTTGGACCTGGGGGTGGATTTTGCGCCGGTGGAGTGCGTGGTGCAGATCGGGAGTCCGAAGGGGGTGGCGCGGTTGATGCAGCGGGCGGGCCGGAGTGGGCATCAGCCGGGGGCGGTGAGCCGGATCGTTTGCGTGCCGGCGAATACGTTCGAGCTGGTGGAGATCGCGGCGGCGCGGGATCTGGCGGCGACCCGGACGGTGGAGGCGCGGACGCCGCTGCGGGGGGTGCTGGACGTGTTGTGTCAGCATCTGGTGACGGTGGCGGCGGGCGGGCCGTTTCGGGAGGCCGACCTCAAGGCGGAGGTGCGGGGGACGCACGCGTTCGCGGGGTTGTCGGATGCGGAGTGGGATTGGGCGCTGGACTTCGCGGCTCGGGGCGGGGAGGCGCTGAGGGCTTATCCGGAGTATGCGCGGATGGCGGAGGCGGATGGGGTCTTCTCGCTGCGGGAGGAGGGAATGGCGAAGCGGCATCGGCTGGGGATCGGGACGATCACGGGGAACGCTTCGGTGGAGGTGCGCTTTGCGAACGGGGCGCGGCTGGGGTCGGTGGAGGAGTCGTTTCTGGCGAAGATTCGACCGGGGGACCGGTTTCTCTTCGCGGGGCGGAATCTGGAATTGGTGCGGGTGCGGGATCTGCGGGCGACGGTGAAGGTGGGGGGGCGGCGGACGACGGGGGTGCCGCGGTGGATGGGGGGGCGGATGCCGCTTTCGTCGCAGTTGGCGACGGGGGTGCGGGCGCGTTTTGAAGAGTGGGAGAGGGCGCGAGGGGGGGAGGGGGAGATGGTCGACGGGCCGGAGATGAGTCGTTTGGGGCCGGTGTTGGAGATTCAGCGGCGGATGTCGCGGGTGCCGGGGATGGAGGACCTTCTCATCGAGCGATTGAATTCTCGGGAGGGGTGGCACCTGTTTTTCTATCCGTTCGAGGGGCGGCTGGCGCACGAGGGGTTGGCGGCTTTGTTCGCTTACCGGATCGCGCGGTTACGGCCGCTGACGTTTTCGCTGGCGGTGAACGATTATGGCTTCGAGCTGCTATCAGCCGAGGAGGCTCCGCTGGAGGAGGCTTTGGCGGGCGGGCTGATGGGGGATGGGGGGCTGACCGGGGACATTCTCGGGAGTGTGCATTCGACGGAGATGGCGCGGCGGCGGTTTCGCGAGATTGCGCGGATCGCGGGTTTGGTGGTCGAGGGTGTGGGGCGTGCTCGGAAGTCGGCGAGGGCGATGACGATTTCGTCGTCGCTGCTGTTCGACGTGTTTCGGAAATACGATGCGGGAAATTTGCTGCTCGGGCAGGCGACGCGGGAGGTGCTCGAGAGTGAGCTGGAGTTCACGCGGATGGTGAGCGCGCTCGAGCGAATGCGGGGGATGCGGCGGGTGGTGGTGGATGTGGCGGCGGCTACGCCGCTGGCTTATCCCCTGTTTGTGGCACGGTTGCGGGAACAGCTTTCGAGCGAGGCGCTGGCGGACCGGGTGCGGCGGATGGAGGTGGCGATGGAGCGGGCTGAAACGCCGAGAGCCTGAAACGCTGGAATATCCCCGGTGACGCCTGGAGTGCTTTTGGCGAGGCGGAGTTCTGGGAGATGGTTTGGGAACCCGGCGGCGCGGCTTCCCTACCTTTCGACGACCTGGAGCGACAGGGGTGCGTCGTCGGTGGAGGTCAGGTCGTGCTCGAAGGTTTCGCGGCGGATGCTTTGCTCGATCTGTTCGAGGGAACGGTGGCGGAGATGGTGAGCGGCCAACGGGTGACGCTGGTCTCTTTTGGCGGTGACTTCGAGGTGGAGGCTGGTGGCGAGGAGGCGGCGGAGGCGGTAGAATGGGAGGTAATTGTCGGCTTCGAGGCGCTCGCGGCAAGCCAGGAAGAGGTCGAGGGTGCGGTTCCAATTCGTTCCCTGGATGATGGCGGAACGCAGGTCGAGGAGGTCGTTCCAGTGCCGGGGATCGGTGGTCGCGAAGAGGCGCTCGATGATGGCGAGGGCGTCGTGGCGCCAGTGGGGCGTGGCGGGAATCTGCGGGTGGCCGGTCATTGCGTCCGAGCAATCTACGCAATTGAGACTCAGTTTCAACTGGGTTTTTTGCCGGGTTTTTAGAGTCCTCGGGTGAGGGTGAGATACTTAAATTGGGTGCCCATCATTTCGGGATGGAGGAGGGTCTTGAGTCCTCGGAGGTCCTTGGTCCGCTGGGGGGTGTCGGGTTGGGTTTCCAGGTCGAGGAGGAGGGGGCGGGCGGCGTTGACGAGGAAATGGTATTGGTCGGTGAAGTTGGCGACGGTGAGGCCGTCGGTCTCGGCGGCTTGGGTGAGGGTGGTGAAGTCGACGTGGGCGGTGAGGTCTTTTTCGCCGACGGCGGTGAGTGGGTCGTCGTCGCGGCGGTGGTCTTGGTAGGCACTGAGGGTGCCGGTGGTGCGCCAGGGGGCGTGGAGTTCGGGGCGGAGGAAACCGTAGTCGACGACGAGGATCTGGCCGCGCTGGAGTTTTGCGGCGACGGTGGTGAGCCAGGTTGCGGAGGCGGGGCGGGCCTCGGCGAGGTAGCCTTCGGGGGCGTCGGGAGGGAGTTGAGCGGTGAGCTCGGGTGGGGCTGGGAGGTGGGTGACGGTGAGGGCTTCGTTGGCGGTGGTGAGGTGCCATTCCTGCCAGATGGCGGATTGGCGCTCGAAGATTCGGACGGGGAGGGCGTCGACGTATTCGTTGGTGAAGTGGACGCCGGTGAATGGGGGGAGGTCTTCGAGGCTGGCGTGGTGGGTGATTTCGATCGAGGCGTGGCGAGCGAGGGTGGTTCGTTGGGCCGTCTGGAGGTGGGGGAAGGGTTCGACGAGGCGGAGGTGGATCGTTGCCGCGAGGGCGGGGTGGCGCTCGGCGAGGGCGTCGAGGACGTCGGCGGCGAAGGTGGCGTCGTTGGCACCCTGTTCGACGAGGGTGAAGTCGGCGGGGCGACCGAGTTGATCCCAGACGGCGGCGAAGTGGTCGGCGAGGATGCGGCCGAACATGCGGCTGACGGTGACGCTGGTGTTGTAGTCGCCTTCGCGGCCGAGGCGGGCGCGGCCGCTGGCGTAGTAGCCGTGGGCGGGGTCGAAGAGGGCTCGCGCCATGAAGGCGTCGAAACGGAGGGGCGGGGCGGGTGGATTGAGCTCGGTGAGAAGCTGGCGGGCTAGTGGGGTTGGTTCGGACAAGGAGCGGAAACGGAGCGGGTTCCCGAGAAGGACTACCGGGACATCGATCCAAGTTTCAATCCTCGAAGCTCGGCGAGTTCCCAAGTTTCCGCGGGGCCTGCCGGCACCGTGTCATCTTGAATCAACGCGTCCTCAACTTTGGCTTTTTGTGTATTTGGCCATGATGACCGTTGCGCTTAGGCCGTGGAGGAGAACGGAGATGGCGATGACGGCTACCGTGATCGCGATGAGTTGGCGGCTTAGGTCGTCGGGGACTCCGTGGGCTACGGCGAACATGAGGTAGTAGATCGAGCCGATGCCGCGCATTCCGAGCCAGGAAATGATGGAGCGTTGGAAGGTCGAGGTGTCGGATTTGATCAGGCCGATCCAGACGGCGATGGGTCGGATGAGGAAGAGGAGGACGGGGAGGAAAATCCAGATTCCGCCGGGGAGGAAGTCCGTCGATAGCAGGGTGCCCACGGTGAGAACGAGGGCGACTTCGATGACGCGTTCGATTTGTTCGTTGAAGTCGAGGACTTCGTCGGTGAGGTGGGCGGCGGCGGATTTGGGGTGGCTGGCCTTTTCGTCCTCGGTTTCGCCGACGTCTTCGAGGGCATCCCGCGGGTGCTGTTCTTCGTCGGTTTGTTCGCGCTCGACCCAGCGGAGGGCGAAGCCGGCGGCAAAGACGGCGAGGAATCCGTAGGCGGCGACGAGGATGGAGGCCCCGTAGGAGACGCCGATCAGGCCGAGAGCGAGGAATTGATCGTAGCCGAGGCCTTCGCAGTGCGTTTTGCGGAGGTAGAGGATGAGGCGGCCGACGCCGATTCCGGTGACGGCTCCGATGCCGATGCCGCCGACGATGGCCCAGACGACGTCGACGGCGACCCACTTCCAACCGAAGTCGCCGAGGTCGTGCAGTCCGAGGAGGCCGAGGCCGAGCATGACGAAGGGGAAGGCGGTGCCGTCGTTGAAGCCAGCTTCGCCCGTGAGGGAGAAGCGGAGGCGTTCGCGGTCGCCGGCTTCGCGGACCTGGACCTCGGACGCAAGGACCGGGTCGGTTGGGGCGAGAATGGCACCGAGGAGGATGGCGGCTCCGGGGGAGAAATCGAAAATGAGCATCGCGGCAGCGGCGATGAGGGCGACGGTGAGGGTCATCGAGATGAACGCGAGGCGGAGTGGGAGCCACCAGAGGCGGTCGCGGAGGGGGATCCGGATTTTCAGACCGGTCGTGAAAAGCGAGATGATGACGGCGATCTCGGCGAGACGCTCGACGATGGTCGCCTGGGCGACGGGGTCGAAGTAGAGGACGCCGAATCCGATCGGGCCGACGATGACGCCGACGGTGAAGTAGATCATCGCCGCGGTGAGCGGGAGGTCCTTGAGGAGGGAGCCTGCGAAGGCGACGGCGATGAGTAGTGAGCCGAAGAGGAGGAGCCAGGCGGAGAAACTCACGGTGGTTCGAAGTGAGCTGCCGAAGCGGGCTTAGCCTTGGAAGGTAAGCGGGTCGCGGAGCTGGGCGGAGGTTTCGCGGGCGAGCAGGGCGCTGAGGGCGAGGACGGAGATGAGATTCGGGACGGCCATGAGCGCGTTGGCGGAATCGGAGAAATTGATCACGAGGCTGCTGGGCGAGGTGGCACCGACGTAGATGGCGATCACCCAGAGGATTCGGTAGGTGAGGATGAGGCGGACGCCGCCGAGGTATTCGATGGCTTTTTCGCCGTAGTAGGACCAGCCGAGGAGGGTGGAGAATACGAAGCTGACGAGGCCGACGGTGATGATGGTTTTTCCCAGATAGGGGATGCCTTCGAAGGCGTCGGAGGTCATGACCGGGCCGTCGCCGCCGTCGTTCCAAGCCCCGGTGATGACGATGGCAATGCCGGTGAGGGCGCAGACGACGACCGTGTCCCAGAAGGTTCCGGTCATGGACACCAAAGCCTGTTGGGCGGGGTTGGTGGTCTTGGCGGCGGCGGCGGCGATGGGGGCGCTGCCGAGGCCGGATTCGTTGGAGAAGAGTCCGCGTTTGACGCCTTGTTGGAGGACGACGCCGAGGGCGCCGCCGGCGGCGGCCTGGCCGGTGAAGGCGTCGGAGAAGATGAGGCCGAGGGCGGCGGGGAGTTCGGTGATGTTGAGGATGATGAGGGCGAGGCAGCCGAGAACGTAGAGGACGACCATGACGGGGACGACGACTTCGCAGGCGCGCGAGATCCAGCGGATGCCGCCGATGAGAACGGCACCGACGGCGACGGCCATGACGATGCCGATGATGCTGCGATACTGGGCGATTTGGTCGGGTCCGAGGTCCGGGAAGAGGCCGACGATCTGCTGGGTGACGGCTTTGGCCTGGAAGACGTTGCCGATGCCGAAGGCGGCGATGGCGGTGAAGACGGCGAAGGCGATCGCGAGCCACTTCCAGCCGAGACCGTGCTCGATGACATACATGGGACCGCCGGACATTTCGCCGCGGGCATTTTTGACGCGGTATTTCACGGCGAGGAAGCCTTCGGCGTATTTCGTGGCGATGCCGAAGACGCCGGTGAGCCACATCCAAAGGAGTGCTCCGGGGCCACCCAGGCCGATGGCGACGGCGACTCCGACGATGTTGCCGGCGCCGACGGTGGCGGCGAGGGCGGTCATGAGCGCGCCGAAGTGGCTGACGTCACCCTCGGCGGCGGAGGGTTTGCGGAACGTGAGCTTGATCGCGGGGATGATGAGCCGCTGGATGAAGCCGAGTCGGACGGTGAGGAAGAGGTGGGTGCCGATGAGGAGGATGAGGAGCGGGGGTCCCCAGAGGAATCCGCTGGCGTCGGCGAAGAAGTTGTCGAGGCTTTCGATCATGGAGCGGGATCAAATAAGGGTGGGTCGGGAAATACAATGCGGATTCTCACGCAGAGGCGCAGGGGCGCAGGGGGGGAATACAAATGCGGTGAGAGTGTGAGCCAGAGATTCTTCGCTTCGCTCAGAATGACAGGGTTTGGATGGGCCTTCGGGGACCGGCGAATGAGACGGGTTCATCTCTGCGGTTGCCTCGCTCGCTCCCGCTTGTCTCACCCTTCGGGCTGGTTCTCAGAGCAGAATCAGGCTGCCCCAGGCCATCCCAGGCCTCGGTGCTCTGCGTGAGAAAAAATCATTCCTTCAAGTGCGACCGGAGGATTTTTCTCGTGAACTCGATGGACTTCGGGTGGCTGAAGGATTCGTGGCCGGTGGGGACGATGAGTTCGCCGCTGGCTCCGTCGAGGTGCGAACTCCAGTAGCCGACGATGCCGTCGGAGCTTTCGGGGGTGTCGCCGCGGCCGCGGTCGCCCATGACGCTGTAGTATTCGATGCCGGGTTTGAAGGGGGAGGCGTTGGTGGCGGTGTAGACGGGGTTGCTGGGTGAGAGCGAGCCGACGCTGTTGGTGAGGTCGCTGACGTCGAAGTCGAGGATGAGAAATCCGCTGAGGGTGGTCAGAATGCGGGCCTAGGTTTTGAGAATGTCGGCGGGGAAGCGGATGAGGCGGGCGGCGAAGGTGGCGAGGGAATTATCCGCCAGGGTCGCGCCGCGGTGGGGGGCGGAGAAGAAGATGGCGGTGTGGGCGGAGGGGGTGGGTTCCCAGAAGAAGCGGTCGCGGAGGAGGGCGTCGTCGGAGGGGTCGAGCGGCAGGGTGTTGAAGGGGCGGTTGGAGATGGCTTGCCAGAGTCGGTCGCCGATTTCGACCAAGTTCATGCGGGTGATGACGCCGCCCATGCTGTGGCCGACGGTGACGAGGTCGCGGGAGGCGAGGTCGTCGCCTTCGGGGTCGAAGGTGCGGCGGACGTCGGCGATCTGACGGCGGAGGGTGGCGGCGGAATTGATCGTGGAGACTCCGCTGGGGTAGTAGACGACCCAGAATTGGTATTTCTCGCGGATGACGGGGTCGATCTGGAGCTCATTGATGAGATTGCGCCAGATGAGGGGGGAAGAACTGAGGCCGTGGACCATGAGGACCGGGATGCGGTCGGGGTCGTAGGGTTCGAGCATGTAGAGGCCGGCCAATTTCATCTGGTCGCCGACGAAGAGGAGTCCGCGGATGCCGAGGGCGAGGTCGTTGAGGCCGTCGAAGACCATGGCGATGGGGGCGGTGTAGTCGGCGGCGAGGGCGGTGGGGCCGCCGGGGGCGTCGACGGTGAGGTGGTGGCGGGGATCGACGAGTTCGATGGTGAGGTCGGCGGTGGCGCCTCGTTCGGCGAGGCGGGGGACGGCGGTAACGGGAGTGAAGGTGCCGCGCTTTTCGTAGAAGGGGACGTTTGGATTCTGACGGACGCCAACGAGAGGGACGCCGAAGCCGGGGAGCCGGACGCGGGAAGTGAAGCCGGTGAGGCTGATGAGGTCGGCGGGGAGGAGTTGATCGAAGGGCTGACGGTCGGCGGGATCGGTCTTTGGGCCGGTGAATTGGGATTCGACGTCGATCGTGCGCGGGCCGAGCGGGGTGGCGACGGTGCAGCGGGGGTCCTGGGGGGTGGTGGCCGCTGAGGTGATGAGCTGGAGGAGGGCGGCGTTGGTGGTGACGGTGGATTGTGATTGGTGACTGGTGACGGGTGATTGGTGGGATTCATTCGGCTCCCGCTGGCGCGGGTTGCCGGCGGCGGCTTTGAGGGCGAGTTCGAGGGCGTTGGTGAAGTAGCCAATGGCGGCTTCGGGGTCTCGGCGGCGGGCTTTGTCGCCGGCTCGGAGGGCGAACTCTGCGGCTTCGATGAGGGCGGTGGGGTCGTTCTGCGCGGCGGCGACCAAGGTTCGGAGCTGGGTGGCTGGGTCGCGGGTGAGGGGGATGCGCGATTCGGTTTCGGCGGAGGTGGCGAGCTGCGCGGCCAGGGCGCGGCTGGGGGACTCGGTGCGGGTGGTGACGGTGGCTCCGCAGGCGGTCAGGAGGAGGGTGGCGGTGGCGAGGGCGAGGCGGGGTAGACGCGGGCTGGTCGTCATGGGCGGGGTGCTCGGTGGTGACTGGTGACTGGTGAATGGTGAATGGTGAATGGTGAATGGTGAATGGTGGGATGCGGTCGGCTCTCTCGCTTCGCTCGAATTGCCGAGGTCGGCACCGGGACGGTGCCTCTCGCACGCGGGACGCGTGCGCTCCCCGCTTACGCGGCGGACATTTTGCTGGGTTGGCCGGTGCAGGCGATGACGCTTTGCCAGAGGTCTCCTCCGGGGTCGACTTTTCGTCTCTGGCGGGTCACCAGGCTGGAGGGGAGGTGGACGTAGTGATAGCTCCACCTTCCGACGACGATGCCGCTCTTGCCGGCCATGCCGGCGTGGACGGCATTTTGGCCCAAACGCGAGCAATACAGCGCATCCTGCGGGTCGGCGGGGACGCTGCGGATGAGGTAGCTGGGGTCCATGTATTTGAGGTTGATGGGGATCCGTTTTTTCGCGAAGTGGGTTTCGATTTCGGCTCGGAGGTGGAGGCCGATGTCGCCGAGGCGGACGTTGCCGGAGGCGTCGAGGTCGCCGCTGGCGGCGAGGTGTTCCTGCCCGGCTCCTTCGGCGACGAGAATGACGGCGTGGTCGCGGAGGCGGAGGCGCTCGGCGAGGGTCTCCATGAGGCCGCCGGGGCCGTGGAGGTCGAAGGGGATCTCGGGGATGAGGACGAAATTCACGTCCGTTCGGGAGAGGGCGGCGTGGCAGGCGATGAAGCCGGATTCGCGGCCCATGAGTTTGACCAAGCCGATGCCGTTGGGGGCGCCTTTGGCTTCGGCGTGGGCGCAGTCGATGGCGTTGACGGCCTGGGAGAAGGCGGTTTCGAAGCCGAAGCTCTTGTCGAGGAAGACCATGTCGTTGTCGATGGTCTTGGGGACTCCGACGACGGCGATTTTTTCGCCGCGGGCTTGGGCGGCTTCGTGGATGGCGATGCCGCCGCGCTGGCTGCCGTCGCCGCCGATGATGATGAGGATGCCGACCTCGTGTTTGACGAGCCAGTCGACGATTTTGTTTTCGTCCTGGCGGCCGCGGGAGGAGGCGAGGACGGTGCCGCCGTGGGAGGCGATGTCGGTGACGCTGCGGGGGGTGAGCATGAGGGGGTCGTGGCCGTATTCGGGGATGAAACCCTGGAAGCCGTAGCGGATGCCGTAGATGCGGGGGACGCCGTAGCGGTAGTGGGATTCGAGCGTGATGGCGCGGATGACGTTGTTGAGGCCGGGGCAGAGGCCTCCGCAGGTGACGACGGCGACGTTGGTGCGGTGGGGGTCGAAGAAGATTTCGCGGCGGGGACCGGCTTTTTCGACGAAGGGGATTTGGCTCCCGGATTCGATGATGTGGCGGAGGTGGCGCTCGCGGAGTTCGAAGACGAGGTGGTCGGCTTCCTGGATGAAATGGGCGATGCCTTGGGAGTTGCGGGCGAGGGCGTGGAGCGGCGATTCGATGCGGCAGGGGCCGAGTTGGGGGACGATCAGTTCGTTGGCGTCGATGTCGAGGATGGTCGGCATGCGGGGTGTGTAGGAAATTTTTGCGGGTTCGTCAGGTGGAATGTGGGTTTTGGGGTGGGGGGTGGTCATTGATGGCGGGAAATGCCGCTTCGCGGGGATTGGGACGAGCACCGAGCTGGAAGCTCGGCGCTGCGGGCTGGAAGCCCGCGCTCCCCCCTGCTTTCGGCTTGACCCGTTTCGGGGGGGTGGGTGTCTATTTCCGTCGCGGTGGGGTATTCGGAATTGTTTGACGAGGCGGGGGTTCCGCGGGCGGTGTATGCGCCGCTCTTTGCGCGGATGGAGGGCGCTTCGCGGGCCGATCTGCGGCGGCTCGACGAACAACTCGAGGCGACGATGCGGGAGATGGGGGTGACGTTCGACATCGCGCGGGATCGGCCGTGGGGGCGGCGTCCGTGGTATTGCGATCAGCTGCCGCAGGTGTTCAAGGCGAGCGAGTGGGCGCCATTGGCGCGGGGGATGGCGCAGCGGATGCAGGCTTACGAGTGTTTCCTGAGGGACGTCTATGGCGAACAGCGGATTTTGCGGTCGGGTCAGATTCCTCTTCAGCCGGTGCTGGGAAGTCCGCATTACCAACGGGCGGCGGCGGGGTTGGTTGCGCCGGGTGGGGCGTTTCTCCACCTGGGTGGGATGGCGGTGGCGCGGGTGGACGACGGGCGGATGGTGGTGAAGCACCATTATCTGAGTCATGCCTCGGGGATTTCCTACATGATCCAGAATCGGCGGGCGATGGCGCGGGTGATGCCGGAGACGTTCGCGGATTATTCGGTGCATTCGATCGCGGACGCGCCGACGGACATGATGGAGGTGATGCGGGGATTCTCGGGCGAGATCGATCCGACGGTGGTGTTGCTTTCGTCGGGTCAGGGGAGCGCGGTGTATTCGGAGCACAGCTTTCTCGCTCGGCGGATGGGGATTCCGCTCGTCCAGGGTGGGGACCTTCTGGTGATGAATGATCACGTTTACCTGAAGACGGTGTCGGGATTGGAGCCGGTGGAGGTGATTTATTCGCGGATATCGGATCAGTGGTTGGATCCGCTGGTTTTCCGGCGGGACTCGATGCTGGGGGTGCCGGGGTTGGTGCAGTGCATTCGGCTGGGGACGGTGGCGGTGGTGAACGCGGTGGGGGCGCAGTTGGTGGATGATCGGGCGATGCTGGCTTTCGCTCCGGCGCTCATTCGTTACTACCTCGGGGAAACTCCGACCCTGGATGGCGTGGAGACGTTTTGGCTGGGCGATCTGGATCAGCGCGAGATGGTGCTGGGGGATTTGGACCGGTATTTCATTCGGCCGATTTACGGTGAGCGGGTTCTCACTCCGCCGCGGGGGCGGGTGATGGACGATCGTCGGCGGAAGTCGGTCGTGCGGGAGATTCTGACGAATCCGGCGGGGTTCGTGGCGCAGCCGCACGGGGTGGACGCTTCGACGCTTTGTTTTGATGGCGGGAAGGCGGCGGAACGGTTTCAAGATCACATTCTTTTCGCGCTGCGGCGGGGCGAGGGGGATTACTCGGTTTTTCCGGGGTCGTTGACGCGGATCACGGGCGAGAATTCCCAGACGACGGCTTCGGAGCTGGGCGGTGGGAGCAAGGATACGTGGGTGGAACTCGGGGACGGGGAATTGGCGGTCGGGGGATTGGCTCCGCGGCTGGGGTCGGAGTTGCGGGCGCCGATGCAGCTCGTGACGAGCCGGGTGGCGGAGTCGTTCTACTGGACGGGGCGATACCTCGAGCGGGCCCGGAATTTGGCCGGGATGATCGGCGTGATCGAGGCGCTGGAGACGGAGGAACTCAATCCGACCGAGCGAATGCTTTACCGGCCGGTGTGGAATCGGATGCTGCCGCCGCTGGACGGCGAGGGCGGGACGCGGCGAACGATTTCGAACGCCACGGGGCGGTATCGGTTGACGCTGGACGCGAAGGAGCGCGGGTCGGTGATCAATCTGGTGCAGCGGGCGACGTGGAATGGTGAGTCGGTGCTGGAATGTCTGAGCATGGAGGCGTGGGGGGCGCTGAGTCACCTGCAAGGTCGGTTCGCGCGGACGCGGATGCGGCGGACGATCACGGACGCGGAGCGGGGGGCGATGACGCGGAAAATGTGCGATCACGCGACGGGGCTGATCGCGCAGTTTTTCGGGACGGCGCAGATGACGATGATCGCGGACGGCGGCTGGAGTTTTTGTAAAATCGGACGCGAGGTGGAGCGGTCGGTGACGACGGCGAACGCGGTGGCTTCGATGGTGCGCTCGTTGGTGCGGACGTGCGGGCCGGGGCGCGAGCACGCGCGGGAATTGCAGCTGTCGGCGTTTCTGCGGTTGCTGGCGAGTCGGGACGTTTATCGGCGGATCTATCAGATGCGGGTGGAGACGGGCGCGGTGCTGCGAATGTTTTTTCAGAACGAGGTGGCGCCGCGGTCGGTGGCGCGGTGTCTCGGGGAGGTGCGGCGGATGCTGGGGGATTCGCAGGTGGAATCGATCGGGGCGATGGAGCGGACGGCGGCGGCGATTCAGGCTCTGCACGAGGAGGTGGCGCACACGGATTGGGAGGCGCTGGTGGCGCGGGAGATCGAGTTGCCGACGGAGCCGGTGCCGGTGGCGGAGAGTGAGCTGGTGCGGCGGGTGGACTCGGCGCTGGCGCGGACTTTGTCGATCCATGGACTGGTGTCGGACGGATTTCTGAATCATCAGATTCACATGAGTGGGCCGGTGCAGGGGACGTTGGAAGGGTTGGGGCGGTGAGGGGTGATTGATTTATGATTTATGATTTATGATTTACGATTGATGATTTGGGGGAAGTGCGATGCGGTTTGAGATTTCGCACCGGACGGAATACCGCTACGCGGTGCCGGCGATCGAGGCCTACTTGGAGGCTCGGTTGCTGGCTCCGGATACGGCTTCGCAGTTCGTGGAGTCGCGGGCGATGACGATCGATCCGGAGTTGCCGACTTCGCATTACCTGGATGCTTTCGGGAATGGGGTGGAGTTTTTTTCGATGACGCTGCGGCACGAGCGGCTGACGATCGATAACAAGATGATCGTGGCGACTCGGCCGGTGGAGTTGCCGACGGCGGCGCTGGCGATCCCGGTCGCGGAGGCGCGGCAGGTCTTTGCTTCGCAGCTGATCGACCACTTCGCTTATTTGCAGCCGACGACGGCGGTGCCGATCGGGGGGGCTTCGTTTCTGTGGGCCAAGCGGCATTTGGGGGCGGCGCGGCCGCTGGGTGAGGCGCTGGATGAACTGAACGAGGCGATCTACCAGGAGTTTCAATACAAGTCGGGGTCGACGGATAACTCGACGCTGCTGGCGACGGTCTGGAAGGAGCGGCGGGGTGTGTGTCAGGATTTTGCGCACGTGATGCTGGCGACGTTGCGATCGGCGGGCCTGCCGGCGCGCTACGTCTGCGGGTACATCGAGACGGATGCGCCGCCGGGACGGCGGCTGGTCGGGTCGGTCGCGACGCACGCGTGGGTGGAGGTGTTGGTGCCGGGAATGACGTGGGTGGCGCTGGATCCGACGAATCACCAGTGGTGCGGCGAGCGGCACGTGGCGGTGTCGTTCGGGCGGGACAGCCGCGACGCGGCGCCGGTGCGCGGGACGTTCAAGGGATCGGGGACGCAGGACATGCGGGTGCGGGTGCGGATGCGGCGGTTGGCGAATTCGGTTGGCCACAAAAGAGGCGCGGAAAGCGCAAAAGGGTGAAGAATGAATTATGAAATTGGATCTTTTGCGCTTTCTGCGCCTCTTTGCGGCTGAATTATGAAGGTCGGGATCCGCTACGAGGCACATTATCTTTACGAAGCGGCGGCGAGCTTTTCGCCGCATCTGGTGCGGCTGTTTCCGCGGACGGACCTTTCGATGCGGACGGAGCGGGTGGCGTTTGGGCCGAACGAGGGGGCGAGTGTGCAGTATCGGCGGGACCTTTTCGACAACGTGGTGGCGTCGTGTTTTTACCCGGAGAAGTTGACGTCGCTGGATTACTCGCTGGAGATCGATCTGACGCTGGAGGAGAAAAATCCGTTCGCTTTCCTGCTGGCCTTGCACGCGATGGAGATGCCGTTCGAATACCGGGCGGACGAGGCGGTGGTGCTGGTGCCGTATTTGGCGCGGCGGACGGGGGTCGAGCTGCCGGAGGCGTTGCGGCCCGGGGCGGGTGTCGCGACGGTCGAGCGGTTGGTTTCTCTGAACGAGTGGTGTTTTCAGGAATTGCGGTATGAGCGGCGGGACGAGGGCGCGGCTTGGGAACCGGCGGAAACGTTGCGCGCGGGGCGCGGGTCGTGCCGGGATTTTGCGGTGCTGACGGCGGAGGTGATGCGGGCAAACGGGGTGGCGGCGCGGCTGGCGAGTGGGTTTCTGTGGGAGCCGCCGGAGCTGGACGCGTCGGAGCGCCGGGCGGCCAGCGCGCTGCACGCCTGGGTGGAGGTTTACGTGCCGGGACCGGGTTGGATCGGGCTCGATCCGACGAACGGGGTGTTCTGCAACGAGCACTTCATGACGACCGCGGTCGGGCTCACGCCGGACGAGATCTCGCCGGTGCACGGGGTTTATTTTGGGAAGGACGTGATCGGGAGTCGGTTGGAGAGTTCGTTGGTGATCACGGAGCGGTGATTCGTTTTTGAACAGAAGGTCGCAAAGGACGCAAAGGTGATGATAGAGGTGAGCGATGGCCGCTGATTCCCCTTCGTCGAAGTTCTCCAGACAACTCCACGCGGCGGCGGACTGGGCGGGGAACGTTTTCGAGGACGAGGGGATCAAGCTGACGTTGGGGGGCGAGCCGACTTACGTTCCGATCGAGCCGGAGGGGGCGGAGTGGTCGCACTCGGCGGTGGGGCCGACGAAGTTGGGCTACGCGCGCGAGATGGCGCTGCGGCTGCTGGCTGGGAGGATGAAGGGGGGGGCGTGCTTCTTCAGTCCGGGCAAGCAGTATCCCGGGGAGGTGAATCCGCGTTGGGCGCTGCGGCTGGTCGCGCGGCGGGATGGGAAGGCGCTCTTTCGCGCGAAGCCGACGAAGCTACCGGTCGACGTGCCGGGTGCGAACAAGGTGATGACCGCGGTGCGGACGGGCCTGGGCGTGAGCGGGAAGTGGATCGCGTTGAAGGATTCGCGCAAACCGCCGGTGCGGGCGTGGGCGCTGCCGATCGATTTTGAAGACGGCGAGTGGGTCGCGGTCGATTGGAAGCTGAAGCCGGAGGATCGCATGCTCAACGCGGCGGACGGGCCGGCGGGCCTGCGGCTGCCGCTGCACGCGGTGCCGGTCGACGTGCCGCGGCGGGCCGTGGTGGTGGAACTGAACAAAGGTCGGCTGCACGTTTTTTTCCCGCCGGTGGTGCAGGATGGATTTTCCAAACTGGTGAAAATTGTCGGTGCCGCGCTGTCCGGTGCGCGGGTGGGGAATTACGAATTGCAGGGATACGTTCCGCCCGACGAGGGGCTGGAGTGGACGGTGCTCGGGCTCACGGCGGACCCGGGTGTGCTCGAGGTGAACATCCCGGCGTGCGCCTCTTGGGCGGATTACGATTCCTGGCTGGGCGAGCTGACGACGGTCGCGGAGGCGGTCGGGTTGCGCTCCTGGAAAGCGCCGGACGGGGACTATGAAGGCGGCACGGGCGGGGGGAATCATCTGCTCTGGGGCGGGCCGAGCGTGGAGGAAAATCCGTTCTTTTCGCGGCCCGGCTGGCTGGCCTCGATCGCGCGCTACTGGCAGGCGCATCCGGCGTTGGCCTACGTTTTCACGGGGACCTACGTCGGCGCTTCATCGCAGGCTCCCCGACCGGACGAGTCGGCGAAGGCGCTGTTCGATCTCGAAATGGGCTACCGATTTCTCGAGTCGCTGCCGGAGGGCGATCACCGGTCGCTGATCAACGAGACGTTGCGGCATCTGCACACGGACGTGACCGGCAACGCGCACCGGTCGGAGTTGAGTCTCGACAAGTTTTGGAATCCCGGTTGGCCGGGCGGGACGCTGGGGTTGCTGGAATTCCGAGCCGTGGAATCGCTCCCGACCGCCGAGTGGATGTCGGCGGTGGCGCTACTCTGGACCTGCCTCGCGGCACTCAACGCCAAGCGGCCGCTGCGCGGCGAACTCCGCGCCTGGAACGGCGAGATCCACGACCGCTACTTTCTTCCGAGCCTCATGTGGGCGGACTTGGAAGCCGTCTTGGACGATCTGGCGAGCGAAGGTTGCCGACTGCCGAAGCCGCTGTATCGCGCGGTTTGGGAGTGGCGATTCACTCGGCTTCTCAAGGTCAAGCGGGCCGAGGGAACTCTCGAAATTCGCCGCGCGCACGAGAGTTGGCCGCTGCTCTGCGAGACGCCGGTCGAGGGGGGCTCGACGAGCCGGTTCGTCGATACGTCGATGCACCGCTTCGAAGTGCGCGCCGACTCGGGCTTTGCCCAAGCTTATGAGATTCGCTTCCTCGGTCGGAAGCTGCCCCTCGCGACGGTCGGCGACGGAGCCGCCGTGGCGGGGCTGCGTTATCGCCGCAGCTGTCTGTATCCCTGCCTGCACCCGGGAATCGAGCCGCATCTCCCGCTCGATCTGGCCATCGTGCGGAAGGCCGACGGGGAGACCGCGGCGACCTACGAACTGGGTGCCGGAGGCACCGTTTTTCTCCGCTCGAAGGCGGTTGATCGAGACGATTGGGGCGCGGATTGCCGGCCGATCGGATTGGGTGCGCTCACCTGTGATCTGCGCCTGGACTAGGGCGCCTGGGGGGTTAACCACTCCACCGCGCCGGAATCGAAAAATTGTTGCGATTGCCGCCGAGCGAGCCTAAAGGCAATCCCTTAAGAATCGTTTTTTTACCGATTCGCTCCACTGCCAGGCCCCACGAAATTCCTCGCTCCCTTCGTCTTTGCAGCCGCCGTCGGCATTCTCGTTTCACTTTCCGCCAGGCTGAAGTCGTTTTTGCCGACAATTTCGACGTCCCGACTGACAAAGCGGAGGATGACATCAACTTCCAAGTCGAGGCGGGGGTCAGTCCGGTTGCACGCAGGGATCGCGCTACAACGAGGATATAAGCGGTGGCGAAGCCGGTCTGAGCGGGAACGCCGAGCTCGGCTCGGGCGCTCTGTTGATGCGCGCGGCCTAAAGCGAAGGCGAGGGGATCGGAGTCACCGTGTAGCTCGCACGCAATCTGGGAGTGGCCGTCGCGGGACGGAAGTCTCACATCCGCTTCAGCGGTGAGTTCGTCGTCGCCGACGGGGCGGGCGGCGAGCGCCCGGATCTTCTGCTCGCGGTCATGCTGGGTGAGGAAAGCCCCACCCTCCCGACCTCCCCCAACGTCGATTACGCTGTCCTCCCGCGTCTCACGAAGTCGATCACCCAGTGGAGCGATATGGAGCCGGAGGTCTGGCGGGGCTCGAGCGGAATCATTCGGGGCAATGCGTTCACGGTCGACCTCCTCGTGGACGAAACCACCGAGACCGCGACGGCCCAGGCGACGATCAACTCTGGAACGGACGCCGAGATCACGGCCCCGGCTTTCGAGTTCGACTTCGAAGGCGGCAAGGCCGGTGCCCGGGGTGGCGAAGACGGCGCGAGCGCCGAGTTCTGGGTCGACGAAAGCACAAGTGCCTGAATCTTCGGATTGGCCGGATCGATCTTCGTCAGCAGGGGCAACCCAAAAGCCGCCGTCTTCCCGGTCCCCGTCTGCGCCTGAGCGACCAAATCCCCGCCATCCCGGATGAGAAACGGAATCGCGCTACTCTGAATCGAAGTCGGCTCCGAGATCGCCAGAGCCTCCAGCCCACGAACGAGATTCCCTAGAATACCAAGTTTGGAAAAATCAGACATTACCCCACACCCCACACCCTGCACACCCCCACCCAACCCGATGAGCAGCGAAATCCGGCGAAGCCGCCCCCCCCGGAGCGCAAGGCTCCCGCCGAGCCCAGTCCAAACTCACCCAGCTCCGCACCGAACACCAGGTCCTCAACTCCCAAAAGTCCCAGATAGGGACCCCAACCCATCCTCGATCGACATCCGTAAGCCGAATCATTCACGGATCCAAATATGTCAATATGAATGACCGACCCCTACGCTGTCCGTCGGATGTAACCGCTTTTCGGCCACAATCAGCCGCTCCACCGCTTCTTCTGTCCTGCTCGTCACCGTCTTCGGGGCCCGGCTCCAATCCTCTAGTCCGCCCATCCCGTGGGCCTCGTATCGCGCCTTCCACTTGTGACCCGTCTTGCGCGAGATGCCGAAACTTTCGCTCAGCTCCACCATCGTGAACCGGTCGCTCGTCAGCAAACTTACAAATCTCTGTTTCTGTTCCATCGGTGACTCGTTTTGCCAGGGCATTCACCACCCTGAACTGTCACCCATGTCCTCGGTCAATCTGTCACCTATGTCCTCGGTTCATACCGACCGACCCCTACGCTGACCCCTACGCGACCCCCTACGCAGGTGCGACCGCTCCGTAAGTGGGGGATGCTTAGGATTTTTGGCGGATCGAGGGAATCGCTTTCCCCCGATTGATTTTCCACTAAGGTCCCGCGCCAACGTGGGCGTCCTCCTTTCCAATTTTCTGTCGCCCATCCTGCTGGCTTTCGTGCTCGGTGCCATTGCCGCGTTCCTTCACAGCGACCTTCGGCTGCCCGAGCAGATCTACGGCGGTCTCTCGATCTACCTGCTTCTGGCCATCGGCCTGAAGGGGGGCATCGCTCTCAGCGAGACTCCGTTCGCCGATTTCATCTGGCCCGCCGTGGCCACGGTGGGTCTGGGCATCCTCACTCCGATGATCGCCTACGGTGCCTTTCGGATGCTGGGCCGGATGCCGCTCACCGACTCCGCCGCGCTGGCCGCTCACTACGGCTCGGTCTCCGCCGTCACGTTCATCGCCGCGGTCGGATTCGCGACGGCCTCGCGGGTGAGTCCCGAGGGGTTTCTCCCCGCCCTCGTCGCCATCCTCGAGGTGCCGGGCATCATCATCGCGCTCATGATCGCGCAGCTCGGCAGTGGTGCTGGCGGCTCGTGGAAAAAAGCGCTGCACGAGGTCCTCACCGGCAAGAGCATCATTCTGCTCATCGGAGGACTCGTCATCGGGCTCGTCGCCGGGGCGGAGCGGATGGAGAAGGTCACCCCGTTTTTCGTGACGCTTTTTCAGGGTGCCCTCGTTCTCTTCATGATCGAACTCGGTGGCCTCGCCGCGCGGCGCATCGCCGAATTGCGGTCCGCCGGATTCTCCTTCGTCGCGCTCTGCGTCGTGATTCCCATCGTGAACGGCAGTCTGGGAGTCTGGTTCGGCACGCTCGCGGGTCTGAGCCCCGGGGGAGCCGCCGTTCTGGGAGCGATGTCCGGCAGCGCCTCCTACATCGCCGCCCCCGCCGCCGTCCGGATCGCGCTGCCGCACGCGAACCCGGCCATTTACCTGACCGCGTCCCTCGGCATCACCTTTCCGTTCAACCTCACGCTCGGCATCCCGCTTTACCTCGAACTCGCCAGCCGACTCGCCTAGCGCCCATTTGGCTTCGCCCGTCTCCGCTCCGCTCCGGCTCTCATTCCCAGTTTCGAATTTCAAATTCCACAGAAATGCCCACCGTTCCCCGCAAGCTCGTCACCATCATCGCCGACCGACTTTGGATCGACGAAATCACGGCAAAAATCCTCGAGCTGGGTGCCACCGGCTACACCGTGACCGAGGCGCATGGCCAGGGCAGCCGGGGGCTGCGGCCGCTGGATTGGGAGGGGGCCAACGTGCGGATCGAAGTCATCACCGGGCCCAGGACAGCGGGCCAGATCATCGACCACGTCGCCGAGACCTACTTTGACCGTCCGGGGTTCATCACGTTCCTGCAGGACATCGAGGTCGTCCGCGGCGACAAGTACGTTTAGGGAGAGCCTCCGCCGCTTCGAATCCCGGGACCGCGTCGAAGGTCAGCCTCGGAGCGGACGGCAAACCGATCACCTCGAGCGGCGGCCGTGGCACCGCCGCGCCGGATCAGGGCAGTGGGGTCGGGGCGGCGTCGAACGTCACTTCGGGATCCTGGCGGGCGAGGATGGTCTGGATGCGGCGTTGGGCGGAGTCGCTGGCGGCGGGGAGGAGGTCGGAGTCGTGGGCGTGGAGGACGGCGCGGTCGCGGAGGTGGCGGATGGCGGCTTCGCGGTCTTCGGCGGTGAGTTGGTTGATCCAACCGTCCTGGTCGCGGAGGATGCGGAGGTCGGTGAGATCGACGGAGAGGATCTCGGCGGGTGGGAGGTCGGCTTCGATCTCGCGGGTGTCGGGGTCGACGCGGATGACGAAGGGCTTGGTGAGATCGAGTCCGGCGCGGAGCGTGAAATCGCCCGCGACGGTGATCTGCTTCGTGCTGCCGAGCCAGGTGTGCTTCCAGGTGTAGGTCTCGGTGATGGGGCGTTCGAGGGTGATGAGCTTGGCGGCTTCGGCGTCCTGACGAACGATGGTCTGGGAGTCGACGATGATGGTGGGTTGGAATTGGAGGGCTTCGCCGATGTCGGACGCGATCTCGCGGGCGATGCCGAGGGAGCGCTCGGCGGCGGTGGCGGGGGTCTCGACGACGAACCAGCGGACGAGGAGGGTGACGGCGACGAGGATCGAGATCGCGCAGGCGGTGGCGACGAGAACGAAGCGGGTGGCGCTGGCGTTGGGGCGCTGGTGGACGTAGCGGGGCATATCTTGAAAGGAAAATAGCGTGACGAAAGGATAATGCGAACTTCGGCGGCTGGAAGCCGCCGCTCCTTGAATTATCTGTTTTGGCCCCTAGGCTCGCAGGGATGAACGTTGTTGTGACCGGGGGTGCGGGATTTATTGGGTCGCACGTGGTGCGGAAGTTGGTCGCGGATGGACACTCGGTGAGCGTGATCGATTGTTTCAGCGATTTTTACGATCCGGCGATCAAGCACGCGAACCTCGCGGGGGTCGAGGGCGTGACGATTCACGACGTGAGCATCGAGAATTTTGGCGAGGTGAACGCGATCTTTTCGCGGGGTGAGTTCGAGGTCGTCGTCCATCTGGCGGCGCGGGCGGGTGTGCGGCCTTCGATCGCGAATCCGCGGGCTTACATCGATACGAACGTGACGGGGACCTACAATCTGCTCGAGGCGGCGCGGGCGGCGGAGGTGCGGAAGTTCGTTTTTGCTTCGAGTTCGTCGGTCTACGGGTTGGCGGAGACGGTGCCTTTTTCCGAGGATCTGGCGCTGCCGCAGACTTTGTCGCCCTACGCGGCGACGAAGCTGGCGGGGGAGCATTTGTGCGGGAACTTTGCGAATCTGTTTGGGTTGTCGGCGGTTTGTTTGCGGTTCTTCACCGTTTACGGTCCGGGTCAGCGGCCGGACCTGGCGATTCATAAGTTTACGCGGATGATCGACGAGGGGCGGGCGATTCCGAAGTTCGGCGATGGCGAGACGCGGCGGGATTACACCTACGTGGACGACATCCTGCAGGGTGTGATTGGGGCGATGTCGTATGACGCGAAGACGTTCGATATTTTCAATCTGGGCGAGAGCGAGACGACGACGCTCAACGAGTTGATCGTGGCGATCGAGTCGGCGCTGGGGAAAGCGGCGCGGATCGAGCAGATGCCGGAGCAGGCGGGCGACATGCCGCTCACGTGTGCGGACATTTCGAAGGCGCGGCGGCTGCTGGGATACGATCCGCGGACGAAAATCGCGGAGGGGATTCCGAAGTTCGTGGAATGGTATCGGGGAGTGCGGGGATGATGCCGGCGAGTGTCGTCGAGTTGTTGCGGGAGCTGATCCGGATCCCGAGCGTGAATCCGGACGGGGATCCAGGGACGGATGGGGTCGGCGAGCAGGCGGTGGCCGGGTATTTGGCGGAATTGCTGGGGTCGCTGGGGGCGGAGGTCGAGCTGCGCGAGGTCGAGCCGGGGAGGCCGAACCTGTTGGCGCGCTTCCCGGGCGGCGCGGGAAAGCCGCGGCTGCTGCTGGCTCCGCACACGGATACGGTGAGCGTGAAGGGGATGTCGATCGACCCATTTGCGGCGGAGGTGCGGGATGGACGGGTGTGGGGTCGGGGGGCGTCGGATACGAAGGGGTCGATCGCGGCAATGGTGTGGGCGCTGGGTGCGTGTGGAGCGGGGCGGCTGGGTGGGCTGTCGCACGAGATCTGGTTCGCGGGTTTGATGGGGGAGGAGGCGGGTCTGCAGGGGTCGGCGGCGTTGGCGGCGGAGGAGGACTTTGATTTTGTGATCGCGGGGGAGCCAACGGATTTGCGGGTGGTGAATGCGACCAAGGGTTGCGCGTGGGCGACGTTGCGGACGACGGGGAGGGCGGTGCATGCTTCGATGCCGGAGGGGGGAACGAACGCGATTTATCAGATGGCGGACGTGGTGCGGTTTTTGCGGGATGAGGTGGCGGGGGAACTCGCGGAAATGGTCGATCCGGTGCTGGGTGCGCCGACGCTGAGCGTGGGGGTGATCAACGGCGGGTCGAAGGCGAACATCGTGCCGGACGCGTGTGAGCTGCGGGTGGATTTCCGGACGGTGCCGGGTCAGTCGTTGGACGGGGTGTTCGAGCGGATTCGGGCGATGCGACCGGAGATTGGGGTGGAGACCTACGCGGCGGGGCCGATGGCCACGGACGCGGGGCACCCGGTGATCGGGACTTTGCGGTCGCTTGGTGCGGAGTGCGTGGGGGCTCCGTGGTTCTGTGATGGGGCGAACTTTGCGGCGCGGGGGGTGCCGGCGGTGGCGATCGGGCCGGGGTCGATCGCGCAGGCGCACACGGAGAATGAGTTTATCGCGGTGGCTGATCTGGAGGGTGGCGCGGAGTTTTTTGAGCGGTTTTTGCGGGGATTGGGGTGAGGGGCTGGTGATTGGTGACTTGTGAATGGTGATTGGTGGGGTGGGTTTGGCGCTTTTTTGGTGGGGCGGTGTGGGTTGGTTGGTTGGGTGTTTTTTGAGTGTAAGCCAGAGATGCTTCGCTTTGCTCAGCATGACAGGATGGGGGGGATGGCTTGCCGGGAGGCTCGCGCTGTGGCGGGTGGGCGTGATATTTGTTCTTCTTTATGAGTGATAAGAGTGCGATTTCGCCGCGGCGGGGTGAGGATTTTCCGGAGTGGTATCAGCAGGTGATCAAGGCGGCGGATCTGGCCGAGAATTCCGAGGTGCGGGGTTGCATGGTGATCAAGCCGTGGGGTTATGCCCTGTGGGAGCGGATGCAGGCGGTGCTGGATGGGATGTTCAAGGCGACGGGGCACAAGAACGCTTATTTCCCGCTCTTCATTCCGCTGTCGCATCTGCAGAAGGAGGCGGATCACGTCGAGGGGTTTGCGACGGAGTGCGCGGTGGTCACCCATCACCGGCTGGAGAAGAATGCGGAGGGAAAACTGGCACCGGCGGGGGAGCTGGCGGAGCCGCTCGTGGTGCGGCCGACGAGTGAGACGATCATCGGGGCGACCTACGCGAAGTGGGTGAATTCCTACCGCGATCTGCCGATCCTGATCAACCAGTGGGCCAACGTGGTGCGTTGGGAAATGCGGCCGCGGTTGTTTTTGAGGACGGCGGAATTCTTGTGGCAGGAGGGGCACACGGCGCACGAGACCGAAGTCGAGGCGGTGGAGGAGACTGAGCGGATGTTGGGCGTTTACGAGGAATTCTCGCGGGAGTATCTGGCCGTGCCGGTGCTGACGGGCGAGAAGAGCGAGAGCGAGCGTTTCCCTGGGGCGGTGCGAACGCTGTGCATCGAGGCGATGGTGCAGGATCGGAAGGCGATCCAGGCGGGGACGTCGCATTTCCTGGGTCAGAATTTCGCGCGGGCGGCGGGGATTTCCTTCCAGGGTCGGGACGGGCAGGTGGCGAACGCGTGGACGACGAGCTGGGGCGTGAGCACGCGGTTGATCGGGACGTTGATCATGGCGCACGGCGACGACGACGGGGTGATCTTCCCGCCGCGAATCTCGCCGAGTCACGCGGTGATCATTCCGATCACGCCGAAGGAGGAGACCCGGGACGCGGTGATCAAGGCCGCCGAGGATCTGGCGGCGGCGTTGCGCACGCGGACCTACGCCGGCGAGCCTTTGCGGATCGAGATCGACACGCGGGACATCGGCGGCGGGACGAAGAGCTGGGATTGGATCAAGCGAGGGATTCCGACGCGGATCGAGATCGGGCCTCGCGATTTGGAGAAGGGAACGGTCGCGCTGGGGCGGCGCGACAAGGGGCCGAAGGACAAGGAATTCGTCGCGCAGGCCGACCTCGCGGCCAGGCTGCCGGTGGTCCTCGAAGAAATTCAATCGACGCTGCTCGAGCGGGCCACGGCTTTTCGCGACGAGAACACGCGGGTGATCGAGTCGCGCGATGAGTTCTACGAATACTTCACGGCGAGGAACGCGGAAAAACCCGAGATTCACGCCGGGTTTGCGCTGGCGCATTGGAATGGTTCGGCGGAAGTCGAGGCGCAGATCAAGGCGGATCTCAAGGTGACGATTCGGTGCATTCCGTTCGGGGAAAACGAGGTTGGGGTGTGTCCGTTCACGGGGCAGCCGAGCGCGAAGCGGGTTGTCTGGGCGAAATCCTACTGAGACGGGCGCGACGCCATCGATTGCTTGATCGATAGCGGGCGGTCGACCAGCATCCGGCCCGATATGTCCTTTTCCCTGATTGGTATCGACCTTGGCGGCACGAAAATCGAGGGCGCGATCGTCGATCGTGATCGCTTCGAGGCGGCGCAATTTCGGACCCGCGTACCGACGGAATCCGCGAAGGGTTACAACCACATTATTGCCCAGGTCAGTCGGCTGGTTGACCAACTTCGCGACGCGTATCCGGGAGATTTTCCGGAGCGCATCGGGATCGGAACACCCGGCACGTTGGATCCGACGACGCGATTGCTCACGGGCTCCAACACCCAGTGTCTGAACGGACGCCCCTTCAAGGCGGACCTCGAGCGGGCGCTCGGCGTCGAGATCGAGATGGCGAACGACGCAAATTGCTTCGCGTTGGCGGAGGCGACGATGGGAGCGGGGCGGGGCTACGAGACCGTTTTCGGGATCATCATGGGGACGGGCTGCGGTGGGGGATTCGTGGTCGACGGACGGGTCCTCGACGGCCGGCACGGAACCGCGGGGGAATGGGGGCAGATCGTGCTCGATCCCGACGGGGAGATGTCGGGTTACGGGACGCGAGGGATCATTGAGACCGTCCTGGCCGGACCGGCGTTGGAGCGTTACTACGCGCGAATCTCCGGCACTCCGAGAGCGCTCAAGGACGTGGTGGCCAACGTGGACAGCGATCCTTTCGCCGCGCGGACGATCACGCACCTGTGCGACTCGTTCGCGCGGGCCGTGGCGATCATCATCAACAGCTTCGATCCCCACGCCATCGTGATCGGCGGGGGAGTCGGGAACATCGACGCGCTGTATTCCGAGGCGACGCGTGGATTGATTTCGGAGCGGATCTTTGCGGATAAATTCGAAGCCGCTCTGGTGAAGCCGATTTTGGGTGACAGCGCGGGCGTCTTCGGTGCGGCGATATTGGCGGTCAGTCGCGGCCAAGGCGTGGCATGACCGTGGGGGCGAGCTCCGCGACGGGTGACCAGAAAGTGGGCGCCCGGCGGCGCGGCAGCCCCACCTTCGAGAGGATCGCTGACGCGATCATTCTGTGAGGCGGTCGCGGATCGCGGTCAGGTCGGCAACAAACGCTTGGTAGCCTTCGACTCTGGCTTCCTCGGTGGGGGCGCGGAGGAGCGATGAGGGATGGACGGTGACGAAGGTCTGATCGCACCAGTCGGACGGGCGGAAGGTGCCGCGGTCTCGGAGGACTTTGATGTCCGGGCCGAGGACGGAGCGGGCCGCGGTCGATCCGAGGCAGACGAGGATGGCGGGCTGAATGGCGGCGAGCTCGGCTTCAAGCCAGGGGCGGCAGGAATCGATGTCGCGGACGCCCGGTTTCGCGTGGAGGCGACGTTTGCCGCGCGGGGTCCATTTGAAGTGTTTGACCGCGTTCGTGACGTAGGCGAGGTCGCGATCGATCCCGGCTTCGGCGAGCGCGCGGTCGAAGAGTTGGCCGGCGGGGCCGATGAACGGACGGCCTTGGAGATCTTCGTTGTCGCCGGGTTGCTCGCCGACGAAGACGAGGCGGGCGTCGGGGCGGCCTTCGCCGAAGACGGTCTGGGTGGCGTCGCGGTGGAGCGGGCAGGCGGTGCAGGCGGCGGCGGCTTCGCGGAGGGTGTCGAGTGAGGCTCCGGATGGGGCGGGGGCGGGGGAGTGTTCGGCGGGCGGTTGGCGTTTCATTTCGCTGGCTTCGATCATGGTTCCCACCCGGGCGCCCGCTTGGGCGAGGAGGCCCGGGATGGCGGCGGCTTCGGGCAGATTTTTCCAGTATTTCTTCGGCATTTCGGCCCGCATCGCGTGGGTTTTCACGCGGGCGGGATTGAAAATATTGCGATAGTAGGTGAGCCAGAGGTCCTCGACGGCGTCCTCGGTGGGGGCGGCGGAGCGGGGGACGCCCTCGGTGAACGTGACGGCTTCGCCGTCCCAATGGGCGCAGCGGTCGGGAGTGAGAATCGACCAGCGCAGGCCGGCGAAGCGGTCGATGAAGAACGGTGAGTTCAGCTCGACGATGGCGTGCTCGGGTTCGAACCAGGCGACGTGCCAGGGTCCGGTCGGCGACTCGACGACTCGGAAGCGGACGAAGGCGCGCATCTTGTGAACCGCCCGGCCGATGGCTTTGTCGTGGCGGCGGAGTCGATCGACGTCGGGGTCGGTGATGAGCTCGAGGAGGTGGGACTCGCCGTGGGTGAGCCGCCAGAGGATGCGGTAGAGGAGCGCCCAGCGCTCGGGGTCGCGGTGGCAGGCGACCCGGCGGGCGAAGGTGGGGAAGGCGCGGGGGACCTTGTGGCGGGAGGCGGGCGCGGGTGCGGCGGCGGACGGCTCGTGTTCGTTGAAGAGGCCGAGGCCGGGCTCGGGGGTGGCGAGGGTTTCCCAGATGATCTCGGCGGGGGCGAGGTCGGCGTCGAGGGCGCGGCGGGCGGCGGTCTGCCAGGCTTCGTAGGTGGGGGCGATGGTGAGCTGGTGGGGCATCGCGGGGGGTGGAAGGTATGAGGCTTCGCCTTTGGGTTGGGAGCTTTTCGGCTGGAAGCCAAAAAGTGCGAGCTGGAAGCTCGCGGTCCCCCTTGTTTCCTCGGACTTCGTCCCCGGGATTAGAGGAGGGTTAGCTGTTGGGTGCGAACGGGCGCGGCACCGAGAATCTTCGGGTGATGGTCGCTCGTCTCGATGAAGGGAAGCATCTTTTTTACCGGGGCGCGGAGGCGGGTGAGGTCGGCGAGGGAGACTTTGGTCCAACGGCGGATGACGAGGATCCGGTCGACGTTGCGCACGCCGAGTCCTGGGACGCGGAGGAGCTGCTCGCGGGTGGCGCGGTTGAGGTCGATCGGGAAGCCGGCTCGATTGCGGTAGGCCCAGGCGAGCTTGGGGTCGATGGTGAGGTCGAGCGAAGGGGCGGCTTCGGAGGTCAGTTCGGTCGACTTGAAGCCGTAGAAGCGGATGAGCCAATCGGCCTGGTAGAGCCGGTGCTCGCGAATGAGCGGCGGCGCAATGAGCGGGAGGTCACGCGAGGCGCTGGGGATCGGGCTGAACGCCGAGTAGTAGACGCGGCGGAGGCGTTGCTTGCGGTAGAGGCTGGTCGCGCGGTCGAGGATGACGCGGTCGGTGGTGGGCGTGGCGCCCACGATCATTTGGGTGCTCTGGCCGGCGGGGGCAAAGGCGGGGGCGCGGCGGCTGGTTTTTCGTTCCGCCTTGGACTCGTCGATCTTGGCCTTGATGCCGTCCATCGATGACTCGATGCGGGTGAGATTTTTTTCCGGCGCGAGCTTGGCGAGGTCGGCGTCGGTGGGGAGTTCGACGTTGATGCTGATGCGGTCGGCCCAGCGTCCGGCTTCGTCGATCAGCTCCTGCGAGGCCTCGGGGATGGTCTTCAGGTGGATGTAGCCGCGGAAGCCGTGATCTTCGCGCAGGGTGCGGGCCACCTTGACGACCTGCTCCATCGTGTAGTCCGGGTTGCGAATGATGCCGGAGCTGAGGAAGAGGCCTTCGATGTAGTTGCGGCGGTAGAAGTCGAGGGTGAGGTCGACGACTTCGTCGGGGGTGAAGCGGGCGCGCCGGACGTCGCTCGAGATGCGGTTGACGCAGTAGAGGCAGTCGTAGACGCAGTAGTTCGTGAGGAGGATTTTGAGGAGCGAGACGCAACGTCCGTCGGGGGTGTAGCTGTGGCAAATGCCGCTGCCAGTGGTCGATCCGATGCCGCCGGAGCGGGACGTGCGCTTGTCGGTGCCGCTGCTGGAGCAGGATGCGTCGTATTTCGCCGCGTTGGCGAGGATGGCGAGTTTGGCGGCGACGTTCATGGGTTCTTCCTTGTTACGAACGGCGGAAGCGGAATGGATTGAGTCCCCCCGGGCTATCGCGTGATCTCGCGGATGAAGTCGATCTCCGCCGGGTCGAAGGGCGTGCCGTCCTCGCGAAGAAGATCGTGGAACCAGACGGTTGGCTCGGGGAAGGGGTCACCGTCCGGGATGATTTTGCCTTCGGAGCGTTCCCGCTCGGGGTCGCGTCTTTCGTGGCTGGTCCACGGCCAAATCGTGCCCGTTTTCCCGGAAACGAAGCCCCAATTGATTGCGGCGACGCGGTGCTCTTTCAGGATGGGGAGGTAGCTCTGCGGGGTGCTGCCGAGTTCGCGGGCGAGGTATTCGGTGCAGAAAATGGGGCGGCCGTCGCGCTGGTAATCTGCGAGGCGGCGCTCGATGTCGGCGGGGGGGCCGTAGGCGTGGATCGAGTGGACGTCGGAGTTTGCGCGGTTGATCGCGATGTTTTCCTCGCCGACGCTTCCGGCGGTGGTGGACGCGATGGGTTGCGTTGGATCGATTGCGCGAGCCCATTCCCAGGAGGCTTGAACGAGTCGGGCGGACCGATCGCCGAAAGCGGTGGCGGATCCGCCCAGCCCGCCGGAGGCATCGCCTCGTCCGGGCTCGTTGTAGAGTTCCCAGAGGAGAATGCGGTCATCGTCGGCGAAGTGACGGATCGTCCCCTGGACGTAGCCGCGGAGACGGGCTACTTCATCGGGGCTGGCGGCACCGTCGGAGAATCGATTGGCCACGTCCCGCGTCGGGCAATTGACCCAGCCGGAGTTGTGGTAAGCGGGAAGTGGGCGCGGTTGGGGTCCGAGTTGCGCCTTCGGGAAATGGCAGTCGTCGAAAAAGACGAAGAAGGGCCGGATGCGAACGGCAGCGCAGAGGCCGAGGAACTGGTCAATGCGGGCGTAAAATCCGTCCGGATTCTCGGCCCAGACGAGGTCGTGGAGGTAGACGCGCAGGGAGTTGAATCCGATGTCGGCGGCCCAACCGAGTTCGCGCTCGATCGTGGTCGGGTCGAAGGTGGATGCCTGCCACATCTCGATTTGGTTGATCGCGGTGGCGGGGACGTAATTACAGCCGACGAGCCAGGGTTGCCGGTCATACCAAGCATTCGCGCGGTCGGGTGTCCAGCGGCCCGAAACCGGGGTGGGTGTCGGAGGGCTCATCTACGTGAGAGATTTGGGATCGGTCGTCGGCGATTGGCAAGCGAAGTCGGCGCAGACGTAGGCGGTCGCGCGGCCGTCGACGGCGGGCATTTCGGTGCTGGCGTCGTCGGCGTGGAGGATGACCTGGTGGGGGTGAAAGCGAGAGTGGGCGGCCGCGAGCATGGCCCGGGTGTCGGAGGCTTCGGGTTCCCCGGCGATGACGATCTGACGCGGTGGAGCGAGGGCGAGCGCGAGCGCGGCGAGCATCTGCGGAACGGCGGTGGGTTGGTTCTCGAGAATCCCGGAGAAGCCTTTGATGACCGAATGGGCTCGCTCTTCAAAGGCTTCGTCGTGCCGGGTGCGGGCGAGGCGAAGGAGGTTCCGGGCGGAGATGGCGCTGGCGGAGGGCTCCGCTCCGTCGTAGTCCTCCTTCGAGCGAACGAGGACGAGCGGGTCGCCGGCTTCGCTCGCGAAGTAACCGCCGCCGGCCGGGTCGGCGAAGAGGGCGTCCTGGCGCGACTGGAGCTCGGTCGCCCATTGGAGCCACTGGGAGTCGAGGGTGGACTCGTAAAGGTCGAGGAGGCCCTGGATCAGGTAGGCGTAGTCTTCGGCGAAGGCGTGGATGTCGCCGCGCTGTCCGTTGCGCCAGCTCCGGTGGAGGTGCGTGCCGTCCCAGAGGTGGGCTCGGAGAAATCCGGCGGCGGTGACGGCGCGGGCGGTGTCCGCCGGGTCGAGAAGAATCGCCCCGGCGCGGGCGAAGGCGGAGATCATGAGGCCATTCCAAGCGGTGAGAACTTTGTCGTCGAGGTGGGGGCGCGGGCGTTTTTCGCGGACTTCGAAGAGAGTCTTGTGGGCCGATTCGAACGCCGCAGTGTCGCGGCTTTCGCTCCGCTTCTCGTTGGCGGAAGTGGGGCGGAGGGTGAGAATGTTTTTCCCGGTGAATTCGCCGTGGGGATCCGCTTCGGGGGGTGTGTTGCCGCCGGGTTCGACGTGGTAGTGGTCTTTGAACGCGGCGGCTTGGTCGCCGAGGAGCGCGTCGAGCTCGGTGCCGGTCCAGACGTAGAAGGCTCCTTCGGCGTGGTCGGGCTTGCCGGGCTCGAGGAGGCTGTCGGCGTCTTCGGCGGAAAGGAATCCGCCGTCGGGGTGACTGAGGTCGCGGGCGACGTAGTCGAGGGTGTCGCGGGCGGTGTCGGCGTAAGTTTTATCCCCGGTGATCTGGTAGGCGTCGAGGTAGCTGCCGACAAGCTGGGCTTGATCGTAGAGCATTTTTTCGAAGTGCGGGACGTGCCACTCGCCGTCGACGGAGTAGCGGTGGAAGCCTCCGCCGAGGTGGTCGTGCAGGCCGCCCGCGGCCATTTCGCGGAGGGTGTGGAGGGTGATGTCGCGGGCTTCGTTGGCGTTGGGAAGCTGGGACGCGAAGGTGCCGAGGAGGAAGTTGAAGACGGAGGGGCGGGGGAATTTGGGTCCGCCGCCGAATCCTCCGTGGGCGCGGTCGTAGGTTTGGGAAAAGGCCGCGGCGGCTCGCGTGAGGCAGGATTCGTTGGGGAGGTCGGCGTCGGGGCCGGGCTGAGTCGAAGCGGATTGGAGGGCTTCGATGACCTGGTTACCCTGGTTGATGATGTTCGGGCGGTCGGTGGCCCAGAGTTCGGTGAAGCGCTCGAGGACGGTAACGAAACCGGGGCGGCCGTAGCGGTCGGTGGGTGGGAAGTAGGTGCCGCCGAAGAACGGTTTGCCGTCGGGGGTCAGCCAGACACTCATCGGCCAACCGCCGCTGCCGGTGGTGGCCTGGACGAAGCTCATGTAGAGGCGGTCGACGTCGGGGCGTTCCTCGCGGTCGACCTTGATGTTGACGAAATACTCGTTGAGGACGGCGGCGACTTCGGGGTTTTCGAAGGATTCGTGGGCCATCACGTGGCACCAGTGGCAGGTGGAGTAGCCGATGGAGAGGAAGATGGGTTTTTGTTCGGTGCGCGCCTGGTCAAACGCCGCTTCGCCCCACGGTTGCCAGTCGACGGGGTTATCCTGGTGCTGGAGAAGGTAGGGTGAGGTGGTGGTGGCCAGGGCGTTGGGCATGGTGGTTCTTTTTGAGTGCCGCTTCGCGGGGTTTGGATCGAGTCCCGGGCTGGAAGCCCGGGACGGCGAGCTAGAAGCTCGCGGTCCCCGGGGCGTTGCGCGCTCGCGGGCTTAAAAGTCGGCTTTGAGGATTACTCGGTAGCGGGCTTGGCCGGATCTTAGGTGGTCCAGGGCTTCGTTGACCTGGGACATTTTGTAGGTCTCGGTCATGGGGGCGATCTCGTGACGGGTGCAGAATTCGATCATCCTGCGCGTGGTGGCCGGGGAGCCGAGGGGGGAGGCACCGAAGGATTTCTGGCCGAGGATCATCGGGAAGGCGGCGAGTTCGATGGGGTTCGGGATGGCTCCGACCGTGTGGAGTTTTCCCTTCGGGCTGAGGGCGGCGATGTAGGTCATCCAGTCGAGGTCGACGGCGACGGTGGAGAGGATGAAGTCGAACTTTCCGGCGACGGCTTCGAGTTCGGATTGGTCCTTGGAGTTCACGACTTCGTGGGCGCCGAGGGAGCGGGCTTCGTCGGATTTTTCGGGGCTGGAGCTGAAGGCGGTGACTTCGCAGCCCCATTTGTTGAGAAACTGGAGGGCGAGGTGGCCGAGGCCGCCGATGCCGATGACGCCGACTTTGTCGGTGGGCTGAACGCCGGATTGGACGATGGGGTTGAAGACGGTGATGCCTCCGCAGAAGAGGGGGCCGGCCTTTTCCGCGTCGAGGGCGTCGGGGAGTTTGGTGGCCCAAGCCCAGTGGCAGCGGACGCTCTCGGCGAAGCCGCCGGGGCGGCCGAAGATGGTGGCTTGGACTTCGGGGCAGAGGTTGTGATCGCCGCCCATGCAGTGGTCGCAGACCATGCAACTGCCGGAATACCAGCCCAGGCCGACGCGATCGCCGGGGGCGAGGGCGGTGACGTGGTCGCCGACGCTGGTGATCCTGCCGACGATTTCGTGGCCGGGGACGAGCGGGTATTTCGATTGGCCCCAATCGTTGTCGATCATGGACAGATCGGAGTGGCAGACGCCGCAGGTCTCGACCTTGATCTCGACGTGGGTGTCGGGGAGGTCGCCGGGGGTAAACTCGTGGGGTTGGAGAGCGGCTCCTTTCTCGGTGGCGGCGTAGGATTTGATCTTCATCTCTTGAATGCTACGCCGGGGGTGGGGTTGGCGGTTGGCGGCTGGCTGCGGTGGGGGGAAGTGGCGCTTCGCGCGGTTGGTTTCGAGTGCCGAGCTGGAAGCTCGGCACTGCGGGCTGGAAGCCCGCGCTCCCCTAGCTTCCGAGGAGGAGGCGCATTGGGTTTTCGATGCAGTCTTTTACCCTTACGAGGAAGGTTACTGCTTCTTTTCCGTCGACGACTCGGTGGTCGTAGCTGAGGGCGAGATACATCATGGGGCGGATGACGACCTGGCCGTCGCGGGCGACGGGGCGCTCCTGGATGGTGTGCATGCCGAGGATGCCGCTCTGGGGCGGGTTGAGGATCGGGGTGCTCATGAGGGAGCCGTAGACTCCGCCGTTCGAGATGGTGAAGACGCCGCCCTGGAGGTCGGGGAGGCCAATTTTGCCTTCGCGGGCTTTGGCGGCGTAGTCGGCGAGACTTTGCTCGATCTCGGCGAAGGATTTCTGGTCGCAATCGCGGACGACGGGGACCATGAGGCCTTTCTCGGTGCCAACGGCGACGCCGATGTCGTGGTAGAGATTCGTGACGAGGGTGTCGCCTTCCATGCGGCTGTTGACGCCGGGGACCGCTTTCAGGGCGTCGACGGTGGCCTTGATGAAGAACGACATGAAGCCGAGCTTGATGCCGTGGCGCTTGACGAAGCCCTCCTGCATCGTCTTGCGGAGGGCCATGATAGCGCTCATGTCGCACTCGTTGAAGGTCGTGAGGATCGCGGCGGTTTGCTGCGCGGCGACGAGTTGGGTGGCGATCTTGCGGCGGAGGGGGCTGAGTTTTTTGCGGGTCGTTCTTGGGTCTTCGTTGCCGTGATTGGGGGAGGGGGCTTCGCCGTGACTGGTGACTGGTGACTGGTGATTGGTGGGTGAGGGTTCTGGCTGGGCGGGGGCTTTTTTTTGTTCTTCGGCCGGTTGTGGTTTTGCCGCGGGTTCCGTCTTTGGTTTGGGCTCGGCTCCGGCAGCTGCCGGATCGCCCTCCGATTTGGGGGTGCCTTCGGCGATGGTGGCGACGACCTGGCCGATTTTGACCTCTTCGCCTTCTGGGACTTGGATGGTGAGGGTTCCGGTCTCCGTGGCGTTGACTTCACTGGAAACTTTGTCGGTTTCGAGGGTGAAGAGGATTTCTCCGGTTTCGACGTGGTCACCGTCTTTCTTGTGCCACTCGGAGAGGAGGCCGCTGGAGATGCTTTCGCCGACGGCGGGGACTTTGACTTCGGTGCTCATGGTCGCGGAGTCGGCGGTCATAGACCGCCGCTACAGGGTCGTTTTGTTAAATTTCGAACGCGGTTTTGACGAGTTCGGCCTGCTGCTTTTTGTGGACGGCGGTCGAGCCGGTGGCGGGGCTGGCGGCGGCGTTGCGGCCGGCGTATTTGATTCGTTGGTCGAGGATGCGCTCGAGGTGCGGACGGATGTAGCGGGCGGCTCCCATGTTCTCCGGCTCTTCCTGACACCAAACGACGGTTTTGACGCCGGTGAAATCTTTCACGATGCGGGAAATTTCTTCGTCGTAGAGTGGGTAGAGCTGCTCGATGCGGATGAGGAAGGTGGTGGCGGCGTTGGCCGTCTCCTGGTGTTCGAGGAGGTCGTAGTAGACTTTGCCGGTGCAGAAGATGAGGCGGTCGACCGTTTTCGGCTTTTCGGGCGTCGGGCCGGGCAGGATTTCGCTGAAGTTTGCTTCGGTGAAGTCCTCGGTGCGGCTGACGGCGCGCTCGTTTCGCAGGAGGCTCTTGGGCGTCATGATGACGAGCGGTTTGCGGTAGTCGCGGTGGATCTGGCGGCGGAGGACGTGGAAATACTGGGCCGGGGTCGTGAGGTTGCAGACCTGGATGTTGTCCTCGGCGCAGGATTGGAGGAAGCGTTCGAGGCGGGCGCTGGAGTGCTCGGGTCCCTGGCCTTCGTAGCCGTGGGGGAGGAGCATGACGATGGAACTCGGGCGGAACCATTTCGCTTCGGCGGAAGTGATGAATTGGTCGATGATGATCTGCGCGCCGTTGACGAAGTCGCCGAATTGCGCCTCCCAGAGGCAGAGCATCTCGGGGAAGTCCATCGAGTAGCCGTAGTCGAAGCCGAGGACGGCGTATTCGGAGAGCGGGCTGTTGTAGACGCAGAATTTCGCCTGGTCGTCCGAGATGTGGTTGAGGGGAATGTAGCGCTCGCGGGTCTCTTCGTCGTAGAGGACGCTGAGGCGCTGGCTGAAGGTGCCGCGGCGACTGTCCTGGCCGGAGAGGCGGACGGGGCTCTTCTCGGCGAGGAGCGAGCCGAAGGCGAGGGCCTCGGCGTAGGACCAATCGTAGGGACCACCTTCTTCCCAAACCTTGAGGCGGCGGTCGAGGAGGATGCGCTGGAGCTTCTTGAGGACCTTGAAGTCTTCGGGAACGTGGGAGAGGGCTCGGACGACTCTCTCCAGGGAGTCGGTGGTGATGGCCGTGTCGACGGGGGCGTGCGAGTAGGCGGGCTGGTAGACCGCGGTGGAGCCTCGGAGTTTGTCCTCCTTGGATTTGGCGCTGCCGTTCTTCTCTTTGACTTCGCTCTGGGCGGCTTCGAGCTCGGAGATCGTCTCGGCTTTGATCTTCTCGATGTCCGCTTTCGAGATGGTTCCGAGTTTCTCGATTTCGGCGGAGAACTTCTCGCTCAGGAGCGGGTGCGCTTTGATTTTGTTGTAGAGACCGGGCTGGGTGAAGGACGGTTCGTCGAGTTCGTTGTGGCCGTGGCGTCGGTAGCAGTAGATGTCGACGACGGCGTCGCGGCCGAATTCCTGGCGGAACTCGAGGGCGATGCGGGTGGTCTCGATGACGGCGAGCGGATCCTCGCCGTTGACGTGGAAGATCGGGGCTTCGACGATCTTGGCGATGTCGGTGCAATACATCGTCGAGCGGCCGTCGGCGGGGAGGGTGGTAAAGCCGATCTGGTTGTTGACGACGATGTGGACGGTGCCGCCGGTGCTGTAGCCCGGGAGTTGCGACATGTTGAAGACTTCGGCGACGACGCCCTGGCCGATGAAGGCGGCGTCGCCGTGCACGAGGACGGGGACGGCTTTTTTCCGCTTGTCGACGTCGCCGAGCAGACGTTGGCGGGCGCGGGCCTTGCCTTGGACGACGGGGTCGACCGCTTCGAGGTGCGAAGGGTTGGCGGCGAGGTTGATCGAAACTTCGTAGCCGGAGGGGAGGGCGCGGGAATTCTGGTAGCCGAGGTGGTATTTGACGTCCCCGCTGCCGCCGACGGAATCCGGGACGTAGTTTTCGGAGAATTCGTTGAAAATCGTGGCGAGCGGTTTGTCGAGAAAGTTGGCGAGGACGTTGAGGCGGCCGCGGTGGGCCATGCCCATGATGATCTCCTGAATGCCGTGGCGCTCGCAATCGTCGAGGATGGCGTCCAGCGCGAGGATGAGGGCTTCGCCGCCCTCGAGGGAGAATCGCTTGTTGCCTTGGTAGCGGGTGTGGAGGAATTGCT
This sequence comes from uncultured Verrucomicrobiae bacterium, assembly GCA_963719495.1. Lineage (GTDB taxonomy): Bacteria > Verrucomicrobiota > Verrucomicrobiia > Chthoniobacterales > JAATET01 > CAVVKW01. The sequence goes on from CAVRCI010000004.1 coordinate 39,065, forward strand.
CGAATTCCTCGGCTTCGAGGAGGCGGCGGAGTGCCTGGCTGTGGACGGCGGGGTCGCTTTGATCCTCGGAGGAGCGGTTCTCGATCTTGTCACGCACCCAATTGCGAACCTTCGGATTCTGGATGTGGATAAATTCCGTGCCGACGGTGCCGCAGTAGATCGCTTTCAGCTGGGCGATCATTTCGTCGAGCTTCATCTCCTTGCCGTCACGGAAGAAACGGGAGGAGACGGTCGAGCCGGGGTCGATCTGATCGAGGCCGAGTTCCTTGAGAGTCAGGAGGGGGTTATCGGGGGGGGCGTCGCTGAGCGGGTCGAGGTGGGAGATCGAGTGGCCGAGCGTGCGGTAGGCGTAGACGAGCGCGTCGACGCGGGTGTCGAGCGAGCCTCCGCTGGTGGGGGGGGCGGAGGCGGCGGTCTTGGGGGCGCCGTTGCGTTCGATGGGCTTGGCGCAACCGAGTTCGAATCCCTCGAAGAAATTGCCCCATTCGGCGTCGACGGAGTGGGGATTTTCGCGCCAGCGTTCGTAGTTTTCGTCGATGAGCGCCTCGTTCCATCGGGCGGTGAATGAACTCTTCATGGGTGGCTAGTGGCGCGAATACGGCGGCGGCTTCAGCTTGGTGCGTCGGGGGAGAGTGGGGCATTCGTCCGAGGACCGCAAGGGGAGTTTGGAGGAATTCCCGGGGGGCGGGGTGGTATGAACCGAGGACATGGGTGACAGATTGACCGAGGACGTGGGTGACAGTTCAGGGTGGTGAATGCCCTGGGAAAACAATCGCTGGCGGCGGGAAAACTGCGACATCACGAATGGGTCGCCGAAGAGCTCGAACAGCTCGACGCTGAGGATGGAATCGTGGATCGGACGTCCGATGTGACGTCGCCCCCAAGTCAGGGTGTCGAATTGGACCTGGCCGCCAAATTTCACGATCGGCTCGAGTGAATTCACGATCGTCTGAATTGTGTTGGGATCCGTGACTTCCAGGACGACGTCCACGTCAGTCGTGGCGCGGGGAAGGCCAAAGTAATTGAAGGCGACGGCCCCGGTTAACATGTAAGCAGACTCGCTGCTTTCGCAGGCGTCGATTACGGCATTTGCCAAATCTTCGACCGTCATCGTGTCGGCGGTTCCGACGTGTAGAACTGATGGTCGCGAGCAATCGACAATCTCAAGGCACGGCGGCGGGCCTCTCGCCAGCCTAACGCGACATCAGTGGTTCCGAGTTGGTGCATTGCTCCCTCGAGATTTCGCTGCATCACCGAGTTTGTAAGGTCCAATCCCACGTTGAATCTCTTTTCGGGCGTCATCGCCCGAGCTCGGAAGACTTTTTCCCGGTAGATCGAATCGTGGATCTCCCGGAGGCCCGCGGGTGGCGTCTTGGGATGGGGCGCGTCGTTCACGATTGGGAATCGTAGTGAATCAGGTTTCCGGCGGCAAGCTGGGTGGGGTGACGAGGATTTTGTCGACCCGGAGGCGGTCCATGTCGACGACTTCGAAGTGGTGATCGGCGACGGTGACGATGTCGCCTTCGTTCGGGACCCGGCCGAGGAGTTCGCAGATGAACCCGCCGACGGTGTCGGAGCGGAGGTCGTCGTCGAGGCTGGCGGCGAGCGCGGGTAGGACGTCGGCGAGTTCGTCGAGGTCGACGAGGCCGGCGACGAGGTAGGAGCCGTCTTCGCGGCGGTGGACGCGGGTCTCCGTGGTGCGACCGAGTTCGGGGAGGTCGCCGACGATGGCTTCCGTGAGGTCGTTGAGGGTGACGAGGCCGGAGATGGTGCCGAATTCGTCGGTGACGAGGGCGAATTGCCGGTGGGAACGTTTGAGGTCTTCGAGGAGGTGGGCGGCGGATTGGAGTTCGGAGACGTAGAGCGGCTCCGTGACGAGGTCGCGGAGGGCGGCGGGGGCCTCGGCGGCGAGGTTGGCGTAGAGGCTCTTGACCGTGACGATGCCGAGGATGTGGTCGGGCGATCCGTCGCAGACGGGGAAGCGGGAGCGGTGGCTGGCGACGATTTTCCGCCAATTTTCGTCGTGGGTCGCGTCGGCTTCCAGCCAGGTCATGCTGGGGCGGGGGGTCATGATTTCGCGGACGCGGACGCGGTCGAGGGCGAGAACGCCTTCGACCATGGGGCCTTCGGAGGGGAGGAAAACTCCGGTGCGCATGCCTTCGCGGACGAGACCGGTGACTTCTTCCTCGGAAACGCCGGAGTCGGCGGTGGGCTTGATGCCGGCGAGCCGGAGAAGTCCGTCGGTGGAGATGCTGAGGAGCGCGACGATGGGTCGCATGGCGGTGGCCAGCGTGCGCATCGGGCGGGCGGCCGTGCTGGCCAGGGCTTCCGGGTGGAGGAGTCCGATGCGCTTGGGGACGAGCTCGCCGATGACGAGGGTGAAGAACGTGAGGAGGGCGACGACGACGATGAAGGCGGCTTCGGTGGCGACGGGGGCCAGAAAGGGAATGGCTTCGAAGCCGGTCGCGAGTTCGGCGGCGAGGGTGGCTCCGCCGAAGGCTCCGGCGAAGATGCCGATGAGGGTGATGCCGATCTGAACGGTCGAGAGAAATTGGTTTGGGCTTTCCGCGAGAGCGAGAGCGGCGACGGCTCCGGCGTCGCCGGCTTCGGCCCGGGCGCGGAGGCGATTCTTTCGCGACGAGACGACGGCGATCTCGGTCATCGCGAAGACGCCGTTGAGGACGAGCAGGATGAAAAGCAGCCCGAGCTCGAGGGCGATGGTCGTCATGGCCGTGGGGGCGTCCGTGGGGTCGGCGGATCCTTCAACTCGTCGATGATGGTGTGATCCCAGAGGGGCGTTCCCCGGCGGTAGGCGGCGCGCCCGAGGACGTGCGCCGCGACCGGCGCGGTGATGAAGACGAAGGCGATGGTGAGAATGGCTTTCGTCGTAATGCCGAGATCCTGGAAGTGCAGGCTGGCTCCGGCCAGGAGCAAGGCAACGCCGAGCGACGCGCCTTTGGTGGAGGCGTGCATGCGGGTGAAGACGTCGGGCATGCGGAGGATGCCGAGGCCCGCGAGAAACATGAGGAAGGTCCCGAGGGTCAGGAGAATGACGATGGCGGCGGTGAGTGCCATGTTTTTGGTTATTGGTCTTTGGTTGTTGGTTATTCGCTGATGCCTCGTTCGAGGCTGAGGGCGAGGGCGACGGTGCCGAGGAAGGTGATGAGCGCGAGGGCCAGGGCGACGTCGAGGAAGAGGGAAACGCCGGTGGCGATCGCGACGAGCACGAGTGCGCCCACGGCCATGATGGCCATGGCGTCGAAGGCCAGCACGCGGTCGGGCAGCGTCGGGCCGAGAATCAGGCGGATGAACGCGAGGATCATGCCGACGGAGAGGAGGGCGGTCAGGATCCAGGCGGTGGTGGTTAGCATTTTGGATTGCGGATTGCGGATTGGGGGCGTTAGCGGAAGACGGCCAGGACCCGGCGTTCGAGGTCGTGTTTAATGCTGTGGCGGATCTTTTCGGGGTCGGTGATGTACATGGCGTGAACGTAGAGCGTTTTGCGGTCGTCGCTGAGGTCAAGGCTGAGAGTGCCGGGCGTCATGGTGATGAGGTTGGCGAGAAGGGTGATCTCGAAATCGGTCTTGGCGTCGAGCGGGACGGCGACGATGCCGGGTCTCATGTGGTGGGTGGGCGTGAGGATGTCGAAGGCGACGGTGAAGTTGGAGTGGAAAAGCTCCCAGGCGTAGTAGGCGACGAAGCCGAGGACGTCATTGGGTTTCCTGAAGTAGCGGACGCCGGGTTCGTGTCGGTAGACGAGGGCGAGGGCTCCGTAGCCGAGCAGGAACCCGGACGCGAGCGTCCAGGCGTCGAAGGTGCCGAGGAGTCCGGCCCAGACGATGGCGAGAATGAGATTGATGGCGAAAATCATGGCGCGGCGGGACCGAGGACGGCCTGGACGTATTGGGCGGGATCAAGTAGCTGCGTGGCGGCACGCATCGCGAAGTCGAAGAAGAACTCCGGCGTGAAACCGATGACGAGCGTGATGGTGGCGAGGGCGGCGACGGGCGTGTAGAGAAGAAATTTGTCCAGCGGGGAGATGGCGTCGATCACGACGGGCGTCCCGGGTTTTTTCCAAAACGCTTCGGCCCAGATTTTCGTCATGGAGAAGAGGGTGAGGAGACCGACGGCGAGGGCGATACCGGCCATCACGTAGCCGCCGACGGGGAAGGCGGTGTCCCCGGCGAGAGAGGCTTTGATGAGGGTGAACTTCGCGAAGAATCCGGAGAGCGGCGGGATGCCGCCGAGGGACATGGCGGGGATGAAAAAGAGGATCGCGAGGAGCGGCGTGGCGGCGTAGAGGCCGCCCATTTTTTTCAGGTAGGCGGTGCCGTTGTAACGCTGGGCGATGCCGCTGATGAGGAAGAGGTTGGCCTTCACGATGATGTGATGAAAGAGGTAGAAGACGGTCCCGGCGAGGGCGAGCGGGGTGAAGAGGGCGAGGCCGAGGAGCATGTAGCCGATCTGGCTGACGATGTGGAAGGAGAGGAGTCGGCGGAAATCGAATTGCGCGACGGCCCCGAGGACACCGGTGACCATCGTGAATCCGGCGAGGACGAGGAGGAGCGTGTGCGTGTAGTCGAAGTCGCCGGTGAAGATGAGGGTGAAGACGCGGATGAGGGCGTAGACCCCGACTTTGGTGAGGAGTCCGGCGAAGACGGCGGAGATGGCGACCGGGGTGGTGTGGTAGGACGCGGGGAGCCAGAAGAAGAGTGGGAAAATGCCGGCTTTCACGCCGAAGGCGACGAGGAAGAGCATCGCGGTGATGGTGAGAAGGGCGGGGTCCATCAGCTCGCCGACGCGCACGCTGAGGTCGGCGAAATTCAGCGTGCCGGTCTTCGCGTAGAGGATGCCAATGCCGGCGAGGAAGAGGGCGGACGAGACGAGGTTGAGGATGACGTATTTGACCGAACCCTCCATCTGCGGGCGTTCGCCGCCGAGGGTCATGAGGACGAAGGACGCGATGAGCATGACCTCGAACCAGACGAACATGTTAAAGAGATCGCCGGTGAGAAACGCGCCGCAGATCCCCATCATCATGAGGTGCAGGAAGGCGTAGTAGCCGAAGCGCTCGCGTTCGCGGTCGATATCGGCGAGCGAGTAGACGGCGGTCGCGAGGCCGATGACCGCCGACACCAGGAGCATGATGGCCGCGAGGAGGTCGGCGACGAGGGTGATGCCGTAGGGCGCGGGCCAATTGCCCAACTGGACGACCTGGATGCCGTCGGAGGAAACGCGGGCGAGCAGGGTGGCGGCGACGGCGACGAGGGTGGCCATACCGATGACGCCGATGACGCGTTGGGCGACGACGTTTTTCCACGCGAGGATGCACGCGAGTGCCGCGACGAATGGGGTGAAGACGCAGAGGGTCAGGGCGTCCATCGGAAGGTGATTTTGGACCACGAGGGTGGGGAGACGAGGAAGGGGGGCGCGGAGTGCGGGTTCTTCCCGGGCTGCCTGATCATCATGGTTGCGGAAATTCTCACGTTTCGTCGTTGAGCTCGTTGAGGTCGTCGGTTCCGGTGGTGCGGTAGGCGCGCTGGGCCATGACGAGGGTGAAGGCGATGACGCCGAAGCCGATGACGATCGCGGTGAGGACGAGGGCTTGTGGGAGCGGGTCGGCCGCGGTGGCGGCGAGGACTTTCGAACCTTCCGGCACGAAGGCGGGCGCGCCTTTTTTGAGGCCGGCGGCGGTGAAGATGAGGAGATTCGAGGCGTGGCCGATGAAGACGATGCCGAGGATGATCTTGATGAGATGACGGCGCAGGAGGAGGTACGCGCCGGCGGCGTAGAGGACGCCGACGGTGATGGCGAGGGCGAGTTCCATTACGAGTCGTCCTCCTCGGCTTCGGCCAGGGTGAAGATGATGACAAGCGTGATGCCGGTGACGACGATGTAGACGCCGACATCGAAGAGGAGGGGGGTGCCGAGCTTGCCGATGACGGGGATCTCGGTGAGGTCCCAGGCACCGGTCAGGAGGGGGAGGCCGGAGGGGAGGCCGAAGAGGCCGCTGACGAGAGCGATCGCGAGGCCGACGCCGATGAGGGTGTGGGGTTCGACGCCGAGAGTTTGGCGGGCGGCGGCGGGGCCGGAGGCGAGGGCTTTGAGCGCGAAAGCGGTCGCTGCGACCAGACCACCGGCGAATCCTCCGCCGGGGAGGTTGTGGCCGCGCAGGAGGAGGAACGCGGAGAAGACCAGGAGCAGCCCCATGAGGAGGCGCGTCGTCGTCTCGAGAATGACGGAATTTTTGCCGATCACGCGTCCTCCTTTTTCTTACTCTTGAGTCGGAGCATGGCGAAGATGCCGAGGGCGGCGATGGCGAGGACGGTGATCTCGCCAAGGGTGTCGAGCGCGCGGAAGTCGACGAGGATGACGTTCACGACGTTGCGGCCGTAGGCGGCGGGGTAGCTTTGTTCGCCCATGAACGCGGAGATGCGCTCCTTCGCCGGGTCGAAGTGGTAGGCGACGAGGACGAGAACGGTCATGAGGGCGCCGAACCCGGTGGCGAGGACGGCGTCGAGGCTCATGACGCGCTTCGAGGAAAGCGGCTTCATGAGCGGTAATCGGAAGAAGGCGAGAACGAAGAGCACTACGGTGAGCGCCTCGACGAGAATCTGGGTCATCGCGAGATCCGGCGCGCTGTAGAGGAAGAAGAGCATGGCGATGCCGAGGCCGACGACTCCGAGGGTGACGATGGCCGTGAAGCGGTTCTGCGCGAGACAGGTGGCGATGGCGGCGGCGATGATGAGGCCGCAGGTGACGAGGCCGAGGACGGACGGGGTGACCATGCCGCTGACGTTGACGGTGAAGGGAGTGAAGGGAAGGCGGACGAGGAGGAGCGCCGCGGTGAAACCGCCGATGGTGAGGAGGTAATTGCGGAGCGAGCCGCTCTGGAGGATGCGGGTCTGCGTGGCGCTCACCGTGGCGAGGGCTTGGAGCAGGAATCCGTAGAGACGCTCGGGGCCGACGGCGGCGAAGGCGGCGTAGATCTTCGTCGCCGACCGGAAACGCCCGGAGACGACGGTGAGCAGGATGCCACCGACGACCGTGACGCCGCTGAGGAGAAGGGCGGTGGAGAAGCCGTGCCAGAGCTTGAGGTCGGGCGGATACGAGGTGGCGGCGACGGCTTGGACGGCGGGTCCGATGAGGAAATCGCCGGGCCAGCCGGGAAGGATGCCGAATTTGATCGCGGCGAGGCCGAGCACGATTGGGCCAATCCACATCGTCCACGGGGCTTCGTGGGGTTTCTTCGGCGTCTCGCCGTTGGGTTTACCCCAGAAGGGACGGAGTCCCGCGGTGATCGCGAGGGCGAACATGGCGATGCTCGCGGTCACGCCGAGGGCCTCCCAGAGGTAACTGGGGCCGTCTGCGGCGAGCAGGGCTTTGTAGAAATATTCCTTGCTGACGAAGCCGAGGAAGAGCGGGATGCCCGCCATGGAGAGCGCGCCGACGAGGGCGGCGATCGCCGTGAGCGGCATGGTGCGGCGGAGGCCGCCGAGGAGCTCGACGTCGCGGGAACCGGTCGCGTGGTCGACGGATCCGGCGGCCATGAAGAGGGCGGCTTTGTAGAGGGCGTGGGCGAGGAGGTAGACGAGGCAGGCCTTGATGGCGAGCTCGGTGCCGAGGCCGAGGAGGAGGACGAGGGTGCCGAGGACGGCGAGCGTCGAGTAGGCGAGGATTTTTTTCAGGTCGCGTTGGCCGAGGCCGAGGAGAACACCGAGGATCATGGTGATCGCGCCGACGGGGGCCACGATGGCGAGCCAGAGGCGGTGGTCGTCGAGCACGGGGTGGAGGCGGGCGAGGAGAAAGACGCCGGCTTTGACCATGGTGGCGGAGTGCAGGAAGGAGCTGACCGGCGCCGGGGCGGCCATGGCGTTCGGGAGCCAGAAGTGAAAGGGGAATTGGGCGGACTTCGTGAACGCACCGAGGAGGATGAGGATGAGGGTCGCGGGGAAGAGCGGGCTTTCCGTGACGATTTTCGGGTCGATTCGGAGGAGTTCGGAGATCTCGAACGTGCCCGCAATTCGCCCGAGCAGGATGAGCCCGGCCATGAGGGCGAGGCCGCCGAGGCCGGTGACGAGAAGGGCTTGGAGGGCGGCGGCGCGGGACTCGGGTTTGTCGGCGTAGTAGCCGATGAGGAGGTAGGACGTGATGCTGGTGAGCTCCCAGAAGACGAGCAGGAGGATGAGATTGTCGGCGGCGACGAGGCCGAGCATCGCGCCCATGAAGGCGAGGAGGTAGAGGAGAAACCGACCGAGATAGGGGTCCCCGTGCAGGTAGCCGGTCGCATACCAGACGACGAACGTGCCGATGAGTGAGACGATGAGGAGAAAGAGGAGGCTGAGACCGTCGACGTAAAAGGTGAGCGCCAGATCGAGGGAGGGGACCCAGGGAATGACGAGGCGGTGGGCCTCGCCCGCCATAACGGCGGGGACGAGCGTGGTGAAGTAGGCGAACGCCGCGAGCGGCACGAGCGCGAGGACGATGCCGACGGCGTCGCCGAAACGGCGATGGAGAAATGGCGCGACGGCTCCCGCGAGGAAGACGGCTCCTATGGCGATGAGGAGGCCGGTTGGCATGGGGTCAGGGTGAAAAGGAATGAAACTTTGCTTTTGGGTTGGGTCGGCGATTGCAAATCGCCGCTCCTCGAGCGCCGACCGTCACGAGGGAAGGAGCATGAAGCAGAGGCCCATGATGAGGGTGGGGATCAGCGCTGCGAGGAGGAGCTTGAGCGGATTGACGCCGTCGGGGCCGAAGTATTTTTGGAGGATCGATTGGCCCGCTGGGTTGGGCGCGTTGGCGATGACCGTGAGGCCGCCGCCGGTGACTGCGCCCGCGACGACCGCGTATTTGAGTTCGTCGGAAAAGTTGGGGACCAGCGAGGCGAGATACGTGATGGCGGCGTTATCGTTGAAGGCCGTGAGGACGACGGCCCCGATCATGAGGGGCGTCTCGGTGAGGCTGCTGAGGACGGGCGCGATCCACCAGGCTTGGAATCCGCCGTGGATGACGAGGGACGCGAGGAAAAATCCGACGAGGAGCGGGGAGCGAAGTTTGATGAGGTCCTGATTACGCTCGGTCGCCTGAACGTAAGCGATGAACAACAGGAGGCTGAGGACGACGAGGGCCGGGTGGTGCGAGACGAAAACGACCCACGCGATGAAGCCAAGGTGGGTGAGCGTGATCCAGAGCGGGACGTCGCGCTGATCGGATTGTTTCATTTCCGGGTCGACCTTGAGCGCGGTCAATTCTTTCCGGAATGCCGCGAAGAAAATGGCGTTGGCAACGAGGATTCCGATGACGGCTTTCCAGCCGAAGTGGGTGAACATGAAAACGAGTCCCCAATCCCAGGTGGCGGCCACCATGACGACGGGCGGCGCGGCGAAGTGATCGAGCGTGCCGCCGACGGAGATGTTGACGAAGAGCAGGCCGATCGTCGCGTAGCGGAGGTTCATGCTCGGCTTGAGCTTGTAAAAACGGTCGACCAGCAGAATGGCGCAGATCGTCATCGCGGCAGGTTCCGTGATGAACGAGCCGAGGAGCGGGCCGACGGTGAGAATCGAGAGCCACCACGCGGCGGGGGTGCTGCCGCCGAGGGACGCGACCTTGGCCAGCGCCAGCTCCGCGATGTGCAGAACGGGTCGCGAACTGGCGATGATCATGATCGCGACGACGAAAATCGGTTCGGTGAAATTGACGTGGTCGATGTAGGAAAAGAGATCGTCGAGCCCGGCGAAGGCGAGGACGGCGATGCCGAGCGGAATCAGCCAGATTCCGAAGACGGCTTCGACTTCGCCGAGGAAGTGAAACAGGGTGGATTTGAACTGCAGCCAGTCCCGGCGGGAAGTGACGGCCCGGGGCGACTCGGGATGGGCCTCGTCGGACTCGAGTCGTTGGAACCTTTCGTGATAACCGTGCGAGATCGAAAGGAACTTGGAGGCGAGAAACGTGTGGACGATGGCTCCAAGGAAAATGAGCGAGCCGACGAGGTTGAAGGGTTCCTGCTTGATTCGATCCAGGAGGACGGCTCCGACGTGCGGGAGACCGGCGTCGTTGTAGGACTCCAGCGACGGTGGGAAACTGGCCTGCTGAGCGGCGGCGAGGGAGTCCGCCGAGGCGTGGGCCGTGCCGACCGACGCGCCGATCCAGAACAGAAATGCGGCAAGGCAGAGGGTGAAGCGGGTTCTCATTGTGGCGGTGGCGCGGGACTATGCCGAAGTTTCTTCCGACTTGGCAACCGGAAGTGGTCCCGGCGTCGATTTCTCGAGCTCGGACCGGAGTTGGCGCAGATCCTTGTCGATGCGTTCGAGCAGGTCGCGGGTTTCCGGCGCCAAAGTCCCGGGTTCCGGGGTGAGCGCGAGTTCCTGCATCGTCGAGACGATGATGCCGATGAAGAGATTGAGAATCGTGAACGTCGCGATGATGATGAACGGCACGAAGAAGGCCCAAGCCCACGGGTGCGTGAGCATGACGGGGCGGACGATCCCCATCGACCAGCTCTCGAGCGTCATGATCTGGAAGAGTGAATAGAGACTCGCGCCGAGTGAGCCGAACCATTCGTCGTGCGTCGCTCCGAAGAGGCGGGTGGCGAGCACTCCCGCGGTGTAGAAGAAAATCGCCATCACCGCGACGACGCCGGCCAGACCCGGGATCGCGTGCAGAAACGCGGCGACGACTTTGCGAAGCGCGGGAATGACGGTAAGTAAACGCAGGACGCGGAGGACGCGGAGCGAACGCAGGACGGCCCAGGGTCCGGCGCCGGGGACGAGAGCGACGCCGACGACGAGGAAGTCGAAGACGTTCCAACCGCTTCGCCAGAAGGCGAGACGGTAGGCCAGGAGCTTGGCGGCGATTTCGACGATGAAGATGACGAGGCAGGCCTTGTCGACGATCAGAAGCGGGAAGCCCCATCGGGCCATGATCGCGGCATCGGTTTCCAGACCCAGCACGACGGCGTTGAGCAGGATGACGCCGATGATGAAAGACTGAACCCGGGTGGATTCGACCCACGTCGCCAGCGTGATCCGCCACGGCGAGACGCCGCGTCTGGCGAGAAGATTTTGGAGGTCGATGTCGCCCACGGCGGGAATAGGTAGCGATGGAACCCGGCGCGTGCCACCGGATTTTTTGTCGACTCAACGCAGGGCCCGCGACGCCGCGTCGGAGATCGCGGCGGCACCCAATTGCTGAAACTCTCGTTCCGGAGTGATCAGAAAAAGGTCTTCGGTCACTCCGGACGAGATGGCGAGGCGGACGAGGCCGTAGCGGACCGCGACCGACTTGGCGGCGGGTCGCAAGACCGGGACAGCCCCGGTGGCGGCGGCCGCCAGCTCGAACATGGTGGCCGTGTCGTCGAATTCGCCCACGACGCGCGGGACGATCCCGGCGGCGTGCCACGTCGCGTCGAGCTGCCGCCGCAAGGGTGACTCGCGGGTGGGCAGGAGGACCGGAAAGTCGTCGAGCCCCGAGGCCCGGCGGAAGCGGGCCTTCAGGCTGGGGGACGCCATGAAATCGATGGCGAACGAGCCGATCTTCCTGCTGTGCAGAATCGTGCGGAGGGACGAAGGCGCGGGTTCGTTGGCGATCACGAGATCGAGCTGGTGCGCCGCGAGCGCGGGCACGAGTTCGCTGGGAAGACCCTCGCGGACAATCACGCGAAGGGTGGAAAGCGTGGCGAGCGCGGATTCGAGGATGCGGGCGGCAATGAGTTTCGGGACCGAATCGGTGATCCCGACCAGGGTGCGTTCCGGCACGCCGACACCGCCCCGGGTCACGACCTCGACCAGTTCGTCTCCGAGCAGGATGATCCGCTCCGCGTAGCGGCGAACGATCCGCCCGGTCTCGGTGAGCGTCATTCTACGGTGCTCGCGCTGAAACAGAGGGGTGCCAAGAAACGCTTCGAACTCGGAGATTTGCGCACTCAAGGTCGGCGGCGAGACGGCGATCTGACGGGCGGCTCCGGCGATGCCGCCCGCTTCGGCGACGGCGAAGAAGTAGCGGAGATGGTGGTAGTTGAGTTGGGTGTTCATGAATTCGGAAAAAACGAACGATCAGTTAGTTACTTCGTATTTTAAAAATTTGGAAGCGTCGTCGATGATCCGGCGATGATTCCTTTGATTCTATTGTTTGTCGGGACGATGGGCCTTTCCCTCTGGGCTGGCTGGCGGGTGAAGAGCGTGTATCGCCGGTACGCGGATGTCGGGACGGTGGCCGGACTGACCGGAGCGGAAGCGGCGCGCCGCATCATGGCCGCCGAAGGGGTCGACCGCGTCGAAATCTTGGCGCGGGAAGGGATGCTGGGTGACCACTACGATCCGATTCATCGGCGGCTCGTGCTGAGCGACGAGAATTACCACGGATCATCGGTGTCGGCGGTGGCGGTCGCCGCGCACGAGGCGGGGCACGCGATCCAGCACGCCCGGGGTTATGCGCCGCTCGAGTGGCGAATGATGGCGGTTGGGGCGACCACCTTCGCGAGTCAGTTGGTGATGTGGCTGCCCCTGATCGGTCTCTTCACGGGATTGGTCTCGGGGTCGCTGATGCTGACGATCATGGCGGTTGGTTGGGGGGTGATCATGCTCTTCAATCTGGTGACGCTGCCGGTCGAATTCGACGCGTCGAGCCGCGCCAAGCGGGCGCTGGCCAACGCGGGGATCGTCATCGGCGTCTCCGAAGCGGACGGCGTGAACCGGGTGCTCAACGCGGCGGCCTTCACCTACGTCGCCGCCTTTATCACTTCGTTTGCCTACCTCGTCTGGCACCTGCTGCCGCTCCTGATGGGACGTTCCGAGGAATGAAATTATGAAAGACAAATCAGAAACGGCGCAGACCTTCGACGAACACATCGAGGCCGAACGGGTTCACATCAACCGCGCGGCAATGATTCGGCTCGTGGGGTTCTCGGAACGGGTGCGGGCAAAATTGGCGGAGCCGGGGGCGGTGGCGATCCCCGCGCTCGTCGAAGGGGGGGAGCGATTGATGCGCGCGCTGGAGAGGGGCAACGCGGAAGGAATCCGGGACCCGCTGCCTTCGGCGGTGGCGGAGGCCGGTGTGGCGATCCAATACCTTCTCAAAGGGATGGACTTGATCCCGGATTCGGTTCCAGGTTTGGGGTTTCTCGACGACGCGGCACTGATCGCGAAAGTGATCGATCGGAATCCGGAGTTCCACGACCCGGCGTGGCGGAATTCCTAGCCGGTCGTATCAGTCGGCGGTCCGGGCCCAGGTCCAGGGGGTGGCTTCCTGGCCTTCGGCGGTGGGCCAACCGGGGCTGGTGAGGACGTAACTCGTCGGGCTGTCCTGCCGGTAGGCGAGCGGCTCGGCGGTCATCGGATCGACGGGAACGGACGTGATCCACTCGGGCTCGAGCGCGCCGAGGGTCTCCGGGTATTCACCGTTGGCGAGTCGGTAGCGCTCGAGGGCGCAGGCGACGCGGGCCTGGACGAGGGTGACCTGGACCTGCGCGAAAATGGAGGCTTCGCTGGCGAGCTTGGCGAGGTGGTCGGTGGCGGTGGAGGGTAATTTGGCGGCGACGTCCTCGGGAGGCAGCAGCGAGTCGGGAGCGAGTGGGGTGGTGTCGCCGTTGAGGCGGTCGATGAGGTGCTGAAACGCGCGGTTCGCGGCGACCTGGCGGACGCGGAGAGCGTTCATGTCGAGGCTGGTGACGTCGTCGCCGAGCCAGGCCTGAACTTCGGTGGAGGCCTGGGGCTGGCGGCCGGAGAGGGCGTTGTGGACGACGGAGTTGAGCTGAGAGCGTTCGCCGCGGAGAGCCCACGCGAGGTCGGTGAGGGTGCCGTTGTGATCGAGGGCCGAGCCGAAGGCATTGAGTTGATCGTCGTTCCAGGAGCCGCGCTGGAGTCCGACGCGAATGCAGGCGACGAAGAGGCCGAGGAGTTTGCGCCGGGTTTGTTGGGAGGGGAGGAAGGGCTCGGCGGAAACCGAGGCGGCGAGACGCCAGATGAGCAGAGCGTCGACGGCGGCGGCGCCGGTGTCGCCGACGGAGATTTCGGAGATGGCTTTGATGACGAGCCAATCGCCGAGGGCTTCGAGGTAGGGGAGGTGGGGAAGGTCGGCGGTGAGCTTGGCGTAGTAATTGATCGGAAACTGCGATCCGGCGCGGTCGGCGGTCTCGGTGAGCGGCGTGAAATCGAGGCCGAGCTGCTGGATGGCGGCGAGGACTCGGTCGCCGGCGAGGAGGTAATCGGTCTTGGGATTGGTGAGGCCGGCGCGGAGCAGGATGGTGGCGATGGCGTCGAGGCTGGCGCCGCCGGGAGCTTGGGCGGCGGTCGCGAGGAGGGTGCCGACTTGAATGCCGCGGCCGGGGTAAAGGGCTTTTTCCAGGAGGCCGGGGGGTTGGTTCGCTGGGAGCTGGATGCCGGGGACGATGGGAGCCCAGGTGGCGCTGACGAAAAAATTCTGCCCGGGCGGCAGGTCGGGTGGGATGACGTCGTCGAAGTAAACCGGCTCGCCGGCTTCGCGGTAATCGTGGACGAGCGCGCGCCATTCCGTGTGGGTGCCGAGCTGGTAGCCGCCATTGAGAACGCCGAATACGCCGAGACCGACGGCGCTGAGGACGCCGATGATGATGACGGTCGTGGCGATCGGGCCGGTGCGGCCGCGTCCGCGAGCACGGCGGCGATTGCGGCGGTAGCGGCGGCGGGCTTTGGAGTTCTCGGGAATCAAGAGAACGGGAGAATTTCGCGTTTTCGGTTCCGGTGCAACTTTGAACTCGGTCGCGCGGTGGCGATCATTCGGCGAGGGCGGCGAGGAGGCGTTCGGTGGTGATGTCGGACGTGTTTTTGCCCATTTGAATGACGCGGGACCGGGGGTTGCGGGGACGCCAATGGAAGGGGTTCGTGGGGCCGAAGAGGGCGACGACCGGGGTGCCGAGGGCGTCGGCGAGGTGGACGGGGGCGCTGTCGACGGCGATCACGAGGGCGGCGCGTTGGATGAGGGCGGCGGTGCCGAGGAGGGTGAGCTGGCCGGCTAGGTTGGTGATTGGGGAATGGTTGATGGTGAATGGTGGGGTGAGGATGCGGGTGAGGTGGTCTTGTTCGGTGGGGTCGTTACTGCCGGTGAGGAGGAGTGATTGGTGGCTGGTGATGGGGGATTGGTGGAGTTGCTTGATGAGCTGCGCCCATCTTTCCGGGAGCCAGTATTTTTCGGGGCGGGCGGTGCCGGGGTGGAGGATCGTGAACGGGGGTTTGATGCCGTGAGTTGCCAGGGCTTGGTCGGCTTCGGCTTGGGCGGATGCGGGGAGGTCGAGGTGGCTGGGGACGTTCTCGGCGGTGATGCCGAGGGCTTGGAGGAGGTCGGTGTGGTGGTCGGCGGTGTGGCGGTCGCGGACGGAGGAGTCGACGAAATCGGTGTAGAGCGTGCGGCGGAGGGGCCTTTTGGCGAAGCGCTGGTAGGTGACGCGGCGACGGGCTCGGCTGAGCGCAGTGAGGAGCGCGGAGCGGTCGTTGCCGGTGAAGTCGAGAGTGACGTCGAAATGGCGGGCGGCGATTTTTCCGTAGAAGCTGAGGTCGCCGGGTCGGCGGACGAGAATTTCGTCGGCGGGCAGGGCTTCGGCTAGGCCGGCGGCGTTGGCGTCGATGGCGAGGGTGAGATGGACGTCGGGAAACGCGTCGCGCAGAGCGCGGAGGACGGGAGTGGTCAGGATGACGTCGCCAATGCGCTTGAGCTGGATGAGCAGGATGCGCCGGGGGGGCGAGAAGCGAGGGTCGAGGGTCGAGGGTGGCATCCGGGTGGAGCTCAGTATTTCACTCAGCTTTCAACTTGAAACTCTCAACTTCAAACTCCGAGCGTCAGCGCTCGGTCATAGGCGGCGAGGACGCGTTGGCGGTAGTGGTCCCAGGTGAAATTCTCGAGGATACGCTGGCGGGCGGCCTTGCCGTAGGCGGCGGCTCGGGCGGGGTCGGCGTGGAGGGTGCGGATCGCGGCGGCGAGGGCGGTGGGGTCGTTGGGCGGGACGAGGAGGCCGGTTTTATCGTGGAGGACGACGTCGCCGGATTCGCGGGTGGTGATCTGCGGGAGGCCGCAGGCGGCGGCTTCGTAGGTG
Organism: uncultured Verrucomicrobiae bacterium; assembly: GCA_963719495.1. GTDB lineage: Bacteria > Verrucomicrobiota > Verrucomicrobiia > Chthoniobacterales > JAATET01 > CAVVKW01. The sequence goes on from CAVRCI010000004.1 coordinate 55,125, forward strand.
ACCTTGGCGCTGCCTTCGCACTCGGACGGGAAGACGTGGACGGTGGCGCGGCGGAGTTCGGCGGCGACGTCGTCGGTGTGGCCGCGGAGGATGACGTTCGGCGGGAGATCGCGGAGGGCGTCGGCGACGTCGGCGGTGGGATTGCCGACGAGGACGAGTTCGGCGGTGTCGGCTGGGAGGGCGAGGGTTTTCCAGGCTTCGAGGAGGACGGGGACGCCCTTACGGCGGCTGAGCGAGCCGACGAAGACGGCGCGGAATTTTTCCCGTGGAGACGGGGCGGGGGAGAACGCGGTGGGATCGACGCCGCGGGAGGTGAGGAAGAGTTTTTCTTCCGGGAGGCCGGCGATGAGGAAGGTCTCTTTCGCCTTTTCGGAGAGGACGAGGATGACGGTGGCAAGGGCGTATTCGGCCATCACCTGTTGGCGGGTGACGAGGAGCTTGTTGAGGAGGCTCTTGGGGAATCGGGCCGCGTCGCGGAGGATTTCGCTGTGGGTGATGTCCTTCTTCACCTTGCCCTTGTTGCGGTGCCAGGTCGGGATCTCGAGAACGCTGGGGATGCCAAGGCGGTGGGCGGTTTGCAGCGAGCGTAGGCAGTCGCCGGACCAGGTGTGGAGGAGGTCGTAGCGACCGGTTGCCAGGGCGCGGTCGGCGGCGCGGTCGAGGGCGTGTTTTTTGGCTCCGACGTAGAAGTCGCGCGGGAGGGGAGAGAGGAGCTTGGCGGGGTGGTATTTTAGAGTTTGGAGTTTGGATTTTGGAATGGTGGCGTCTGCCGCGCCGAAGGCGATGGCGCGGCTCAGAAAATCGCGGTCGGTGGCGGCGCGGAGGGTCTCGGCGGCGACGAGGTCGAGGCCGGTGCCGCCGATGCCGGCGGCGGTGGAGTAGAGGAGCGAGCGGGGTTCGAGCGGCACGGTCGGGGGGAGTTTACGGCTTCACGTTGGGGTGGCGATTCCGAAGATTGTCGTGGGTGGAAGATCGGGTTAGTTTGCGGATATGAACGAGCTCCTGGAACCGATCATTCAATCGCCGAAGTTTCCGGAGTTGGCGCGGACGCTGAACGAAGCTTGGGAGGCGGAGCAGCGGCGGCGGGTCGAATTCTTGGAATGGATCACGCCCTCGATGAAGGCGGAATTTATCCTCGGTGAGGTGGTGCTGCATTCGCCGGCGCGGGCCAGGCACTTGGAGGCGACAGCCAACCTATTCCTGAATTTACGTGGGTTCTGCGAGCGGCGCGAACTGGGAAAAGTCTTCTCCGAGAAGTGTATGGTTTCGCTCACGCGGAACGATTACGAACCGGATATTGTGTTTTTCGGTCCGGAGAAGGCGGCGGAAATCGATCCGGATCAGATGCGGTTCCCGGCGCCGGATTTGATCGTCGAGATTCTGAGCGAAAGCACGGAGTCGAGGGATCGTGGAATCAAATTTCGCGATTACGCGGCGCACGGGGTTCGTGAGTATTGGATCGTCGACACCCTCGCGCTCTCCATCGAGCAATACGTCCTGGAAGCGGGATCGGACAGCTACGCGCTCCGCGAGAAGATGGGTCATGGCTCGATTCGATCGGTCGTGGTTGAAGGATTCGAGATTGAGCTGGCGGCGATCTTCGCGACTTAGCGAAAGCTCGGCGACGTTCTGGCGATGCGAGTGGGTTTGGTGCGGCGGGGGTATTCCGCGACGGGTGGGGCGGAGAGTTATTTGATTCGGTTGGCGGTGGGTTTGGCCGCGGCGGGACACGTGCCGGTGTTGATCGGGTCGGAGGATTGGCCGGCGGATCGGTGGCCGAATACTGAGATTGTGCGGGTGGGCGGTCGGTCACCGATGGCGTTTGCTCGGGGGGTGCAGCGGGCCGATGCGGGGTGTGAGGTGGTGCTGAGTTTGGAGCGGATTTTGGGGTGCGATGTTTACCGGGCGGGGGACGGGGTGCACCGGGCTTGGTTGGAGCGGCGCGCGGAATTCGAATCGGGGTGGCGGCGGCTGGGGCGGGTTTTTAACGGGAAACACCGCGCCTTGGCGGCGCTCGAGGCCCGGGTGCTGGATCCGGGGCGGACGCGGGTGGTGATCGCGAACTCGGAGATGGTGCGAAGCGAGATCAGGCGGACTTATTCGTTTCCCGAGGATCGGATCGTGGTCGTTCGGAATGGAATCGATCCGGTGGCGGTGTCGGCTGGGGCGCGGGCTCGGTTGCGAGCGGAGTGGGGGGTGGGTGACGGGGAATTGGTGGTGTTGTTCGTAGGGAGTGGCTGGGAGCGGAAGGGGCTGCGGTGTGCGGTGGAGGCTGCGCGGCAGTTGGCGGGTGCGACTTTGGTGGTTGCGGGGAAGGGGGACTCGCGGGGCTTGGAGGGGCCGCGGGTGCGGTTTCTCGGGCCGGTGGCGGATGTGGCGAGCTTGCACGCGGCGGCGGACGTTTTTGTGCTGCCGACAATTTATGACCCGGCTTCGAACGCCTGTCTGGAGGCGCTGGCGGGTGGTTTGCCGGTGGTGACGACGAACGCGAACGGGGCTGCGGAGATCATGACCGAGAACGTGCACGGATCGACCGTGCGGGTGGGGGACGTGGACGGGATTTATCGCGCGCTCTTCTACTGGTCGGACGCTGGGCGGCGGGCGGCGGCGCGGGTGGATTGCCGGGCCTTGGCGGCGGAGTGGCCGGTGGCGCGGAACGTGGCGGAGACCTTGCGGGTGCTGGTGGGGGTGGCTGGGGGGGAGTGATCCGCTTCGCGGATTTGGGTTGGGTCGGCGAGTGGGAAGTCGGCGCTCCTTGAGCGGGTTCGGCTCCCCGGCTGCGCCGATGTTGCCGGGCGCCGCGGCGGGACGCCGCAGCTCGCACGCGGGACGCGTGCGCTCCCCTAGTGAGTGCTGGCTTTTTCGGAGCCCAGGCCGGTGTTGGCCCTTACTTGGAACTCGGCGAATTGGGCCTCGGCGCTTGGCTCGCGGGTGACGAGGGTGCCGATGATGGCGGCGATGAAGCCGAGTGGGATGCTGACCAGGGCGGGATTTTTTAGCGGGTAGAGCGCGTTTTCTCCGAGGAAGTAGGGGCTCACGAGGATGAGAGCGATGGAGCTGATGAGGCCAACCGAGAGGCCGGCGACGGCGCCGGGAGTGTTGAACCGTTTCCAGAAGATGGAGAAGACGATGACCGGGAGATTCGCGCTGGCGGCGACGGCGAAGGCGAGGCCGACGAGGAAGGCGACGTTGACCCGGGGGCCGAGCAGGATGGCGATGATGATGGCGAGCGCTCCGACGACGAAAGCGGTGATGCGGGCAACTCGGACTTCCTCGCCCGGACGATGCTCCTTACCCTGGTGCAGGACGTTGGTGTAGAAATCGTGGGCGAAGCTGGTGGACGCGCTGATCGTGAGACCGGCGACGACGGCGAGGATGGTGGCGAAGGCGACGGCGCAGATGAACGCGAAGAACATTTCGCCGCCAAGCGCTTTGGCGAGCAGCGGGGCGGCCATGTTGTTGCCGCCGTTGTCGCGGATGAAATCGGGTCCTAGTAGACTGGCTGCTCCGAAGCCGAAGAATGTCGTCATGATGTAGAAGAGACCGATGATCACCATGGCCCAGACGACGGAGGAGCGGGCGGTTTTTGCGTCGGGGACGGTGTAGAATCGGATGAGGATGTGCGGCAGGCCGGCGGTGCCGAGAACGAGCGCCATGCCGAGCGAGATTTGATCCCACGGGTTCGTGAAGAGCAGGTTGGGGGTCAGGAAATTCCGGGTCTGCGTGGTTCCGTCGGCGGCGGTCGAGCTGATCGCCGTGAGCGAGGCGAAGAATTCGCCGAGGCTGAAGTGGAATTTCTGCATCACCAGAAAGCTGAGAAACGCGCTGCCGGTGAGCAGCAGGACGGCTTTGATGATTTGCACCCAGGTCGTGGCCAGCATTCCGCCGAAGACGACGTAGACGACCATGAGGATGCCGACGCCGACGACGGTCACTTCGTAGCTGACGCCCGGGATGAGGAGGGTGACGAGCGCGCCGGCGCCGACCATCTGGGCGATCATGTAGAAAATGGAAACCGTGAGCGTGCTCAGCGACGCGAGCGCGCGAACCGGGCGGGGCCGGAGGCGGTAGGCCAGGATGTCGGCCATGGTGTATTTGCCGGCGTTGCGGAGCGGCTCGGCGACGATGAGCAGGACGGTGAGGTAGGCGACGAGGAACCCGACGGAATACATGAAGCCGTCGTAGCCATCGAAGGCGATCATTCCCGCGATGCCGAGGAAACTGGCGGCGCTCATGTAATCACCGGCGACGGCGAGGCCATTCTGCCAACCGGTGATCCGGCGTCCGGCGGCGAAGTAGGCGCTGGAGCCGGTCGACTTCCGGGCGCTGAAATACGTGATGACGAGAGTGGCCGCCACGAAGGCGAGGAACATCCAGAGAGACATGGGGGGAGGGGGGGAGTGGCGTGATTGGTGACTGGTGAATGGTGATTGGTGGGATGCTTAGCGCTGGCCGAATTTTGCGAGGATTTGGGCGGCTTTGGCGTCCCAGCCTTTGGCGGCGGCTACGTAGATGAAGGCCAGGATCCAGGCCATCACGAATTGCGAGAGGGCGAAGAGGTAGGCGGCGTTGACGTCGCCCCAGACGGGGCGGCTCATCATTTCGGGGAACCAGCCGACGAGGATCGGGAGGGTGAAGTAGTAGACGATGAAAAAGATCGTGGCGGGGACGATGAAGGCGGCTTTCCGCTTGAGGAGGGCGCGGAAGTCGGGGTCGGCTTCGATGGCGGTCCAGTCCGGTTGCGGCGCGGCGGTCGGGGTGTCTTGGGGGGACGACATTCGCGGACGGTAGGGGGCGGGGTGGGGGGTGTCGAGATTTGTGGTTTGGGAAGTGTCGGCTTTGCCGAGGTAGGGACGGCTTTCGACCTGGAAGGTCGAAAGTGCGACCTGGAAGGTCGCGGTCCCCATGCGGTTCCCATGCGGCTTGCGCCGTTTGGGTTCCCGCTTTACCGTCCTCCTCTCAAACCAACACTACTCATTTATTATGGCTTACGAAGTTCCTGAACTCACCTACCCAACCAACGCGCTCGAACCCCACATCGACGCGAAAACGATGGAAATCCATCACGACAAACACCACGCGGCTTACGTCTCGAAACTCAACGGCGCGCTCGAGGGCACGGACCTCGCGGACAAGTGCGTGAATGACGTGATCGCGGACCTTTCGGCGGTCCCGGAGGCCAAGCGCACGGCGGTTCGCAACAACGGAGGTGGGCACAGCAACCACACGTTCTTCTGGACCATTCTTGGGCCGAACGCGGGTGGCGAGCCGACCGGGAAACTGGGTGAGGCAATCGCGGCCAAGTTCGGCAGCTTTTCGGACTTCAAGGAGAAGTTCGAGGCGGCGGGCGCGGGTCAGTTCGGCAGTGGCTGGGCTTGGTTGATCGTCAAGGACGGCGAGCTCGAGGTGACTTCGACCGCGAATCAGGACAGTCCGCTGATGAAGGGTGTCGTCGACAAGGTCGGGACTCCGGTGATCGGGGTGGACGTGTGGGAACACGCCTACTACCTGAATTATCAGAACCGGCGGCCGGATTACTTGAAGGCGTTCTGGAACGTCGTGGATTGGTCGAAGGCTGAGGCGAATTTCGCCGCGGCTGCGTAGGTTGCGGCGCTGAGCTGGCAGCCTTCGCGGCTGCGGGCTCGGCCCTCCCCCAATCTGTCATGTTGAGCGGAGCGAAACATCTCTGGCTTCTCAGGCGTGCGGCGTCGGATGCGGTGTAAGTCAGAGATTGCCGTTTTTGCTCAGAGTAAGACGTGAACGGCTGTCGCTGGCTCTTCGCTTCGCTCAGGATGACAGGGGGGAGGAAGGCGAGGCGAGGCCTCGATTTTCAAATCCGCGCTCCGAATTTTTCGGGGTGCGGATTTCTTTTTTTGCGATTTTCAATCGTTGGGTTGGTTCGGCGATTGCAAATCGCCGCTCCTTGACGGCACGCTCATCCGCTCTTTATGGCTGAACTGAATTCTCACTATCTGAAACTGAAGGCGGGGTATCTTTTCCCGGAGATCTCGCGACGGGTGAAAGCTTTCTCGGACGCGAATCCGGACGTGCCGGGTCGGTTGATCCGTTGCGGGATCGGGGACGTGACGGAGCCGATTCCCCTGGCGGCTCGGGAGGCGATGCACGCGGCGGTGGACGATCTGGGGCAGTCGGAGACGTTTCATGGTTACGGGCCGGAGCAGGGGTATGAATTTTTGCGGTCGGCGATCGCGGAGAACGATTATCGGTCGCGGGGAATCGAGGTCGCGGATGACGAGGTGTTCGTTTCGGATGGGTCGAAGTGCGATTGCGGGAACATTCTCGATGTCTTCGGCGGCGGGAACCGGATCGCGGTGATGGATCCGGTGTATCCGGTTTACGTCGATACGAACGTGATGGCGGGGCACACGGGCGAGGCGGACGCGGATGGACGGTTCGAGGGATTGGTTTATTTGCCCTGCACGGCGGAGAATGATTTTGTTCCGGCGATTCCGGAGGAGCGGGTCGATCTGATTTACCTTTGCTATCCGAACAATCCGACGGGGACGGCGGTGACCCGGGATCAGCTGGCGAAGTGGGTGGAATACGCGCTGGCGAACGACGCGATCATTTTGTTCGACGCGGCTTACGAGGCCTACATCACGGAAGAGGACGTGCCTCGGTCGATCTACGAGATCGAGGGGGCGCGGAAGTGCGCGATCGAGTTCCGGAGTTTTTCGAAGAACGGTGGGTTCACGGGGGTGCGGTGTGCGTTCACCGTTGTGCCGAAGGAGCTGGAGTGCTCGACCGATACGGGCGAGCGGCGGTCGCTGCATCCACTGTGGAATCGGCGGTTCAGCACGAAGTTCAATGGGGTGAGTTATGTGACGCAGCGGGGAGCGGCGGCGCTTTACTCCGAGGACGGGAAGGCGCAGGTCGCGGCTTTGGTCGATCACTACATGGGGAACGCGGCGATCCTGAAGGATGCGATGGAGGCTTGCGGGTTGCGGGTTTTCGGCGGGACGAACGCGCCTTACATCTGGGTGACGGGTCCGGCGGGGCGGACGAGCTGGGAGATGTTCGACAAGATTCTCGGCGAGGCGAACGTGGTGGTGACTCCGGGCAGCGGCTTCGGGCTGGCGGGCGAGGGGTATTTCCGGATCTCGGCGTTCAACAGCCGGGCGAACGTCGAGGAAGTCGCTCGGCGGCTGCGGGCGTTGGATTGGGGATGATTTTTCTCACGCGAAGCCGCGAAGCCGCGAAGGAATACCAATACAGATTCTCACGCAGAGACGCAGAGGCGCAGAGAAATGACGCGATACCGCGTCTGAATTTTTCGCGGCTTCGCGGCTTCGCGTGAGAACCTCAGGGGCTTTTACCGTCCCGCTCTTTCGGGCGTTGTGGTCGGCGGCGTTGGTCTCGAATTTCGGGACTTTGATGCACGCGACGGCGGCGGCTTGGTTGATGACGACGTTGACTTCGTCGCCGTTGCTGGTTGCGCTGGTGCAGACGGCGGCGACGGCTCCGGCTTTGCTCGTGGGGCTGGCGGGTGGGGTGCTGGCCGACACGTTGGATCGGCGGGTTTGGCTGATCCTGATGCAGGTTTGGATGATGTTGGTGACCGCGGCGCTGGGGTTACTGACCGTCTTTGGGATGGTGAATCCTGCGATTTTGCTGGGGCTGACGTTTTTGCTGGGGGTCGGGATGGCGCTGAATCTGCCTTCGTGGCAGGCGCTGGTGCAGGACGTGGTGGCCCGGGAGCAGGTGGCTTCGGCGGTTTCGCTGAACAGCATCAGTTTCAATCTCGCGCGGAGCGTGGGGCCGGCGGTGGGGGGATGGCTGACGGGGGCGTTCGGGGCTGGGGTGGTGTTTTTGCTGAACGCGGGCTCGTTTCTCGGGACGGTGGGGGTGTTGGCGGCCTGGCGGCGTCCTCGCCCGGAGCGGAAGGCTCGGCGGTCGTTGCGGTCGGTTTTTGCGGAGGGTGGACGGTTCGTTTGGTCGGACCGGCGGGTGCGGTCGGCGATGGCTCGGGCGGCTTTGTTTGTGCTGTGCGCGAGTTCGGTGGGGGCTCTGTTGCCGCTGTTTGTGCGGGATGAATTGGGTTTGCCGGTGGCGGGTTACGGGACGCTGCTCGCGCTTTACGGCGGAGGGTCCGTGGTGGGCGCGCTGGCTCTGGCGCGATTGCGGACTTGGTTCAGCGTGGAACGGATCGTGGGGGTTGCGAATTTGATCTACGCGGGGACGATCCTCGGGCTCGCGGCGGCTCCGAACGAATGGCTGGCTGGGGTGGCGATGGTGGTCGCGGGGGTTTGCTGGACCGGGATGTTGGTGAATCTCAACGTGACCGTGCAGATGGCGGCTCCCGAGGCGGTGCGGGGGCGGGCGATGTCGTTTTACCTGCTGACGTTTCAGGGGTCGTTCGCCGTCGGGAGCGCGGTGGCCGGAGGGCTGGCGGGAGTGGTGGGATTGCGCGGGGCGCTGGTGGTTTGCGCCTGCGGGATGGTGGCGGGGTGGGCGGTGCGGGGGTGGTTGCCGCTGGGGGAGGGCGTTTGCGTGATTGGTGAGGGGTGAATGGTGATTGGTGGGGATGCGGCTGCTTCGCAGTCCCAATCAGATCATCGACTCGACGTAGCGTTTTACCGCGTCTTGCCAGGGTGGGGGGGTGATGCCGGTGGTTTTTTCGAATTTTTCCGTGCTGAGGACGGTGTAGGGGGGGCGTTCGGCGATGAACGCCTTCAAGTCCGTGAGTTTTTGGGGGCGGACGGTCGTTGTCTTTAAATGGGCTCCGGCTTGTTGGGCGCATTGGAGGGCGTGTTCGCCGTATTCCTGCCAGGTGCAGGACCCTCCGTTGCAGAGGTGGTAGAGGCCGGGGGGGGCGTCGACTTCGAGGAGGGCTTCGAGCCAGGTGGCCAGGTCGTCGGTGTAGGTCGGGGTGGACCACTTGTCGGCGATGGCGGCCACGGTGTCGTCGCCGCGGGCTCGGGCGAGGATCATGTCGACGAAGCTGGCGCGGTCTGGGCCGAAGACCCAACTCACTCGGGCGACGATGGCTTTGGGATCGGCTTGTTCGACGGCTCGTTCGCCGGCGGCCTTGGTGTTGCCGTAGACGCTGAGGGGGCTGACGGGGATGTCTTCGGTGTAGGGGGTGGTGCGGCGGCCGTCGTAGACGTAGTCGGTGCTGACGTGGAGGAAACGGGTGTCGTTGGCGGCGCAGAGGGCGGCCATGCGGGCGGGGGCGTCGACGTTGACGGCCTCGGCCTCGGCGGGGTCGTTCTCGCAGGCGTCGACGTTGGTGAAGGCGGCGCAGTTGACGACGTGGTCGAAGCGGGGTTTGCGTAGGGCTTGATCGAGAGATTTGGCTTTCCTGAGGTCGAGGTCGGGACGGGCGAATCCGGTGACGTCGTGGTGCGGGGACCAAAGACGGACGAGAGCGGCACCGAGGCGTCCGCGGGATCCGATGATGGCGATGCGGCGGCGGTTCGTCATCGGTCGAGGAGCGGCTGCCACCACGGGGCGTTGTCGCGATACCAGTCGATCGTCTCGGTGAGGCCGGTGCGGACGTCGTGAATGGGTTTCCAATCGAGCTGGGTGCGGATTTTGGAACTGTCGATGGCGTAGCGGCGGTCGTGGCCGAGGCGGTCGGTGACGAACTCGATGAGGGTGGGGGGTTTTTCCAATTGCTCGAGGATGTGGTGAACGACTTGGAGGTTCTCGAGTTCTGAGTCGGCGCCGACGTTGTAGACCTCGCCGGGAGTGCCTTCGAGGAGGACGGCGAGGATGGCGCGGCAGTGGTCGTCGACGTGGATCCAGTCGCGGACGTTGAGTCCGTCGCCGTAGACGGGGAGGCGCTCGTCGGCGAGGGCGCGCGTGATCATGAGGGGGATGAGTTTTTCGGGGAATTGATAGGGGCCGTAGTTGTTCGAGCAGCGGGTGACGACGACTTCCTGGCCGAAGGTGTGGTGGGCGGCGAGGGCGAGGAGGTCGGCTCCGGCTTTGCTGGCGGAGTAGGGCGAGGAGGGGACGATGGGCGAGGTCTCGGAGAAGCGACCGCTGGGGCCGAGGGAGCCGTAGACTTCGTCGGTCGAGACCTGGACGAAGCGTTTGATGTCGTGGGCGCGGGCGCACTCGAGGAGGACCTCGGTGCCGGCGACGTTGGTGCGGATGAAGTCGGACGGGCCGCTGATGCTGCGGTCGACGTGGGTCTCGGCGGCGAAGTTGATGACGGCAAAATACTTGTGCCGGGCCATGATCTCGTCGATGGCGGCGCGGTCGGCGATGTCGGCCTGGCAGAATTCGTAGCGCCGGTCGCCCTCGGCGATGTCGGCGAGGTTATTGGGGTTGCCGGCGTAGGTGAGGGCGTCCACGTTGGTGACAAATTCCGGCTGATAATGTTCGAGGATAAAACGCACGAAATTACTGCCGATGAAGCCGGATCCGCCGGTGACGAGGAGTCGCATGGCGGGGGTTCTAGCAGAGCGAGCGCGACGGGCGCAACTTCTGACGTGGGGGTTCATTATGCGTGTCAGCGCTGCGGGAACTGCTGTCGGTGGCCGGGATTTGTGCGGCTGAGCGAGGCGGATATTTCCGCGATCGCGAAGTTCGAGGGGGTCGGAGAGGTCGATTTCATCAGGGACTACACGCGATTGCGTCCGAGGCGGGATGGGCTGGCTCTGATGGACAAACCGAACGGGGAGTGCGTGTTTTTGGACGGGATCGAGTGCCGGATTCAGGCGGTGAAACCGGAGCAATGTCGGGGATTCCCCAATGCGTGGAACTTCGAGGGCTGGCGGGACGTGTGCGAGGCGGTGCCGGTGCCGGGGAAAGTCGGTGGTTGAAGGTTGCTGGATGATTGGAATTCGGTAGCGTCGCGGGACATGGCCACGCAACTTTCCCCGACGACTCGTCTTTCCAATGGCGCGGATCTGCCCCTCCTGGGCTTCGGCACTTACAATCTCAAGGCCGGGAAGGAGGTCGAGCGGGCGGTGTCCGAGGCGTTGGAAATCGGCTACCGCCACATCGACACGGCGTCGTTCTACGAGAACGAGGAGGGGATCGGGAAGGCGATCCGGGCGAGTGGGATCGCGCGGGAGGAGATTTTTTTGACGACCAAGATTTGGACCGACGACATGCGCGGCGGCGAGGACGGGGTGACGGACGCGTTCGAGCGGTCGCTGGAGCGGCTGGGGCTCGATTACGTGGATCTGTATCTCACCCACTGGCCGGTGCCGAAGTATTACGTGAAGGCCTGGCGGACGCTGGAGGAGCTTTTCGAGGACGGGCGGGCGCTCGCGATTGGGGTGAGTAACTGTCTGGAGCGGCACTTGGAGGCGATCTTCGACGGCTCGTCGGTGGTGCCGATGGTGAATCAGATCGAATATCATCCGCGGCTTTTGCAGCCGGAGTTGGTCGATTTTTGCAAGGAGCACGAGATCGTGGTGACGGCGTGGACGCCGCTGGGGCAGGGCGAGCTTTTTTCGAATCCGGTGATCAAGAAGATCGCGGCGGCGCACGGGAAGACGGCGGCGCAGGTGATCCTGCGGTGGGACACGCAGCACGGCGTGGTGACGATTCCGAAGTCTTCGCACAAGCAGCGGATGGCGGAGAATTTCGACATCTTCGACTTCACGTTGTCGGCGGTGGAGATGGCGGAAATCGACTCGCTGGATCAGGGCGAGCGGGTCGGGCCGGACCCGGAAGACTTTGCTTTCTGAGGTGAGGTTTTGTCCGCAGATTAAACAGAAGGACGCAGATTTTTTTGTGAGGTTTGGCTCGCGGAACCCTGGTTATTAATCTGCGTCACTCTGTTTAATCTGCGGATCCTTGGTATGAATTCGGCGGTTTTGGAGGTCGAGGGGCTTCGGAAGGAGTTTGGGGGTAACGCGGTGGTCGAGGGGCTTTCGTTCGCGGTGCGTCCGGGGGAAATTCTGGGGCTCTTGGGGGTGAATGGGGCCGGGAAGACGACGGCGATGAACATGATTCTTGGACTGGTCGAGCCGACGGCGGGGACGATCCGGGCGTTTGGGCTGCCGATGCCGAAGGAACGGGTTGCCATTCTCAAGCGGGCGAATTTTTGTTCGAGCTACGCGGCTCTGCCTTCGAATTTGCTGGTTTGGCAGAACCTTTGGGTTTTTGCGCTGATGTATGGCGTGCGGAAGCCGAAGCGGCGGATCGAGGAATTGCTGGAGCTGCTCGAGATCGGGCATTTGCGGAATCGAGTGACGGGTCACCTTTCTGCCGGGGAATCGACGCGGGTGAGTCTTTGCAAGGCGATGATCAATTCGCCGGAATTGCTGATGCTCGACGAGCCGACGGCGAGCCTCGATCCGGACATCGCCGACAAGGTGCGCAAGACGTTGCGGCGGGCGCAGCGGACGGACGGGATCACGATGCTCTACACTTCGCACAACATGCGGGACATCGAGGAGGTGTGCGACCGGGTGATCTTCATTCACCACGGTAAGGCGATCGCGGAGGGGACGCCGGCGGACGTGGTGCGTGGGTCGTCTGACGCTTCGCTCGAGGCGATGTTCATTCGACTGGCTCGCGAGGGCGATCTGGAAGGGGTTCCGGGGGAGGCGGCGAAATGATCTCGGTGGGGGTGATGAGCGGGTTGGTCCTGCGCTACGCGTTGCTCTACACGCGGACGTGGGTGCGGCTGGTCGAGCTGTTCTTCTGGCCGATCGTGGATCTGCTGGTGTGGGGATTTCTCACGAAATTTCTACAGCAGCAGACGACGGGGGCGTTTCCCCAATTCATCACGTTTCTCATCGGCGCGATGATTTTTTGGGACGTGCTGTTCCGGGCGCAGCAGGGGCTGGCGATGTCGTTTTTGGAGGACGTGTGGACGCGGAATCTGCTGAACGTCTTCGTCGCGCCGGTGCGGCCGTTCGAATACGTGGCGGCGACGGCGATCATCGGGACGCTGCGGGTCGCGGTCACGGTGAGTGTGTTGGCGGTGCTGGCGGTCGTAGCCTACGCGTTTCGGCTGTGGGATGTGGGGTGGGAATTGATTCCGTTCTTCGCGAATTTGCTGATTTTCGGCTGGTCGCTGGGGATGATTTCCGTGGCGTTGATTTTACGGTGGGGGCAGGCGGCGGAGTCGCTGGCTTGGGCGGTGCCGTTCCTGGTGCAGCCGCTGTCGGCGGTGTTTTATCCGGTCGAGGTGTTGCCGGGTTGGTTGCAGCCCGTGGCGTTGGCGCTGCCTTCGACGCACGTCTTCGAGGGGATGCGGGCGATTCTGGCGGGCGGGGGGACGCCCTGGGGTGGGCTGGCGTGGGCCTTCGGCCTGAACGTAATCTACGCGCTGGTGGCGGGTCTGATTTTCGCGGCAGTGCTCGCGCAAGCCCGCCGGAGCGGCGGACTGGTCAAGATCGCAACCCACTGACCCCCCGAAGCTGCATCACTGCAAAACTTTGGTGCGGCCGCATCAAAGTTTTGCAAGGGTTCGAGGATGAAGCCGAAGACTGAGCTGTTTTTGTATCAATTGGCGTGGACGGCTGGCGCGGTCATGCGTCCGACGTTTCGCAATCTCAACGAGTCTTTCGAGGGATGGTGTTACCGCGAAGGGCTGTTGCGGCAGGTGGCGACTTTGGAACGGGAGGCTCTGATCGAGGTGTCCGGGGATGGATTGAATCGGGTTTGCCGTCTAACGGAGCGGGGGCGACTCCACGCGCTTGGCGGATTGAATCCCGTGGAGAGATGGGAGCGTTCCTGGGACGGGATGTGGCGGATGGTGTTGTTCGACCTTCCGGAAACGAAGCGGGCTCTGAGAAATCGGCTTCGCAAGCTGTTGCGGGAGCGTCGCCTTGGGTGTTTGCAACAGAGCGTCTGGATCTCCCCGGACCCGACTGACTCGCTCGTCGAAGCGGTGCGCGGGACCGTGGATGTTCCCGACGTCCTCGTGTTCATGGAGGGGAGGACGTGCGCGGGGGAGGAAGCGGCGCGATTGGCTGGGTCGGCGTGGGATTTTGCCGCCATCAACGAGCGGTGGTTGGCCTACGAGCGGCACTTGAACGCGCTGCCGACAAATCGGTCCGCCGATCTGGCCGCGGAGCTGAAGGCTTGGTCGGTCGTCGAACGTCAGCGCTGGCTGCAGTGTCGCCGGGCGGACCCTTTCCTACCCGAGGCACTCTTGCCGAGTTCCTACCGAGGCCGGGAGGTGTGGGAGCTACGCTCGAGAACCCTGGCGAAGGCCTCGAAACGAGCCAAAGATGCCATGACAAAACTTTGATGCGGCCGCATCGAAGTTTTGTAAAGCGGTTGGGTTGGGTAGTCGGGGTTGGACAGGGAATTTTGGGGTGGGGTAGGTTCGGGGTGTGAGTTATCGCGTTTTTGCCCGGAAGTATCGTCCCCAGACTTTTGAACAGGTCGTTGGGCAGGAACACATCACGCGGACGCTGCAGAATGCGATCAAGGCAGAGCGGCTGGCGCAGGCTTACCTTTTCGTGGGGCCTCGGGGGATCGGGAAGACGTCGACGGCTCGGATTCTGGCGAAGGCGTTGAATTGCGAGCGGGGGCCGACGATCGAGCCTTGCGGTGAGTGCGACGCGTGCCGGGAGATCGCGGAGGGAATCGCTCTGGACGTGCTGGAGATCGACGGGGCGAGCAACAACTCGGTGGAATCGGTGCGGGAACTGCGGGAGAACGCGGCGTATGCGCCGGCGCGCGGGCCTTACAAAATTTACCTCATCGATGAGGTTCACATGCTGAGCACGGCGGCGTTCAACGCGCTGCTCAAGACGCTGGAGGAGCCGCCGCCGCACGTGAAGTTCATCTTTGCGACGACGGAGGCTCAGAAGGTGCCGGCGACGATCACGAGTCGGTGTCAGCGCTTCGATCTGCGGCGGATTCCGGCGGATCTCATCGCCGCGCATCTGCAGGCGATCGCGAAAAACGAGTCGGTGGAGCTGGGGGACGAGGCGGCGGCGGCGATTGCGAAGGGCGCGGACGGGGGGTTGCGCGACGCGGAGTCGATGCTGGATCAATTGGTGGCGTTCTGCGGCGAGGTGATCACGGAGGACGACGTTCTCACGGTGTTTGGGTTCACGGCTCGGGAGACGGTGAACGATCTTTGCGCGCGAATGTTTGCGCTGGATGCCTCGGCGGCGCTGGCGCTGGTGGCGGATCAGGCCGAGGCCGGGCGGGATTTGTCGCGCTTGCTTTCGGACGTGATCGCGCATTTGCGGGATTTGTTGGTTCGAAAGGTTCAGCCGGTGGGCGCGGCGGGGGACGGGGTGGATGGCGATCAGGCCGAGGCGCTTTCGCAGGATAAATTGATCTTGCTGCTCGAGCACTTTGCGGAGACCGAGGGGCGGTTGCGGTGGGCGACGGATAAGCGGCTTTATCTGGATGTCGCGGTCATCAAAGCGGTGCATATTTTGGAGGAGACGACGCTCACGGACGTGATCGACGCGCTGGCGGCGATCGGGGAGGGCGGGGAGCCGGTTCATCGGTTGCGGGTGTCGGACCGGGCGGCGGAGAAATTGGCGGAGGCTCGGAATCCGCTGCCGGCGCGGGCGGTGCCGGCGCGACGGGAGGTGCCTTTGGCGAAAGAGGTTGCGGAGGTGAAGCGGGAGGTGCCACGTCCGGAGACTGTCGCGGTGCCGCGGACCGCCAAAGTTGAGGAAGAAGTTCCTAATACCAATACGGAAAAGACCGCGGATTTTGCGGAGAGCGCGGATGATACAAATACAAATACGGAGGCTCCCGAGGAGGTGGCTTCGAGTGGGGGGGGGGCTGGTCCCGCGGACGTTTGGGTGAAATTGGCCAAGGAGTTGGCGACTGAGTCGGTGATTCGGTTTGGTTGGCTGGAGCGGGGGGAGTTTGTCGGGTTCGAGGGTGGGCGGTTGAGGGTTCAGTTTCCGGCTTCGCTGGCGGAGAATACGACTTCCTTTTTCTGGCCGGATTTGCAGAAGACGGCGGAGGCTCGGTTGCGCGACGCTCTGGGCGAAAAGGTCGAGTTTGTCTGTGATTTCTCGGAGGCGATGACGGAGGCGAGTGCGCCCTGGGAGGAGGACCAAGCGGCCGAGCCGGAGGTTGTGAAGCCGGTGGCGGAAAAAGAGGAGCCGAAGGCCGATGCGATGGAGACCTTCCGGGATGATCCGCTCATCCGGAAAGCGATTGAAGTCTTCCGGGCGGAAATAGAGACTCCCGCCTCATGAATATTCAAAAGATGCTCAAGCAGGCTCAGGAAATGCAGGCAAAGATGGCTTCGGCGCAGGCCGAGCTTGGTGAAAAGACGGTGGAGTCCAGCGTGGGTGGCGGGAAGGTGACCGTTGTCGCCAACGGTGCGGGTGACGTGCTTTCGATCAAGATCGATCCGGCGGTGGTGGATCCGGACGATTGCGAGATGCTGGAGGATTTGGTGCTGAGTGGGGTTCAGCAGGCGATCGGGGAAGCGAAGGCGATGGCTGGCGAGGAGATGGGGAAGCTGACCGCCGGGATGAATATTCCCGGGTTGCCGGGGATGTAGGTGGTCGAAGGTCGCGGGTCTCGAGGTCGAAAGTCTCGATTTGAGGCTTCGCCTTCGGGTTGGTTCGGCAGTCGGAGCGAAGCGGAGACAGGCGAAGCCAATTGCAAATCGCCGCTCCTTGATGTTCGGCTCTCTCGCTTCGCTCGAATTGCCGGGGGTGCCGCGGCGGGACGCCGCGGCTCGCACGCGGGACGCGTGCGCTCCCCAGTTTAGCCTTTTGTTACCAGGACTCGGTTTGGGGTGGACTCGATTACGGTGATCTTGGTGCCGGATTCGATGTATTCGCCGTCGGTGATGACGTCGATGAAGGCGGCTCCGATTTGGGCTTTTCCCGTCGGGCGGAGGGTGGATCTGGCGATGCCGGTGTCTCCCGCTTTTGCGGCGAGGTCGTAGACGTCGCGGGTTTGGGTCGTGATGGAAGGGCCAATCGGGTTGTGGGTGGCGAGGATGAGTCGGCGGAAGACGGGGAGCTCGGGGAGGTAGCGGGCAAGGATGCTGATGAGGATCATGGCCAGAACGGCGGTGATGCCGAGGTTGATCATGGGGGTGACGAGGGCGTCGAAGCTGGGGATGACGGGGTCGCCGGGGTAGTAGTCGACCATGGCGAAGAAGATGCTGCCGAGCATGAGGGCCGTTCCGACGAGGGAGACGATGAGGATGCCGGGGAAGAAGATGAGCTCGAACAGAACGAGGAGGAGTCCGAGGACGAAGACGGCAACGACTTCGAAGCCGGTGAGACCCGCGACGCTGTGGCCGACGAAGAAGATGAGGAAGCACGTGCCGGCGAGGAAACCGGCGATGCCAAATCCGGGGGTCTTGAATTCCAGGTAGGTGCCGATGATTCCTCCGAGGAGAAAGAGGGGGGCGAGGACGGTGATGAGCTGGGCGACGCGTTCGAAGCCGCTGGGTTCGACGCGAACGGTGGCGCCCTGAAGACCGGCCTTTTCCGTGAGTTCGTCGAGGGTGGCGGCGGTGCCGTCGGCGAGGAGGCGGCGGCCGTCGTATTGTTTCATCGCTTCAGATGGGGTGAGGGTGAGGAGTTCGTCCTTGGGGCTGATGACTTCGTCGCCGATTTTGAATTCCTTCGTTTCGTCCATGAAGGCGTCGGCGAGGTTGGGGTCGTAGTCGTTGGCTTCGGCGACGCCGCGGAAGTAGGCGGAGCTGTAGGAAACGACCTTTTTTTTCATCGTTTCGGGAATGTCCTGACCTCCGCCCATCACGGGGGCGGCGGCCCCGATGGCGCTGATCGGGGCCATGTAGACGTGCTTGGTCGCGAGGGCGATGAGGGCTCCGGCGGACCCGGCGTTGGTGTTGACCCAGGTGTAGGTCGGGATGGTGGATTTGGTGAGGAGTTGGACGATGTCCTGCGTGACGTCGATGCGGCCGCCGGGGGTGTCCATGTCGAGGATGACGGCGGAGGCTTTGGCGGTCTCGGCTTGCTTGAGGACGCGGCGCAGGAAGACGAGCGTGGGTGGCGCGATCCCGCCTTCGATCGGGAGGACGACGACGGAGCCTTCGGTGATCGTGGGTTCTTCGGAATGCAGGTTTGAACAGAAGGTCGCGAAGAGCGCAAAGAATACGAAGAAGGGAATGGCGCTGCTGCCTCCCCCTCTTTTCTTTCCTTTCTTTGCGAACTTTGCGGGCTTCTGTTCAAAACAGAATCGCGACTCGGGGGCGGGTTGGGTAGGTTCGCGGGTCATGGCTCTCATTTCAGACGATACGATTGAACGGGTGCGGGCGGCGAATGATATCGTCGACCTGATCGGATCGTATCTTCAGCTCAAGCGGGCGGGGTCGAGTTGGAAGGGGCTGTGCCCGTTTCACAACGAGAAGTCGCCTTCGTTCCACGTGACGCCGAGTAAGCAGATGTTTTACTGCTTCGGCTGCGGGGCGGGGGGGAGCGTTTTTCGGTTTGTTCAGGATTACGAGGGGATCGATTTTCCGGCGGCGGTGCGACGGTTGGCGGCGAAGTCGGGGATCGTGATCGAGGAGGAGACGGATGAGGATCGGGAGCGGCGGGGGGACCGGGATCGGTTGCTGGCGCTGCACCGGGCGGCGGCGGAGTGGTATCATGCCAACCTCACGAGGCGGAAGAGCGGGGCGGTGGCTCGGGAGTATCTCAAGGGGCGGGGGATCGGGTCGGAGGTGGCGACTCGGTGGAAGCTGGGGTATGCGCCGGACGGGTGGGATGGATTGACGCGGTGGGCGGCGGGCGAGGGGTATGGCGAGGGGGAGATGCTGCGGGCGGGGTTGGTGGCGAAGCGGGACGGGGGCGGGGCCTACGATCGGTTTCGGAATCGGGTGATGTTTCCGATTTACAGTGATTACGGCGAGGTGATCGCGTTCAGCGGGCGGACGCTGGGGGACGATCCGGCGAAATACGTGAACTCGCCGGAGACGCCGATTTTTACGAAGGGACGCGTGTTGTTTGGGCTGCACCAGACGAAGCGGGCGATCCTGGACGCGGACGAGGCGGTGGTGTGCGAGGGGCAGGTGGATTGCATCGCGGCGTTCGAGGCCGGGGTGACGAACGTGATCGCGCCGCAGGGGACGGCATTTACCGAGCAGCAGGCTCGGTTGGTGCGGCAGTTTGCGGGGACGGCGGTGCTGTGTTTCGACTCGGATGGGGCGGGGCGGAAGGCGGTGGACCGGTCGTTGCCGGCTTTGCTGGCGAAGGGGGTCGCGGTGCGGGTCGCGCGGATGCCGGCGGGGGAGGATCCGGATTCGTTGATTCGCAGGGACGGGGTGGAGGCGTTTCGGGAGCGGATCGGGGCGGCGCGGGATTACTTCGAGGAGGCGGTCGAATTGGGGCTGGCGGAGGATTCGTCGCCGCGGGGGCGGGCGGAGATCGCGGGGCGGCTGGCGGTTTTTCTCAAGTCGATCGAGGATCTGGCGTTGCGCGAGGCGTTGGGGAACCGGATTCGAGCGAGGCTGGAGATCAGCGCCGAGGCGTTCTCGTCGATCCTGCGGTCGGCGCGGGTGGATGGGGGCGGGGCGAAGGTCGAGGAGGCGGCGCCGAACATCGAGGTGGTGGTGCTGTCGGAGTCGGCTCGGTTGCTTTGCCGGGTGGCGATCGCTTCGCCCGCGGCGCGGGCCTGGTTGCGGGATTGTCCGGCGCTGGCGGGGAGTCACGGGGAGCAGTATCGGCTGGTTGATCGGTTGGTCGACAGCGAGCTGGCGCTCGAGACGGCGGCGGGGTTGGCGGCGTTTGGCGGGACGCTCGACGGGCCGGAGGAGCGGGCGTTGAGCGGATTGAATCTGGATCATTTGCCGGCGGATCCGGTGCGGGCGGCGAAGGAGGCGTGGGCGGGGCTGGAGGCGCGGCGGCTGCGGGAGCGGATCGCGGCGTTGCAGGCGCGGATGCGGGCTCCGGGTCGGTCGATGGCGGAGGTCGCCGAGATCCACAAACAAGTTCTTGACCTCCAGAACGAGCTATCGCAGGTTACCCGGCCCTTTTGACCCTAGCCAAGCTGCCCAACTTTTTTTGAAAGCCAATTCCAAAGCCACCGGGAAAACGGCGTCCAAGGAGACGTCGACCGCTCGTCCGAAAGCCACCTCCGACAAGCCGACTGGAGCGGCGAAGGCGAAGAAGCCATCCCGGGCCGCATCCGGGGATGACAGCGCTTCGGCGGTCGCGGAATCTCCGGTCGAGAAGGCCGTGAAGGCGACCAAGCCCGCGAAAGCGAAGGCTCCGGTGAAAAAGGCGAAGTCCCCGGTGAAAAAGACGGAGGCCGCCACGAACGGCTCGGAACCCGCGAAGGCGAAAACCGCTCCGAAGGCGAAAACCGCCCCGAAGGCCAAGGCTGCGGCGAAGTCCGCGAAGAAGGAAGCCGCGCCGAAGGCGGTGTCCGAGGACGAGTCGAAGGCAGAAGCTCTCAAACAAATCGCCGACGCGGTCTCCGCGAGTGCTGGCTCGAACGGCGAAGGGGCCGCGAAGCCGAGTGGTGAGATCCAGAAGGCGATTCAGGACAAGGTCCGTGAGCTGATCAAATTGGCCAAGGAGCAGGGTTACGTCACTTTCGAGGACCTGGAGGAGGCTCTGCCGGATGGCGTGACCGACCCGGATACGCTCGACAACATCATTTCCCAGCTCCGCGGCGTGGAGATCGACATCATCGATTCGTCGGACGTCGACAATCACGAGAGTCAGAAGGAGAAGAAGGACGACGACGACGAGAAGGACGAGAAGCCGGACACGAAACTCGACATCCTCGACGATCCGGTTCGCATGTATCTGCGTCAAATGGGCCAGGTGCCTCTGCTGACCCGGGAGCAGGAGGTCGAGATCTCCAAGCGAATCGAGGACGCCGAAGTGAAAGTGCAGGAAATTCTGTATCGCTTCGGGTTCGTGGCGCGTGGTCACCTCGACCTCGCCGAGAAGCTGATCGAAATGCGCGAGCGCTTCGACCGCGTGATTCAGGACAAGAAGATCGAGAGCCGCGAGCGTTACATGAAAGTGCTGCCGCGCCTGTGTCAGCAGGTTCGCAAGGCGAACGAGCGGATCACCGAGACGTATCGCGAGATCCTGTCCACCAAGGGCGGGAAGGGGACCGAGGAACAGCGCAAGGGATTCGACAAGAACGTGGCGTCCCTCGCGAAGCTTTACCCGAAATTCTTCTTCAAACAGAAGGTCATCGAAGACTTCGTGGTGGTGGCCGACGAGCAGCACCGGCTCTTCCGCAACCTCGGTCGTGAGATCGAGCGGGCGGCGAAATCGACCAAGGACGACAGCCACAAGGCGAAGCGCAATCTTTCGCAGCAGCTCACCGAAGTGGAGGTGCGCGTCTGGCAGAATCCGGACGAATACGAGGCCTCGCACGTCGAGCTCTCGACCTGGCACGGAAAGGCGCTCAAGGCGAAGACCGAGATGGTCGAAGCCAACCTGCGACTCGTGATTTCCATCGCGAAGAAATACACGAACCGCGGACTGTCGTTCCTCGATCTGATTCAGGAAGGCAACATGGGCCTGATGAAGGCGGTCGAGAAATTCGAGTATCGGCGCGGGTATAAATTCTCCACCTACGCGACGTGGTGGATTCGCCAAGCGATCACGCGTTCGATTGCGGATCAGGCCCGGACGATCCGGATCCCGGTCCACATGATCGAGACGATCAACAAGCTGATCCGCGTGCAGAAGCAGCTGGTGCAGGAATACGGACGTGAGCCGAATCCCGAGGAAGTTGCGGACGAGATCCAGCTTCCCGTCGAGCGCGTGCGGGCGGTGTTGAAAATGGCTCAGCAGCCGATTTCGTTGCAGGCTCCGGTGGGTGATTCCGACGACACGAGCTTCGGTGATTTCATCGAGGACAAGGGCGCGGAGAACCCGGCGGATCAGGCTGCGATCGTGCTGCTCAAGGACAAGATCAAGGACGTGCTGGACTCGTTGACCGAGCGGGAGCGGCAGGTGCTCGAGCAGCGGTTTGGGCTGGTCGATGGCTACAGCCGGACGCTTGAAGAGGTCGGGCGTCAGTTCAAGGTGACCCGCGAGCGGATTCGTCAGATCGAGGCGAAGGCGCTTCGCAAAATGCGTCACCCGACGCGCATTCGGCAGCTCGAGGGGTTCCTCGAGCCGCAGGATATGTAGCTTGGCTCGGGTGCGGTGCGGTGTCTGCGGTCCGCGCCGGGCTGGGCTGTGCGCAATTTTTTGGTTGAATCGGCTTTGGGCCGATTTCGGGTTGGTGATCGGCTGGAAGCCGATGCCACGTTTTTGGCGATCGTGGCTTTGGTGGATGGCTGAGTTTTTTTTTGCAACCTTGTGGGTTTTTGCGGGTTTGTTCCCGTGATGGATGAGTTGGATGAATTGATGGGCCGGGCGCCGATGCGGGAGGCTTCGCCCTGGTTTGCGGATCGCGTGGTGCGGTCGGTGGACGGGATCGGGCGGGACTCGGTGGTTGGGGGATGGTTTCGATGGGTCCTGCCTTTGGGAGTTGCCGGGTCGTTGGCGATTTTGGCTCTGATCGCGATTGGGTCGGACGATGCTCGCGAGACGCGGGTGGCGGTCGGCGGGGTGGTCGTGGAATTTGAAACGATCCGGGACTTGGATCTCATCGTCGCGGCAGGCGAAACCAATTTATGGCTAGAAAATACCACACTTTAATCGTCGCTCTGGCGGCGCTTGTTTTCATTTCGGCTTCGAAGTCGGCTCCGCCGGAGCCGCCGCCTGAACTGGAGCAGCGGACGCCGGCTCCGGAGCGGGATGCGAAGAAGGACCGGGAGCGCGGTTCGAAGGAGGGTGACCGGCCGATGCGGTCGAAGGATGGCAAGGGCGACAAGTCGGGCAAAAACAAAAAGGACGGAAAGGGTGAGAAGTCGGAGGGTGATCGCGATGACCGGCGACGGGGTCGTGAAATGGCTCGGCCGGGTGGTCCGGGCGGTGATGGGCGCAGGGGTGACGACCGCACGGATGGCGGGGTGCCGAAGGAGTTTCGGGAGCGGTTCGAGAAATTGCCGCCCGAGGCCAAGCGTCGGTTTCTCGCGAATTGGTCGCAGTGGCGCGAGATGGAGCCCCGGGAGCGCCGAGAGGCGATGCAACGGGCTTTTTCGGAGCGGAAGCGGGTCGACAACGTGATCGACGAGGCGCTGACGAAGCTTGGATTGGACCTGACCCCGGATGAGCGGGAGGTCTTCGAGCTGCGCTACCGGCAGGAACGGCGGAAGGTCGAGGAGGGGCTGCGGGATGAGGTGGCTGCGATGCGCAAGACGCGGGTGGACGCGATGATGGAGACGCTGAGGGCGGAGTTTGGTGGGCGGGCTGAGGTTGTCGCTGAGCCGGACGCGTCGCCTGGGGCGAGGTGAAAGATTTGATCGCCTGCGGCGATTGGGGTTGGGTCGGCGATTGCAAATCGCCGCTCCTTGAAGGTCGGCTTTCTCGCTTCGCTCGATTTACCAACTCCGGCGCGGCGGGACGCCGCCGCTCGCACGCGGGGACGCGTGCGGTCCCCGCTTTTAGTCGGTTACGGTGACCTGGGTGCCTAGTTTGACTCTTTCGTAGAAGAGTTTGGCGATGTCCTGGGGCATGCGGATGCAGCCGTGCGAGGCGGGGTAGCCGGGGAGTTCGCCGACGTGCATGCCGACTCCCTGCCAGGTCATTCGCATGAACCATTGCATGGGGGCTCCGCGGTAGGTGGTGCCGCTGGGCGCGGAGTCGATGCGGGTGCTGACGCCGGAGCGGACAACCTCGCCGCGGCTATTGACGAAGCTGCCGTAGATGTTGGACCGGTGGTCGGCGTCCTTCTCGAGGATCGTGAAGGAGCCTTTGGGGGTCATGCCCGCGCTTTTCCCGGAGGAGATGGGAGTGTCGATGGCGATCTCGTCACCGACCATGAGGTAGGCGCGCTGTTTGCCGAGGGAGACGACGACCTGGGTGTTGCCCGGGTTGGCGAGTTCGAGAACGCGGGGAACCGTCTTCGGCTGGCCGGGTTTCGAGATGAGCTCGGAGGCGGGTTTTTGCTTCTTTGGGCGTGAGTCCCGCGGGTCCATGTCGGGGACGGAGGCGAAGCGCGGGCGGGGTTTCGAAAACGAATCGGGAGCGGTGAGCAGGAAAGCGGTGGCGAGCAACGTGGCGGCTCGGAGGGTGCATCTCATTGGGAAAATTCGCATCGCGCTTGAGTCGAAGGCTTCGGGAGTCAAGACTCTGCGATACTTCTTGAAGACCGATTTATCAACGACTTTCCCGGCGGGTGGCTGGCGGCGGTGGGTGCGCTGGCCCGCTTTGGGCCTGGTCTGGACCCTCTCGTTCGGGCTCGAATTCGCGCGTGGGGACATCGATCTGCCGGCTCCGCCGCCGCCGCAGCCGAAGGCTCAGACGGTGACGGTTTTCGTCGGGGAATCGGTGGACGTTCCGCTGGCCGGGGTGAGCCGGACGGGGATGCAGGTGAAGTTTCTGATTCGCAGCAAGCCCGAGCTGGGGACGTTGACGAAGCTGCGGGACGAGGATCGGAGCAATGCCCTGGTGACCTACACGAGCGACGCGGCGCGGGGCGCGGGGGTGGATTCGTTTCGCTACGCGGTGCAGGTGGCGAATTCCGGGGTGTCGGCTTCGGCGGAGGTAAGGGTGGTGGTGCGCGAGCGGCCGCCGGTCTTCGAGGCTCCGGCGCGGCTGCAATTTGAAAACGTCGAATTGGGGGGCAGCGCGGTGGAGATCCTGGAATTCAGGAATGCCGGTGGGGGCGTGGTGGCGGGACGGGTCGAGCTGCCGGCGCCGTGGACGTTTCCGACCGGGAACGGAACCTATTCGTTGGGGCCGGACGAGACGGCGCGTTTCGCCGTGAGATTCGCGCCGGAGATGGCGCGCAATTACGAAGGCACCGCGACCTTCAGTCACGACGCCCGGCGGCGGCTCGGGTTGAGCGGACGGGCGTTTGCGCCGATCGAGACGGCTCCATTGCGAATCGAACTCCGCCCGGTCGACGAGTCGGAGGTGCGATCGGGGTCGTTCACGATTCGCAACGTGACGGATACGGCCCGGGTCCTGACGCTCGTGGCACCGCCCCAGGTCGTGGTGCAGGAGACGCTCGAAGTCGGACCGGGGGCGGAGAGCGAGGTGGCGTTGCACACGGAAGCAGGCTTCCTGGAAGCGCTGGATGGCAACGTCACGATCACGGGTAATTCGGTCGATCTGGTGGTCCCGCTGACCGTCAGTCCCGCTCCGGCGCGGCTGGTGGCGCGACCGGCGGGGGCGTTCGATCTGGGTAAACCGAAGGCGGGCGAGACGGTGCGGCGGACCGTGACGATCCGGAACGTGGGTGGGACGGCGGCGAAGCTCACGGCGGAGGTGCCTGGGGCGGTGCGGGTGTCGCCCGAGCCGACTCTGGAGCCCCTGGGTGCGGGGGCGGCGCGGGAGTTCGAGTTGAGCTTCGTGCGGACGTTGCCGGGTGCGGTGGCCGAGGAGGTGGTCTTCCGCGGCGGGGCGCAGCCGGTGAGGATCGCGCTGACGGGTGAGGTGGTGTCGACGCTGTCGACGGGTGGGACGGGGGCTGCGCCGGTCGGCCCGCTCGCGTTCGGCGGGATCAAGTTCAACGCGATTCCGCCGGTCGAGGAGATCGGCGTGACGCGGCTCACGCAAAACGAAATCGATCTGGCCTGGGACCTTCCGGTCGGGGGCGCGAAGGCGTTCGATTTGTATCAGCGGAAAATTTCCTTCGGCGACGACGGCAAGGCGAAGAGCGGTTGGCAGCCGGTGCGGAATACGACGGTCGAGGTCGGTGAGAAGCAGGCGCGGGCGTTCCTGAAGGATCTTCGGGCGGGGGAGCAGGTGACGCTGTCGATCGTGGCGCTCGACGCGGATGGCAACGAATCGCAGCCATCGCCGCCCTTCCAGCTGGCGACGAAACCTCCGACGATCATCCGGGTGCCGTGGACGTTGGTGGTCATCGTGGCGCTGGGCGGGTGCGTCTGGGTCGTGGTGCGGGAGCGGCGGCGGTCGCGCGAGGAACGGGATCTGGACGACCTCGAGGTGGAGCGGCGGATGCGGTTGTGATCGAGGCGGCGGCGAAATTGATCGAGACGCTGGAGCGGATCGACGGGCGGCCTTACCCGGCCTACAAGGATCTGCGCGGGCGGACGTTTCGGCTGGGGGATGGTTTCGAGTGGGAACTGCGATTCGATCGGATTCAGGGCGATCCCTTCGCGGCACCGTCGCACGTGGCGGTGAGGGTGCGGCGGGAGGTGGCGGGTTTCCCGGGTGAATTCGTGGGGAACGTGGCGCGGCGGATCGGGGTGGAGAATCTGGTCGCGCGTCGGTTGGCGAAGATCTGTCGCGGGGCGGCGGGGCGGAGTGGTTCGGGGAAGTCGGGGTTGGTCGAGATCGACGCGCCGGGTCAGGAGGTGATGGCTCGGACAGCGGTGCGGTTGGCGGAGGATGGGTTTTGGGAGGCGCGCCTCGTGGTGGGTCTGCCGGGCGAGGGGCGGCGGATCGCGGGTCGGGCGGCGGAGGATTTGTTGGTCCGGCGGTTGGCGCGGGTCGCGGAGGACGGGTTGGCATTTTCGAGTTTCGACGCGGATGACGTCCGGCGGGCGGCGGAGGTGAATGAGGACGCGGAGGCTCTGCGGGCCGGGTTGGTCGAGCGGGGATTGGTGGCTTTCGTGGCGGACGGGGCGGTGCTGCCGCGGGCGGGGGGTGACGTTCAGAAGCCTTTGGTGGGCGGTGACGCGGTGGCTTTCGCGAGTCCGGCGAGTTTGCGGGTCGAGTTGGCGACGCCGAACTCGGGGATGGTCGCCGGGATGGGAGTGTCGGAAGGGGTGACTCTCGTGGTGGGTGGCGGGTTTCACGGGAAGTCGACGCTGCTGGAGGCGTTGGCCCGGGGAGTGTGGAATCATTGCCCGGAGGACGGGCGGGAGCAGGTGGTCGCGCGGGCGGATGCGATGAGCATCGAGGCGGAGTCGGGGCGGAGCGTGGCGGGGGTGGACATTTCGCCCTTCATCGACGATTTGCCGAATGGGAGTGATACGCGGCGGTTTTCGACGCCGAATGCTTCGGGTTCGACGTCGCAGGCGGCGGGGACGGTGGAGGCGCTGGAGGCGGGGTCGCGGTTGTTGTTGATCGACGAGGATACGGCGGCGACGAATTTCATGGTGCGGGACCGGCGGATGCAGGCGCTCATCGCGCGGGAGCGGGAGCCGATCACGCCATTCGTCGACCGGGTGCGGGAGATGTGGGAGGCGCGGGGGGTGTCGACGGTGATGGTGCTCGGGGGGTGCGGGGATTACTTCGACGTGGCGGATTCGGTGATCGCGATGGACGCGTATCGGCCGTTCGATCGGACGGGGGAAGCGCGGGAGATCGCGGAGCGGCTGCCGACCGGGCGGGTGACGGAGGCGCGGGCGTGGCCCGTGGATCGACTGCGGAGGGTGGTGGATCCGGGGTCGCTCGACGTGTCGCGGGGACGGCGCGAGGTGCACAGCCGGGCGCGGCGGACGGATTCGATCGAAATCGGGCGGTCGGAGGTGGATTTGTCGGGGCTGCACCAGATCGTGCATCCGGCGCAGACGCGGGCGCTGGCGGCGGCGTTGGCCTGGGCGATCTCGTCGGGGGTGGTGGATGGGCGGCGGTCGGTCGGGGAGTTGGTGGAGGTCGTGGTGGCGAGGATGAGGGATGGCGGGATGGATGGGTTCGGGGACGGGGCGCGCGGGGATTTGGCGGAATTTCGGGGGTTGGATTTGGCGGCGGCGTTGAACCGAATGCGGTCGTTGAAAATGCGGTGAGAATACGAATGCGGTTTTTGAACAAAAGGTAGCAAAGGTAGCGAAGGATACAGGAAGGGGAATGCGACCGGCTCCCGCTTCGCGGATTGCCGGGTTGCCGCGGCGGGACGCCGCGGCTCGCACGCGGGGACGCGTGCGGTCCCCCCCCTTGCTTCTTGCTAGTTGGGGGTGGGGTGGGCAGGGTCGGGGACGAACTTTCAACCTTCTCTTATTATGCAATTTGGAATGATCGGTCTTGGGCGCATGGGCGCGAATATGGTGCGGCGGACGCTGCGGGATGGGCACTCGTGCGTGGTGTTCGACACGAACGCGGAGACGGTGCAGGAACTCGTCGCCGAGGGGGCGATTGGGGCGGATTCGATGGAGGATTTTGTCAGTAAGCTGGACGCTCCCCGGAATTGCTGGGTGATGATCCCGGCGGCGATCACGGACAAGATCGTCGATCATCTGGCGGAACTGCTGGATGCGAACGACACGATCATCGATGGGGGGAATTCGTATTTTCGCGATGACCGGAGGCGGGCGGAATTTCTGAAGCCGAAGGGGATTCATTACCTGGATGTCGGGACGAGCGGCGGCGTCTGGGGATTGGAGCGGGGTTATTGCATGATGATCGGTGGGGAGGCGGAGCCGGTGGAACGGATGGATCCGATCTTCCGGACTCTGGCACCCGGGAAAGGCGACGTGCCGGCGACACCGGGGCGGGACAAGCTGGGTGGGACGGCGGATCGCGGTTATCTGCATTGCGGCCACTCGGGGGCCGGGCACTTCGTGAAGATGGTGCACAATGGGATCGAGTACGGGCTGATGGCGGCGTTTGGCGAGGGGTTCGACATTCTGGCGAACGCGAACATCGATCTGAAGGAACACGCGAAGGACGCGGAGACGGCGCCGCGGATGAACAAGGATCTGGACTACGAATTCAATCTGGCGGACGTCTCGGAAGTCTGGAGGCGGGGCTCGGTGATCGGGTCGTGGCTGCTGGATCTGGCGGCGATCTCGTTCGCGGAGGATCCGAAGTTGGATCATTACTCGGGTCGGGTGTCGGATTCCGGCGAGGGTCGGTGGACGATCATGGCCGCGATCGAGGAGGCGGTGGATTGCGACGTGCTGACGTCGGCGCTCTACAATCGGTTCCGGTCGCGGAAGGAGCACACGATGGCGGAGAAGGTCTGCTCGGCGATGCGTTATCAGTTTGGCGGGCATCTGGAAAAGGCTGCCGGGGGGTGAATACATTTCGAACAGAAGGACGCAAAGGTCGCGAAGGGGTGAAAGAAGGGTCTCGGCTGTTCCGCTTCGCGGAAGTCGCCGAATCTGTATTCCTTTCCTTCCTGTATTCTTTGCGCTCTTTGCGGCCTTCTGTTCAAAATGTATCTACCGGATGACACGTGGGGTGAAATGACGTAGCGTCCTCGTCGATGCACGATGTCGCGATCATTGGGGGGGGGCCGGCTGGGAGCACGGCGGCGACTCTCCTCGCGAAGCGGGGTCGGTCGGTGGTCGTTTTCGAGCGGGAGAAGTTCCCGCGGTTTCACATCGGGGAGTCGATGCTGCCGTTTTCGATGTCGGCGTTGGACCGACTCGGGGTGACCGAGAAGGTGGCGGCGGCGGGATTTATGCCGAAGCACGGGGCGGAGGTGGCGGCGGGGTCCGGGGAGCGGGAGGTTCGGTTTTACTTCAAAAATGGGTTCCGGCCGGAGCGGGAGACGGCGCTTCAAGTGGAGCGGTCGCGGTTCGACGAGCTGCTGCTCGACCACTCGGAGGAGTGTGGAGCGGAGGTGCACGAGGAGACGAGCGTGCGGGCGGTGGATTGCTCGAAGGACGGGGTGCGGTTGACGGTGAGGGGGCCGGACGGGGCCGAGCGGGAGGTGGCGGCGAAGTATTTACTGGATTGCAGTGGGCGGAATGCAGTGGTGGGTCAGCAATTCGATCTCAAGCGGGTTTATCCCAAGCTGAAGAAATTCGCGATTTTTGCGCATTACGACGGGGTGGCGATGCCGGACGGGGTGGATGGGACACTGACTCGGATGGTGCGGACTGAGGAGGCTTGGTTCTGGCTGATCCCGCTTTCGCGGACGCGGACGAGTATCGGGGTGGTGATGGACACGGCTCGTTACAAGGCGGCGGGAGTCGCTCCGGAGGTGATGCTGACCCGGTTGATCGAGGAGACGCCGGTGATGCGGGAGCGGATGGGCGACGCGGTGCTGGCGTCGAAGGTTCACGCGAGTGGCGATTATTCCTACCGGAGCGACCGGTTGCACGGGGACCGGTGGTTGCTGGCGGGGGACGCGGCGGGGTTCATCGATCCGATTTTCAGCAGCGGGATCTTTCTGGCTTTGCTGGGGGGTGAGAAGGCGGCGGATGTCTTGGAAGCGGCTCTGGGCGATTCCCGGGTGGCGGGGCGGGAGTTTGCGGCTTATTCGAAGCAGCTTCGGTCGGTGATGAAGCTGTACCTGGAGTTTGTGAACGGGTGGTATCGGAAGGAGTTCGTCGAAACGTTGCTCAATCCGACGGAATTTTTCGACGTGGTGCCGGCGGTGAATGCGGTGCTGGCGGGGAATCTGGGGAATTCGTTCGCGATTCGGTGGCGGCTGTGGGTCTTCCGGGCGGTGGTGTCGGCGCAACGGGTGTTGCCGCTTTCGCCGCGGGTGTCGTTGGGGTGAGGGGGGCGAAGGTCGGAATGTCGAAGGTCGGAGGTCGGGTTTTGGCCGCTGGGGCGGCGGTTTTTTTGGTCGGGTGTTCGACGGTGACTTTGCCGGAATTTACGCCGACGGAGTCCCGGCGGGCGGCGGTGAGTGTGAAGGGGGAGGTCGGATCGCTGGAGGCGCGCGGGGTCTTCGAGCGGGATCAGAGTGAGAACGTGCGGATCACGGTCGAGTCGGATGACGAGGTGATGCTGCGGCTGGCTCGGATTCCGGGTGGTTGGGCGGCGGTCGGGCCGCTGGCGAAGGGCGGATGGCAGGGACATCCGGATACGGCGCCGCCTTATTTGGCGGGATGGGTCGTGTTGGGGGAGGCGTTCGAGGCGGCGACGCACATGGACGGGCGGAAGGCGGAGTATCGGAACGGACGGCTGAGCGTGGTCTTCACCTTCGAGGAAGTGCACTTGAGTTCGATGGAGGTTCGGGCGATCGCGACCGGAGAGCGGTATCGGGTGAGGTTCTGATTTGATCCGGGGTTCGTCGAGCCGCGGACGAATGATCGTGCAACGCGTTGACGCTTAGGCGTAAAATCCACTCGGTATGCAAAGCACGGCCAACTTGTGGGAGCAGCTTTGCCGGGATCTCGAAGCGAGACGGTCGGCGGAAGGTGCCGAGCAGCGGGGTGCTGCGGCGCGCTCGTTCGAGGACGCCGCCAAGCAGGTCTTTGCCGCGAACAGCCCCCGGCTGCAGGATGCGTTGGAGATCACCGGCGACATTCATCAGGCGAACGGCACGACGGAGGATGCGATGCGTTGCTTCGGCGAGGCGCTGCGGATGGCACGGGGGATCAAGAGCTACGAGGCGGTCGCCCGGATCGCGACGAAGCTGGCGATGATCTCGGAGGGCGTCGTCGACGCGAAGACGACGGTGCGTTTTTACGTGTTGGCGATCGAGGCGATGGAGCTGGCGCACACGCGCTCGCAGTTGCCGACGATGTTGAACAATCTCGCTTCGCTGCACAAGCGGACGGGCGATCTCGAGGCGTGCAAGCGGACCTATCGTCGGGCGCTCCGGGAGGCGGAGGGGGTGCACGGCCCGAACCATCCGGAGTCGGCGCTGATTGCCAACAACTTCGGCGTCGCGCTCACGGAGATCGGTCAGCACGACGCGGCGGAGGATTATCTGCTGCGATCGTTGGGGATCCGCGAGCGGAGTTACGGCGGGCGGCACCCGGAGGTGGCGCAATCGATGGCGAATCTGGCGGCGGTCTACGCCGGGCGGAAGCTTTACCCGCAGGCGGAAAATTATTACCGGGCGGCGATGGATACGTTGTCCAGCTTCCGTGGGCCGGAGGATCCCGAGATGGTGGCCATCCGGCGGGACTACGAGAATCTGCCACCGGTGCGGCTGCGAGGACTCTCGAAGACGCGGAAGATGGCGTGATTTGGATTCTCGATTCTCGATTTTCGATTTTCGATTTTGGATTTGTGAGTTGGTCGCGTGCCGTGGGCTGGGGATTGATCGGGGTGGCGGTGTGCCTCGTTGGATGCGGAAAACCCGTCGAGCGCGGGGGCGACGGGGTGGTCCTGAGTGTGCTGATGGAGCCGGATGGGCGGGGGGCTTGGCGGGAGTTGTTCGATCGATTCGAGGCGGGGCACCCGGGGGTGCGGGTGAATCTGGTGGAGGGGCCGGCGGCGACGGATTCGCGCGAGGATCTCTACGTGAACGCGCTGCTGTCGGGGAGTGACGACTACGATCTGGTCTACGCCGACGTGATCTGGGTGCCGAAATTCGCGGCGGCTGGTTGGCTGGAGGATTTGACGGGGTATTGGGACGAATGGGACGATTTCGTGCCGGCGGGCATCGCGGGCGCGACGGTCGGTGGGAAAATTTACCGGGTGCCGACGCAGCTGAATGGCGGGTTGCTCTACTACCGGAAGGATTGGTTGGCGGAGATCGGGGTCGAGCCGCCGCGGACGTTCGACGAACTGACCGGGATCTCGGAGCGGCTTCGGGAGGAGGGTCGCTGGGGCTACGTGTGGCAGGGGAAGCAATACGAGGGGCTGGTGTGCAACTTCGTCGAGGTGCTGCGGGGATTTGGCGGGTATTGGATCGATCCGGAGACCGGCGCGATTGGCTTGGAAGACCCGGCGGCGGTGGCGGCGCTCACGTGGTTGCGGGACAGCGTGGGGACGATCTCGCCGCCGGGGGTGACGACCTACGCGGAGGAGGAGAGTCGTTTACTCTTTCAGGGCGGGGGCGCGGTTTTTCTGCGGAACTGGCCTTACGTTTACAAATCGCTGGCGGCGGATGGGTCGGAGATGCTGAACAAGGTGGGGATCGTCCCGATGCCGGCGACGCCGGAGGGTGAGTCGGCGGCGACGTTGGGCGGGGCGGGTTTTGCGATCGTGGAGTCGAGTGCGGCGAAGGGGGCGGCTTGGGATTTGATCGAGTTCGTGAGTTCGCCGGAGTCGGTGCGGTTCATGAACGACCGGATCGGATTGCAGCCGGCTCGGCGGAGCTTTTACGAGGAGACGAGCGATCCGGTGCAGCGGGAACTTTACGAGGTGCTCCGGCGGACGACGCCGCGGCCGCAGATCGCGCAATACGCGCAAGCGTCGGACATTCTGCAGCGGCACTTGAGCGCGGTGATCACCGGGCAGGCGGCGCCGCGGGAGGCGCTCGCGGCGGCGGCGGGGGAGACTCGGTTGTTGTTGGGGCGGTAGGGGTGCGGGGTTGGTTCGTGGCGGGTGACTGGTGACTGATGAGGTGAGAAGCCAGAGATGTTTCGCTTCGCTCAACATGACAGCGGGGTTGGGGGACTTCGGCGGCTGGCAGGCGCCGCTCCTTGAAGTCGGTGGTTGTTCTGGGTTATGGCGGGGTGGTGTTGGGACGGGATGGGTTGAATCGGCGGAATCTGCGGATTGGTATTTGGGATGGGGTGTTGGCGACGCCCTGGGTGTTTGTCGCGGTGCCGGGGAACTTCGTGGTCGCGGCTTTGCTGACGCAATACTTCGGGATCGAGAAGGCGGCCTACGGGGCGATCGCCTCGCTGCCGGCGTGGAGTAACGCGGTGCAAATCCTGGTGATCGCGTGGCTATCGCGCTTTCTGACGCCGCGCGATATGACGCTGGGATTGGGTTGGTTCAACGTGGGGCTTTGGAGCGTGCTGGCCGTGGTGTTGGGTTTTCTGCCGACGGGGGACGCGGCGGGAATCGCGACGTTTTTCTTCGGATTCTTCGTGCTGGCGAGCCTGAGTCAGTCGTTCCTGGCGGTCGGCTGGATGTCGTGGGTGAACGATTGGGTGCCGGCGGCGGTGCGGGGGGCGTATTTCGGGCAGCGCAACCGGGCGACGAGCCTGATCACGGTCGCGTTTCTGCTGGCGGCCATCGGTTTGTTTTCGGTCGCGGAGGATGCGTTGTGGCCGTATCAGGCGCTGATCGGGACGGCGGTGGTGTTGCGGTGCTGGAGTCTGCTATGGCAGTACGGGATCCGGGGACGATCGGAATCGCTTGCGGCCGAGCGGACGGATTGGTTCGGCGACATTCGGATGAGCCTAAAATCGCCGGGGCTGTTGGTTTTCATCGTCTTTTCGGCGTGGTCGAACTTCTGGCTGGGATTTGTCGGACCGTTTCTACCGGTTTACAGCCTGGAGAAGCTCGGGATGTCGGCGAGTGGCTTCACGGCGCTGGTCGTGGCCAGCACGTTGTCGGGAATGGTTGGCTACGCGTATTGGGGGAAACTGGCGGACCGGTGGGGTTCAAAGCCGATCCTCGTCGGGGGGCTGGTGGTGTGGCAGTTGCAGAATTACCTGTGGCTCGTGGTCACGAAAGACTCGACGTGGCTGTTGGTGCCGATGTGGCTGTGGGGGGGATTCTTCAGCGTCGCGTATCTGCTGGGGAGCTTCAATTTGCTCCTGAAACTGTTGCCGTCGCGGGCGAAGCTGGCGGCCACGAGCCTGTTCGTCGCGGTGACGTCGGTCACGGCGGGGCTGGCGCCGGTGGTCGCGGGGTCTTTGTTGAGCCACTTTGGCGACCGGCTGGAGGTCTATTGGGTTGGGTTCGCGATTCAGCCGACCGCAATTCTGGTGGGACTCTTCATTCTGCGATGGGTGAAGGAGCCGACGCGGCGGGGGGTGAACAGCTCGCCGGGGACGTTCCGGACTCTGCGGCAATTGATCGCGATGAGCGGACCTGGATTTTTGGCGAATCTGACCTCGCTGGGGAGGCGGCGTAAATGAGCGGTGCGCTCGATGGTCGGATGGACGGAACGCTGCTCGCGGTGCGGGGCGCGATGGCGGCCGTGTGGCTCTACAACGGGCTTTGGCTGAAGTGTCTCGTGCGTGATCCGCACCATTTGGAGATCGTCGCGGCGGCCGTGGGTGGGACGGGTCTTGCTGCCGGGACGGCGCTGAGCTTGATCGGGGCGGGCGAAACTTTGCTGGCGGTGGGCATCTTGTCGGGAATCTGGTGGCGGTTTGTGAATGGATTTCAAATCGGACTGCTGGTGCTGATGAATGGCTTGGGGATCGTGTTTGGCGGCGGGGCGATTGAGCGGCCGATGGGGTTGGTAATTTCGAATCTGCCGCTGGTGGCATGTGCCGCGATGGTTCTGGTGCGGGGGCCGGGAAAATTTCGGTTGGGTCGTGGAGCTTGAATATTGGCGCCGGCCGCGGCTGATGTTCGGTCAGGTCCGGGAGGACGTGGGTGTCGAGCGGTGGCTGGTCTCGCGGCACGGGGCGGTGGGTCGCGCGGTGGTGATCGCTTCGGCGGGATGCACGGCGATCTCGCTGCTGGATCTGGTGAGCGAGCGGCTTACCGCGGTCGACATCAATCCGGCGCAGGTCGAGTTCGTCCGGTGGAAGGTCGAGTTGATGCGGCGAGTCGAGCTTGGGAAATTTCGGCGGGAACTGTTCGACGGGCGGAGAGCGCGGGCGAACTCCGGAATCGTTGATCGAATCCTCGCCACGCTGCGGTGGCTGCTCCACGTGGGGGTGCATTCCCGTGGTTTTGTGGAGGATTTCCTGCGGATGGATTCGGTGCCGAATCAGGCGCGGCGTTTCGACGCGGAGTGGGATACTTGGCGGTGGCGGCTGGCGACGGAGGTGGCTTTCAACCCATTGGCGCTGCGCGCGGGCTACGGCGGCGAGGTGGCTCGGGCGCTACCGGGGTCGTTGGCGCAACTGGTCCGGTCGCGCGTGCGACGGACGCTGACCGGATTCCCGGCGAACTCGAATGGTTACGCCTGGCAGTCGCTGGCGGGGAGGCCGGGTGCGGGTGAAGCTGGCTTGCCGTATTTCGCACGGGAGGCGGAGTATGCGCGGCTTAGGGCCAGATTGGGGAAGCTGGATTTTGCGTGCGCGGACGTCGCGGCTTGGCTGCGGGGGCAGCCGGCGGAGTCGATCGATTTCTTCGGTCTCTCGAACGTGCTGGAACTCACGGGCGCGGAGCGCACGCGCGGCTTGTTGCGGGAAGTCGAACGGACCGCGCGGAGCGGCGCGGTGGTCTGCCTGCGGTCGATCCTGCCGGTGAGCGCGACGGACCCGGGATGGCTGGTTGGAAGGCTGCGCTG
This sequence comes from uncultured Verrucomicrobiae bacterium, assembly GCA_963719495.1. GTDB lineage: Bacteria > Verrucomicrobiota > Verrucomicrobiia > Chthoniobacterales > JAATET01 > CAVVKW01. The sequence continues at coordinate 90,969 of CAVRCI010000004.1, forward strand.
GGACGAGCGGGCGAGTCAGGAAGCGGAGCGGCGCGACGAAGGACTGGTTTGCAATTTTTTCCGAATCCTGCGGGCGGATTGATCGTTGATCGTCGTCCGGCTACTTCCGACCGCCGTGGAATTCGACGACGGTTTCGCCGAGGGTCACTTCCGCGGTGAGGGCTCCGCCGCCGACGAGACGAATCGTGCCGGTGGTGGTGAGATCGCCGTTGGTGGCCGAGAAGGTGATGCGGCGGTTTTTGAGCGTGTAGGTGCCGGTCGCGCCGAGTCCGCGGCGGGTGGGATCGATCGTGTTGGCCGTGAAGGTGCCGCCGGGCAGGAACGTGAATTTGGTGCGCACGTTGGATTTGACGCCCGTCTCGTCGTAGAACGTGTTGATCCAGATGAATCGGGCGGTGCTGCCGCTGCCGTTCGAGCGCATGATGATCCTGCTCGCGCCGCCGTTTTGGACGTCCGGGCCGACGACGTTGTAGCCGCCGTCGTAGCGGGCGGCGAATTTCTTGAAGCCGGTGCGGTCGCCAGCGTGGGCGGGCGCGACGATGGCGAGCGCGAAGCCGAGGAGAAAAATACGGGAGAGCTTTTGCATGGACGTTCCGAAAGGGTAGTTAGTTTCCGACCGATGGTCAAACGGCGGCTACTTTTTCTCGATGAGGGCGTAGGCGTTGTGATTGTGGATCGACTCGAAATTCTCGGCTTCGACGCGATACCAGAGGATGTTCGCGTCGGCGTCGCAGCGGACGGCGACGTTGCGGACGAGGTCCTCGACGAAGACGGGATTAGCGTAGGCGCGCTCGGTGACGGCTTTTTCGTCGGGTCGTTTGAGCAGGCTGTAGAGCTCGCAGCTGGCGCTGTCCTCGACGAGGCGGATCATGTCCTCGATCCACATGGGTTGGTCCGTGCGGACGGAGAGGGTGACGAGGCCGCGTTGGTTGTGGGCGCCGGCGGAGGATATGGCCTTGGAGCAGGGGCAGAGGGTGGTGACGGGAACGAGCGCGGTGACGATGAATTCGGTGCGGCCGGCCTCGAGCGTCGCGCTGAAGCGGGCCGTGTAGTCGAGGAGGCCAAGGGCGCCGGTGACGGGTGCCGGTTTTTCCAGGAAGAAGGGGAATTCGAAATCGACGTGGGCGTTCTCGGAATGCAGTCGCTCGGTGAGTTGGTGGAGGATGTCGGTGATGTTGTCGACGTGGAGGAGTGGGCCGTGGGAGTTGAGCACTTCGACAAAGCGGCTCATGTGGGTGCCCTTGTGCTGGTGGGGGAGATCGACCGTGAGCGCGGCGGTGGCGATGGTGTTTTGGACGGCGCGTGCCTTGTCGCGGATCTGGATCGGGAAGCGGAGGGCGCGAACGCCGACGCGGTCGATGGCGATCTGGCGGGTATCGGGTTCGCTCTGGGTGTCGGTTAGACTCATGGTGTGGCGGGCGATAGGAAATCAGGAACGCGCGGGCGCGGACAATATCCGTTTTCCAAACGTCCGGTGGGTCGGGTAGGATACGATCCAGAACGCAATGCCGATCCCTCCCCGAGAATCCACCATCGACGATGACGCTGTCCGGACCGCGACCGGCAAGGGCTGGGAGGAATGGTTCGCGCTGATGTTGGGAGCGGGGCTGGCCGCGGGGTCGGGGGAAGTGACGGATTGGCTGGACCGGGAACACAGCGTGCCGAGCTGGTGGCGGCAGGCGATCGCGTCGGAGTTCGAGCGCACGGTCGGGCAAGAAAGCCGCCGGGAGATGCCGGATGGGTTCGAAGTGGAGGTTGCGGCGACGCTGGCGGCGGGGCGTGAAGCGGTTTACCGACTCTGGGCGGAGGATGACGTGCGGATCAAGTGGTTGCGGCGGGCGGACATGAAGGTCACGGATCTCCGGCCGACGGAACGTGTGCGGGCGCGTTGGTTGCCGCTGGACTCGGAATTGGAGGTGTCGCTGAACGGGGTCGAGGGGGGATCTGGCACGGAGTTGCTTCTGCGCCACTGGAAGCTGCCGAGCGCGCAGGCGGCGGAGAAGTTGGAGCGTTTCTGGAAAATGGCGCTTGATCGGATGCGGCGCCAACTGGGGAAATAGGGTGATGCGGTTGTCGAGCAGAGTGGCGGAGCGGGGCGGGGCGGTTACCGATGGAGAGATCCGGGAGTTCGTGGCGGCGGCGGCGGCGGAGTTGGCGGCGGCGGGCCAGCGGATACTGGTGATCGTGCCGGACGCGACGCGGACGGCTCCGGTCGGGCCGGTCTTCAAGGCGTTGCACGACGCGGTGGCGGGCGAGGCGGCGGCGTTCGACGTGATGGTGGCGCTCGGGACGCATCCGCCGATGAGCGAGGCGGGGATTTGTTCGCGGCTGGAGATCACGGAGGAGGAGCGGCGGACGCGCTACGGCAAGGTCGAGCTTCTCAACCACGATTGGGACAACGACGACGCGCTCAAGGTGATTGGGACGATTCCGGCGGCGGAGATCGCGGCACTGTCGGGGGACCGCTTCGCGATGGACGTGGAGGTGCGGATCAATCGGCGGGTGCTCGACTACGACCGGATCGTCATCATCGGGCCCGTCTTCCCGCACGAGGTGGTGGGTTTTTCCGGTGGGAATAAATACCTCTTCCCGGGAGTGAGCGGGCCGGAAGTGCTGAATTTTTTCCATTGGCTGGGCGCGGTGATCACGAATCCGATGATCATTGGGAGCAAGTGGACGCCCGTGCGGCGCGTGGTGGATCGGGCGGCGGCGTTGGTGCCGGTGGAGAAGCTGTGTTTTTGCCTGGTGGTGAGCGGGAAGAATCTGGCGGGGATTTATGCGGGGACGCCGGAGGAGGCGTGGGACGCGGCGAGTGACCTGTCGGCGCGGGATCACGTGCTCACGGTGCCGCGCCCCTTCCACACGGTGCTCTCGCGGGCTCCGGCGATGTATGACGAGCTGTGGGTGGGCGGCAAGTGCATGTATAAACTCGAGCCGGTCGTCGCGGACGGGGGTGAGCTGATCATTTACGCGCCGCACATCCACGAGGTGTCGACGGTGCACGGGGGGACCATTCGGCGGATCGGATACCACTGCCGGGATTATTTTTTGAAGCAGTGGGAGGCGTTTAAGGACGAGTCGTGGGGCGTGCTGGCGCACTCGACGCACGTGCGGGGGATCGGGACGTTCGAGGATGGCGTGGAGCGGTGCCGGATCCGGGTGACGCTCGCGACCGGGATTCCGGAGGAGGTTTGTCGGGAGATCAATCTCGGGTATCGCGATCCGGCGACAATCCGGGTCGAGGACTTCGAGGGGCGGGAGGGTGAGGGGGTGCTCTACGTGCCGAAGGCGGGCGAGATGTTGTATCAGCTCGAGGACAAGCCGGAGTGGGCGGACGCGGGGTGACCGCGGATGAACGGACCGCAGATGACGCGGATTTCGCAGATGTGAGGATGAGCGGCGAATGATACTGGGGTTGGATATTGGGACTTCGTCGTGCCGGGCGGCGGTCTTTGGTGAGGATGGCTCGCGGATTGCGGGGACTTTGGAGCAGCGGAGTTATCGGCTGGAGACGGACTCGGAAGGGAAGGCGGTGCTCGATCCGCTCGAGCTGCTGGCGGCGGTGCGGCACTGCGCGGAGGACGCGCGGTCGAGGTCGGAGGGCGTGCGGGCCGTCGGGATGTCTTGTTTCTGGCACAGTCTGGTCGGCGTCGACGCGGGGGGGCGGCCGCTGACGCCGATCTACACCTGGGCGGATTCACGATGCCGGGACGATGCGGAACGGCTTCGGGCGGAGCTGGATGAGCGCGAGACGCACGCGGAGACCGGGTGCATGCTGCGGGCTTCGTTTTGGCCGGCGAAGTTGCGGTGGCTGCGGCGGACGGAGCCGGGGCTTTTTGCCAGCGTTGCGCGGTGGATCTCGCCTGCGGAGTGGTTGCAGTGGCAGTTGACGGGGTCGGTGACTTGCGCGGTGGGGATGGCGACGGGGACGGGGTTGTTCGATCCCGTCACGGGGTGCTGGAGCGCGCGGATGTTGGAGATCTGCGCGATCTCGGCGAACCAGCTGCTTCCCATTTCCGATGCGCCGAGCGAGTGGCGCGGCGGGAAGTTTTTTCCGGGAATCGGCGACGGGGCGGCGAGCAATCTCGGGTCCGGCGCGACGCGGCCGGGGCGGGCGGCGATCAATTTCGGGACGAGCGGGGCGTTGCGGATGATGCGGGACGGCGTCGAGGCGCGGGCGCCCTTCGGGCTTTTCGCCTACCGGGTGGACGCTTCGCGCTATCTGGTCGGTGGCGCGGTGAGCAACGCGGGGAATCTCCACGCGTGGTGCGGGCGGGAGCTCCGCCTGCCGGGCGACGCGGAGGTCGAGGCGGCGATGCGAACGCGGCCGACGCCGGAGCACGGTCTCACGATTTTGCCGTTTTGGAACGCCGAGCGGGCTCCCCGCTGGAACGAAGACGACGCGGGGACGATCGTCGGAATGCGACAGTCCACGACGGCGCTCGACGTCACGCAGGCGATTCAGGAGGCGACGTTTCACCGCCTGGCCATGATCGCCGAGGCGATGGGTGAGCATCCGAAATGGATCGTCGCGGGCGGGATTCTCAAGTCGTCGGCGGCTCTGACCCGGCTGGCGAACGTGCTGGGCGAAGCGGTTTACGCAAACTTGGAGCCGGAGGCATCATTGCGGGGGGCGGCGGTTTTCGCGCTCGAGAATCTGGGCGTCGAACCACCCTCGCAGGAGGAGCCGGAACCGGTCTTGCCGGACCCGGCGATCCACGCCCGCTACGTCGAAGATCGTCTTCGTCACGAAAGGTTGGCGGCCTTGATGGGGGGATGGGAATGAACCTGACGGTCAACGAAATCTACACGTCCGTGCAGGGTGAGAGCACGTGGGCGGGGTTGCCATGCGTCTTCGTGCGGCTCACGTTCTGCGATCTGCGCTGCACCTACTGCGACACGGAATACGCGTTTTACAAGGGCGAGAAGCGGGACGTGGACGCCATCGTGGCGGAGGTGCTGGCGACGGATTGTCCGCTGGTGGAGATCACGGGCGGCGAGCCGTTGCTGCAAAAGAACGTCCTGCCGCTCATGACAAAGATTTGTGACGCGGGGCGGACGGTGCTCATCGAGACGAGCGGGGCGCACGACATTTCGAAGATCGACGAGCGGGTGCATCGGATCGTGGATTTCAAAACGCCTTCGAGCGGCGAAGTGGCTCGGAATCTGGCCTCGAACGTCGGGCACCTCGCGAAGCGGGACGAGGTGAAGTTCGTGATCGGGTCGCGGGAGGATTACGAGTGGACGCGGGAGCGCATTCGCGAACACGGCTTGACCCAGCGGGTTCAAGCTGTGCTGCTGAGCCCGGTTTTCGGGAAGATTGATCCGCGGGACATCGTGGCGTGGATGCTAGACGACAAGTTGGACGCGAGGTTTCAACTGCAGATGCACAAGTTCATCTGGGATCCGAAGAAACAGGGGGTGTAGGGGGCTGAGGATTTATGATTTATGATTTATGATTTATGATTTTGGATGCGTTGCATGAGAGCGACTTTGGTTAAGGATTTTCGGTTCGAGTCGGCCCAGACGCTGCCGAAGGCCGGGGCGGGACATAAGTGCGGGCAGATGCACGGGCACAGTTTTCTGGTGGAGATTTCGGTGGAGGGTGAGGTCGATCCGGAGACGGGCTGGATCTACGACCACGCGAGGATCTCCAGGGCGATGAACCCGATCGTCGACCGGCTCGACCACGCTTATCTCAACGAGATCGAGGGGTTGGAAAATCCGACCATCGAGCTGATGGCGGCTTGGCTCTGGGAGCGGCTGGCGCCGGACCTGCCGGGCTTGAGCGAAATCGTGATTCACGAGACGCCGACGGCGCGGGTGCGGTTTCGCGGCTAGTTCGCGCGGTCCCGGTCCGCGACGAAGCCCTTGAAGGCCGCGAGGGTTTCGGGGCTGACGTGATGCTCGATGCCTTCGGCGTCCGAGCGGGCGGTCGCGGGTGAGATGCCGAGCGCTTCGAGGAACGCGACGACGGATTCGTGCCGGGCCTTCGACTTGATCGCCAGGGTGCGGCCAGCCTCGGTGAGGAAGATCGAGCGGTAGGGTTGGGTGGTGACGAGGCCATCCCGCTGGAGGCGTTGGACCGTGCGGATGACCGTCACGTGGGTGACGCCGAGCGCACGGGCGAGGTCGGTGGCGCGGGCCTCGCCGCGGTCGTCGATGAGGCCGGCGATGGCTTCTACGTAATCCTGAGCACGCTCCTGCGCGTGTTGCTGGCGCGTGCGGGCCTGGATGGCTGCCATTTCGGCCGGGGTGGGGTGATTTGGGGGGTTGGGATTGGCGGGCATGGGGTGGGCTAGGAGATTTTCGCTTCGCTGCCAATGACACGGGTTGTTTTGAACAGAGCGCTGGCGACTGGGAGCACCGGAGCCTGGGAAGGCTCGGGGCAGACGCCATCGGCTCTGCGATGGTGCCCGAAGGGCGAGACGCTTGGGAAAGCGCGAGTCCACCCGCGGGGCAGACTGCATCGGCCCTGCGATGCAGCCCGAAGGGCGGGACGAGCGGGAGCGAGCGAGTCAACGGAACGAAGAGAACGATGGGGAAGACGGATACCAATGCGGCTTTGAACAGAAGGCCGCAAAGGTCGCAAAGATTTGGAAGAATGGGCTTCGCTGCCGTTGATCGAGTCATCCCCGGCTTCTTGACGCGCTCGCGCGTTCGTGGTCCTCAGCATGATAGAAAAGTGGGGCGGGATATTTGGTCGGGATTGGCTCGTGCGGGTGGATTCCGTGTCGGGTGGATTCCGTTGACAGATTTTCGAACCGTAAGTATCTTCTGCTTCGAAATGTAGGCAAGGCTACAATTCGACCGGTATCACTATGAAGATCAAACGAGACAACAGCTTCCGTCACCTCACGATACTTGGCGTTTTTGCCGCTGGGCTGGTGATGCTCGTGGGATGCGTCGACGAGAAGAAGGACGGGACGAAGCGGATTCTGACTTCGTTCACGATCATTCAGGACATGGCGCAGAACGTGGCGGGGGATAAAGCGATCGTGGAATCGATCACGAAGCCGGGCGCGGAGATTCATGAATACGAGCCGACGCCGCTCGACATCGTCAAGGCGCAGTCGGCGGATTTGGTGCTGTGGAACGGTATGGGGTTGGAACGGTGGTTCGAGAAATTTTTCAAGAACGTGAAGGGTGTGCCGGTGGCTCTGCTGAGCGAAGGGATCGATCCGATCGGCATTTCCGAGGGTCCCTACAACGGGAAACCGAATCCGCACAGTTGGATGTCGCCGGCCAATGCCGCGATCTACGTCGAGAACATCCGGAAGGCTCTCGTGGAGCTCGATCCGGCGAACGCCGAGACCTACAACGCCAACGCGGCGGCTTACACGAAAGAGCTGCGGGCGATCGATGAGCCGGTGCGCGAGAAGTTGGCGGAAATTCCGGAGGCACAGCGGACGCTCGTGTCGTGCGAGGGGGCGTTTTCCTACCTTCTGCGGAACTACGACATGCGTGAACTTTTCCTTTGGCCGGTGAACGCCGACGAAGAAGGGACGCCGCAGCAGGTGCGGCACGTGGTCGACACGGTCCGGGAGCGCGGGATTCCGGTCGTGTTCAGCGAGAGCACGATCAGCCCGAAGGCGATGCTGCAGGTGGCGAAAGAGACCGGAGCGCGTTACGGCGGGGTGCTTTACGTGGATTCACTCACGACCGAGGACGGCCCGGCACCGACCTACCTCGACTTGCTCCGTTACAATGCGGATCAGATCGTGAAAGGCTTCGAAGGCAAGTGAGTCGAGCCGACGACGACATGGAAAATGCGCCGACCGAACCAACGTCGCTCGACGTGAACGTCAGTGACGTCACGGTCACCTACAACAACGGCCACACGGCACTGCACGACGCTTCCTTCCATTTGAAGCACGGTTCGATCTGCGCACTCGTTGGCGTGAATGGCAGCGGCAAGTCGACGCTTTTCAAGGCGATCATGGGATTCGTGCGACCTTCGAAGGGGATGGTCACCATCGGCGGGCGGCCCGTGAAGGAGGCTCAGAAGAAAAATTGGGTCGCCTACGTGCCGCAGTCCGAGGAGGTCGACTGGACCTTCCCCGTGAGCGTGGCGGATGTCGTGATGATGGGGCGGTATGGGTTCATGAACTTCCTGCGAACGCCGCGGGCCGAGGACAAGCGGCTTGTTCAAGAGAGCCTCGAGCGGGTGAAGATGTGGGATTATCGGGATCGCCAGATTGGTGAATTATCGGGCGGGCAGAAGAAGCGCGTGTTCCTGGCTCGGGCCTTGGCTCAGGGCGGGCGGGTCATTCTGCTCGACGAGCCTTTCACCGGCGTGGACGTGAAGACGGAGGCGGCCATCGTGGAATTGCTCCGCGAGCTGCGCGACGCGGGGCACATCATGCTGGTGTCGACGCACAACCTCGGGTCGGTTCCGGAGTTTTGCGATCAAGTCGTGCTGCTCAATCGGACGGTATTGGCCTTCGGGCCGACGGAGGAGGTTTTCACCAAGGAAAACCTGGCTCTTGCGTTCGGCGGTGTGCTTCGGCACTTCCAGTTCGATCAGTCCACGGTCGATGACACCGACGGGCGGCAGGTGATTCTGCTCACCGACGACGAGCGCCCGGTCGTGCTGGGCCGCGGTGGCCACCTCGAGCGGCGGATCGAAGAGGAGAAAAAGAAGGCCGGGGCGTGATCGAGCAACTCTCCATTCCGTTTCAATACGAATACATGCTGAAGGCGATCTTCGTGAGCGCCCTCATTGGCGGGGTCTGCGCGTTGTTGTCGTGCTTTGTGACGCTGAAGGGTTGGTCGCTCATGGGCGACGCGCTGGCCCATTCGATCGTGCCCGGTGTGGCGATCGCGGCGATCGTCGGATTGCCGTTCGCGGCGGGGGCGTTCGTTGCCGGGATGTTGGCGGCGGCGGGGATGGGGTTCGTGAAAGCGAAGACGCCGATCCGGGAGGACGCGACGATTGGGATCGTCTTCACGGCCTTCTTCGCGCTGGGGTTGCTGCTCATTTCGATCTATCCGACGGGGTTCAATCTCCGGACGATCGTGTTTGGCAACATGCTCGGGATGGCTGATTTCGACATCCTGCAGGCGCTGATCATCTGCGGATTTGCGGTGGTGGTTCTCTTCGCGAAGTGGCGGGACTTGCTGCTCTTCTGCTTCGATCCGAATCAGGCGCGGTCGATCGGACTGAACACGACGGTGCTGCATTTCACGCTGCTGACCTTGCTTTCGGCCGTGGCGGTGGCGGCCCTGCAAGCGGTCGGGGCGTGTTTGGTGGTCGCCATGCTCGTGACGCCCGGGGCGACGGCTTATTTGCTGACCGACCGGTTCGGCAGGATGATGGGGATCGCCGGGGCGATGGGCGTGGTGAGTTCCGCGGTCGGGGCCTACGGGAGTTACTTTCTCGATGGGTCGGTGGGGGGATGCATCGTCGTTCTCCAAACGTCGTTGTTCCTGCTCGCGCTCGCGTTCGCGCCGAAACACGGGATGTTGGCGGCGCGGCGGGCCACGCGGCGGGCGATCGATCCTTCGGATGATGGCCGGGAGGTGACCGCGTGAACGCGGCGATCGAGCTTTTCTTGCAGGATCCGGTGGCGCCGTTTCGCTATCGGTTCATGCTGGAAGCTTTGGGTGTCGGCGCGCTGGTGGGCGTCGTCTGCGCGCTGCTTTCGTGCTATTTGGTCCTGAAAGGCTGGTCGCTGATGGGGGACGCGATTTCGCACGCGATGCTGCCGGGGATCGTGCTGGCCTACATCATCGGAATCCCGCTTTCGATCGGGGCGTTTGCGGCGGGGCTGTTCTGCGCGACGGCGACGGGGTTCATCAAATCCCACAGCCGGGTGAAGGAGGATACGGTGATGGGGATCGTGTTCACGGGACTGTTTGGGCTGGGGTTGGTTCTATTCTCGAAGGTCGAGACCGACATCCATCTCAATCACATCCTCTTCGGCAGCCTGCTCGGGATCCCGCAGGCGCTCATCATTCAAACGGCCATCGTAGGTGGGTTGACGCTCACCGCGGTGCTGATTCTCCGGAAGGATCTGCTCCTCTTCTGCTTCGACGCGAACCACGCGCGCTCGGTCGGGCTCAATACGACGCGGCTTTATTACACGCTGCTCTCGCTGGTCGCGCTGGCGATCGTGGTTTCGCTCCAGGCGGTCGGGATTATTCTCGTGATCGCGATGCTGATCACGCCGGGGTGCATTGGGCTGCTGTTGAGTCAGCGATTTTCGCGTGTGCTGTGGATTGCCGCGGGATCCGCCGTGATCTCGAGCTTGGTGGGGGTTTACGTGAGTTTTTTCATCAACGGGGCGACGGGTGCCTGCATCGTGCTCGCTCTGGTGGCCCAATTTCTACTCGCGATGTTCTTTGCTCCGAAGAACGGCTTGTTGGCGCGGCGGTTCGTGCGGCGGCGGGTGGACGCGGCGCTCCCGGTCCGCGATGGATCGGAGACCGACAAGGCGCTGGCGGTGGGGTGATCGGGCGAGGCCGGGGTGTTTTGTGGTGTAGCGGCGGTCTGTGACCGCCGGGCGCTTCTGTAAGACGGTCGGCTCCATCTGTCGCGAAATCAGCGACGGTCATAGACTCGCCGCTACATCGCTTCGCGGGTCCACTCGTCGGCGGGAGATGGTATTCGTCGCGAACTGTCGCTCCCGCGGATCATAGGTCGGAAGCTCGTTCAATGTGCTCCCTGGAGGACGATTTCCGTGAGGGCGGCGGGGTTGCCCGACCGGGCCGGGTAGATCGATCGAATTTCGAGCGTGAGGGTGTCGCCAACGTCGAGGTAGATGTCGTCGAATTCGATCCGCTGCCAACGAGGGGTGTCGGCGAGCCGCATCACGAGGGCGGGTCGTCCGTTGTGCGAGAGCAGCAGGTCTTTCACCCGACCGTAGTCTTTGAATTCGGCGAGGGGGTGAATCCGCCCGTTCACGACATCGATTCCGTAGAACGGCGTGCCGTCCAGTTCGCGCGGGAGGTCGGCGGGAAATCGGAACGTCAGCTTGTCGCCGACTCGGGCTGTCGTCCAGGCCGTGTCGGCCTGACCGTCGTTGATGGGGGGAATCGGGTCCGGGGTGGTCCCGGCGCTCGCGCTCCATGGGAACGAGCAGGTGAGTGAGCAGCCACCCATGAGTTGCTGGATGACCGGGTTGCCGACCTCTGCCCGGTGGAGCGGGATATCGCCGGCGTAGGCGGAAGCGAGGAGCGCCAGCATGGTGAGGGTGGCCGCAATCTTCCCGGTCATGGCTCGAACCTAGCGCGATTCCCCGGTCAGAAAAACCCGGATTTCCCGAAGGCGAAAGCGATTCGTCGAATCGGGGCGGGTGGGGAGCTTCGATCCCTTGGGATGGATTGTCACGTTGCGGCAACGCACCACGCTGGAGAGTGGCGGATTTTAGCGGACGAAAGTGGCTCGGACTCTTTTGGAGATTAGGAGGTAGGGGATCCAGATTGCGGCGCTGATGATGGACGCGACGATTTCCGCGACACCGGAAGAATCGATTTTGACTTCGTCGGACACGATCGCCAAGCAGACCGCAACGACTACGGCGTACGAGATCGAGGCGGTCGTAAGCGCGATTGTCGTCGCTGGAAACAAGCGGTAGCGGCCGATGAAGAGCGGGATGAGCGCGACGTGGAAAACGAGCAGCGCCAGGAAGACCAGCGGGGAAGCTGCGTAAAGACCTCCGAAGATCCAAGTGTAGACAATATTCTCACCTTCGACGAGGGCGTCCCACGCGTGTTGATTGAGGCTGGGGAGGACGTCCGTGGCAACGATCGGGATCAGGCTGAGGGGTGTCACGATCACACCGAATCCGAGGAGGTAGAGCCAACCGCCGATGGCTTGGTAGCGGGGGGTGGGCGGCGAGGTCGGGAGCGGTGGCGGAACGGAAGTGCGACGGAAGAGGCGTCGGGCCGCAACGGACGAGCCGATGACCGTGGCGAGCATGGCGGCGAGCATCCAGAGGTTGAGCTTCCAAGGCGGTGAGTCGCCGAGGCGTTGATCCGAGGACGCGGCGTACCAGACCGCATCCCAGGATTTGCGGGCGGCGGTCTGGTATTTCTCAATATCGTCGGTGGGGATGGACCGGACGAGCGCTTGGTAATGGCCGTCGATGGTGACGGTGGGGCCGCGCGAATGGGTGGTGTAGGTGAAGTCGAACCAGGGGTTTCGCTCGCGGAAGTTCTGGGCGTCATCGGGCCAGGCTTCGGGGAGATTGATGGTGGTTCGGATCTGGTAGTCGCGGGGCCACGGGAGGTCGAAGGGCCATTTGCGCCGGGTTTTGGCGGGCCAGGTGAGTTGTGATTCGAGGTCGGGTTGGTGGAATTCCGCGTTCTGGATGAGCGGGTTCTCAGCGTCCTCTTTCCAGAATGCGGTGATCTCGTAGGTTTCGCGGATGACGAATGTGTTGGTGACGGGATCGTCTTCGAAGGTGAGCGGGACTTTGGTTTCGATACCGGGGTAGTCCTTGGCGTAGTAATCGAGATACTGTTTTTGGAGCGCGCGGGCACCGGAGTCCGCCATCCAGCGGCGGGATTTTTCGGCCTGATAGCCGGTGGTTGTGGTGACGAGCGTGAGTGTCGCGGGGGTTGGGTTGGTGTCTGCGGGAACGGTGAAGGTCTGCTGGACCTGGGTTTTACCGAGGGACTCGGGGCGGGGTTGGATCTCGCGGAGGGTGGACTCGCCGACCGCGACGCGGAGACCGAAGCCGTAGGGTGGGATGAAGAGCTGATTAAGCGGGCCGCGTTGCTGGGTGCGGGTGGGATCGAGGATGAGGTTGCCGGTGGGGAGTTCGACTTCGGCGATGACGTGGTTGAAGGCGTAGGGCGAGGGAATGAAGTCGGCGACGGACTTTTCCCAATCGGTGTTCACGAGGACAGGGTGAACGTTGATCCCGATCCGATCGAGGATGGTGCCGAAGAGGGTGAGCTTCTCTTTGCAGTCGCCGAAGCGCTTGGTGAAGACCTCGGTGGGGCTGCGGGGCTGGTGGGAATTGATGCCGGTCTCTTCGCCGAGGTAGCGAATCTGGTCCTGGACGAAGCGAAGGGCGGCGGCGGTCTGGGCGGTGGGGTTGGGTTCCTGGGCGATGCGGGCGATTTCGGCTTCGAGTGCGGGCGGGATGGGTTGCTGGAAGTTGAAGAGGGGGATGGCCCAGTTGACGACCTCGCTCCAGGTGGCCATGTCGCTGATTTCGATCCACGGGTAGACGTTGACCCAGCGGGGAACGTCGTCTTCGCGTTGAACGATGGGTGGGTCGTCCACGCGCCATTCGAGGAGATTGCCGGTGCGGGTGGGTTCGAGGTCGGTGCCGTGCCGGCGGATGTGCAGGGGTTTGTCGGGGGTGGTTTCGACGCGGGAGCGGATGGTTTGGACGGGTTCGTCGAGCGCGACGGTGAGGGAGTCGTAGAAGTGCCCTTTCATCACGGGATTCTCGCCGCGGCGGGTGAAGGAGTAGCGGAAGATGTCGCCGGGGCGGATGTCGGTCAGGCGGATAACGACGGTGTAGGTGCCGTCGATGACGAAATCTTCGAGGTCGGTCTCGCGCCGCATGCTGCTGACGATGTCGGGCGTGAGGCGGGGTCGCCACGTGCCGTCGCGGAGGACGTCGACTTTGTGAAGCTCGAGGGTCTCGTATTCCGGGTCGATGACGATGCGGATCTCGGAGCCGTTCTGGACGCCGGTTTCGCTGACGATCTGACGGGCGAAGTGGCCGTAGGATTCTTCGGTGGCGACGCGGTGGAATTCGTCGCGGAGGTAGTAATAGACGCCGTTGGTGAGGTCGGCGGTGGGGGTGGTGGTCGGTGGGGTGACGGGGAGCGGGGTGGCCCAGGTGGGTTCGGGGGTGATGGTGTAAAGGTTGGGCTGGGTCTGGGGTTGGGCGGATGCGAGGTGGGTGAGGGTTACGGTGAGCGCCAGCGCTAGGGCGAGGGTGGTGAGAAACGGAATGGAGATGCGGAGGTGGTGCGGGCGGGCTGGCATGGTGGCTGGGTGATTGGTAGCGGGGTGGGGGCGTTTGGGGAAGAGTGTCCGGCTTTGCCGGATTGGGGTGGGTCGGCGAGTGGGAAGTCGCCGCTCCTTGAAGCTCGGCTCTCTCGCTTCGCTCGACTTGCCGACTTGATGCGGCGGGACGCCGCATCTCGCACGCGGGACGCGTGCGCTCCCCGGGCACGAAGAAGCCGGGCGAATTTCTTCGCCCGGCTTTTCGGTTTGATCTGTCCGTTTTGCTTAGATCTTCATTCGGACCATGGCTTCGTGCTCTTCGTCAGTGCAGGGGGCGTTGAGCGGGACGCTCGTCGCTTTGTCGCTGTCGCCGACGAGGCCGGCCTCGTTGAGGTAGCCTTCGAGCTCTTCGCCGCTGATGTCGGCGAGCATCTTGCCGTCGACTTCGACGCAGGGCGAAAGCGGTTGGCCGCTGCGCTGCTCCATTTCCCAGCGGTGGGCCGGGTTTTGGATGATGTCTTTCTCGGTGTAGGCGAGCTCATACTTCGCGAGGACGGCGCGGACGCCGGCGCTCCACCCGCAGGTGGTCTTGAGGTAGGCTGTGATGTCGGGTTTGCTCATGGTTCGAGTAGTGTCGCTGAAGCTTCGGATTCCGCGAACGATTAGTTCTTTCCTTCGCCGGGGCGGTATTCCTCCTGGGCGATCTGGAAGGCCGCGGCCAGTCCGACGAGATCCTCGCCGGGTTTGACACCTTCGAATGCGGCGCTCTCCTTGTGGACGTCTTCCATGGAGTAGTTGGCGGCCTTGATCGAAAGGCCGATGCGACGATCGTTCTTGTCGATTTTGATGACGCGGCTTTCGACTTCGTCACCGACTTTGAGGACATCCTTGACCTTCTCGACGTGATCTTCGCTGAGTTGCGAGATGTGGACGAGGCCGTCGATGTTGCCTTCGAGTTGGATGAACGCGCCGAAGTTGGCGAGCTTGGAGACGGTGCCCTTGACGAGATCGCCGATCTTGAACTGACCTTCGATTTCCTTCCACGGATCGCCTTCGAGCTGCTTGATGCCGAGGCTGATGCGCTGGTTGGCTTTGTCGATATCGATGACAACCGCTTCGACCGGATCGCCTTTTTTGAGGATCTCGGACGGGTGGTTGATCTTGCGGGTCCAGCTGATGTCGGACACGTGGACCATGCCGTCGATGCCTTCTTCGAGTTCGATGAACGCGCCGTATGCGGTCATGTTCCGGACTTCGCCGGAGACCTGCTTGCCGATCACGTAACGGGATTCGATTTCGTCCCATGGGTTCGGATCTAGCTGGCGGACGCCGAGCGAGATTTTCTGCTCCCCGGTGTTGACGCCGAGGACGACGGCTTCGATCTCCTGGCCGAGCGTGAGGACGTCGGACGGGCGGGCGATGCGTTTGGTCCAGGAGAGCTCGGACACGTGGATGAGGCCTTCGACGCCTTCCTCGATCTCGACGAACGCGCCGTAGGGCATGAGGTTCGTGACCTTGCCGCGAACGGTCTGGCCGACGGGGAAGCGCTCCTCGATTTTTTCCCACGGATTGGACTGGGTCTGCTTGAGACCGAGGGAGACGCGCTCCTTGTCCTTGTTGATGTCGAGGATGACGAGTTCGAGGTTCTGGCCGATGGTGACCATCTCGGAGGGATGGTTAAGGCGAGCCCACGACATGTCGGTGATGTGGAGGAGGCCGTCGATGCCGTCGAGGTCGATGAAGGCACCGAAGTCGGTGATGTTCTTGACGTTGCCGGAGACCATGTCGCCGACGTTGACGCTTTCGAGGAACTTCCCGCGCTTCTCGGAGCGCTCGGCTTCGATGATTTCGCGGCGGCTGAGGACGACGTTTTTGCGGTCCTCGTTGATTTTGACGATTTTGAAGTCGTAGGTGTTCCCGACGAACTGCGTGAGATCGCGCGGCGGAATGATGTCGATCTGCGACGCGGGGAGGAAGGACTCGACGCCAACGTTGACGGTGAGGCCGCCTTTGACGACCGCCTTGACCTTGCCTTTGATGAGACCGCCGTCTTCGTAGACTTTGACGATCTTTTCCCAGTTCTGGCGCTGGGCGGCTTTTTCCTTGGAGAGAACGACCATGCCTTCGTCGTTTTCGAGGCGGACGAGGAGGACTTCGATTTCGTCGCCGACTTCGACCTCTTCGGGGTCGTCGAATTCACTGGCGGGGATGATGCCTTCGGATTTCCAGCCGATGTCGACGAGGAATTCGCGGGAACGGATTTCGAGCACGTGCCCGTTGACGATGCTGCCTTCCTTGTAATTCTTGATGGAATTCGTGAGGAGGTCTTGCAGGGATACTTCTGCCATAACTTTGGGTTGAGGTTTGTTAAGTTAAAACCACGATGCCGAGTTGAACTCCGACCGGCAGGATTGCGGATCGGCGGCTGTGGCGGGAGCGTGAAGGTAGCGGGTTTGGGGGGTGGTGCAACGTCTTTGTTGGGTGGTGTCGGTGCGGTGTCGGTGACTGGTGAGTGAGGTGAGAAGCCAGAGATTCTTCGCTTCGCTCAGAATGACACGGGTGGGGCGGGCAGGTGGGGTGGCGGCTTTTTTGAGTGGAATTGTTCGCTGGCTTTGGCGGGTGGGGGGTGGGTTACAACTTGGGATGTGGGTATTTTGCGAATATGGCGGGTCCGATGGTTGCGGGTTCTGGCTTTCGCTTTCTTGGTGGCGACGCCGGGGTTGCGGGCGGTGGAGGTGCCTTTGGCGGCGGGGCGGGTGGTTGTTTTGAGTGGGTTGCCGGGGGACGTGGAGTCGGACCGGGCGTATCAGCGGTCGGTGGATGCGGTGCTGGGGTTGGTGACGGCGGGGGGCGTGGATTCGGTGCGGGTGCTGGTGAACGATCCGGAGCGGGCGGCGGGGCGGGAGCGGTGGACGGCGGCGGATTGGCGGGCGGGGTCGCGGGAGGAATTTTTGCGGCTGGGCGAGGAGTTGGGGGACTCGGAGGAGCCGGTGACGGTGGTGGTGTGGGGTCATGGTGGGGTGATCCGGGGGGAGAGTGTGTTGCACGTGGCGGGGCCTCGGATCGGGGAGGGGGACTTCCGGGAATTTGGTGAGGCGGCTGGGAAATCGGGTGCGGCGGTGCGGTGGGTTCTGTTTTTTCCGGGGAGCGGGGTGGTGGCAAAGGGGCTGGCGACGGATGGGAGCGAGGTTTTTGCTTCCGAGGCGGGAACGCGGTTTGCGAGTGATCCGATCGGTTTGGACGAGGTGATCGGGGCTTGGCGGGATGAACCGGGGGCGACGCTGGAGGGGTTGTCGATGCGGGCGGGGCCGCGGATTGTGGCGTGGTATGATTCGCGGTCGATGGCGCGGACGGAGGATCCGGCTTTTTTTGCGAGCGGAGAGGGGGCACCGGTGATGGTGGCCGAGGCGGAGATTGGGGCGGCTGCGGAAGGCGGGGCGAAGGTCGGCGGAGACTGGCGGGAGTTGGCCCGGGTGCGGGCGGAGGATTATCCGGGGGCGGACGCGGTGGTGTTGGAGCGGACGCTGCGTTACACACTGGGGGAGAATCCGGCGGTGGGGGCGGAGATCGAGGAGACGACGCAGATTCTCACGGCGGAGGGGAAGCGGCACGGGGACTTTGCGTTCGATTTCTCGCCGCCGCAGGAGAATCTGGAATTCGTCGCTTTGGAGGTGCTCAAGCCGGATGGGTCGGTGGAGTCGTTCGATCCGGACGAGGTGTTGGAATCGAAGGAGGAGTCGGTGGAGGGCTACGGGAGTTCGGGGAGCAAGGTCTTCTCGCTGCGGGGCGTGGAGCCTGGTGCGTTACTGCACGTGAAGTATCGGCGGACGTGGCGGAGGTTTCCGTTTCCACACGTTTTTTTGGAGTTGCCGGTGGCCGGTGAGTTGCCGGTGCGGCGGTTGCGAATCGCGGTGGAGGTGGGGGCGGACGAGGCGTTTCACGCGCACATCGTCGACGGGGCGGACGGGGCGGCGGTCGAACCTACGGCGCGCGTGACGAGTTATGGGACGGTGCGGGAGTGGGCCTGGGACGACGTGGCGGCGGCGGGGGCGGAGGTGCTGGCTCCGCCGGGCGGGCGGGCGGCGCTGCAGATCTCGACGTTTCCGGATTGGTCGGAGTTCGTGGCCTGGTATTTGAGGCTGACCGAAGAAGCGGACGTGGTGACGGACGAGATTCGGGCGATGGCGGCGGAGCTGACGGCGGGGTCCGAGTCGGCGGAGGGGAAGGTGCGGGCGATCTATGAATTCGTGACGGGGCTGCGCTACGTGTCGATTCCGCTGGGGGTGAACAGCTACCGTCCGCACGCGGCGGGGAACGTGCTGGCAAACCGCTACGGGGATTGCAAGGACAAGGCGAACTTGCTCAACGCGTTGTGCCGGGCGGAGGGAATCGACGCGAAGCTGGTGCTGGTGCCTCGGTTCAGCGAGGCGAACGAGGCGGTGCCGGGGTTGGCATTCAATCACGCGATTTCGCGGGTCGAGTTACCGGACGGCGGGGGTGTCCTGTGGCTGGATTCGACGGATGACGTGTGTCCGTTTGGGTTGCTGCCGCCGGGGGATCCGGGGCGGGATGTGCTGGTGGTCGACGCCGAGAGCACGGGTTTGGTGCGTCTGCCGGAGCCGGAGGTGGGGGGGCAGCGACTGGAGATCGACTGGGATTTCTCGGCGGAGGCGGGGCGGGCGGAGCTGCGGGCGGCGGGGTTCGCGGGTTACGCGATGCGGAGTGCGGCTCGGGCGTCGGCGGCTTACGGTGGGACTCTGCCATTGCTGCGGGCGGCGGGTTTGGAACCGGTGGCGGGGGTGGTGCGGACGACGGATGGGGAGGGGTCGGCTCCGGGGGAGATCGAGCGGGATTTCGTCTGGTCGGCGGCGGTGGAATTGATTGGGGCGGGCGAAGGCGGGCTGCCCTTCGTTTTGCCCCGGGAGTGGGAACTCGCGTTGCAACCTCGGTCCCGGGCGGTGCTGCTCAATGATGGGTATCCGCTGACTTTGGCGCAAACGGTGCGGGGCCTGGCAGCGGCTGACGGGATTGGGGCTCGCGAGGGAGCTCGGAGTGCGGTGGGTGGGCCTGTGGAGTGGGAGCTGACTTGGAAGGACGGGGTGGGTCGGTTGGAGGTGCGGCTGGTGGAGGCGGAGATGGAGGGGGATCGGCTGGAGGAATTTCGCGCAACTTTGCGGGGGTTGTATCGGGTGCTGGGGGGAGCGGGGGAGTGAGGTCAAATCTCCGGGGTTTGTTCGAGAGGCGTTCGGCTCCACGGCTTTGCCGGGGTTGCCGGGTGATGCGGCGGGACGCCGCATCTCGCACGCGGGACGCGTGCGCTCCCCCTGCTATTTGTTGGTGAAGCGGTAGGTGGTTTTTTGGTGGTAGGTCTCGTCGGGGTGAAGGGTGGTCGGTGGGAAATTGGGGTGGTTGGGACTGTCGGGATAGTGCTGGGCTTCGAGGCAGAGGGCGCTTCGGTGGGGGTAAGGTTTGCCTCCCTTTCCGGTTGCTCCGGTTAGGAAATTTCCTCCGTAGAAGTGGATGGCGGGTTGGTCGGTGGAGACCTCGAGGGTGCGTCCGCTGGCGGGGTGGTGGACGTTGGCGGCGAGCTGGTAGCCGGGGTGCTCGAGGATGAGGGATTGGTCGTAGCCTCCGCTGGCTTGGAGGGGGGGGAAGTCGGCGTCGGGAAGGCCGATTGGGCGGGGGTTTCGGAAATCGAGGGGGGTGTCGGCGACGGATGGTAGGCGACCGGTGGGAGCGACGTTTGGACCCGGTTCGACGTAGCGGTCGGCGGCGATGGTGACTTCGTGGTCGGCGATGGTGGGGGTGCCTTCTCCGGCGAGGTTGAAGTAGGCGTGGTTGGTGAGGTTGAGGATGGTGGGGGCATCGGTGGTGGCTTCGTAGCGGATCTCGATAACGTTGTCGGCGGTGAGCTCGAAGGTGACGGTCACGTGAAGATTGCCGGGGTAGCCAGCTTCGCCGTCGGGGCTGAAGCGGGAGAAGCGGACGGTCTGTGGGCCGAGTTCGGTTTCCCAGATTCTCGTGGAGAATCCGTTGGGGCCGCCGTGGAGGTGGTGGGGGCCGTCGTTGGTGGCGAGGTGGTATTCGGTGCCGTCGAGGGTGAAGCGGCCGTTGGCGATGCGGTTGGCGTAGCGGCCGGCGGTGCATCCGTAGAAGGGGGTGTTGTCCAAATATTCCCCTGGGGTGTCGAAGCCGAGGAGGACGTCGGCGAATTGGCCTTTGCGATCGGGGACGTGGGCGGAGACGACGGCGGCACCGACGTTCGTGAGGACGACGCGGACGCCGGATGGGTTGATGAGTTCGAAGAATTGTGGGGTCATCGCGTTGGGTGGCCTGGGGTGGTGGAAGTGTGAGTTTTTCGCCAAATCGAGCGCGGTCGACGTTCGGTTGCCGGGTGTGAAGAGATTTTACGGGAATGTGCTACGGTTGTCCGCGATGAAGTGGCGGATTTTGGCGTTGTTGGCGTTGTTGGCGGTGATGGTGGGGATGACCGGAGCTCGGGGTCAGGTTTTTCAGGGAGAGACGCTCGTCGAGGCGCGGCTGGTGGCGGATACGACGACGGTGGTGCCGGGGCGGGCGTTTCGCGTGGGGTTGGTGCTCGAGATGGCTCCGAAGTGGCACACGTATTGGCAATACTCGGGCGACGCCGGGATCCCGACTTCGATCGAATGGACGTTGCCGGACGGGTTCGGTGCGGGGCCGATCGAGTGGCCGCTGCCGGAGGGGATTCTCGAGGCGGGGGACATTCAGGTTTACGCTTATGGCGATGAGGTGATGTTGATGACGACGATCCAGCCAGCGGCGGAGATCGGGGCGGAGACGGTGACGATCACGGGTGTGGCGGACTGGCTCGTTTGCGCGGAGTTGTGCATTCCGGGTTCGGCGAAGGTTTCGCTGACCTTGCCGGCCGGGGCGGCGGGTGAGCCGGCGAACGCGGAGTTGTTTGATCGGTGGACGGCTCAATTGCCGAGCCTGTCGACTCCGCCGTTCCCGGTGGAATGGTCGCGGGAGGGTGGAAATCTGGTGGCGAAAGTGCGGGCGGAGGATGGCGTGACGGGGGTCGATTTTTATCCGTTGCCGGCGGAGGGGCAGGCGGTCGGGCACGCGATGATCGAGCGGTCGGGCGATGAGTTTACGATTCGGATCGGGGCCGAGGGCGATCTGACCGGGGTGCTGGTGGCGGAGGGTGCGGATGGGCGTCGGGGTTGGATGTTGGGCAGCGCGGGGGCGGCGGCTTCCGGGGGCCTCGCGGTCTGGCAGGCGTTGTTGCTGGGTGTGCTGGGCGGGTTGATTCTCAATTTGATGCCGTGCGTATTGCCGGTGATTTCGCTGAAGATCTTTGGGTTCATCCGGCAGGAGGGGGAGGCTCCGGGGAAGATCCTGGCGCACGGGTTGGCGTTCTCGGGCGGGATCTTCGTGTGGTTTCTTGGATTGGGGCTGGTGGTGGTCGGGTTGAAGGCGGGAGGGAGCGAGGTGAATTGGGGGGCGCAATTTCAGAATCCGGTATTCCTACTCGTGGTAGCGGCCGTGGTTTTCGTTTTTGCGCTGAACTTGCTGGGGGTGTTCGAGGTGGCGTTGCCGGGGCGGGCTTCGGGTGGCTTGGCTTCGCTGGGGAATCGCGAGGGGTTGGGGGGTTCGTTTTTTCAGGGGATGTTCGCGACTTTGCTGGCGACTCCTTGCACGGGGCCGTTTCTTGGGACGGCGTTGGGATTTGCTTTCGCGCAGTCGTGGTTCGTGATTCTGGCGATGTTCGGGGCGGTCGCGCTGGGGATGGCGCTGCCTTATTTGGTGCTGGCGGCGCAGCCGGGGTGGATGAAATTTTTGCCGAAGCCCGGGGCTTGGATGGAGCGGTTGAAGCAGTTCATGGCGTTTCCGTTGTTCGCGACGTTGTTGTGGCTGCTGTTCGTGATTGGGCAGCAGAGCGCGATTGGCACGGTCATCTGGATCGGCGCGTTTTTGCTCTGCCTCGGGTTGGCGGGGTGGATTTACGGGGCCTTTTGCGGACCGATGGGGTCGGGGCGGTCGCGAGCGGTGGCGCTAGTGATGACGGTGTTCGTCGTGGTGGCGGGGAGTTGGTGGACGCTCGGGCGGGCGTTTGCCGTGGAGGAGGAATTCTGGCAGCCGTTCTCGCAGGCGAAGGTCGACGAGCTGATCGCGGAGGGGCGGCCGGTTTTCGTCGATTTCACGGCGGATTGGTGCCTGATCTGCAAATACAACGAGCAGACGGTGCTGGATCAGCCGGCGGTGCGGGAGGCGTTTGCGGCGGGCGACGTGGTGCCCATCAAGGCGGATTGGACGAGCGCCGATCCGGAGATCACGGCGGCGTTGAAGAAATTCGGGCGGGTCGGGGTGCCGTTTTACGTGTTTTATCCGAAGGGTGGGGGTGAGCCGGTGACGTTTCCGGAGCTGCTGACGGAGTCGATGGTGGTGAAGGCGTTCTTGGGCGATTGAGCCTCGTCGGGTGTCGGGTTGTGAATTCCCGGGGTTGGGTTACGGTCCTTGCCATGAAAGCACTTCTCTCCCTTTTCGCGGTTGGTTTCATCTCGGCTTCGGTGGCGCTCGCCGCTCCGGAGATTGGGAAGGCGGCTCCGGATTTTACTTTGATGGATGAAAACGGGACGGCGCATTCGCTGGCGGATTTCAAGGGGAAGACGGTGGTGCTCGAGTGGTTCAACTACGGTTGTCCGTTCGTGGTGAAGCACTACGGAAGCGGGAACATGCAGCAGCTTCAGGAGGCCGCGATCGACAGTGACGTCGTGTGGCTGAGCGTGGTGTCGTCGAAGGAGGGGAAGCAAGGCCACCTGACGGCTGACGAGGCGAAGGCGAAGAAGGCGGAGCTCGGATCGAACGCAACGGCGATCCTGCTCGACGGCGACGGGAAGGTCGGGAAGCTCTACGACGCGAAGACGACGCCGGAGATGTATGTGATCAACGGCGAGGGGACGCTGGTTTACATGGGTGCGATCGACGACAAGCGGGACGCGAAGGCGGCCTCGATCGAGGGCGCCACGAATTACGTGACGGCTGCCTTGGATGCTTTGGATGCCGGCGAGCCGGTCGAGGTGACGAAGACGAAGGGTTACGGGTGTTCGGTGAAGTATTGACGGGTTGCTCGCGGGGGGCTGGCCGTTCTCGCGGAGGGCTGGCTGGTGACTTCGTGAGTCGATTGGCTTTGTTGGTCATGCGTCCCGCCGGGCGGGATGCCCGGCGGGACAGGCTGGATGCCTGTTTTCCCCTTCTTGCTACTGCGGCGTTTTTTGCGGGGTAGCGGGGGGCTTTTTCGTTGGTGGGTGTCACTGCTTACCGGAAGTGGGAACCCGGCGGCGCGGCTTCCCTACCCTTCGGTCGGGCCGCCTTAGGCGGCTAGCTCTCGTAGGACGAAGGGGAGGATGCCCCCGTGGCGGTAGTAATCGACCTCGATGTCGGTGTCGATCCGGAGCTTGACGAGGACTTCCTCGCTTGCACCGCTGGCGCGGGTGATGCGGAGTTTAAGGTCCTGGCGGGGCTTGATGTCCTCCGTGAGGCCGAGGACGTCGTAGGTTTCGCTGCCGTCCAGCTCGAGCGTTTCGGCGCTGATGCCTTCGGCGAATTGGAGGGGGAGGACGCCCATGCCGACGAGGTTGGAGCGGTGGATGCGCTCGTAGCTGCGGGCGATGACGGCTTTGACGCCGAGGAGCTGCGTGCCTTTGGCCGCCCAGTCGCGGGAGGAGCCGGTGCCGTATTCCTGGCCGGCGATGATGACCAGCGGGGTGCCCGCCTCTTGGTAGTGCATGGAGGCGTCGAAGATGGCCATTTCCTTGCCTTCGGGCATGAGCTTGGTGACGCCGCCTTCGGTGCCGGGGACCATGAGGTTCTTGATTCGGACGTTGGCGAAGGTGCCGCGGGTCATCACGCGGTCGTTGCCGCGGCGGGAGCCGTAGCTGTTGAAGTCGACGGCTTCGATGCCGTTTTCCTGGAGATAACGACCGGCGGGTGAGCTGGGTTTGATGGCTCCGGCGGGGGAGATGTGGTCGGTGGTGACGGAGTCGCCGAAGATGCCGAGCGGGCGGGCTCCGGCGATTTCCGCGATGCTGCCGGGGGTCATGGAGAAGTCCTGGAAGAACGGAGGCTCCTGGATGTAGGTGCTGTCGGCGTCCCAGGCGTAGACCTCGCCGGGCGTGGAGGGGATTTCGTTCCACTTGGGGTTCTGTTCCGCGAAGTCGGTGTAGAGTTTGCGGAAGACCTCGGGCTTGAGGGCGGCGGTCATCTCGTCCTTGATCTCCTGCAGGGTCGGCCAGAGGTCGCGGAGGTAGACTTCGGTGCCGGTCTGATCCTTGCCGATCGGGTCGGTGGTGAGGTCGATGTCGACGCGGCCGGCGAGCGCGAAGGCGACGACGAGCGGGGGCGACATGAGGAAGTTAGCTTTGATGTTCTGGTGGATGCGGGCTTCGAAGTTGCGGTTGCCGGAGAGGACGGACGCGGTGATGAGGTCGTGCTCGAGGATGGCTTCCTCGATGGCGGGATCGAGCGGGCCGGAGTTGCCGATGCAGGTCGTGCAGCCGTAGCCGACGATTTGGAAGCCGAGCTTGTCCAGGTATTGCTGGAGGTCGGCTTTTTGCAGGTAGTCCTGGACGACGCGGGAGCCGGGTGCGAGGGACGTCTTCACGGCGGGGTCGACGGTGAGGCCGCGCTCGACGGCGCGCTTGGCGAGGAGGCCGGCTCCGAGCATGACGCTGGGGTTGCTCGTGTTCGTGCAGCTGGTGATGGCGGCGATGAGGACGGAGCCGCTGCCGATGGCGGTGTTGTTGCGACCGTTTGCGGGCGCGGCGACTTCGTCGGGGGTCGGGCGGTTGGTGACCATTTCGGTCTCGCTGGCCGAATCGCTTGGATCGAGAGCGGGCTCGGGGGTGTCGTGGTGTTGGTCGTTGCCGCCGAAGTCGACGTCGAAGCGGGCGTTCGTGTCGGCGTTCGGTTGGCCGTAGCCGCCGTCGGGGACGGAGAGCGCGAGGAGGTCTTTGAATTTGCCGCCGAGGGCGGGGAGGTCGATGCGGTCCTGTGGGCGCTTGGGTCCGGCGACCGAGGGCTGGACGTCGGCGAGGTCGAGATCGACGTCGACGGAGTATTCGATGTCGCCTTTTTTCGGCATGCCGAAGAGGCCCTGGGCCTTGAAGTAGGCCTCGAAGGCGGCGCACTGGTCCTCGGTGCGGCCGGTGGCTCCGAGGTAGGCGACGGATTCCTCGTCGACGGGGAAAAAGCCCATGGTGGCTCCGTATTCCGGGGCCATGTTGGCAATGGTGGCGCGGTCGGGGAGGGGAAGGGTGGTCGCGCCTTCGCCGTAGAATTCGACGAACTTGCCGACGACCTTGGTCTTGCGGAGCAGCTCCGTGACGTGGAGGGCGAGGTCGGTGGCGGTGACGCCTTCGCGGAGGCGGCCGGTGAGATTGACGCCGACGACCTCGGGGGTGAGGAAGTAGACGGGCTGACCGAGCATGCCGGCTTCGGCTTCGATGCCGCCCACGCCCCAGCCGACAACGCCGATGCCGTTGATCATGGTGGTGTGGCTGTCGGTGCCGACGAGGGTGTCGGGGTAGTAGAGGGGTGTGGTTGGTTGTTGGTTATTGGTTATTGGGGAATGCAGGACGCCTTTGGCGAGGTATTCCAAGTTGACTTGGTGGACGATGCCGATTCCCGGGGGGACGACTCCGAAGGTTTCGAAGGCTTGCTGGCCCCACTTGAGGAATTCGTAGCGTTCGCGGTTGCGCTTGAATTCCATGTCGAGGTTGAGCGCGAGGGCTTCGGCGCTGCCGAAGAAGTCGACCTGGACGCTGTGGTCGACGACGAGGTCGACGGGGACGAGGGGTTCGATGATGCCGGCGTTTTTACCCATTTTCTGGACGGCACTGCGCATGGCGGCGAGGTCGACGAGGAGGGGGACGCCGGTGAAATCCTGAAGAACGATGCGGGCGACGACGAAGGGGATTTCCTCCTGCGCGGGGGCGGCGGCCTTCCAGTTGGCGAGGGTGCGGACGTCTTCCGGGGTGACTTTCTTGCCGTCGCAATTGCGGAGGACGGATTCGAGGACGATGCGGATGCTGACCGGGAGCTTCGAGATGGGGCCGATGCCTTGTTCTTCGAGCGCGGGGAGGGAGTGGAGGGTGCCCTTCTTATCGGGCGAAATATCGAACTCGCGGAGCGTGTGGAAAGCGTCGGACATGCGGGGAATATCGCAGAGGTTTCCGGCGGGGCGCAAGTCCGGGTGGATATCCAGATTCGTGCCTCGCGCGGAGGCGCAGAGTGGCAGAGGAATGAGATGGAATTCTCTGTGTCTGCGTCTCCGCGCGAGGCGGAGCGTCTGAGATCTACGGCGCTTTCGTGCGGGGTGAGGTGAGAAGCCAGAGATTCTTCGCTTTGCTCAGAATGACAGGGTTTTGGATGGGGGCGGCTCCCGCTGGCGCGGATTGCCGAATTGCGGCGGCGGGACGCCGCCGCTCGCACGCGGGGACGCGTGCGATCCCCCGGTTTCCTACGCTTCGGCTAGGTTGAAGGCCTCGTGCGCTAGGTTGGCGGCTTTTTCGATGTCGGTTTCTTCGATGATGACGGCTGTCTTGATCTCGCTGGTGGAGATCATTTGGATGTTGATGCCGCCTTTGCCGAGGCACTCGAAGAGGGTGGCCGCGACTCCGCTGTGGGAGCGCATGCCGATTCCGACGATGCTCAACTTCGCAATGCCGCCTTGTTGGAACATGGGGCCGGCACCGATTTCGGCCAGGACCCGGTCGAGGGTGGGACTGATTTTGTTCAGCTCGTCCTGGTTGAGGGTGAAGGAGATGTCGGTGGCGCCGGAGAGCGAGATGTTCTGGACGATGACGTCGATGACGACGCTGGCGTCGGCGAGGGCGGTGAAGATGCGGGACGCGGTGCCGGGGGTGTCGGGCACGTTGGTGATGGTGACCTTGGCTTGATTGCGCTCGAGGGAGACGCCGCGCACGACGACGTTTTCGAGTCCGGGAGTTTCTTCTTTCACAACGGTGCCGCGATTGTTGTTGAAGGAACTGCGCACTTCAAACGGGACTTTGAATTTTTTCGCGAATTCGACCGAGCGGCTCTGCATGACCTTGCTGCCGCTGGAGGCCATCTCGAGGAGTTCGTCGTAGTAGATCGTGTCGATCTTGCGGGCGTCCTTCACGACGCGGGGGTCGCAGGTGTAGATGCCGTCGACGTCGGTGTAGATCTCGCAATTGTCCGCCTTGAGAGCGCCCGCGACCGCGATGGCGGTGAGGTCGGAGCCGCCGCGACCGAGGGTGGTGATCTGGCCTTCGAGCGTCTGGCCTTGGAACCCGGCGACGATGACGATTTCGCCCTCGTCGAGGTGGCGGCGGATCTGGCGGGGGGAGAGGTTGGAAATTTTCGCCCGGGTGTGAAAGTGGTCGGTGAGGATGCCGGCCTGGGCTCCGGTGAGTGAGACGGCGCGACCGCCGAGGGCGTTGATGGCCATGGCGGTAAGGGCGATGGTGGTCTGCTCGCCGGTGGCGAGGAGGACGTCCATTTCGCGGTCGGCGGGGTTGGCGGAGACGGCGCGGGCGAGGTCGATGAGCTGATTCGTCACTCCGGACATGGCGGACACGACGGCGACGACGGAATGGCCGGCCTGCTGGGTGGCGAGGATGCGGCGGGCGACCTCGAGGATGCGGTCGGGGCCGCCGACGGAGGTGCCGCCGTATTTTTGGACGAGTAAGCTCAAGGGTCGGAAGGTCGGAAGGTCGGAAAGTCAAAGGTCGAATGGCGGCTGCTGGGCAGCCGGAATGCGACGTGGGTCGAAAGGTCTAAGGTCGAAGGTCCGTCAGTTCAAGTCTGCGAGGCGGCGTGGAGATCGGCGAAGCGCCCGCCGCGCTGGACGAGTTCCTCGAAGGACCCGGATTCGACGAGGCGGCCGTGGTCGAGGACGCAGATGGTGTGGGCGGCTCGGATGGTGGAGAGGCGGTGGGCGACGATGATGGTGGTGCGGCCGTGGGTGAGGGCGGCGAGGGCGTCCTGGACGTGGCGTTCGGACTGGACGTCGAGGGCGGAGGTGGGTTCGTCGAGGACGATGACTTTTGGGTTGCGCATGAGGGCGCGGGCGATGGCGATGCGTTGCTTTTGGCCGCCCGAGAGGACGGCGCCGCGCTCGCCGATGAGGGTGTCCATGCCGGCGGGGAGGTCGTCGACGAAGTCGTCGACGTGGGTGAGCCGGGTGACGCGGTGGAACCATTCGTCGGAGACCGGGCCGAGGCCGAAGAGGATGTTTTCGCGGATGGTGCCGTTGAAGAGGAGGATCTGCTGGGGGACGAGCGCGAGGCGGCGGCGCCAGATGCGGACGTCGAGGGTCTCCATGTCGACGCCGTCGAGGAGGAGGCGGCCGGATTGCGGGCGGAGGAAGCCGATGAGGAGATTGACGGCGGTGGATTTGCCGCTGCCGGATTCGCCGACGAAGGCGATCGTGCGTCCGGCTTCGATGGTGAGGTTGAAGTCGTGGAGGGCGGAGGAATTTGCGTCGGGGTAGGTGAAGCCGACGGACTGGAATTCGATCCGTCCGTCGACGTCGACCGGGGCGGCTTTGCCTTCGTTGTGTTCGAGGTCGGGGGATTGGAGGACTTCGCCGAGGGAGCGGATGGACTCCGCGCCGCGCGAGAGGGTCGGGTAGAGGTTGAGGAGTTGGTTGATGGAATTGACGAGGTAGCTGAAGAGCGTCTGGTAGAGGATGAGGTCGCCGGGGGTCATGAGGCCGCGGCGGACGAAGACGAACCCGACGCCGAGGATGGCGAGGCTGAAAACCTGGAACGTGACCCAGGCGCTGGATTGGAAGACGGCGTTGACGCGGTCGAGGAGGCGGCCGTTTTGGTTGACCTCGGTGACGCGGCGGGTAAATTCGTCGAGGGCGACGTCCTCGATACCGTGGGCGCGGGCGAGCGGGAGCATGTCGACCATTTCGACGACGCGGGAGTTCATGTCCTCGACGCGCTCGCGGAAGACCTGGTTGCGGGAGCGGATGGCTCCGCGAAAACTGCGGGAGATGGCGACGGAAATCGGGGCGACGACGAAGAAGAAGCCGAGCATGAGCGGCTGGGTGAAGCCGGTGTAGACGGTGCTGATGGCCAGCATCGTGACGGCGGAGATCCCGGACATCCCGAGCTCCATGGTGAGGAGCTGGGTCTGCTCGACGTCGCGGAGGAGTTTGGCCTGGAGGCGTCCGCTCTCGGCGCGCGAGTGGAAGGACATCGAGAGTTGCTGGAGGCGGCGGGCGACGCCGAGGCGGAGGCGTTGCTCGAGATTGCGCGCGCATTCGCTGAGGCGAACGACGAACCAGGTGTGGACGGGGATGTTGATCACGAGCGCCGCGACGGTCAGGGAGCCGATGGCGATGAGGGTGGTGTAGTCGGCGGTCTCGGGTTTGACCAACGCATCAATGAGCCGGGCGGCGAAGATGGCGGAGAGCCACATGCCGGAATTCTTGACGAAGAAAATGGTGACCGTGGCGGCGTAGAACCACGGTCCGCGCTCGACGAGGCGGAGGAGGATTCGCAGCGGCGAGGACGCTTCGTAAGCGTAGTCGATCTGCTCGGACGGGCTGCGGGTGGTCATCGCGGGGCCGGTCGGGGGGGGATTATTTCTCGAGGGCGCGGCGGACGGAGTCGAGGTCGGCGTCGGTCTCGGTGGGGGCGTAGCCGCCGAATTTGACGGCGGTGTCGGAGTCCTTGAGGCCGTGGCCGGTGACGGTGCAGACGACGGTGTCGCCTTCGTTGGTGTGCGGGAGCGGGCACGCGTCGCAGCGGCGTTCGCAGCAGCACTTCATGAGGCCGGCGACGGAGGCGGCGCTGGCGGGCTCGACGAAGATGCCTTCGTTCTTGGCGAGCCAGGACTGGGCGGTGAGGATCTCCTCGTCGGTGACGATGTCGATCGCGCCGCCGGATTGGCTGATGGCATCGGTGGCTCCGGTCCAGGAAGCGGGGTTGCCGATACGGATGGCGGTGGCCTGGGTCTCGGGGGACTCGACGATTTTGTCGTGGTAGATCGGGGCTGAGCCGGCGGCTTGGAAACCGAGCATTCGGGGGAGTTTGGTCGATCGGCCAAGGTCGCGGTATTCGCGGTAGCCCTTCCAGTAGGCGGTGATGTTGCCGGCGTTGCCGACGGGGAGGATGTGGAGGTCGGGGGCGTCGCCGAGCTCGTCGATGATCTCGAAGGAGGCGGTCTTTTGGCCCTCGATGCGGAAGGGGTTGATGGAATTGACGACCGAGACGGAGCCGTCGGCGGCAAGTTCGACGACGAGCTCGAGGGCGCGGTCGAAGTTGCCCCGGATGGCGACGACCCGGGCCCCGTAGACGAAGGCTTGGGCGAGTTTGCCCATCGAGATTTTTCCGGATGGGAGGATGACGACGCAACGGATGCCGGCGCGGGAGGCGTAGGCGGCGGCGGCGGCGGAGGTGTTGCCGGTGGAGGCGCAGACGATGGTGTGCGCGCCCTCCTCGCAGGCCTTGGAGACGGCCATCGTCATGCCGCGGTCCTTGAATGAGCCGGTGGGATTGAGGCCTTCGTATTTGAGGTAGACGTCGCGGCGGGTGAGGTCGCTGAGGCGGGGCGAGTGGATGAGGGGGGTGGTGCCTTCGTCGAGCGAGATGACCGGGGTGGCGTCGCTGACGGGGAGATACTGGTGGTATCGGGCGATGACGCCGCGGTCGTGCGGGTGGAGCTGCATCCTAGTGGTTTGAAGTTGAGAGTTTGAAGGTGAGAGTTGAATGCCAGCGCACGGATGCGGTGGACGGATACTCTCGGTGCGCGGGTCTCATTGTCCTTACTCTCAACTTTTTGCTCTCAACTATAAACTCCTGCTCACTCATCGAGTGGGTCGACCTGGAGGAGGGCGGGAGACGAGCGGACGCAGGGGAGGGCGGCGATGGCCTCGGTGGCGGTGCGCATTTTTCCGTAGGCTGCGTCGTGAATCATGAGCACGAGGGTGAGCGGGCCGGGGGTGTCGGACTCGGGCTGGATGACGGAGCTGATGCCGATGCCGGCTTCGCCGAGGACGCTGGCGATTTGGGCAAGGACGCCGGGGCGGTCTTCGACGGTGAGACGGAGGTAGAATTTCGAGACCGCGTCGTCGATCGGTTTACACTTCCCGTAGAGGTCGTGGGCCGTGAAGCCGAAGGACGCTCGGGGTGAGCTGAGCGCGAGGGCGGCTTCGGCGAGATCGGCGATGACCGAGCTGGAGGTCGGGTCCTGGCCCGCGCCGCGGCCGGAGAAGAGGGCTTCGCCGGCGATGTCGCCCTGGAGCCAGACGGCGTTGAAGACGCCGTTGACGCTGGCGAGGACGTGGGTCGCGGGGATGAGGGTGGGGCAGACGCGAACTTCGACGGCTTCGGCGGCGTCGATCTTGATCGTGGCGAGGAGTTTGATGGCGTAGCCGAGTTCGGCGGCGAAGAGGTTGTCCTCGGCGGTGATGGCTTCGATGCCTTCGACGCGGATGTCTTCGGGTTTGATCCAAAATCCGTAGGCGAGGGCGGAGAGGATGAGGGTCTTGTGGGCGGCGTCCCAGCCGTTGACGTCGAAGGCGGGGTCGGCTTCCGCGTAGCCGAGGCGTTGGGCGTCGGCGAGGACTTCGGGGAAGTCCCGGGTGCCGGCGGCCATTTCCGTGAGGATGTAATTGCTCGTGCCGTTGAGGATGCCGTGGATGGCGGTGAAGCGGTTGCCGACGAACGACTCGCGGACGGCTTTAATGATCGGAATGCCCCCGGCGACGGCGGCCTCGTAGAAAATCGGGACGCGGGCTTCGTTGGCGAGGTGGAAGAGCTCGGGGCCGTGCTCGGCGAGGAGGGCTTTGTTGCCGGTGACGACGATCTTGCCGGAGTCGATGGCGCGGCGGACGAAATTCAGCGCGGCGTCGGTGCCGCCGATCAGCTCGACGACGATCTTGATCTCGGGATCGTCGAGGAGGGTGTCGAGGTCGGTCGTGAAGAGCTCGGCGGGCGCGGCGACGTCCCGGGTTTTTTTGAGATCCCGAACGACGATGCGGCGGACGTCGAATTCCGCGCCGGAGCGTTCGGCGATGAGGTCACGGTTGGCGGCGAGGTTCTTGTAAACCCCCGCTCCGACGGTGCCAAAGCCCGCGAGTCCGATGCCGATTTTCTCCATATTCGAGCGCGAGAGAGTCGGCGAGGGGCGCGGGGGGTGTAAAGGGAGATCTGCGTTTTCTAAACGCAGGTCCGTGGCTTCGATCGAATCCGGGTCGCGCCGAAGGTCGCTGGGTCAGCGGCGGATGATGCGCAGTTTCAGAATCTTCGAGCGATTGCCGGCGGCATCGACGGCGCGGATTTTGACGACGGTCTGCGAGCGTCTGTCATTGGGGCGCACGATGGCGCGCCAGCGGGTGCCGGGGCCCTTGGCATCCTGGAAGCCGCCGCGCACACCGCTGGCTTTGAACTCCACTTTTGCGATCCCGGAGACGTCGGACGCGGTCCCGCGGAAGACGACGCGTTTGCGAGTGCTCTCGACGCGTTTGCGACCGCGGAATTGGATGTCGGGGCTAGTTCGATCGGCGACACCTGAGGTAGGCGGCACCGTGGGCGGAGTGAGCGATGGAATGAGGAACGCGTAAGCTGCTCCGGCGGCGTCGGCGCTGTTGTCGATGTCGATCAGCGGATTATTGATTCCGGGAGTCCCGCTGTCCTCTTGGAAGGCTCCGACGACGATGGTGTCGCCGGACGCAGCGACCGAAAAGCCAAAGTTATCGCCAGCGCCCGTGTTCGACGCTTTCAGGTAGGCTGACTGACTCCAAGTGGTGCCAGCGCGTTCGAAAAGATAAGCCGCGCCGGATCGGAGGGCCGAATCGTTGGATTGAACACCGCCGACACCGATGGCGGCGCTGCTTTCGGCGGAGGCCCCGACAAGCGCGACGTTCCCCGACAATGCCACGGCGGTTCCGAACTCGTCGTCGGCTCCGGTGTTCGACGCTTTCAAGTAACTCTGTTGGGACCAAGTCGAGCCAGACCGAACGAAGACGTAAGCCGCGCCGGATGCGGAAACGGAGTTGTCGGCTTGGTTGCCGTCGGCGCCAGTGGCATTACTGCCCTCGCGATAAGCTCCGACCAGCGCGGTATCACCAGACACGGCGACGGATTTTCCGAACCGGTCCTGAACGTCAGCGTTCGATGCTTTAAGGTAGGCTTGCTGAAACCAGGTGAAGCCCAACCGCTGAAATACGTAAGCTGCGCCGGCATTTTGAGCGGAATTGTCCGTCTCGTCGCCGCCGATCTCCGAGGCAGCACTATCTTCGTCGAAAGCTCCGACGATGATGGTGTCACCGGACACGGCGACAGAGATACCGAAGCGGTCGAACCGCTCGGAATTGGACGCTTTGAGGTAGGCCTGCTGAGACCAAGTCCCGCCAGAACGAGCGAAGACGTAGGCTGCACCCGATTGCGGTTCCGACCTGTCCATCTGGTTGCCGTTGATTCCCGTCGCGTTGCTTCGCTCGAAGGTAGTTCCGACGACGGCGGTGTCGCCAGACAGCGCGGCGGTTTCGCCGAATCTCGCATTTGGTTCAGGATTGGACGCCTTGAGATAAGCTTGTTGCGACCAAATTGAACCCGAACGTGTGAACACGTAAGCGGCACCGGAAGACCCAGTGGAATTATCGGTCTCATCGCCGTCAGCGCCAGTGGCCTCACTGTCTTCGCCACCCGCGGTGATTAGGGCGGTATCACCGGAGACGGCGACCGCGAAGCCAAAGTTGTCATCCTCTTCGGCGTTGGAAGCTTTCAAATAGGCTTGTTGAGTCCAAGTCGATCCCGAACGCACGAAGACGTAGGCGGCACCGGAATTGGCGGCTGAGTTGTCGGTCTCATCTCCATCGACACCGGTGGCGTTGCTGCTTTCCAACCAAGCCCCGACGACCACCGTGTCGCCAGAGACGGCAACCGAATAACCGAAGTAATCAGCAGGTCCGGCATTCGATGCCTTCAAGCTGGCTTGTTGGGCGACGGGATCGATGGTGATCGGGTAGCGGGCTTCGCGGTCGTCGAATTCGATGGCGAAACGGTCCGGCTTCGAAGCGGCGACGAATTGGACGGGTAACTTCCGGCCGTCGGCGTCCCACGCGAGGAGGCCTCCGTAGGTGAGAATGGTCGAGCCGTCGGCGTCGGCAAACTGGACGGAATTTGCGCTCACTACGGGGGTCAGGCTGCCGCGAACGGCGAGGTCGAGCCGCTTCGGCTGATCGCCGCTCTGCCCAGCCGGAGACCCGGTGAGCGTCCAGCCCTGCTGAAGACCGCTGGGACGATTGACGAACCACTCGGCGAGCGTCTCGTCGTGGCGGACGACGAGACGGTTCTCTTCGGAGCGGGCGATCCGCGCATCCCCCACCGGATCGCCGACGTTGGCGAGCTCGAGGCCCCAGGTCCAGTCGGCGTTCCCGGGGGTGGCGAGGAATCCGCGGCCGTCGAAAGTGACCGTCCAGCCCTGGCCGACGGCTTGGGCGGCATGGGTGCCGTCGGGTTGGGCGGCGATCCGGTGGTTCCAGTTCTCGTGAGCGGCTCGGATGCCAGTCCAATCTTTTTGCGATAATTCGGTCGCCGCTGGTGAGGGGCTAATTACGAAGAGTCCGAGAACGGCGGTCGTCAGGGGTGGGAGTAATTTCATCGAGCAAATGGGTGTTGGAAGATTTGGAAGCGATCAGGTGTTCGGCGATCCGCCAGCGCTTTCCAAGCCTAGGGTCAGATTCTGCCGCTGCCACAACCGATTGGCAAATGCAAATTGGGCGACTCATGATGTTCCGTCGAGCGATCGGCGTCCTTCGGATCAAAAACCCGATCGGGTCGAATCAAGCGCAGGCTTCCGTGGGATCGCCTCACGGCTGGACGTAGGAGCGGACGCGCTCGAGCGTCGTTTCGCCGATGCCGCGGACGCGGATCAGGTCGTCCACGGAGTCGAAGGGGCGGGCGTCGATGATGCGTTGGGCGAGAACCGGACCGATGCCCGGCACCGACTCCAGTCCGGCGGCGTCCGCCAGATTGATCGAGACCAAATCGCCGCTGGCGGATGGGACCGCGGAAAAGGCGGGTCGTAGGGCGCTGGGTTCCGGCTCGTCAGGTTCGGTAAGTTTGTCGATCCGCCACGGGGTGGGCGCGGCGACGGCGGCGGACTCTCCGCCGGACTCTCCGCCGTAGATTCCGGCTTTGCCGATGCGAGCGCGGTTTTCCAGCTGGTCGAGTTCGCGTTCGATCTGAGAGCTGGAAGGCCAGGCGGGCGGCGCGCCCTTCATTCCGTAGGAGCGCGCGAGTCCGTTGCGGACGAGTTCGGTCGCCAGGTTCAATTCCACGCCATTGCTTTCGTATATGATGTGTCCGTAGAAACGCGGTTGGCGGCTGGCTCCCCGGGCGTCCTCCCAGCGGGTGTGGACGATGAAGGTGCCGCTCCGCAGCGCGTCGGCGCTGAAATCCCCCGCGGTTTTTCCGAAGGCCATCACGGCGGCCTCGGAAACGCCGAAATGCTCGGCCTGCTCGCGGATCCGGCTCGGGACCTGTCGATTCGTCTCCGGCGTGTCCACGTAGTAGAGCCGAATGATGATGTCGCGGCCCCGGTAGTCGACGTGGAAGCTGTCCCCATCGGCGTAGGCTCCGCGGACGAGTCGGCAACCCGCGAGGATCTCCCAGTCGGCGGCCCCCAACCCAAAGATCGGGCTCAGGGCGAGAGTCACGGCGAGCAGCGGCGCTTTCCAGTTCACCGTCGCGGCATACGGGGTGCCGGGACTCGTGTCAAAGCTCCGCTTCCTCCAACGGCCGGAATTACTATCTGTTTAAGTGATGGATAAATGTAGACAGAACTTCTCAATCTTCATACTTGTAGGCCCAGGAAGAAGCATTCCCTCGGCAATTCCTCGACACCGAAAGGCCCAAACTCATGATCAAATCACTCTTCACAGCAACCATTGGGGCCGCCCTTTTATTCGCCATTCCGCAAGCCGGAGCCGGTGTTGCCAGCACGGCCAACGTGACGGCACTCAATCTTCAGTCCATCCCCGGAACTCCCTCCACCCAGAGTCAGGTCGGCGGCGGCACATCGTCTTTCAAATCGAATACCACCTACACGCTCAACTACAGCGGGGTGACAAACCAGATTGCCTCGTTCACCACGAGCACCGGACTCTACGAGCCGCTCGTCTACCCCGGGACGATCACGACCACCCTGGTCCGGGTGCCGGGATCCGAGCCAAACAACAACAATATCATCTACTCGCGCCTCGGATCGACCAGTGGGAACACTTACAATCTCAGCGCCCCTTATTTTGGTGACGAGCAGCGGGCGTTCAATTCGAACAACATCAATGTCGGGGCCGACAACTTCTTCGGAAACCGCGGAGACGGAAACGGTAACAACAATAACATCGAGCGGCTGGACGTTGTTTTCGGTGACGGCCTCGAGGCCACGTCCGCGCTGGCCTTCACGGTCTTCGAGCGCGGGACCACCACCGGCCACGACCCCTTCGGCATGGCCGCGATCCTGGCCGTCGACGCGCTGGGTCAGCCGACCGCTTACGGTCCTCTCGTGCGATTCGGCTCGGGTTCCTCCTACGGTCGCTACGGCACCTCGAACCTCGTTCCATCGAGCACAGATTGGCTCGTGACGCGGAACCTGGCGGCAAACCAGGGAGCGCCGGCGACCAATCCGTCCACCGTGGTCAAGAATCAGACCGTTGGCGGAGTCACCGTCGCGGTCATCGGCTCCGTCGCGGACAACGGACTCGGAGTCGCCCGAGGAACCAAGATTTTCGGCTATTCCCTCTTCGCTGGCGACGTGACCGGCACGGGGTCGCAGGTTCTCACGAATCCCGCGACCTTTCCTCGGGCCAGCAGCAGTGGCACCGGCGACGGCGGCATTGACCTGATCGCTTACACCGGCGTCGCTTTCAACGAGGTGACGACCAATCCCTCCGTCAAGCTGACCAAAACCGGCACCTTCATTCCCTCCGCTCCGGCCCCGCTCGTGGCCAACGACATCTTCGGATCGGCCAGCAGCTTCAACGCGCTGGTTTTCGGTAACGTCACCGCCGAGAACGGCGACGTCGACGGCACGTTTGCCATCGGCGGCGACGCGACGATCAACGGCGGTTACGCCGTGGGTTACGTCGTGAAAGGTCATCCGATCGCCCAGGTATCAGGCGGGACGACCGATCGCTTCATCATCGCCGGTGACCTCGCCGACGGGAATTTCGGGGTCAACGGCAACATCGTCGTCGGAGGCACCCGCACTGGACCCGACCGCGAGCCAACCAACGGGAATTCCTTGCGGTTCGTGAATCCAGTCACCTTCGACGCGGCCGGCAACGTTCCCGACGACGGCAGCGGCACGACGTTCGCCGAACTCCGCGCCGGATTCATTCAGCGCAGCGGCCAGCTCGCCGACCTCGCCGACCGGGGTGTCGTCGAAAAAGACCTGACACTCCCCTACCGCGCCGATCTCGTCGGCAACGACCCGGAGCTGAACGTTTTCAACGTGACCGCCGCCGAGTGGAGCCGCACCGGGAGTTCGATCAACATCACGGCCCCGGCCGGATCGACCGTTGTGATCAATGTGAGTGGAGGTCCGATCGACATCTCGAACAGCGGGATGCACCTCGAAGGCATCGATCTCGAGCGCGTGCTCTTCAATTACGCCGACGCGACGGAGCTGAAGACCACGAACTTCGCGCACCTCGGATCCGTCCTGGCCCCGTTCGCCAACGGCGACTTCAACGCCGGGTCGATCGATGGGCGCGCGGTGATCGGTGGAAACTTCCGGAGCATCAACGGCTTCGAGGTTCACAACTTCTTCTTCAACGGCTCGGTGCCGCTTCCATCGGGCCCTCCGACTCCGGCAACGATCGTTTACACCTTCGAGATCGAAAACACCGGCGACGTCGACCTGGAGAACATCACGATCACGGATCCGATGGTCACCGTTGACGGCGGCCCGATCACGCTTGCCGTCGGCGAGTCGGACACGACGACCTTCACGGCCACCTACTTCCCGACCGACGCCGAGATCGCAGCGGGCACCATCTCGAACACCGCGACGGTGAACGGTGAGACCGCCGGCGGAGTTGAGCAGGTCTCCGACTCCGACACTTTCGTTCTCACCTTCCCGGGTGCGGGTGGTGCCACTGGAGGTGCTCCAGCACCAGCGTCTGGTGGTTCCGCCGCGGCTCCCGGTGCCTCGGCTCCCTTGGTCGCCGTTCCGGTTGCTCCCGGCTCCCGCCCCTTCGCATCGGGCCGGGCTGTGCTGTCGGTCGACGGACGCCAAGCCACCCTCTCGGGTGCCGCGAGCAGCATCAACGACGAAGACCAGGCCGACCGGCCGGCCCTCCTCACGGAAGGCAGCAAGAAACGCCGCACGAAAGCCAGCCGCTCGACGATCCGCGGCACGGCCTACAACGCCGCCCTGCTCGAGATCAAGACCGACAACGCCAGTTTCAAGCGGGTGAAGGGAACTCCAGCCCGTTGGCGGATCCGCACCGAGCGCCTCGAAGCCGGCCGCAACGTTGTCAAAATCCGAGCCATTGGTGCGACGGGAGCCTCCCGCCAGACCAAGGTGATCATCATCAAGGAATAAAGCTGAACGGCAGGGGCGGGATCCGGCTCGAAGCCAGCGACAAAATTAGGGAATGGGCGCACGAGAGTGCGCCCATTTTGTTTCGCGGCGGTCGAGTTCGTTGGCGTCCGGAAGCTCGAGTCGATTACGCCGTGCGGACCAGCCAATCCGCACTGCGGGATTGGTCGTCCTTAAAAGTGAAATGAGACAGGATTTACAGGATTAACAGGATTTACAGGATTAACAGGATTAACAGGATGGTCCGAAACGCATCACGAGACAGGGATGGGCCAACCTTTCAGCACGCGGGGATTTTTTTTAGAATGATCGGAAATGAATCCCTTCAATCCTGTAAAGACCGTCCATCCGCGCGTTTCAGGATAAGGAGCGGGTGAGAAGCCAGAGATGTCTCGCTTCGCTCGACATGACAGCGAAAAGAGGGGACGGACTCCGGCGCAGCCG
This sequence comes from uncultured Verrucomicrobiae bacterium, assembly GCA_963719495.1. Taxonomy (GTDB): domain Bacteria; phylum Verrucomicrobiota; class Verrucomicrobiia; order Chthoniobacterales; family JAATET01; genus CAVVKW01. The sequence goes on from CAVRCI010000004.1 coordinate 129,919, forward strand.
AACCAACCAGGGTAGGGATGGTCGCGCCGCGCCATCCGTCGCCATCTCACGGGACGCCCGCGACCACCCAGAAGCGCTCTCCAAAGGAGCCGCGGATTCGGCGGGCGCGCGACGGTCGCCGGAACGGGATTGGCTGAGGCTACTCGCCGCTGAGCGTGTAGGTGGAGTCGAACTCTAGAACGCGGAGGCTGGTTTCGATGGTGAGGTGGATTTTTCCCTGTTTCGCTTCGGCGTCGTAAGGGGAAAATCGGGCTTCGATTTTACGCTGGTTGTCGGCGATGTCTTTGCTGGAAACACCTTTTCCGGTGATCGTGCCACCATTTTCGAGGTAGGTTTTGAGGCCTTTGCCGAGGGGAAGGGTGATCCGGCCTTCCTCCGATTTCGATTCCATCATTGGGACTTTGATCGAATAGGTGCCGATCAGGTCGCCGCCGGCGGCCGACATGGTGCCGACGTTGAGATTGACCTTGGCGACGCGAACGTAGGTCGAGGTGTCCGCTACTTCGACGGACGGAGATTCCGCGTGGGCGGCAACGGGGACAACGGCCGCAAGCAGACAAAGGGCGAAAGAAATTGGACGAAGACGGCGCATGGCGGACTGTGCTCCGGGTTTGGGCGAAATTCAATGCGGCAGAGTGGGAAGGACGAAACCGATCGAAGGGTCCGCAATCCCTCAGCTTCTGGCAATCTCGCCGCTCGCTGCTTGCCTGGCGACGCGTCGTTTGATTCTGCCCGTGCGCTGTTTTACCAGCCGCCGCGCGTGAAGACCGAGACTTCGCCCGACCCCGCCCCGGCACGGAGCGGATCACTGGCCCGCAAACTGACGATCGCCGCCGGTGGCGGTGTCGCGATTATGATCGGGAGCTCCCACGGCCACGGAAGCGGCACCCACTCGGTCGTCCTCGCTGCCACTGTCGCCTCCAGCGGCGGTCGCGACGGCCGAGTGAGACGTGGACGGGGACGGAACGGTGGATTTTGGCTTGGAACATGGCACTCGGGTCGATTCGCGCAACTTCACGCGAGGTTGATCTGTGACCGCGATGACCCTAATGACCGCTGTTTCAGCTTTTTTCGATGATCGGAATGACGGACGGCTGGTCGCACCGGCTTCGCGGGCGCGCCGAGGGAGTTTTTTGGCAAGGTGGTGGAGCTGGACGGCCTCGGTGCGGCCGCGCATTTCGGCCTGGCGCAGGTGCGTGTGTTGTTGCTTAATCCGCGACGCGAGGGGGTGTTGGATTTGCTGGACGTGAACTACGCGGACGCCGTGGGGGATCCGCGGGCGGTCACGGAGCGGATGGGCGAGTTTTTGGGCGGGGCCTTCGACGTGGCGGCGCCCGGCGCGGTCGACGAGCGGCTCCGGCACGAGCGGCAGTGAGGGGCTGATTTTTCTTCAGGAATTTACCGGCGCTCACAGAGCGCCGCCGCAGGCCTCCTGGCCTACCGTTTGCGTTGGCGGGAGCCGGGGCGTTCGGTGGAGGCAGGTTCGAACTCGGGGAGTTCGTAGCCGGGCCGCCGCGGTTCGCTGGTGCGGATTTTTCCGGAGCCGGGACGTTTCGCGATCATGGCTTGCTCGGCGGGGATCCAGCCTTGCTGGAAGGAATATTCGGAGAGCGTGGCGGTGATCTCGCGGGCGGTGCGGCGGATGTCGGCGGTGAGGCCGGGCAGGATGCCGATGCCGGCTCCGACGGCGACACGTCCAGCTCCGAGGACGGCCTGGGCACCGGTGGCGATGGTGAGGCCGGCGACTCCGCCGGGGCCGAGGGCGACGAGGGCGGTGAGGTTGGGCGCGGCCCCCGGGGGGGCGTTCGATCCTCCGCTGGTTCGGATCGACATGACGGGCTCGAGCTGGGGGGTGGAAAGGTCGTAAACGATGGAGGTGGTGACGACTTTGGTCCCGCCGAGGCCGAACCCGACGAGGGCGCGCAGGGCGCGGCTCCCCTGCTCGACGCGATCGAATTGTCCGACGATCAGCCAGGCGTTGGATCGGGGAAGCTCGCTGGGGTCGGCGATGATCTCGGTGGGAACGAGGTTGGCGTCGATCTGTTGGGCCAGGTCTTCGGCGAGGTGGCCGATGATGTCGTCCTGGAAGGCGGCGAGCTCCTGGCCGTCGCGGTCGGCCCGGATATTCGCGGCAGGCGCGGTGAAGGGGGCGATGTAGATGCGCTCGGGCTTGGTCGCGGGATGGCTCGCGACATTGCTGCGGGGGGTCACCGAAGCGCAGCCAATCGTGACGAAAGCCACGACGAGCGCGAACGAAAGGTCGCGGAAAATGGAGAGCGGTGGGCGTTTGGGGGTCATCGGCTGCGGGAATCCGAACCCGGAAGGCAAGCGGCGTCAATCCTCGATGGCTCTTGGCGGGCCTTGGCGGGAAGCGGCGGGCTCTCCCGATTCGTTTTCGAAGGTTCGCCCGAAGCTTGATTCCCGGGTGAACATTCGGGTGATCCAGGGCGCGGACGATCTCGGCGGCGGAAGGTTTGACGCTCCGCGTTCGGTGATGGGCATCGGGTCCGGTGGCCGACGGACCCACCCGAAGCTACGGGCAGGATCCCGGTTTTCCCCCGCGGCTTTTCCTGTGGTAGCGTCCGGCGATGCGGATTGCGGTGATCGGGTGTGGGATTGCGGGACCGGCGGCGGCGGTTCTCCTGGCGCGGGCGGGGCACGCGGTGGAGATCTTCGAGCGGTCGCCGACGCTGGGACCGGTCGGGGCGGGAATTCTCATTCAGCCGCCGGGGATGGCGGTGCTGCGGCGGCTGGGGTGCGGGGATGAGGTGATGCGATTGGGTGGTCGGGTGCGGCGGCTGAGCGGGTATCGACCGGATGGGCGGGTGGTGCTGGACTTGCCGTTTCCGGAGGATGGTCGGGCGGCGGTGGGGATTCATCGCGGGTGCCTCTTCGGGATGCTGCACGCGATGCTGCCGGGGGCGGGGGTGGTGGTGCAGACGGACGCCGACGTGGCTCGGGTGGTGGGAGATGTGGTCGAGCTGGCGGGCGGGGAGCGGGTGGGAGGGTTCGATCTGGTCGTGGTGGCGGACGGGGCGAACGCGCGGACGATCTGCGCGGGCTGGCGGGAGGAGGAGCCGCGGGCGCAGCGTTGGGGGGCTTGGTGGATGAGTCTGCCGGACCCGGGGCGGACGTTTCCGGAGACTTTGCACCAAATTTACGCGGGCCCGTCGAAGCTGATGGGCGTGCTGCCGACGGGGATATCGGAGGATGGGACGACGCCGAGTGTGAGCGTCTTCTGGGGGATTCGGATGGATCGGGCGGAGGCGTGGCGGGCGGCGGGGGTGGCGGCGTGCCGGCGGGAAATGCTGACGATGGATCCGCGGATGGCGGGAATGCTGGAGGGGCTGCGCGAGGTGGGGCAGATGACCCTGGCTCGGTATTACGACCGGCTGCCGCGGCGGTGGTCGCGGGGGCGGGTGGTTCTCATCGGCGACGCGGCGCACGCGATGAGTCCGCATCTGGGGCAGGGTGCGAATCTGGCGCTGCAGGATGCGGCGGGGTTGGCGGATGCGGTCGAGGGCGAAGCGAAGTTGGAGGTGGGATTGCGCCGGTATTGGGCGGCGCGATTCGGGCACGTGCGGATGTATTCGCGGTTCTCGCGGTGGATGACCCCGTTTTTTCAGTCGGATCGGGCCGGGATCGCGGCGGCGCGTGATCTCGGGATGCCGGTGGTGACGTCGGTGCCGTGGATGCGGGAGCGGACGTTGCGGGTGCTGCGCGGCGAAGTGCGGCGGTGGCGGGACCTGGTGTGAGGGAAATGCGAACCACGGATGGAGATGGATGGACGCGGATGAACTCGGAATGGATCCAATCGTCGGATCTTCGTCGAGCGAGGGATCGGGCGGCTCGGGTGCAATGGAACGGCTCGGCGGGAGCCTCGCCCTCCGGTTGGGACTGAGTTGGGGTCCCAGCTGACGTCGGCTTCGATGCCGCCGACCCAGCCGGCGATGAGGTTGTCGATGAGGCCGTAGATGACGGGGAAGATGATGGCCGCGACAACCGCGAAGATGAGGATGATGGTGCCGGGCAGACCGGTCTCGGAGGATGGTGCCATGGCTGCGATCACGCCGAAAATCAGGATGAACGGCGCGAAGAGGAGCGTGCCGAGGGCGTAAACGGCTCCGAAGATCTTGCCGAATTGGACGGGGGCGATGCGGTTGAGGGTTTTCTTCATGGTGGGCCTGTAGCGGTCTTTGCCTCGCGGGGGAATTGCTGACGGCTTGCGGGGGCGGGGTTTGTGTTGGATAAGTAAATCTAATGAACCGCCGACTTCTCGCGCCCGAGCTGCATCCCATCATGGACAAGGTGGAGGCGGGGGAACGGATCTCCGACGCGGATGGCCTCGTTCTCTACCGGTCGAACGATCTGAACGGGATCGGAGTCATCGCGAACGTGGTGCGGGAGCGGATCAACGGGAACGTGGCGACCTACATTCACAACCGTTACATCAACTATTCGAACGTCTGCATTCTGCAGTGCCAGTTCTGCGCCTTCGGGGCGAAGAAGCGGGAGGATCACGCGTTCGAGCAGTCGATTCCGGAGATCATCGCGACGGTGCGGGAGGGGCTGGCGGAGGGCATTACGGAGATTCACATGGTCGGGGGGCTTCATCCGAGCTTGGGACCGGATTGGTATCTGGAGTTGCTGCGGAGTCTGAAGGCGCTGGATCCGGGGCTTTACGTGAAGGCTTTCACGGCGGTGGAAATGCGGCATCTGGCGTTTCGGATTTTTAAGAAGCCGCTGCGGGAGACGATGGAGATTCTGATCGAGGCCGGGTTGGGCGCGATCACGGGGGGCGGGGCGGAGATTTTCGATCAGGGTGTGCGGGATCAGATTTGCCGGGGGAAGGAGACGGCGGACGAGTGGGCGGAGGTGCATCGGACGTGGCACGAGCTGGGTCAGCGGAGCACCTGCACGATGCTTTACGGACACATCGAGACGGACGAGCAGCGGGTGGATCATTTGCGGAGGCTGCGGGAATTGCAGGATGAGACGGGGGGATTCACGGGGTTCGTTCCGTTTGCGTTCGAGCCGGACGGGGCGCGCCCGATGTTGCGGGACATCCCGCACGCGACGGGGTTCGAGGAGTTGCGGAACCTGGCGGTGAGCCGGATCTACCTGGATAACATCGCGCACATCACGGCGTATTGGATCAGCCTGGGGCTGCCGCTGGCGCAGGTGTCGCTGAATTACGGGGTGGACGATCTGCATGGGACGATCATCGAGGAGAAGATCTTTCACATGGCGGGGGCGACGACGCCGCAGCAGCAGACGATGTATGCGCTGGAAAAGGCGATCCGCGAGGCGGGGCGGGAGCCGATGCAGCGGAATACGTATTACCAGCGGATCAGTCCGGAGCTGGCGGAGCCGATGCTCGTGGCTTGAGTCCGGGGGATGAGGTCGGTTGGTGTGAGGGTGATTTGCCCGCGAATGGACGCGAATGGACGCGAATGGGGTGAGGGGGCTTGGTGAGCGGGCGGGATTGGCGGATCGGGTCGGTGCCTTATCTCAACGCCCGGCCTTTGATCGAGACCTTGGGGGGTGGGGTGGAGCTGGCGGTGCCGCGGGAGCTGGGGGTGCGGTTTGGTGGTGGGGAATTCGACGCGGCCTTGGTGCCGATCTTCGTGGCGCTGGAGCGTGGGGGTGGGCGGATCGTGGATGGGGTGGCGATCGGCTGCGACGGGGCGGTTTACAGCGTTTTTCTGGCTTACCGGGGGGAGTTGGCGGCGGTGCGGTCGATTGCGATGGACCCGGCTTCGCGGACCTCGGCGAATTTGTTGCGGTGTCTGCTGTGGGAATTTCGGGGGATGGAATTCGAGGAGACCAGGGAAGTGGTCGCGGAGGATCAGGCGCGATTGATCATCGGAGATCCGGCGATTGAATTTCGCGCCGCGCATCCGGATTGGAATTATTTGGACCTCGGCGAGGAATGGAAGCGTTGGACGGGGCTGCCGTTTGTCTTTGCCTGCTGGGTGCTGGGGGATGACGTGGCGGACGCTGAGGGGTTGGCGGATTGGTTGCGGGAGGCGAAGCGGGGTGGGATGGCTCGGATCGGAGAGATTGCGGCGCGGGCGGATAATCCGGAGTTTGCGCAGCGGTATTTGACCGAGTATCTGCGGTTCGAACTCGGCGAATCGGAGCGGCGGGCGATGGCTTTGTTCGCGGACCTGTGCGGACTGCACGGACTCGTTCCGGATGGTCGGGTGCGCTTGCGGGCGGTTTAGATCGGATCGGATTGGCCTCGGGTTGCAATTGCCGGGGATCTCGGCAGACTGCAGGGATCATATGAAAGCTCCCATTAAAGTTGCGGTGACCGGTGCGGCCGGTCAGATCGGATATTCACTTCTGCCCCGGATCGCGTCGGGCGGGGTGTTCGGGCCGGATCAGCCGGTCGAGTTGAGTCTCATCGAGATCGAGCCGGGGATGAAGGCGCTCGAGGGGGTGATCATGGAACTGCTTGATTGCGCGTTTCCGCTGCTGACGGGCGTGAACGGGACTTCGGATCTGGACGCCGGATTCGACGGGGTGAATTGGTCCCTGCTCGTCGGCAGTGTGCCGCGGAAGGCGGGGATGGAGCGGAAGGATCTGCTCGGGATCAACGGGAAGATCTTCGTGGGTCAGGGTGCGGCCATCGCGAAGAACGCGGCTTCGGACGTGCGGGTGCTGGTCGTGGGGAATCCGTGCAACACGAACTGCCTCATCGCGATGAACAACGGGAAGGATGTGCCGGCGGACCGGTGGTTTGCGATGACGCGGCTCGACGAGAATCGGGCGAAGACGCAGCTCGCGCTGAAGGCGGGGGTGCATTGGAGCGAGGTGGACCGGATGGTGATCTGGGGGAATCATTCGGCGACGCTTTATCCGGACTTTGGAAACGCTCGGATCGGCGGGAACGCGGTGAGCGATGTGATCAAGGATGGCGAATGGCTCGAGGGTGAATTCATCAAGACGGTGCAGCAGCGGGGGGCGGCGATCATCGCGGCGCGGGGGCTCTCGTCGGCGGCTTCGGCGGCGCACGCGGCCATCGAAACGGTGCAGTCGATCGTGCAACCGACGCCGGGCGACGACTGGCACAGCGTGGCGGTTTGCTCGGATGGGAGTTACGGCATCGACGAGGGGTTGATGTGCTCGTTCCCGGTGCGGTCGGATGGGGAGAAACTCGAGATCGTGCCGGGCGTGGAGTTGTCGGAGTTTAGCCAAGCGAAGGTGAGCGCGACGGTGGATGAGTTGCGGCAGGAGCGGGAGATGGTCGCGGAGTTGCTGTGAGAGTTTTTGGGGGGGAAGTGCCGCTTCGCGGGGTTGGGTCGGCTTCCGAGCTGGAAGCTCGAAAGTGCGAGCTGGAAGCTCGCGGTCCCCACGCGGTCCCCACGCGGTCCCCACGCGGTCCCCACGCGGTCCACGCGCGGTCCACGCGGTTCCCGCGTGGTCGCTGGTGACTTGGCGGTTCCTGGTGACTTGAGATGATGGCTTTTCGGTTGGCGGCGGGTTTGGGGTTGCTGGGCGTGGTGCTTGGAGCTTTTGGCGCGCATGGGTTGAAGGCGCAATTGGCGGCTTTTGGGACGGAGCCGTTTTGGGAAACGGCGGTGATCTACCACCTGGTGCACGCGGTGGCGCTGCTGGCGGTGGCGGAGCGGGCGTCGGTGCTGGTGACGTGGCTCTGGGTCGGTGGCGTGGCCGTTTTTTCCGGGAGCCTCTACGTGTTGGCGGTGACGGATCTGCGGTGGTTGGGCGCGATCACGCCGATTGGCGGGGTGGCGTTGATTGCCGGATGGGCGCTTCTGTTGGTGCGCGGACGGTGATGACGGCGTTCGAACGGATCGAGGTGCGGACCTCGGGGAAGGGGACTTACGAGATCACCGGCGAAGTGGAGCGGGTCGTCAGGGAGAGTGGGGTGGCGACGGGGATTGTGACGGTGTTCCTGCGGCACACGAGTGCGAGTTTGGTGATCTACGAGAATGCGGATCGGTCGGCGCGGGAGGATTTGCACCGTTATTTCGAGAAGTTGGTGCCGGAGGACGATCCGGATTGGGTTCACACGATGGAGGGGCCGGATGATACGACGAGTCACTTGCGGATGGCGCTCACTCGGTCGAGTGAGACGGTGCCGGTGAACGGCGGGCGCATGACCCTGGGGACTTGGCAGGGAATTTTTGTTTTCGAACACCGGCGGGCCGGGCATCAGCGGTCGGTGGACGTGGTGGTGGTGGGGGAGTCGTGAGGGGTGAGGGATATGATGGGCTTCGCCCATTCGGGTTGGGTCGGCGATTGAAAATCGCCGCTCCTTGAGTTTCGGCTCTCTCGCTTCGCTCGATTTGCCTGGAGATGCGGCGGGACGCCGCATCTCGCACGCGGGGACGCGTGCGTTCCCCTACAAGTTCTTGAGGAAGCTTCGGAGCATCCAGAGGGTCTTTTCGTGGACGCGAAGGCGGCCGATGGCTAGGTCCTGCGTTTCAAGATCACCGGCTTTCTCCGCTTCGTTGCGGAGGGTGGTGAGGTTGGCCTCGGTCAACTCGTTGGCTTCGACAAGGGCGGCGACGTAGTCCTTGGCCGGCGTTGCGCCGATCGTCAGTTCGTCGATGTGGGACATCTTGCCGAGCATTTTGAGACCGCCGGGGGCGTATTCGTCGAGGGCGCGGAGGCGCTCGGCGAGGTCGTCGACGGCGATGAAAAGCTCTTCGTATTGGGTCTGAAAGGCGGCGTGGAGGGAGAAGAAATGCTCGCCTTCAACGTTCCAATGGGCGACGTGGGTCTGGCCCATGAGCGCGTAGGTGTCCGCGATGCAGGTGCGGAGGGCTTCGTTGACGGCGGTGGATTCTTTTTGGGTGAGGGTGTCGGTAGGCATGTCGATTTCGTTTTGTTTGGGCACTCTATCGAATTGGTGCAATTTGTCGAATGGCAAAGACGCTCTGTGATTGGTCGAAGAAGGATATCGAGCGCGATTTCGTGAAGCTGTGCGAGATCGTGACACCGGCGAAATACGTGTGCCGGAAATGCACTCGGAGCGCCGCGACCTCGAAGGTGCTCTGCAAACCCCGAAAAATCCCCGCGGAAACGAACGGAGTCGGCGGGACGAACTAGCGCGTTGACAAACCGGGTGCCGCGAGGATTTTATTGACGATTCAAGTCGGCGGTTGCCGATTCGAATGGTGGTCGTAGTTCAATGGTAGAGCCCCAGATTGTGATTCTGGTTGTTGCGGGTTCGAGTCCCGTCGATCACCCCATTTTTCCCGGATGTCCCGCGTCGTCACGAACATGGCGCGGGGACCGTTGCCGATCGAACCGCGCCACGGGGCTCGGGGGAAATTTTCGGTCCCGTTAGCGGCGCCAGTGGTGGCGGCCGGCGCCAATGCTCACGCCAGCCGTGAACGAAAGGCTGGGGCGATAGCAAACCGGAGCGGGACGGTAGTAGACGGGCGCGGGGCGGTAATAGACGGGTGCCGGGCGGTAGACGCGGGGTTGGACGTAGACGACCCGGGGGGCGGGGCGGTAGTAGGTCGGAGCGCAGGTGGGACTGCTGTAGGAAGTGATGACCCGACGACCGCCGGCTTCGGCGGATGGGATGGTGAGGACCAGAGCGGCGAGGGAGAGTGTGAGCGCGAGGATGGTTTTCATGGTAGTGATGGGTTGTTGCATTCAATGACGGACCGAACGACGAGTTATTCAATCTTTCGCTGGCTGGCTGTCGCGGTGGTTGGGGCGGTGCTGGGTTCCGGGTGTGCTTCGGTGAAATCGACGGCGATCCACTACGTCCCGACCACTTTGGACGTGTTCCCTCCGAAGTCGAAGGATTTTCCCATTCCGATCCTGGAGAAGGCCCCGGACCGGCGGTATCGCACGATCGGGAAATTCGCTTTCGAAACGGCGCTGGGCTACCGATTCGCGCGGGACGCGATCCTTTACAATGCCCGGCGGAACGGGGCGGATGCGGTGATCCTCAACAACGTGTCGGGTCGGCGGGAGCTGTTTTTGACTCGCGTGCCCGCGCGGGTGGATTACGTGCCGACGGTGGGTTACTACGGCGGGTATGGTTACGGAGGTTACGGGCGATACGCGTCTTATTATCCGATCTATCGACCGGGCTACGTGCGGGCGGATGAGGAGGTTGTGACTTCGGTGGATGCGGAGATGATTCGGGTGCGGTGATGGGGGTGGGGATGACGGTTTTCGGAATATCGGGGCGTTATTGCGGGGCGACGGCTCGGCGGGAGCCTCGCCCTCCGAGTTGGATGCCTTCGGCGCTTGGTTCGTGAACTTCGTTCGATGACTGGGCGTTTTTGTGGTTTGGTGATCCGATGAGTGAGCGGGTTCAGATCGATCGACCGGAGCGGGATGGGAAGGTGCTGCTTCATTCCTGCTGCGCGCCTTGTTCGGGGGAGGTGATGGAGGCGATGGCGGACGCGGGCGTGGAGTATTCGATCTTCTTCTACAATCCGAACATTCACCCGCGGCGCGAATACGAGCTGCGAAAGGAGGAGAACGTGCGGTTCGCGGAGAAGGAGGGGATCGAGTTCGTGGACGCGGATTACGACACGGACAATTGGTTCGCGCGAATCAAGGGGATGGAATGGGAGCCGGAGCGGGGGGCGAGGTGCACGGCGTGTTTCGACATGCGGTTCGAGCGGACGGCGCTGTATGCGCACGAGCATGGGTTTCCGATCATCACGAGTTGTCTCGGGATCTCGCGGTGGAAGAACATGGCGCAGATCAACGACTGCGGGGAGCGGGCGGCGGGTCGCTACGAGGGGATGAGCTACTGGACCTACAACTGGCGGAAAAAGGGCGGGGCTTCGCGGATGATCGAGATCTCGAAGCGGGAAGAATTTTATCAGCAGGAATATTGCGGGTGCATTTACTCGCTGCGGGACACGAACAAGTGGCGGACGGATCAGGGTCGGGGGAAGATCAAGATCGGGGTGCAGTATTACGGGACGGCGACCGAGGGGGGTGGGGGCTGCGCGTGACTGGTGAATAGTGAATAGTGATTGGTGGGTGATGGTTGGCGGCGGGTTAGCGGCGGTTGAAGGGTTTGGGGTCGTTGGTCGGTGTTTTCGACTGCGGTTGAGTTGGGGGTTCGGACTTTGCTTTCGTGGCCTTGGTTTCGGCTCTTTTCCACGCGGACCAGCTTTGGCGGAAGGTTGGGGCGGTTGATTGGCTGTAGCGGTAGAAGTCTTGGAGGAATTGGCGGCGGGCTCGTTTTCCGGCGGCTCGGGTTGGGTTGGAGTCGGAGGTGTCGCGGAGGTCGGTGCCGCCGAGGCGGTGTTGGCGTTCGATGATGGTGGCGGCGGTGAGGGTGCGGGCGTTGGCCATGAGGTCGACGAGGGTCATGAAGGTGGTGGTTCGGCCGAGGCCGGAATCGCAGTGGAGGTGGAGCCAGGTGGCGGGGTCGCGGTCGGCGATGAAGCGGACGAAATCGTCGACGATGGCGTCGGGCGGGGCGGTGAAGTCGGTGACGTTGAAGCGGCGGTATCCCCAGGTGACGTGGCGAACGAATTTTTCTTCGGTGGAGGTCTCGCGGACGTTGATGCGGAGGGTGATGGGCTCCCAGGTGGCGGGGTTGACGTAGCCGTCGAGGGCGAAGGCGGTGGCGGTGATCGTGCCGGCGGATCGGGCGGCGGCAAGCCAACGTTTTTCGAGGGTGGATGATTTCTCGGCGGGGAGCTGGTCGGGCGGGCCCCAGGAGAGGGCCATGTTGTTGATGAAGGCGTGGGGCTCGGCTCGGAGGTCGACGACGGTGACCTGGCGGTCGGGGGTGAGGGTTTCCTGAAGGAACCAGAATTGGTTCTGGCAGAATTGGCCGCTGCCGGACATCCGGAGGCGGGCGAGGCCTTCGAGGAGGAGGGGGGCGCCGTCGGGCAGGGGGCGGGTCGAGATTTTGTCGAAGGTCGAACGGGAGTTGAAGGGGAGTTCGCGGGGGGACTCGATGTCGATGACGAGGAGGTCGGGGAGCGGGAAGGGGTAGTCGGGTTGGGTGAGGACGAGTTGGACGTTTTCCGGAGGTGGCTCGGGTGGGGTGAGCCACGGGAGGGCGGCTAGGAGGGCGATGATCGCAGGGAAAGGCACGCGCTCTTTCTAACAACTCTTTTTCGTAACTTTAACCTTTGTCTTCGTGGGTCCTCGAGCGGGCGGGATGGAGTGAGTTGGCGGCTTCGCCGATTGGTGACGAGGTTCCGAGCTGGAAGCTCGGAACGGCGACCTGGAAGGTCGCGGTCCCCTCCTGGCTGGCGCTAGGCTGATTCGGCGAGGGCGGCGTGGTCGATGGTGCGGAGGCGGGTCTGGTGGGAGCCCAAGCGGGGGATGCACTCGATGAGGGCTTTCGTGTAGGGGTGCTGGGAGTTTTCGAGGATCTGTTCCGTTGGGCCGTGCTCGACGATTTTGCCGCGGAACATGACGGCGACCTTGTCGCAGAGGCCGCGGATGATGGCGAAGTTGTGCGTGATGAGGATGATGGACATTCCGAGCTGGGTGCGGAGGCCGCGGAGTTCCTCGAGGATCTGGGCCTGGATGGTGACGTCGAGGGCGGTGGTGGGCTCGTCGGCGACGAGGAGCTTGGGGCGGCAGCTTAGGGCCATGGCGATCATGGCGCGTTGCTGCATGCCGCCGCTGAGCTGGTGCGGGTAGTCGTTCATTCGCTTGGCGGCGTCGACGATGCCGACGGCGTCGAGCCAGTGGATGATCTCCTTGTCGACGTCCTTGACGTCGGGACGGTGGATGCGGATGGCCTCGGCGATCTGCGAGCGGATGGAGAAGACGGGGTTGAGGGAGCTGGAGGGCTCCTGGAAAATATAGGCGATCTCGCCGCCGCGGATGCGGCGGAGTTCGGCGGTAGGCATCTCGAGAACGTTGCGGCCGCGCCAGAGGATGGAGCCGGTCGGGTAGCTGACGGGTGGTTGGGGGAGGAGGCGGGTGAGCGCGAGGGCGGTGACGCTTTTGCCGGAGCCGGATTCGCCGACGATGGCGAGGGTCTCGCCGGTGCCGACCTTGAAGGACGAGTTGACGACGGCGTCGGTGCGTCCGCGGTCGGTGTCGAACGAGATGGAGAGGTCGCGGACTTCGAGGAGCGGAGGTTGGTCGGGCATGGGCTGCGGTGAGGAGATTTGAACAGAAGGTCGCGAAGGTCGCAAAGAATTAGGGGGGCGGGGTGAATTTGACTTGATGGAAGAAAGTCATTAGACCGACGAAATGAAGGCTTCCCCCCTCGTTCGCTTCTGCGCGCTTGCGCTCGGCTGGTTGGTTTGTCTGTCCGCGGGTCGGGCGGCGGACGCTCCCGTGAAGGTGGAGGTGACGGTGTTTCGGATCGATGCGGCGGAAGCGCCCGAGTGGGTGAAAGCCGCTGAAGAAGCCGGGCTGATCGGCGTGTTCGATCCCGAGAAGAGCGCGGCAATGCGGCGGGATCTCGAGCGGGTTGATTCGTTGGTCGAGACCAGGTTCGGAGCAATGGTGCGGAGCGGGCAGCGTGCGAAGCTCGATGCCGTCCGAGGATTTCCCGTTCCGACGGAATTTGAGAAGGGCGGTCGGGTGCCGCTCCGCTTCGAGCGACAAGACGTGGGACTCGCCTTGGAAGTCACCCCGAAGTTGATCGACGACAAGTTGGATCTCAAGTTCGCGATGTCCTCGGTTCGGTTGATCGGATTTCCGGTGACGGGGCGGATCTGGCAGCCGTCGTTCTCGAATTTGAGTCTCGAAACGTCGGTTTCGCTCTCCGCAGGCCAGAGCGTCATGTTGCGCCTCGGGAGCGAGAATGACACGGGTGACCGGGTGACCACGCTGGCGATGGTCTCGGCGGAGATCCTTGCGACTGACGCGGGCGATGGCGGGACGGCGGCGAGTCAGGTCGAGATCGAAGGTCGAATGATCGAGGTCTCGGAAGAGGCCTCGGAAGCGCTCGAGGCCCTGCGGGCGGTGGTGAATCGGACGTTGAAGGCGGAGGAGTTCGAAGCCTTGATCAGAACTTTGAACCGCGGGAAGGGGATCGAGATGCTGTCGACTCCGAAGGTGACGACGAAGGTCGATCAGAGGGCGACCATCAATCTGGTCCGCGAATTTCGGTATCCGACGGCGTTCGATCCGGCGGAGGGCGGGACGTCGCCGACGCCCAACCAATTTGCTACCGAAAACACGGGAGTGACGCTCGAGGTCGAGCCGAAGATGGCCGAGGGCGGGGCGGAGATCGATCTGATGCTGGACGCCCGGGTCGTGGATTTCGATGGGTTCATCAATTATGCCGCCGAAATGCCGCCGACGTGGAGCGGGGACGGGGCGGTCAAGAATGCCGACGCAGCGGCGGCGGTCGTGATCAATCAGCCGATCTTCGGGGTGCGGCGAGCGGCTACCCGCGTTTCGGTCGCATCGGGCGACACGATTGTGCTGGGGGGCGTTGCCCGCCGGGATGAGCAGACGATCGAATCGGGGCCACCGGGGAATCGGATCAAGGAGGCGGTCGAAATCACAAAGACGCTGTTCGTTTTCGTGACGCCCCGGTGGGTCGATTCGGAGGGTAAGGTGGTCTCGGATCGCGCGGCTCGGGTGCTCGCGGGAGACCCGACGCCGTCCCTAATTTTCGAGCAGCGGGAGGGGATGGCACCGCGGGCGGAGGATGGGATGCCTTACGGATCGCCGGTCACCGGGAAGCCGGGCTTCGTCACGAGTCCGCACGCGCCGGAATCGGGTTACGTCGATTTGCGCGGGTTTCCGCCAGATACCGAGGTGAAGTGCCCGTATTCCGGGAGATTGTTCCTGGTTCCCTGAGGGCGCCGACGGGGTCTAGTCCTCGGCCAGGAGGGGGGCGAGGACCTTGATAGTTTTGTGGTAGAGGGGATGGACACCGCCTCGGCCGAGTTCCATGAGGAGGGTGTCCTGGATGCTGTCACGGCCGGCGGGGAGGCGGATGGAGACGGAGTCGTGGCCGGTGGATTCGATGTGGGCGTGGAAGAATTCGGCGTCGGGTTCGCGGGTGATGGCGATGCGGGCGTCGTCGGCGGTGAAGGCGCATTCGGAGATCGTGGCTCCCTCGGCTTCGCGGAGTTCGAAGGTGATTTCGCCTCGGTCGGGGGCGCGGAACGTGTGGCGGGAGAGGACGGAGTCGAGCTGCCAGCCGAGTTGGGCGGCGAGCCAGCCGAGGAGGAGGTGCGCGGTGGTGCTGGAGCCGGGGGCGTGGGTGATCGCGACGGAACGGATTTTGCGCAGCGAACGGAGGGCATTCGCGTGGTCGAAGACGTTGGCGAGGGCGAAGCGGAGGGAGAGAAGGCGGGCCCAATTGAGGTCGCAGAGGGTGGCGCGGGAGTCGGCGAGGGCGGCGATTTTTTGGACGAGGGCGAGTTGTTGGCCGGGGCGTTCCCAGGTACGGCTGTCGAAAATGAGGCGGTCGACCCAGGTCCAGAGCTGCGGGTCGATGGGTTCGGAGAAGGGGGCCTGCCACCAGAAGCAGAGGGGGAGGTCGGAATCGAGGTGGGAGAAGACGACGTTGGGGAGCGAGTCGGAGACGGCACCGTCGAGCTGGAAGGTGATCTGCTCGGAGCAGACCTGGGTCTGGCCCTTGCCAGCGAGGTGGCAGTGGGCGTCGATCCAGGCGTGGGCGGCGTCGGTCTCGGCGGCGCGGTTGGCGAAGACGAGGAGGGATCGGCAGGCGCACTGGGTGGCGAGCTGCGAGATGAGGGCGGTATTGGGGCCGATGGTGTCGGCGGACTCGGTGTAGATCGCGAGGTTGATGAGGGAGGCGCGGGATTTGGCGTCGCCGCTGTCTTCCCAGAGCTTCGCGAGTTCTTTTTCGATGCGACCGATTTCGACGGGGAGGCCAGGGCTAAAGTTCATGGGAATTAGAAATTTGAAATGATGAATTAGAAATGGCCAGCCCTTCGGGAAATGTGGAAACGGCGGCAGGAGCCCGGCTTTTCTAGGTGGCTCCATTTCTCATTTCTCATTTCAAATTTCCCATTTCGACTCGCTAGAGTCGTCGCCAGGTGGCTCCGGCTCTTTTGATGAGGTCGTCGGCTTCCGTTGGGCCCCAGCTTCCGGCGCTGTAGAAGGCGAGTTTGTCGTGGCCGTCTTCCCAGCCTTGGCGGATGGCGTCGACGATCTTCCAGGCTTCTTCGACCTCGTCGCGGCGGGCGAAGAGAGTGGCGTCGCCGGCCATGGCGTCGAGGAGGAGGCGTTCGTAGGCCTCGGGGGTGGCGCGGCCGAAGGAGGTGCCGTAGTGGAAATCCATTTTCACTGGCTCGACGCGGAGGCTGGAGCCGGGGAGTTTGGCGGACATGCGCAGGGAGACGCCTTCGTCGGGCTGGATGCGGATGACGAGGACGTTATCCGCGAGTGGCGTTTCTTCGGCTTTGCTTTGATTGAAGAGAATGGGTGGCGCGCTCTTGAAGTGGAGGGCGATCTCGGTGCCGCCTTTGGGGAGACGTTTGCCGACCCGGACGAAGAACGGGACGCCGGCCCAGCGCCAGTTGTCGACGTTGATCTCGAGGGCGACGTAGGTCTCGGTCTCGGATTCTGGTGGGATGTTTTCTTCGTCGCGGTAGGCGGCGACGCGTTTGCCGTCGATGGAACCGGAGGAGTATTGGGCGCGGACGACGTATTTGCCGACGTCGGGGCCGGCGATCTTCCGAATGGAGCGGATGACTTTGACTTTCTCGTCGCGAATGGCGTCGGCGGTGAGGTCGGCGGGCGGCTCCATCGCCGTGAGGCAGAGGAGCTGGAGCAGGTGGTTTTGCACCATGTCGCGGATGGCGCCGGATTTGTCGTAGTAGCCGGCGCGGCCTTCGACGCCGAGGGGCTCGCTGGCGGTGATCTGGACGTGGTCGACGTAGCGGGAGTTCCAGAGGTGCTCGAAGATCGCGTTGGCGAAGCGGAGAACCATGATGTTCTGCGCGGTCTCTTTGCCGAGGTAATGGTCGATGCGGTAGGTGTCTTTTTCCTGGAAGGCTCCGTCGACGAGGTCGTTGAGTTCGACGGCGGTGGGGAGATCGACGCCGAAGGGTTTCTCGACGATCACGCGGGACCAACTGCCTTCGCGGGCGTGGTTGAGTCCGCTCTTGCTGAGGTTTTCGAGGATGATCCCGAATTGGTCGGGTCCGGCGGCAAGGTAGAAGAGGCGGTTGCCGCGGGTGCCGCGCTGCTCGTCGATTTCGTCGAGGCGCTTGGCGAGGGATTCGTAGCCTTCGAGGTTGTCGAAGGGGCTGCGGTGGTAGCTGATGGACTCGGCGAAGGAGGTCCAGAGGTCGTCGTTGATCTTCTGGCGGGAGTGTTTGCGGGCGGCTTCCTCGAGTTCCGTGCGGAAGATTTCGTCGGTCTTGTCGCGGCGGGCGAAGCCGACGACGGCGATGGCGGGCGGGAGGTTGCCGTCGGCGGCGAGGTTGTAGAGGGCGGGGACGAGTTTGCGGTGGGTGAGGTCACCGGTGGCACCGAAGATGACGAGCGTGCAGGGGTCGGGCATCGAGCGGCTGAGGAGTCCTTCGCGAAGTGGGTTGGTCGGTGATTCGTCGGTCGGTGCGGCCATGTTGATTAGTGAAAAGAGTTTGGGCAGGATTGACAGGATTTAGAGGATTTTTTTGCCGGGGGGGGATTCCGAGGCTTGGGCTTTGGGTTGGTTCGGCAGCCGGAGAGGGGTGGGGCCGATTGGAAACGTCCGCTCCCGCGGGGGGGGGCGGTCGGTTCGATTGGTGGCTTGTGGAGTTGGGTGGGGCGAAATACTTTGCGCCCGATGAAGATTGCGTTTTTGGGGGCGGGGAAGATGGCGACGGCGCTGGCTCGTGGGTTGGTGGACGCGGAGGTTTGCGCGGCGAAGGAGATCGCCGTGGCGGACGCGAGTCAGGTGGCTCGGAGCGCGCTCGCATCTCAGCTGGGTGTGAAGGCGGCGGAGTCGAACGCGGTGGCGGTCGAGGCGGCGGATGCGGTGATTCTGTGCGTGAAGCCGGGCGACGCCGGGGTGGCGATCGAACAATGCGGTGAGGCGCTCGCGGGGAAGTTGCTCGTTTCGATCGCGGCGGGGTTGACGCTGGAGGCGTTGCGGGAGTTGGCGGGCGAGGGGGTTCGGCTGGTTCGGGCGATGCCGAACACGGCGGCTCAGGTCGGTCGGAGCGCGACGGCGTTCTCGGCGGGTCCGGGCGTGACGGACGCTGATCTGACTCTGACGAAGAAGATTTTTGGCGCGGTCGGATTGGCGCTTTCGGTGCCGGAGTCGCAGCTGGACGCGGTGACGGGCTTGAGCGGGAGCGGGCCGGCTTACGTGTATCTGGTGATCGAGGCGTTGGCCGATGGGGGTGTCGCGGCGGGGTTGCCCCGGGCGCTGGCGGCGCAGCTCGCGGTGCAGACGGTGCTGGGCGCGGCGGCGATGGTGGCGGAGACGAAGGAGCATCCGGCGGTGTTGCGCGAGGCGGTGACGAGTCCGGGCGGGACGACGGCGGCGGCGCTGCGGGTGCTGGAGTCGGCGGCGGTGCGGTCGGCTTTCGTCGAAGCGGTGGGCGCGGCGACCGAGAAGGCGAGGGATTTATGATTTATGATTTACGATTGATGATTTGTGCGGTGGCGGTGGTGCCGGTGTGGGTCGCGGTGGCGGAGCCGAACGCGGATACGTTCGTTCCGACGGTGGCACGGGCGGCGGCGGCCGAGGGGAACGAGGCGTTTGCCCGGGGGGATTACGACGCGGCGCGCGAGGCCTACAAGAAGGTGATCGAGCTGGCTCCGAACAACGTGGTCGGGTCGGTGAATCTCGGGGTGGTCGAGTATCGGGCGGGGAACCTGGCGGACGCGGAGACGATCCTGATGAACGTCGTGCAGCAGCGGCTGAAGACGGGGGCGGCTTGGCTGACGCTGGGGATCATGTTTTACGAGAACAAGCGGATCGACGAGGCGTTGGCGGCGCTGGCGCAGGCGACGCTTTACGACGCCTCGAACGCGCGGGCCCACAACTATTATGGCGTTGCGCTGGGCGTGAAGGGCTGGAAGGACGGCGCGGAGGATGAGTTGCGGCGGGCGGTGGAGCTGGATCCGGAATACCGGGACGCGCACTACAATCTGGCTCTGCTTTACCTGGATCGGCGGCCGCCTTCGGTCGAGCTGGCGAAGCGGCATTACTACCGCTCGGTGGAGCTGGGGGCACCGCGGGATCTGGTTTTGGAGAAAAATCTTAAAGTCACCGTGGGTGACCGCTAACGTCCTCGCACCGTGAAATTGCTTCGTCTCGCTTTCGTCCTCCTGGTCTTCGTTCAATCCGCTTCGGCCGCGGAACCTCCGAAGATTTTTGGGAAATCCGCGATCCTCTTCGATGCGAATACGGGCGAGGTGCTCTACAAGAAGGCGGACACTTACCGGACGCCGGTCGCGAGCACGCAGAAACTGCTCACGTCGCTCGTGGTGGCGAAGGCGGGAAATCTGGACGGGAAGTTTGCGATCGAGAAATCCGACACGTTGGAGGAGCCGACGAAGCTTTACCTCAAGGAGGGGGATCGGTATCGGCGGGCGGATCTGTTGAAGGCGCTGTTGGTGAAGAGTGCGAACGATGTCGCGCACGCTTTGGGTCGGGATAACGCGGGGAGCATCGAGGCGTTCGCGGAGAAAATGAATCGGGAGGCGGTGCGGCTGGGGGCGCAAAGTTCGAATTTCACGAATGCGAATGGGCTGCCGGATAGTCGTCAGCTTTCGACGGCGCGGGACATGGCTTGCATCGCGCGGGCGGCTTACCGCAATCCGCTGCTGCGCGACATTATGGCGATCAAGTCGTATCGGTTCGAGTACGCGAGCGGGAAGGGCGTGACGCTCACGAACACGAATCGGGTGCTGCGGACGTATTCGTTCTGCAATGGGATGAAGACGGGTTACACGAATCTGTCGGGGCACTGCCTCATTGCGAGCGGGTCCTACGGGGGGCGGGATATGATCGCGGTGGTGCTGCGGAGTAACAAGGCGAACGTCTGGAACGACGCGGCATCGTTGCTGGAATTTGGGTTGGGGATCGATCGGCGGAAATTTACTGGCAGTTTGTGAGGGGATTTATGATTTACGATTTACGATTTACGATTTTTGGATCGGCTCGCTTCGCATTGCCTCGTGATGCGGCGGGACGCCGCATCTCGCACGCGGGGACGCGTGCGATCCCCATGCCGCACGCGGGGACGCGGGCGATCCCCATGCCGCACGTGGGGACGCGGGTGCTGTTCTTCTGATGGCTCGGAAGTATTCTTTGGCTCCTCCGGCGGGGCCTTCTTCGGGGATTGATTTTGCGGCGGAGCTGAATCCGCAGCAGTTGGCGGCGGTGACGGCACCGCCGGGGGCGGCGTTGGTGATCGCGGGTGCGGGCAGCGGGAAGACGCGGACGCTGACGTTTCGCGTGGCGTGGTTGCTGGATCAGGGGGTGGCACCGGAGTCTATTTTGTTGCTGACGTTCACCAACAAGGCTTCGCGGGAGATGTTGGAGCGGGTCGCGGGGGTCGTGGTCGGTGGGGCGGATGGGATCTGGGGCGGGACGTTTCACTCGATCGGGAATCGGATTCTGCGGCGTCACGCGGAGCGGGTTGGTTTTCGTCCCGGGTTTTCGATCATGGACCGGGAGGACCAGACGGATCTGATCGAGTCGGTCGTGGCGCGGGACGGAATGCGGACGGAGGACAAGAAATTTCCGAAGGGGAGCGTGCTGGCGGAGATCTTCGGGCTGTCGATCAATTGCGGGACTTCGATCCCGGAGATTCTGCGGGAGCGGTATCAGTATTTCATTCACTTGGAGGAACAGATTCAGCGCGTCGCGGTGACTTACGAGGGGCGGAAGCGGGAGTCGAACACGATGGACTTCGACGATTTGCTGTCGAAGACGCTCGAGCTTTTCGTGACGTGCCCGGACGTGGCGGAGCGGTATCAGCGGCAGTTTCGGCACGTGCTGGTGGACGAATACCAGGACACCAACCGGCTCCAGGCGGAGCTGATCGACCACCTCGCGAAGGTGCACGGGAACATCATGGTCGTGGGCGACGACGCGCAGTCGATCTACTCGTGGCGGGGGGCGAACTTCGCGAACATTCTGCGGTTTCCGGAGCGCTACAAAGACGCGGTCGTTCACAAGATCGAGACGAATTACCGGAGCGTGCCGGAGGTGCTGGAGCTGGCGAACTCGGCGATCGCGGGGAATACGAAGCAATTCAAAAAGGAACTGCGGGCGGTGCGGGCGTCGCTCGGGATGAAGCCGGCGATCGTGCCGCTGCAGACGAACAATCAGCAGGCCGCGTTCATCGCGCAGCGGGTGCTGGAATTGAGCGAGGAGGGGGTGGATCTGCGCGAGATGGCGGTGCTGTATCGCGCGCATTACCACTCGCTGGAGGTGCAGCTGGAGTTCACTCGGCGGGGGATTCCGTTTTCGATCACGAGCGGGTTGCGCTTCTTCGAGCAGGCTCACATCAAGGACGTGGCGGCTTATTTGAAGTTTGCGGTCAATCCGACGGACGAGGTGGCCTTCAAACGGATGGTGAAGCTACTGGCCGGGATCGGGCCGAAGGCGGCGGAGAATCTGTGGGTGGCGGTGACGGCGACGATCGGGCGGGGCGGGACGTTTGCGGATCTGCGCGCGAGGGCGAAGGTGCCGCCGAAGTCGGTGAAGGGTTGGGAACAGCTCGTGCACACGCTCGAGGATCTGATGCCGGGTAACCGCGTGGTGGCTCCGTGGGAGATGATCGAGGGCGTGATGTTCGCGAGCTACGACGAATACATGAAGTCGAAGTTTCCAAACTACGACGCGCGGAAGGAGGATCTCAACACCCTGGCGAATTACTCGCGGCAGTTCGACAGCACGGCGGACTTTCTCGCGCAGCTGGCGCTATTGGGTTCCATCGAAACGGACGACGCGCTGGCACCCTCGGTCGACGAGGACGAGCGGATCACGCTGTCGACGATCCATCAGGCGAAGGGGCTCGAGTGGAATATCGTGTTCGTGGAGTGGCTGACGGAGGGGATGTTTCCGAGCGCGCGGTCGACGGAGACGGATGAGGCCGTCGAGGAGGAGCGGCGGTTGTTTTACGTGGCGGTGACGCGGTGCAAGGACGAGCTGTATTTGACCTATCCGGAGTTGCGGTTGAACGCGGGATACGGCGAGGCGTTTCAGCGGCCTTCGCGGTTCCTCGACGAGCTGCCGACTCACGTTTACGAGGATTGGGAGGTGGACTCGGCGGGGTCGTTTGGGGCGAGTGCGGGTGCGGGTGGTGCCGCTGATGACGATGACGAGGAGGGTGGGGAGATTCCCTGGTGACGGCGGTTGGGGTTGGAATCGGCTTTGGGCCGATTGTGGGTTGGTGACCGGCTGGAAGCCGGTGCTACTGGGATTCAGATTTGGATGGGGGTGGGTTCGGCGGGGGCGGATTGGATGACTCCGGAGATGCGCCAGGTGTCGGAGTCGCGCTGGAGGAGGTATTGGTATTCGATTGTTTGGCCGTCGGTGCCGGTGATCTCGACGGAGACGGCGGCTTTCTCGCCGTCGTCGATGGCGACGAGAAATCTCGCGCCGGTGGAGTTGGCGATCTGGGGATACTGCGCGCGAACCATTGCTTCGAAGGCCTCGGCCGGGAATTGCGATTTGATGCCGGCGTGGGCGAAGCCGTAGGCGGCCCGGTAGTCGTCGGCCCGGAAGGCGGTGAGCTGCCGCTCGATGACGCTCTGGAGTGCGGCCTTCACCGCGGGATCGCTGGGTCGGACTTCGGCCTGGCAGGCGGTGGTCAGAGTCGCGAAGCAGGCAAGCGAAAGAGCGAGGAATGGGTGGCGCATGAGGGACTGACGTCGAAGGGAGACGGTGTGTCAAAGTGGAAGTCGATCGAGGCGGGGCGGCGGACGGAATAATCCGGGGATTCGTGGCTCGTAGACGGGAACTTTTTGCGGAACCTTCATTCGATGAACGACGACTCGACCCACCTCACGCCCCTCGATTTATCCTCGGTTCATCCGCGCAGTCCGCGGGCGACCCTTGGCGGCTACGTGGTCGCCGCCCGGACGCTGGACAAGTGTCGCTCACTGCTGAACGGGACGATCGGCGAATACCATTACGACTGTCCGCTGGATAATTTCTTTTTCGAGTTTGCGGGATTGACCGGAGATCGGTTTAAGGAATTCGTGGCGACCGGTGCTTCGGACGACGAGGTGGCGGCGTGGATTCAGGAAAACGCGACGAAGCGGGAGCGGATCGAAATCATCAAGTGGAACAATGATCTGCGGGGGAAGCGGATCGGTGAGATGCCCGAGAAATTGCAGGAATTTCTCGAGGATTACATTCCGGAAAACGTGCCGGATCATCGTCCGGTTTACGTCTGGTTCGACGTTTACGATCTCGAGGAGGGACGGCTGTGAGCGCGAATCCGATTGCGCGTTACTACCGGTGGCTTCACGGGAAGTGGCCGGCGGGGAAGGTCGAGAAGGCGCCCGAGATCAACGCGGACGGTTCGACGAACGTGCCGGGCGTTTATGTCGTGGGCGATCTGACGGGAATTCCGTTGTTGAAATTTTCGTCCGACACGGGGGCACGAGCCGTGCGGACCATCGCGGACGAGTCGGGCTTCCGAGCGGGGACGGGTGGTGATGGGGTGGTGGATCTCGCGATCATCGGAGCGGGCGTCGCGGGGTTGGCTGCCGCCATGGAGGCGTCGAAGCGGGGGTTGAGTTACACGCTGTTCGAGGCGAAGCAGGCGTTCTCGACCGTGATCGATTTTCCGAAGGGGAAGCCGATCTACACGTATCCGACGGACATGACGCCGACGGGCGATCTGCAGTTCAAGACCGACGTGAAGGAGGATCTCGTCGAGGAGCTCGAGGGCTACCGGACGAAGAACGGGATCGAGACGACCGCGGCGACGGTCGAGCGGATCGCGCGGAAGGGCGGTCAGCTCGAGGTGGTGACGGCGGAGGGTGGGCCGCACCGGGCGCAGCGGGTGATCGTCGCCATCGGGAGGAGTGGAAATTACCGGTCGCTCGGCGTGCCGGGTGAGGAACTGGACAAGGTCCACCATCGGCTGCACGACCCGAAGGATTACTGCGACCAGCGGGTGCTGGTCGTCGGCGGCGGAGATTCGGCGATGGAGACGGCAATCGCGCTGGGGAATTGCGGGTCGACGGTGACGTTGAGTTACCGGAAGCCGGAGTTCTCGCGACCGAAACCGGAGAACGTCGAGAAGCTGAAGGCGCTGGCGGACGCGGGTGAGGGCCGGGGTTCCGTCGAGTTGCTCATGGGATCGCGGGTGAAGGAGATCCGCGACGTAGAAGTGGGAGTCGAGTTGGCCGATGGCGGGGAGCGGACGGTCGAGAACGACGCGGTCTTTGCGATGATCGGGCGCGAGGCTCCGCTGGAGTTTTTCCGCAAGTCGGGAATCAAGATCAGCGGGGAGCGAGACGCGAAATTCTGGATCACGCTCGCGGTCATCCTTGCGGCCTTCACCGTGGTTTACCAATGGAAGAAGGGCGGGACGTGGCTGCCGATCAACGAATTCTTCAAGAAGCGGGATTGGTTTCCCTTTAATTTCGGAGAGTGGTGGGTGTCGCTCGGGGGGATCTTCAACGAGCCTTCGCATCTGCTCGGCACGCTCAGGTATTCGGTCGGGGACCCGGGGTTCTATTATTCGATGCTGTATTGCACGCTCATCGTGGTCTTCGGGATCCGGCGGATTCGGATGCGGCGGACGCCTTACGTGACGAAGCAGACGACGGCGTTGGCGGCGTTTCAGGTGATCCCTTTGTTTTTAATTCCCTACATTCTGCTGCCTTGGGCGGGGTTCAACGGGTGGTTCGATGGGGGCTTTGGCAAAGGGGTGGCGGATGAGCTGTTTCCGGAGGTAAATTACGGGACGGGGCGGGAATATTGGCGGGCCTTCGGCTTGATCCTCGCTTGGCCGCTGTTTATTTGGAACGTGTTCACCGCGCAGCCGATGTGGACGTGGTTGATCATTAGCCTGGTGCAGACGTTCGTGATTATCCCGCTGATCATTTACCGGTGGGGGAAGGGGGCGTATTGCGGGTTCATTTGTTCGTGCGGGGCGATGGCGGAGACGCTGGGCGATTCGCACCGGCAGAAGATGCCGCACGGGCCGATCTGGAATAAGCTGAACATGATCGGTCAGGTTTTTCTGGCTTTCGCGTTTCTGATTTTCTTCGCGCGGGTGGGGTCCTGGATTTGGCCGGATTCGTTTTTGAAGGACGCTTTCGCGATTGGGCTGAATGGGTCGACGGACGGGACGGTGATGCCGTGGAGTTACGCGTGGTTCGTGGATTTGCTGTGGGCGGGGATCATTGGGTTTGGGTTGTATTTCCACTTCTCCGGGCGGGTGTGGTGTCGGTTTGCTTGTCCGTTGGCGGCGCTGATGCACGTTTACGCGCGGTTCACGCGGTTCCGGATCTTTGCGGAGAAGAAGAAGTGCATTTCGTGCAATGTCTGCACGTCGGTGTGTCACCAGGGAATCGACGTGATGAGCTTCGCGAACAAAGGGGAGCCGATGGCGGATCCGGAGTGCGTGCGGTGCTCGGCTTGCGTGCAGAGCTGCCCGACGGGGGTGCTGGAATTCGGGCGCTACGCGGCGGATGGGAAGATCGTGATGGATCGGACGGCGGCTTCGCCGGTGTTGATGGCGGAGCGGGGGGGGGAAGTGAGGTGAAAAGGGTTGAGGCCTTCGGCCTTTTGGTTGGTTCGGCGATTGTAAATCGCCGCTCCTTGAAAGATGAACCCGCTTCAGTTTTTTAATCCTCTTCGCGAGGTTTTCCGGACGGGGAATCGTCTGCCGCATTGGCAGCAGGAGGGGGTCGTTTATTTTGTGACCTTTCGGCTGGTTGATTCGCTGCCGTGGGAACTGACGAGCCGGTGGAATTCCGAGCGGAATGCGTGGATGGAACACCATCCATTCCCGTGGTCTTCGCAAGTGGAGGGGGAATATCGGAAGCGGTTTTTGGAGCCTTGGGAAAATGGTCTGGACCAGGGGAATGGTGAATGCCTTTTGCGAAAGTCCGAGTGCGCGAAGCTCGTGATGGATGCGCTCCAATTTTTCGACGGCACCAGGTCCGCGCTGTTGAGCGCGGTGGTGATGCCGAACCACGTTCACGCTCTGTTCGTCGTTCCTCCTGAAGAGGATTTGGGGAAACTGCTGCAATCCTGGAAGCGGTTCAGCTCCCGGCAGATCAATGAGCTGCTGGGGCGGGCGGGATCGATTTGGCAGAAAGACTATTTTGATCGAGTCGTTCGCGACGCGAGCCATTTTCGGAACTGCGTGCGTTATATTCGGAAAAATCCCGAGCGCGGGCACCTGAAAGCGGGTGAATTCCTCCTCTTCGAGAGCGAACTGGCGAAGGATGTCGAATGACTGATTTTCAAGGAGCGGCGATTTGCAATCGCCGAACCAAACCAATCAACGAGCGAAGCGAGATGGACTTCTCGAACGTCGTGGTCGTCATTCCGGCGTTCGACGAGGCCGGGAGCGTGGGGCGGGTGGTGGAGGGGTTGATTGCGCGGGGGCTTTCGCGGGTGCGGGTGGTGGATAACGGGTCCTCCGACGGGACGGGGAACGTGGCGCGGTTGGCGGGGGCGGAGGTGGTTGTGGAGCCTCGGCCGGGTTACGGGCGGGCTTGCTTTACGGGATGCCGGGACCTGCCCGGGGACTGCGAGTGGATTCTTTTCTGCGACGCGGATGGGAGTGATGATTTGGATTCCATTCCGAAGTTGGTGGAGCGGGCGGGGGAATTCGATTTCGTGCTCGGGAATCGGCGGGCGACGGTGGCGGGGCGGGCGTCGATGACGAAGGTGCAGGACTTTGGGAATTGGTTGGCGACGTTTTTGCTTCGCGGATTATTCGGGGCGGATTTTCACGATCTGGGGCCGATGCGGTTGATTCGGCGGTCGACCTACGAGGCGATGGAGATGAAGGACCGGGGATTCGGTTGGACGGTCGAGATGCAGGCGCGGGCGGCGCAGCTCGGGGTGCGTTCGGTGGAGGTGCCGGTGCCTTATCACGCGAGGGTGGCCGGAAAATCGAAGGTGTCCGGGACGGTCAAGGGATCGGTTCAGGCGGGGGTGATCATTCTGACGACGATCGGACGCTTCGCGGTCGAGGCGTGGCAGCGTCCGCTGGCCTGGCTGGCGGCGATTTTTTTGCTGGGGGGGGCGGGGTTGATGGTGCCCTTTGGAGATTTCCGCGAGGCGGCGGCGGTTCCCTGGTTTCTGGCGGGGGCCGGGGTGATGAGTGTTGGGTTTGCGATGAGCTGGGCGGTGCGGTCGGTCGGGGTGGGGGTGTTCTTTGGGGTGGCGGTATTGGCGAGGTTGGTTCTGTTTCCGATGGAGCCGGGGGGGGACGTGTGGCGATACGTTTGGGAGGGGCTGGTGCAGATCGGTGGGGGAAATCCTTACACCTTGCCGCCGGACGCGGCTTCGCTGGCGGGGTTGCGGGCGGATTGGTGGGCGAAGATCAACCATCCTTCGGTGACCGCGATCTATCCGCCGTTGGCCGAGTTGGTGTTTCGCGGGATGGCTTGGATCTCACCGACGGCGTGGTTTTTCAAGTCGGTGATCGTGGCGGCGGATGTCGGGGTGGCCGGGTTGCTGTGGCGGCGCTTCGGGAGCGGCGCTTTGCTCTACGCCTGGAACCCGCTGGTGATCTACGGGTTCGCGGGGGGCGCGCATTACGATTCGATTTTCCTGCTGCCGATGGTGGCGGGGTGGTTGGCTCTGGAATCGGCGACGACGGTGCGGGGACGCTGGGTGGGTTGCGGCTGGCTGGGGCTTTCGGTCGCGCTGAAATACGTGTCGGCTCCGCTGGCGGTGTTTGCGGTGCTGATGATGGTGCGGCGTGACGGCTGGAGGGCGGCGGTCGTGGGGGCTGGATTGGTGGCGCTGCCGGGGTTGCTCGCGTTGGCGGCTTTCTGGGGGAGCTTTGGCGTTCACCCGCTGGGACCGGCGGAGTTTGGCGCGGTGGCTCGGAGCGCGGAATTGATTCCGCGGTTCGTTGGGGATTTTTGGGAACGGTCGCTGAAGTGGAATTCGCTGTTCGCAATCCCGCTGGCGGGCGTGATTTTGTGGCGGCTTTGGCGATCTCGGGCGTTGCTTGCCTTCGGCGAGGAGGCGCTTTTGGCGACGTTCGTTTTGTCGCCGGTGGTCCACGCCTGGTATTTCGTGTGGGCGATTCCGTTCGCGGTGGCGTCGCGGAATCTGGGGCTGCGGCTGGTGGGCGTGTCGGCGTTCGTTTACTTCAGCCTCGAGTATCGACAGGCGGTCAGCGCGCCGCGGTGGCGGATGACTCCGGTGGAGTTGGCGCTGTTGTGGAGTCCGCTGGTGTTGGGGTTCGCATGGTCCCGCTGGCGAGAGCGCGCTGCCAGGCGGGCAGGTGATCGATGTCCTCCAGAGCGGGTTCGATCGCGCGGAGGGTGAGGCCGGCGGCGAGGCATTGGCGGGTGGTCTCGAGGTAAACGCGCGGAGTGCTCCAGCTGATGTCGGTGAAGACGGCGGGTTGGTTGGAACGGAGGCCGACGAGGACGTAGCCGCCGTCGAGCGCCGGGACGAGGCAGACGTCGCGGTGGACGAGGGAGCTGGCGCAGGTCTCGAGGAGGCGGCGGTCGAGGTACGGGCAGTCGCCTCCAATGAGGAGAAGGGGGGCGGATGGGTTGATTTCGAAGTGGTGCGTGGTGGCGTGGCGGAGGCGGTCGCCGAGGTCGCCGTCGGGTTGCGGAACGTAGGTCGGGTGGTCGCCGAGGAAGGTGGTCATCCGCTCGAGCGCGTCGGCGGGTGCGAAGTGGACGACGACGTTCCAGTCCGAGGGGATCCGCTCGATCTGATGGCGGACGAGTCGCTCGTAGACGTCGCGGGCCGCGTCGGCTCCGATTTCACGGGCGAGCCGAGTTTTTACGTAGCCGGAGATCGGGGCTTTGAGGAGGAGGGCGACGGTTGGGATCATTGGTGCTTCTGAGCTTTATCCCAAAATCCGGTCCTTGGCTGGGAAGATCTTCGAGACTCGTTGCTCCCAAGCGGACGGGGATTTCCGGCGTTTCGGTGATCGATAAAAATTCCAGCGGTCGTTGGTCAAGGAAGTGCGGGTTCAGGAAGTGCGGGTTCTGGCAATGGACAGGGAGCACGGCGCGCGGGTATCTGGGGGGACGATGAGATTTCGAGGGATTGGCTGGCTGGTGATGATTACGGCGCTACTGGCTCTCTGGCCGGGTTCGGCTCGGGCGTTTTTCTACGGCGGGATCTTCGATGCGGGGACGTTCGGATCGACGGGTGCGGGTCCCGGGCAGCTGGATGATCCGTTGGGCATTTGTGCCGGTCCGGATGGCCGGATTTACGTGACGGATCGGGGGAACTCGCGGGTGCAAATGTTCGACCGTTTCGGCTCGTTCCTGGGCTCGATCGGGAGGGCGGGGAGCGGTGATGCGGAGTTCGACGAGATCGGGTTCATCGCTGGCTCGGCTTCGTTGGGGCTTCTCGCGGTCGCGGATGCGGGGAACGGGCGGATTCAGCTCTTCGATTTTGATGGGCGCTTTCTCGGGAAGTTTCCGGTCGTCGGATCTCCGCGGGGTGTCGCGTTTGGGTTGGACGGGAATCTCTACGTCACGACGGCGGATCGGGTGGTAGCTTATCGGACGTCCGGTGGTTTTCTCGGGGAGTTCGGGGTGGGCGAGTTGTCGAGTCCGGGTGCCATCACGGCTCGCCAGCGGGGCGAGGGATTCGTGGTCGCCGATACGGGCAATGATCGGATTGCTGTCTTCGGGAGCGATGGTGCGTTGACGCCGGGCTATGGAACGCTCATCCGGCGGTTCGAGTTCAAGGCTCCGCGCCTGCGGAAAAGGGCCGTCCCACTCGCTTCCGGTCTCGGCGGCAACTTCCGAATTCGGGTCCGATTGCCGAAAGCGAAGGAAAAGCGGGAGCACTTCGGTGTGAAATTTCGCGCCATTGATGGGCTGGGTCAGACGAGCGATTTTCAGGGGCGTCCGGTGAGTTCGCGGGTGATTCGGAGTTCGCGGTAGGGGTTTCTTCTCGAGGTGCTCCGGGGGTGAGGATGCGGGACGGGTTGCGTCTTTGCGGCGCGTGGGGAGTGGGTCTCGCGGGTTGGTGTTGGCGGAGTTTTGGGAGATGGTTTGGGAACCCGGCGGCGCGGCTTCCCTACCTTGCCGGGTCACGTTTCCGGTGGTTCGGTGCCGTGGAGTTTTTCGGTCTCGCCGGGGGTGGTGAGGACTCGGTGGACGCACCAGATGAAAAGGGTGGTGACGGCTCCGACGGAGCCGAGCATGACGAGCCAGCCTCCGACGGTCATGACTCGGTCTCCTCGATGGGGTCGACTGGTGGGCGGCCCTGGTAGGCGGCTCCGCGGGCGATGAGCATGGCGACGAAGGTGCCGAAGGCGAGGACGAGGAGAACGCTCATCCAGGCGACGGGGTTGGGGTCGATGAAGAGGTCTTGCACGTAGCCGCTGACCTCGGCGGGGCCGCCGCCGAGCTTGTAGCCGATGATGTTCTCCAAGGTCCAGAGGGTGAAAATGACGATCAGGAAGACGGGGCAGAGGTATTTCATGATCCAGCGGAAGATGCGCGGGATGCGGATGGTGGCTCCTTCGTGGGCGGCGGCGAGGCCGCGGTCGACGCCGAAGTTCCAGCTGAAGAAAATGATTTGGACGGTGGCGAGGATGAAAATGAGGAAGGTGCCGACCCAAAAGTCGAGGGTGTCGAGGGCCTTGGCTCCCTGGCTGAAATAGACGACGAAGCCGCTGCCAAGGGCGGTAATGAGGCCGAGGAAGGCGACGCTCTGTCGGCGGCCGATGCCGAGGGCTTCTTCGAGGAAGGCGATCCCGGGCTGGAGCATACTGAGGGAGCTGGTGACGGCGGCAAGGAAGAGGAGGAAGAAAAACAGAAAGCCGAAGAGTGAGCCGGCGGGCATTTGCGAGAAGACCATCGGCAGGACGTTGAAGCCGAGGCCGAACGTGGACTGGCCGGCCACGCCCGCGAGACCGAGGAAGGCGACGCCGGCCGGGAGGGTGATGAGTCCGCCGAGCGCGACCTCGCAGAACTCGTTGGCGCTGGTGGCGGTGAGGCCGCTGAGGACGACGTCGTCTTTGCGCCGCAGGTAGCTGGCGTAGGTGATGATGACACCGAAGCCGACGCTGAGGGAGAAGAAGATCTGGCCGGCGGCGGCGAGCCAGAGGCCGGGCTTGAGCAGTTGCTCCCCGATGCCGATGACGCGGACCTGGCGGTCGGGGTCGTCGACGGGGCCGTCGTATTCGGCGCGGGCGGCGGCGATCGGAGCGGCACCGATGATCTCGCGGTCGGGGATCCATTGGCCGTCGACCAGTTGCTCGACGACGACTTTGTGGGGGTTCCACATGAAGCCGAGGCCGTTGTCGACGTTGCGCTGGGGCTCGGCGGGGTTGGGCGTGCCGAGGGTGAGGACGCGGACGAGGGTGACGATCGCGAGGATGACGAGGGCGGGCATTGCGAAGGTGCAGAAGAGTTCGATGCCTCGGGAAACGCCGCGGTAGATGAGGATGAAGTTGAGGAGGAAGGCGAAGCCGAGGTAGACGCCGACTTGCGTGAGGGAGAATCCGACGGCGGCTCCGTCGCCGGCGTCGCCGGTGAAGTGGTCAAAGAACGCTTTGGCCTGGCCGGCGTCGGTGAAGGCGATGTGGCCGAGGGCGAAGTTGGTGGCGTAACCGAGGCACCAGGCTTCGATGACGACGTAATACATGTAAATGATGACGGGGATGACGACTCCGATGACGCCGAGATACTTCCCGTAGCGGGAGCGCGACATGGCGTGGAAGACGCCGGGGGAGCTGTTGAAGCCGCGCAGGCCGCCGTAGCGCCCCATGGTCCATTCGGCCCAGCAGATCGGGAGGCCAATGATGAGCAGGGAGATGAAATACGCCAACATGAAGGCACCGCCGCCGAATTGGGCGGCCTGGCCGGGGAAGCGCAGGAAATTTCCGAGGCCGACGGCGCTGCCGGCTACGGCGAGGATGACTCCGAAGCGGGAGTTCCATTTTTCGTTACGCTGGGTGTTCATTGCTGCTGGGGGCTTTTGGTGGGAGGAGCAGTTCTTGGGCCGCTTGGGGGTGATTGGTTACTAGTGAATGGTGATTGGTGGAGCTTGACGGGGGCGGCGCTTTGGCTTCGCCAAATTCGCCGGGGTTCGGCGGCTGGAAGCCGCCGCTCCTCGAGGTGTGGTTTTTAGGCGGGGGTTCATGGTTTTGAACCAGAGGCTGGGGATCAGGGCGACCATGGTCATGACTGGGTAGCCGTGGGGGAGGGTCATGGCTTGGCTGCTGGCCCTTTGTTTTTGGTAGTGCTGGGTGGGGCTTTGGTGGTGGTGGCTGTGGCGGGGGAGGTTGAAGAGGAGGTAGTTGCTGGCGTGGAAGTCGCAGTCCCAGCAGTTGGCGGCGGTGAGTGCGGCGGGTTGGCCGGTTGGCGTGGTGGCCCGGAGGAGGCCGTAGTGTTGGAGGTATCCGGTCATCCAGAGCGTCCAGACGCCGAGCGCGCCTTGGAGGATGTAGAAAAGGGCGGTGAGGGGGCCGAAGGTGACGAGGATCGTAAGGGCGACGATGAGGGAGAAGGTGAAGGTTCGGGTGACTCGGTTGCGGAGGGTGAGGCTGGTGGTTTTGAGGCGGCGTTGTTCGAGGTGGTAGGCCTCGATGGCGCTGCCGACGGCGGCGCGGACGACGAAGTCGTAGCTGGTCTGGCCGACGTGCGAGAGGGACGGGTCGGCCTTGGTCGCGGTGATGCGGGGGTTGTGGTGGATGAAGACGTGGTCGATGGCGAAGCTGCCGTAGTTCGTGAGGACGAGGAGGGCTTGGCCGAGGAAGCGGTCGGGCTTGCTGGCTTTGTGGAGCAGCTCGTGGGCGCAGCAGATGGCGGCTCCGGACAGAGCGACGCCGAAGGAGAGGGTGAAGAGGATTTGGTCGAACGGGGCGAGGCCGCTGAAGATCGTGACGGCCCAGGCGAGGGCGGCGACGTGGGTGAGCGCGGCGATCGTGACGATGGCTTGGAAGACGGGGGAGTGGTCGACGACGTCGGGGTCGAGGCCATTGCCGCGACCGAAGATGTGGTCGGCGAGCGCGCCGAAGACGAAGTAGACGATGAGGGGGGCGAGGATCGCGAGGCCGCCGATCTGCGTGCCGAAGTAGAGGGAGACGGGGAAGAGGAGAGCGGCGGCGTAGGGCAGGGGGGCTAGGTGGTGGGTTGCTGGCAAAATTTCGGTTGGTTGGTGAGAGGTTCGGGATGCGGTTTGCGGTTTGCGGGATACGGGATGCGGTTTGCGGCTTCGCCGTTTTGTTACGAGGTCCCGAGCTGGAAGCTCGGGACTGCGGGCTGGAAGCCCGCGCTCCCCGGCTCGCTACGCTAGCGCTTTGATGATTCGGTCCATTTCTTCTTTCGTGTTGTAGTAGTGGGGGCTGAAACGGAGCCAGGCGCTGCCGTTTCTCGCGTTTCGGAGGGAGGCGGTGATCTGGGCGTCTTCGAGGCGTTTGAACTGGGCGGCGGGGTCTTCGGTGGGATTGCGGGTGGTGACGATGCCGCAGCGGAGGGGTTCGTCGTTGCCGGGGGAGAGGAATTCGTAGCCGCGGAGGGCGAGTTGCTCGTGGAGGTAGTCGCGGGTCTCGAGGATGCGGCGGGAGACTTCGGCGGGGCCGGTCTCGTGGATGAGCCGGAGGGCGGCGACCATGCCATACATGCCGGTGACGTTGAGGACACCGGGTTCGTAGCGTTGCGCGGTGTCGGGGAATTCGATGGCGTCCTGAGTGATGAAGTTCGGACTCTTGACGTTCCAAGCGCCGAGGAGGGTGGGGCGGCAGGTGGCGAAGTGTTCTTTGGCGACGTAGACGATGCCGATGGCGAGGGGGCCGAGCATCCACTTGTGGGCGTCGGCGCTGAGGAAATCGACGTGGTCGACGGTGGTCGGGAAGGCGCCGAGGGTCTGGATGGCGTCGAGGGAGAAGAGGGCTCCGTGGTCGTGGACGAGGCGACCGATGGCGTTGATGTCGATGCGCCAGCCGGTGAGGAAGTGGCAGGAGGCGAGGGCGACGAGCTTGGTCTTCGGCGTGAGGACGGCGGCGACGTTCTCGACGGTGATGCGGCCGAGGGCGTCGGGTTCGACGTAGGCGATCTTCACGCCGAGGCGTTCGAGATTCGTCCACGGGTAGACGTTGGCGGGGTAGTCGTCGCGGTAGCAGACGAGTTCGTCGCCGGGCTGCCAGTCGAGGCCGTTGGCGAAGAGGCTCAGACCGAGGGAGGTGGGGCCCAGGAGGGCGATTTCGTCGGGGTGGGCACCGATGGCGGTGGCGCAGACCTGGCGGGCGGCGGTGATGTCGCGGAGGACGTCGCCGAATTCCTGGTGGTTCTCGCAGGACCGGCGGACGTGGTCGTGCATGGCGTCGGCGACGGCGCGGGGGAGGGCGGTGACTCCGGCGTGGCCGACGAAGACGCGGGCGGCGGCGACGGGAAACTCGTGGAGGCGGTCGGATTCGGTCATGTCGATTTTTTCTCCGCTTCCTTGATGAGGTCCCAGAAGCCGTGGTGTTCGCCGAGGGCTTCGTCTTCTTCGGTCATCGGGAGGTTGGAGCGGTAGAGGAAGTCGCGGATGGTGTTCTTGTGGAGGACGCGGTGGACTTCGAGGCCGTCGGGGTGCGGGCCGAAGTAGATGCGGTAGTCGTGGGCGCGGCAACGGTGGAGGGCCTGGCCGTCGCGGTGGACGCTACCGAAGCGGGCGGGGTCGAGGTTTTCGAGATTCTCGGGGAGGACCTGGAATTCGAAAAGCAGTTCGAGCTGCAGCTCTTTGGGCAGCGCGGCCATCTCGGCGGCGCTGATCTCGTTGAAGATCACCTGAAACACGGTGCGAAGGGTAATGCGGAATTTGAAATGGGGAATGAGAAATGGGTGACTGAGTTCCGGGGCGTCCTGAGTGATGGGGGTTCGGGCTTGTTGGGTGGTGGTGGGGCGGGTAGGTTTCTCTCCGATGTCGGAGCGGGCGGAGCATTGGGAGTATTTCCAGGACTTGTATCGGTTTGCGATGGTTCTGATGGCCGACTCGGACCGGGCGATGGGTGTGGTGACGGAGGCTCTGGAGGACGCGCTGCGGCGGCCGCGGAGCCACGGGGACTTGGATCGACTGCTGACCCTGCTTTTCAAGGAAGTGCGGGAGCGGGCGCTGCGGACGGATGAGGGGCGGGCGACGGTGGCTGGGCGCCGGGGGAAGGATCCGGATTTGCCGGAGAATGCGGCGGATGCGCTGGGGCCTACGGTTGATGATGACGTGAGGTCGGCGATCCGGGGACTTGCGGAGCCGGGGAGATCGGCGCTTGCGTTGTTGTATCTGGACGTGCTCGAGCCGGAGGAGATTCAGAGGATTCTCGGGGTGACGGACGCCGGATTGGCGGATTTGTTGGGTGGGGCGCGCGCTGGGCTTCATGGCTCGGTCGCGCTGGGGGCGGCGGTCGAATGAACCTGAAACGGGCGAAACAGGTGTTGCGCTGCGCTGGGCCGCACAGCGAAGAACACGCGAGACGTGAATTGAAGGAGGCGCTTGCGGAGGCGGAGCGGTCGCCGGAATTGGCGGGAGCTTACGCGAATCAGCTGGCTTTCGACCGGGCGGCGGCGGGGGCGGTGCGCGTGGAAGTGCCGCCGGGGGTGGCGACGGCGCTGACGGGATACGGCGAACGATTCTCGGAGCGGCGACCGGCGTTTCGGCTGTCGGTGCATAATCCGGCGGCGGTGGCGGTTGGCGCCGCGTTTCTGGTGCTGGTTTGCTTGCTTGCTTGGATTTTTTTGGCGAACGCGGGGGGCTTCGCGGGAATGCGGGAGGTGACCGAGTTGGCGCTGGCTGGTGGAAGGGCGGAGGCGGGGCAATTCGATCCGCTGGAGGCGAAGGCTTCGGCTCTGGGTGATTGGTTTGTCCTGGAGGGTTTCGATGGGTTCCGGGTGCCGGAGGAACTGGCGGAATACGGGGCAGTCGGGGTGCGGCTTTACCGGCACGAGGGGGAAGCGGTAGCCTCGGCGGCGGTGCCGATCGGCGGGAGGCGGGCGTTTTTCTATTCGTTCGACGCGCATCCGTTTGGCGTGTCGGTGACGCCGGAGGGGGCTTGGCGGGTGGCGGAGTTTGGACCGAATGACGAGTTTGTGCTGGGGATCCGGGAAGTGGGGGCGAAGTGCTTTGTGGTGAGTTTCCGAGGGACGCGGGGGGAGATGGAGGCTTTGCTTGGTGGGGGCGGTGGTGAGGGGAGTGCGGCTTCGCCTTAGGGTTGGACGGACGGGTGGAAGCCGTCGCCCCTTGATGTTCGGCTCTCTCGCTTTGCTCGGATTGCCGGGTGCCGCGGCGGGACGCCGCGGCTCGCACGCGGGACGCGTGCGATCCCCACCCTATTTTTTCAAGGCGTCGCGGATTTGGGTTAGGAGGACGACTTCCTCCGTGGGGGCTGGGGGGGCGGGTTTGGGTTTGGCTTCTTCTTCGCGTTTGATGCGGTTGATGAGGCGGACGACGGTGAAGACGCAGAGGGCGACGATGAAGAAGGTGAGGAGGGTGTTGATGAATTCTCCGTAGGCGATGATGCCGAGCGGGCGGGCCTTCTCGATGTCGCTGGCTTGGGCGGCGGCTTCGGTGAGGGGGATGTAGAGTTCCTTGAAGGGGACCTTGGAAGTGATGAGGCCGATGGGGGGCATGACGACGTCGTCGACGAGGGATTTGACGATGCCGCCGAAGGCTCCGCCGATGACGACGCCGACGGCGAGATCGATGACGTTGCCGCGGGCGATAAATTCCTTGAATTCGGTGACGAAGCTCATGGGCGGCGGTTTA
This sequence comes from uncultured Verrucomicrobiae bacterium, assembly GCA_963719495.1. Classification (GTDB taxonomy): domain Bacteria; phylum Verrucomicrobiota; class Verrucomicrobiia; order Chthoniobacterales; family JAATET01; genus CAVVKW01. Next base: position 166,679 of record CAVRCI010000004.1, read on the forward strand.
TGTCAGGTTTCGTAGCGCTGGGCCATCGCTTTTGCGGCGGCGGCGATGCGGCGGCGGAGGGCGGCGGGCCGGAGGACTTCGGCGTGGGCGCCCCAGCCGAGGATCCAATTCTCGAGGTCGGGCGCGGGGGAGACTTCGATCGTGAGGTCGGCGGTGCCGTCGCGGCGGTGGTGGATTTCCTGGCTGGTGTGCCATTTTCGCTCGGCGGCGAGGCGGGAGGCGAAGGCGTCGAGGCGAACGGTGATGGTCTGAACCTCGGCGGTCTGGAAGGCGGAAAAGCTGCCGGCAAACATGTCGCTGACCGAGAAATCCGCGGGGCGCTCGAAGGTGTCGCCGGTGGTCGCGACGGCGTGGAGGCGGGCGATGGCGAAGGTGCGGAGGGCGTCGCGGTCGACGTCGTGGCCGATGAGATACCACTGGTTGGCGAGGCAGCCGAGGTGGTAGGGGCGGACGTGGCGGCGAGCGGCGGCGGGTCCCTGGAGGGATTGGTAATCGAAGTGGACGGTGCGGCGGTGGAGGACGGCTTCGGCGAGGGTCTGGAAGGCGTCGAGTTCGGTGACGGCGACGCCTTGGGGGCGGAACGAGATGGCGTCGGTGAGTTCGTGGAGGGCGATGCCGCTCTCGCCTTCGAGGCCGGCGGCGAGTTTGGAGAAGGCGGACTGGAGGGGACGCTCGAAGGCGGTGCCGCGGTATTGCTCGACGGCTTTCTGGGCGATGAGGAGGGCGACGAGTTCGCCGTGGCTGACTTGGACGGTCGGGAAGCTAGTGACGGATTCCGTGTAGTGGAAGCCGTGGGCGACGCGGTCGTAGGCGATGGGGAGATTGAGCTGGTCGCGCATGAAGTCGACGTCGCGCTGGATCGTCTTGGGAGCGACTTCCATCGTGCGGGCGAGGCGCTGGCAGTTGGGATACGAGCCTTCGCGGAGGAGATTGTGGATGCCGAGCATGCGGGCCAGTGGCGGGCGCGCGGTGGGGGACAATTTCGCCGGTCGGCGATCCTCCCGATTAAACGTAACGGCCGTTACGTTTAATCGGGGGGGATCGAGGGAATTTTTTTTGGATTTCTTTGGCATAGGACCACGGATGTCCTATGCCCGGCGGTAGGGTGGGTCCAGTATGAAAAACCTATCCGCTCTCTTGAAAGCGCTCCGGCCCGCCGGTGCGGTGTATCAACAACTGGAACTGCCCCTCTCCGGGCGCGAACTCACCCGGCGCGAGTCGACGTCGCTCGAGCGGTTGCGGAAGCTGCGTCAGCGAGTGGCGATGCTGTGAGGGGATGTTGGCGATGAGGGGGACCCTGGCTGGCGCGGTGACTCGCCGGGCGGGGTCTCCTTGCGTCGACCCTTACCAGGCCCAAGTTTTTCGGCTTTTGCATTTTCCCTTGATTCCGCGATGGTCGGTGGATGAACCGACGGCGATTTCTACGGACGGCGGCCGGCCTGGCTCTCGGTGGTGGGCTGGTGGCACGAGCGGCTCGGACGGAGTCGTCGGTCTCGCGGGCGGGCGAGCGGGTGACGTTGGGAGCGACGGGGATCGAGGTGTCGCGGTTGGCGCTGGGGACGGGGTCGAACGGCTGGAACGGGCGGTCGAATCAGACGCGTCAATTGGGGATCGCGGGGGTGGCGGATCTTTTGGAGGAGGCGTTCGAGCGGGGGGTGAACTTCTGGGACGCGGCGGATCAATACGGGAGTCACCCGAATCTGGCGGCGGGATTGAAGCGGGTGCCGCGCGAGCAGGTGGTGATCCTGACGAAGTCGACGTCGGAGGACGCGGCGGGGATGCGGGCCGACATTGATCGATTCCGGAGGGAGTTGGGCACGGACCGGATCGACGTTCTCCTTCTGCACTGCAAGACGAGTCCGAATTGGGTCGAGGAGTGCGCGGGGGCGATGGAGGTAATGAGCGACGCGAAGGAGCGGGGGATCATCGGCGCGCACGGGGTGTCGTGTCATTCTTTCGCGGCGCTGGAGCTGGCGGCGCGGACGGATTGGGTGGACGTGGACCTGGCGCGGATCAATCCGGCGGGGGCGGTGATGGACGCGTCGCCGGAGCGGGTGCTGCCAGTGCTGGAGCGGATGCACGCTGACGGGAAGGGCGTGATCGGGATGAAGATCTTCGGCGCGGGGAAGTTGGTGAACCGGATGGACGAGTGCTTGCGCTACGTGATGGGGCAGGCGTGCGTGCCGACGTTTTCAATCGGGTGCGAGAGTCGGCGGGAGCTGCGCGAGGTGATGGCGGGGATCGAGCGGGCGTGAGGGCGGTCGGGTGGTTCGTGGGGGTTGGGCTGGCGATGGGGGTCGCGGATGGGCGGGCCGGGGTCGTGGCGGAAGGGGGCGAACTCGAGTTGGTCGCGGAGGGTTTCGATTTTACCGAAGGGCCGGCGACGAACTCGGCGGGCGAGGTGTTTTTTACGGATCAGCCGAACGATCGCATTCTCAGGGTGGGACTCGACGGGGAGGTGTCCGAGTTTCTGAGTCCGAGCGGGCGGGCGAACGGGATGTTTTTCGATGGGACGGGGGATCTTTGGGTGTGCGCGGACGCGGAGAACGAGTTGTGGCGGGTGAGTCCCGCGGGGGAGATCGAGGTGGTTGTGAGGGATTTTCGGGGGAAGCGGCTCAATGGGCCGAACGACGTGTGGGTGCGTCCGAGCGGCGGGCTTTACCTAACGGATCCGCTTTACGCGCGGGACTATTGGACGCGGGGGCCAAAGGAGCAGCCGACGGAAGGGGTGTATTTTCTGCCGGAGGGTGGGTCGGAAATGGTGCTGGTCGACGGGTCGCTGAAGAAGCCGAATGGCATCGTCGGGTCAGCGGATGGGACGACGCTCTACGTCGCGGACATCGGAGCGAAAACGATTTACTCGTATCGGATCGAGGCCGATGGATCGCTCGCGGAGCGGGAATTTTTCTGCGCGCACGAGTCGGATGGACTGGCGCTCGACGACGAGGGGAACGTCTACGCGACCGGGCGGGACGGGGTGACCATCTACGGGCCGGACGGCGAGTTGCTGGAAACGATTACGGTGCCGCGAGGCTGGACGGCGAACGTGACGTTTGGCGGGGCGAACCGGGATCGGCTTTTTATCACTGCGTCGAAGGCGCTGTATTCGATCCCGATGCGCGTGCGGGACGGGTCGCGGCCTTGAGCGGGGGCGTCCGGGTGGGACGCGGGGTCCGTTCCCTTTAATGAACTATCATGGCTAAGAAAACCAACACCCCGAAGACAAAGTCGAAAGAGAAAGTCGAAATTGGAATCACGCAGGCCAACCGAGACGGCGTGGTGAAACTGCTCTCTGCGGCTTTGGCCGACAATCACGTCCTCTACATCAAGACGCGGAATCTGCATTGGAATCTCGTCGGTCCGCGCTTTCACAGCCTCCACGAATTCTACGAGGAGCAATACACCGAGATGGCGAAGAACATCGACGCGATCGCGGAGCGAATCCGGATGGTGGGCGGCGCGGCTCCCGGGAGCATGGCGGAGTTTCTCAAGGCCGCTCGGTTGAAGGAGAAGGCGGGTGCGCGGATCGAGGGGACGGCAAGTTTGGAACTGCTGCTGGCCGACAACGAGGAGGTCGTTCGGTATCTGCGTGAGGCGATCGACGATTGCGAGGAGAAGTATGACGACGTGGGGACGGCGGATTTTTTGACCGGGCTGATCCAGGTTCACGAAGAAGCTTCGTGGATGTTTCGGAGCTATTTGGAGTGAGGTCGGCGCTGCCGAGTTGAGGTGGGCCGCGCGAGTTTGAAGTGAGCGGCTTTCAGCCGGTTTTGGTTGGTTATTGGCTGGAGGCGCAATTTCACGGCTTGTCGGTTGGGTGGATGGCGACGGCGCAAGCTTTGTAGGCGGGTTGGCGGCTGGTGGGGTCGACCTCTTGGCGGGTGAGTTCGTTGGTGACGCCGTAGTGCATGGGGAGGAAAATCTGGCCGGGCTGGACGACGGGGGTGACGCAGGCGCGGACGGTGATCGTGCCGCGGCGCGACGTGACGTTGACTTGGGACTCGGCGGCGATGCCAAGGTGGGCGGCGTCGGTGGGGTGGATCTCGACGTAGGGGTCGGCGGGGTAGAGTTTGCGGAGGACGTCGCTTTTGCCGGTGCGGGTCTGGGTGTGCCATTGGGAAGAGGTGCCGCGGCCGGTGAGCAGGGTGAAGGGGTAGTCGGCGTCGGGGGGTTCGGCGAGGGGGCGGGGGGATTCGAAGATGAAGCGGGCGCGGCCGTCGGGGTGATGAAAGCGCCCGTCTTCGAAGAGGCGGCGTTCTTTGGAAATGGGAAATTTGAAATGTGGAATGAGAAATGGAGCGTTCGAAATTTCTAATTTCTCATTGGACATTTCTAATTCGGTCGGCTCTGCGACCGCTGGCCATTGGATGCCGCCTTCGGTGTCGAGGTGTTGGTAGTCGCGGATGCCGGAGATGTCGCAGGGTTGGCCGGCGAGCGCGCGTTTCATGATTTGGAAGGCGGCTTCGGGGTTGGTCCATTCACGGAAGAGGTCGCCGCAACCCCAGGTCTCGGCGAGGAGGCGGATGATGGAGAAGTCGCTGAGGGCCTGGCCGGGGGCGCGGCGGACCTTTTTCACGAGGCCGATGCGGCGCTCGGAATTGATGAAGGTGCCGTCTTTTTCGCCCCACCCAGCGGCGGGCAGGACGAGGTCGGCGAGTTGGGCCGTCTCGGTCGAGTGATACATGTCCTGGACGACGAGGTAGTCGAGTTTTTGGAGGAGCTTCTGGGCGCGCTTGGATTGGATCCACGAGTGGGCGGTGTTCGTCGCGATGACCCAGAGGCCTTTGATCTGGCCGGTCTCGATGCCGTCGATGATCTGGTCGTAGGCGAGGCAGTCATCGTGGGGGATGCGGTCGATGGGGATGCGGAGGGCGTCGGCGACCTTTTCGCGGTCGGCGGGATTCTGAAATTTGTGGCCGCCCAGGAGATTGGTCGTGCTGGAGAAGATGCGGGACCCCATGGCGTTGCACTGGCCGGTGATGGAATTCGCGCCGGTGCCGGGGCGGCCGAGGTTGCCGGTCATGAGCGCGAGGTTGATGATGGCCTGGGCGGTGCGGGTGGCTTCGTGGCTTTGGTTGACGCCCATAGTCCACCAGAACGAGACGCGCTTCCCGGTGGCGATGGTGTCGGCGAGGGCCGTGATCTGGGCGGCGGGGAGGCCGGTGGCGGTGGCGGTGGATTCGAGGGTGTAGGGGGAAAGAAAAGTGACGAAGTCACCGAAACCGGTGGTGTGGGCGTCGATGTAGGGGCGGTCGATCTGGCCGCGGTCGGTGAGGAGTTTGGCGAGGCCGTAGAGGAGGGTGAGGTCGGATTTCGGCGCGAGCGCGACGTGGTCGGTAGCGGCCATCGCGGTCTCGGTGCGGCGGGGGTCGATGACGATGATGCGGGGGTTGTGCGGGTTGCGCATCACGCGCTGCCACATGATGGGGTGGGCGACGCAGAGGTTGGAGCCGACGAGGACGATGACGTCGGACTCCTCGAAGTCGGCGTAGGCGTAGGGCGGGGCGTCGAAGCCGAAGGACTCTTTGTAGGCGGAGACGGCCGTGGCCATACATTGGCGGGTGTTGCCGTCGCCGTGGCGGATGCCCATGCCGAACTTCGCGACGGCTCCGAGGAGGGCCATTTCTTCGGAGACGATCTGGCCGGTGCTGAGGAAGGCGAGGCTGTCCGGACCGTGGTCGCGCTGGATGCGCTGGAAATTGTCGCGGAAGGAGGCGGCGGCGGTGGACCAGTCGGTCGGGGTGAGTTGGCCGGTGGTGGGATCGCGACGGAGCGGCGTGGTGGCGCGGTCGGGGGCGTCGAGGGCCGAGAGGGCTTCCCAGCCTTTCGGGCAGGCCATGCCAAGGTTGACGGGGTAGTCGGTGTCGGCGCTGAGGTTGATGGCTTCGCCGTCCTTGAGGTGAATGCGAAGGCCACAGCCGGTGGCGCAGTAGCCGCAGACGGCGGTGGTGGTGGCGTCGGGGGTGAGGCGGGTGGGGACGGAGCCGAGGCCGAAAGCGGCGGGGGATTGGACGAGGTCGGTCGTGAGGGGGCCGGTGCGGGGACGGAGGATGGAATGCGTCGAGAGTCGAGAGTCGAGAGTCGAGCGGAGTGAGGTGGCGATGGACATGGCGTTTTAGTTAGCTAAGTCGTTGGCCATGGAGACGAGGGTGAACGTGGCGGAGCCAATCCATCGTGATCCAGCGGATCGACTGCTGATCGTCACGGCGCGTCTCGGAGGTATGACCCTGCTCACGACGGACGGCTTGATTCTTAAATATCCGCACGTGAGTTCGATGAGTTGATCAGGCGCCGCCCGGCATGCGGTGGGCAACGACCGTGGTGAAGAATTGGTGGCGTTCGAGTCCTTCGCTGAACGCGAGGAGAGCGAGGCCGAGCGCGGGAAGGACGGGAAGGAGGAGGATGCCAGCGGCTGCGGTCGCTAGGCGGATGATGACTTGGCGGTGGAGGGGGCCGCGGAGGAGCTGGGCGGAGAGGGAGTCGTGGGAGGGGTCGGCGGGGTCGGCTTTTGCGCGGAAGCGCGATTCCGCGAGGAGCTTGGCGCTGAGGATCAGCGCGGGGAGTAGGATCGCGATGGGGTTGAGCGCGGCGAATCCGGCGGTGGCGAAGAGGGCGACGGTGCCGTAGAAACGGAAGGCGGTGCGGGGTAGGCGCCAGAGTTCGCGGTGGGTGTCGGCGTAGACCATGACGGACGTGAAAACGCAGAGGAGTCCGTAAAGCGCGGCGGGGATGCCGACGAGTCGAGGAAAGAGGATGGCTCCGGCGACGAGGGGCGGGAGCGCGCCGAAGGCGACGACTTCGCGGCTGAGCCACGAGCGACGGAGGCCGAGGAAGACGCGCCAGGCTTTGAGGGGTTGGCCGAGGTGGAGGACGCTGGCGGTGAGGCCGATCATGAGCGCCGCAAGGGCGGCGCAGTTTATAGTTGAGAGTTTATAGTTGAGAGTTGGTGAGAGGGTGAAGGTTGCTGGCGAGATGGTTGCCGCGATCACCAAGCCGACGGCGACCTGGGTGAGGGTGAGCATGAGGACGAGGGGGAGGTGGCTGTGCTCGAGGCGGGGGCGGTGGGCGTCGGCGCGGGTGGCGGTGGGGGGGATGTTTTTCTTGGTGACGTAGCGGGTGGTGGGTTGGGTGTAGCTGGACGTGATGATGCCCGGAATCAGCGGCTCCTCGACCCTCGACCCTCGACTTTCGACCTTCACAATCCGGATCGCTTCGGTTGGGCAGGCTTGGACGCAGGCCGGGGCTTCGCCGACCGATAGCCGTGAATGGCACATGTCGCATTTGCGGACGATGCCTTTTTTTTTCGAATACTTGGGGACGTCGTAGGGGCACTTGAGGCTGCAGTATTGGCAGCCGATGCATTGGTCGTCCAAGTGGCGGACGATGCCGGTGACTTCGTCCTTTTCGTAGGCGAGGACGGGGCAGCCGTTGGCGCAGGCGGGGTCGGCGCAGTGGTGGCAGGCCGTGGTGACGGTCTGCTGGTAGGCGATGCCTTCGGCTTCGCCGAGGAGCATCCCGACGTCGCGCCACGTTTCGTTTTCCTCGAGTCCGTTGAGACTGTGGCAGGCGGAGACGCAGGCTTTGCAGCCGGTGCATTTGTCGAGGTCGACTTCGAAGGCGTATTGTTCGCCGGGGGAAGGCGCGGTGAGGGGAATGAGGTCGCGGTAGTGCCGGGCTTGGGTGGGCGTAGTGACGTCGGCGTGGTGCTGGGAGAAGCGCTCGGCGGCGGTGAGGTTGCGCTGGTCGGCGAGGAGTTTGTCGATGAGGGTAGGAGGAGGGGTTGGTTGTTGGTTGTTGGTTATTGGTGAATGCCGCTCCGCTGGGATGAGGGTGTTCATGACGAGGCGAGGGCCTCGGTGAGGAGGGCTTGGGCCTCGGGGGAGACGGGGATGGTCGCGGCGTGGGCGTGGCCGCTTGGTGACATTTTGGTCCAGGTTTTGCGGAGGATGTTGACGAGCTTTGTTCGGTCCGTTTTCTCGAGGAGGTCGTCGAGTTGCTGCTCGATGGTGACGAGGCAGAGGGCGTCTTCGAGGGTCTGGGTGTCGGGGTCCGTGCCGAGATTTTCCTTGAGGTTGAGCGAGCGGACGCGGTCGATGTCTTCGGTGTGATAGCCGACGTCGGCGAGGATGCCGGTGGTGAGATCGGCGTGGTAGCGCTTGAGATTCGCGCGCCACTTGAGGTAGCCGGCGCGGTTCATCGGGTAGGAGGCGCGAGGAACTCTCCAGCGGGCCACGTGTTGGCAGCGGGCGGCGAGAAGGAGGGGTTCGGACGGGGCGGGGTCGAGCTGGTGGACCCAATGGGTGAGGCGCTGGGAGTAGAAGAGTTCGAAGGGGATGGACTGGTGGTGGACCCGGATCGTGCGGGGGTCGCGGGCGTTTTCCTCGTCGATGCGGGAGATGGCCGTTGCGAGGAGATCGGGGCTTTCGGGTGAAGGCCACGGCTCGGCGGGAGCCTCGCCCTCCGGGTGGGTGGGTTTGGGTTCAATACACATCGCGTTGGTAGCGTTTGGTGCTTTCGAGGTTGGCGACGTAGGTGGCGGCTTCTTCTTCGGTTTTTCCTCCGGCGGTTTGGATGACGATGTGGAGGGCGGCGTCGACGTCTTTGGCCATGCGGCTGGCGTCGCCGCAGACGTAGAAGTGCGCGCCGTCTTCGAGCCAGGCCCAAAGTTCGGCGGCTTGCTCGATCATGCGGTGCTGGACGTAGATTTTTTCCGCTTGGTCGCGGGAGAAGGCGGTGTCGAGGCGGGTGAGGTGGCCGTTGGCGAGGAACTCTTCGAGTTCTTCTCGGTAGAGGAAATCGGTGGCGGCCTTTTGGTCGCCGAAGAGGAGCCAATTTTTGCCGGTGGCGCCGGTGGCTTTGCGGTCGTGGAGGAAGGCGCGGAAGGGGGCGATGCCGGTGCCGGGGCCGACCATGATCATGGGCGTCTCGGGCGACGGCGGGAGGCGGAAGCCTTTGGAGACCTGGATGAAGACGGGGACCGGGCCGGTGACGCGGTCGGAGAGGAAGGTGGAGCAGGCGCCTTTGCGCGGGCGGCCGAAGCTTTCGTAGCGGACGGCGGCGGTGGTGAGGTGGACCTGATCCGGGAACGCGCGGAGGCTGGAGGAGATGGAGTAGAGGCGGGGTTGGAGCTTGCGGAGGTGACCGACGAAGTCGGGGGGGGTGAAGGTGACGCCGGGGAAGTCGGCGAGGAGGTCGATCACTTCGCGGCCCCAGAGGTAGTGGGCAAGGGCTTCCTTGGCCTCCGGGACCAGGAGGTCGGCGAGGGTCTTGTCGGCGCTGCGCTCGGCGATGGCCTCGAGCAGTGGGGCGGGGATCTTGGTGATCTCGTAGTCGCGGGTGAGGGCCTGGCGGAGGGGGGATTCGCCGCCGTCGGGGGTGGGGACGGCTTCCTCGCCGTCGCAATTGAGGGCATGGAGGATCTCGTCGACGGCGGTGGGGCAATTCGATGGGATGACGCCGAGGGCGTCGCCGACTTCGTAGGTGAGACCGGAGTCGGCGAGGGAGATCTCGAAGTGGCGGACTTCTTTGGCCGAAGCGGTGGCGGTGAGGAGGCGGTTGGTGAGCAGTTGGGCGGGGAAGGGGTTTTTGCGGCTGTGTTCGGCTGGCGGGGCTGTGATTGGTGACTGGTGATTGGTGACTGGTGGGGTGACGGGTTCGCCGGAGGTGAGTTCCAGGCTGTCGAGGACGTTGAAGGTGGCTTCCTGCCAAGTGGCGGCGAGGTCTTCGTAGTCGACGTTGCAGTCGACTCGGTCGTAGATGCGGGTGGCACCGAGGCCGGCAAGGCGGGTGTCGAGGTCGACGCCGAATTTGCAAAATTCCTCGTAGTTGGTGTCACCGAGGGCGAGGACGGAGTAGCGGAAATTTTCGAGTCGGGGAGCGCTGTCGGCGATGAGTTCTTCGTGGAAGTCGTGGGCGTTGGCGGGCGGTTCGCCGTCGCCGAAGGTGCTGGTGACGAAGAGGGCGGCGGGGACGGTGGCGAGGTCGGCGACTTTGACTTTGTCCAGGCCGATGGCGGTGGACTCGTAGCCACGCTGCTTGGCAGCTTTGGCGATTTGTTTGGCGAGCGATTCGGAGTTGCCGCTTTCGGTGCCGAAGTAGATGGGGAGGGTCTTCTTCGGGGCTTCGACGGTGGCGGTGGCTGCGCCGGTGCCGCTGAACACGCCGGCGAGAAATCCGTTGAGCCAAGCGCGCTGCTCGGTCGAAAACGGGGCGCTGTCGGGGATGAATGGGGCGGCTGAGGTGGTCATTCGTTAAGGGTTCTTAGTTGAGAGTTGTTAGTTGAGAGTGTGATTGCGGCTTCGTTGCTTAGTTCGTGAAGAGTTCCTGGAGATCCTTGACGGATTGGCGGGTGGCGAAATCGACGAAGGTTTCCTGGCCTTCACGCTGGTCGAGGTAGGTCCTGAGAACGCCCTCGAGGAGGGTGGGAATTTGAACGAACGGGATGCCGGTGAAGATCTGACGGCCAATCGTTTGCCCGCCGATGCTACGACCGCCGAGGACGACGTGGTAGCCGTCGACTTTCTCGCCGTGATGGGTGACCTGGGTGCCGACGAGGCCGATGTCGCCGATGTAATGCTGGGCGCAGGAGTTGGGGCAGCCGGTGAGGTGGATGTTGATCGGCTGATCGAGGGTGAGTTTTTTCTGGAGGTAGTTCGCGAGTTCCAAGCCCTGCGCTTTGGTCGCGGACTGCGCCCATTTGCAGCCCATGCTTCCGGTGCAGGCGACCAGGCCGCCGAGGACGGCGGTGGCTTCGTGGTGGAAGCCCATGCGAACGAGACTGCGTTTGACCGTCTCGACGAAGCCGTCCGAGACGTCGGGAATGAGGACGTTTTGCCAGACGGTGAGGCGGAGGGTGCCGGAGCCGTGGGCCGTCGCGAGATTCGCGAGGCGGTGCATCTGACGACTCGTCATGGTGCCGACCGGGGTGACGACACCGACGTAATTGAGGTGCGGCTGCGATTGCCGCCAAACGCCGATGTGAGCGTGCGGGATGGGTGGGGCGGGCGGGACGCAGTCCTTGAGGGCGAATGGGGTCAGCGGGAAGGCGAGCTTTTTCTCGGTTTCCTCGAGGAATTTGGGGATGCCCCACTTGTCGATGAGGTATTTGAGGCGGGCTTTTTTGCGGTTGGTGCGGTCGCCGTTCTCGACGAAGACGCGGACCATGGCGGCGGCGACGGTGATGCAATCCGCGGGCGGAATGAGGATGCCAGCGTCGGTGGCGAATTGTTCGTGGCCGGTGATACCGGCGAGCTGGACGCGGAAGTAGACGCCGGGTTCGACGGATTTTCCCTCTGGCACGGTGACGGCGAGGAAGCCGATGTCGTTGGTCTCGGCGACCGTGGCGATGGCTCCGCCCCCGTTCGAAGGCGATGTTGAATTTCCGCGGGAGGCCATACATGTCGCGGTTGTTGAGGATGTAATGGTGCATCCCCTTGGCCAGCGGGCGGGTGTCGATGAGTTCGGCGCGGTCGATGCCGCCGGTGGCGGAGGCGGTGATGTTGCGGAGGTTATCGACTCCGGAGCCGCGGGCGGTGAGGCCGAGGTCCTGGAGTTTATTGAGGACGTTGACGGTGTTCTTGGCCTCGATCTCGCGGATTTGCAGGTTGCAGCGGGTCGTGACGTGGGCGTAGTCGCCGCCCCAGTCGTGGGCAATCTCGGCGATGCCGTGGAGTTGGGCCGAAGTGAGTTCGCCCCCGGGGATGCGCATCCGGAGCATGAAGGATTCCTGAGCGGGCCCGACGTAGAAGAGGCCGAAATTCCGGAACTGGAAGGTGTTCCGTTTATCGGGGAATTTGTTTTCTCGGGCGTGTTCGACGAGAGCGTCCCAGGAGTCGAGGCCGTTCTGTTCGTGCTTCCAGACCTCGGGTTCGCAGAGGTCTTCGATGGGGGTGCCGTGGACGGTCGCCGCGGCGAGATTGGGGAGGCCGGAATCGGCGTCGCTGGTGAGGAGACCATCTGGCTGGTGGCCGATGAAGGGGGCACGCTGAGCGGCTCCGGCGAAGAACCCGGCGAGGTATTCCTTCTGCTCGGCGGAGAAGGGCTGGCTGTCGGGCAGGGTGGGCGGTTCGTTCATGGGATTTAATCGGCCAGGACGGGATCGCCGAAGCGCTCGTAGAGAAAATCGAGGACTTGATTGCGGAGGGCGTAGTAGCGCGGGTCTTCCCCGATCTCGGCGCGGGAGCGGGGGCGTTCGAACGGGACGTCGAAGATCTCGCCGATGGTGGCCTCCGGGCCGTTGGTGAGCATGACGAGGCGGTCGGCGAGGAGGATGGCTTCGTCGATGTCGTGGGTGATCATGACGACGGTGGTGCGGGTGGCTTCCCAGATCTCGAGGAGCTGATCCTGGACTTCTTCGCGGGTGAGGGCGTCGAGGGCACCGAAGGGTTCGTCGAGGAGGAGGACTTTGGGGCGAATGGCCAGGGCGCGGGCGATGGCGACGCGCTGCTTCATGCCGCCGGAGAGTTCGCCGGGGCGCTTGTGGGCGCTGGCGGTGAGGCCGACCATGTCGAGGTGTTCGTCGGTGATGCGGGCGCGCTCGGCTTTGCTCGCTTTGGGCATCGTGGCGCTCACGGCGAGGTGAACGTTCTCGGCCGCGGTGAGCCACGGGAGGAGCGAGTAGTTCTGGAAGACCATCATGCGGTCGGGGCCGGGTTCGGTGACCTCGGTGCCTTGCAGAATGACGCCGCCCTCGGTGGGGTTGCTCATGCCGGCGATCGCGTTCATGAGGGTCGACTTGCCGCAGCCGGAGTGGCCGAGGAGGACGATGAATTCGCCTTCCTGGACGTCGAGCGAAATGTCCTTGAGAACGCAGGCGGGTGGGGCGCCGGCGCGGCCGGGGAAGGTCTTGGAGAGTTTGGAGAGTTCGAGGTAGGAGCTCATGCTGGGATAAGGTTGGTTTCGCGCGGAGGCGCGGAGGCGCGGAGGGATGGATACACTTGGTCGATGGTGGCTTCGCGGTCCTTGGGGGGAGTGATGAGGTTCCAGCGGGTGAGCTCGGTGAGGAGCCAATGGGCTTCTTCGCGGGTGGGGGTGGTGTCGGAGAAGACGTTGAAGTTGGGGGTCGTTGCCGTCTTGCCGTGGCCGTAGTCGTAGGTGCCGTTGAGGCCGGTAGCGCTGTAGGCGGGATCGGCGTTGGCGTAAGACTTCCGGGAAATGATCTCGATGAGTTCGGGGCGGTTGGCCATTTTGTCGCACCAGACGCAGGCCTCCTCAATGGCCGCGCGGATGGCGGCGTGTTTGTCGGGATTGGCTTCGGCCCACGGGGAGGTGGTGCCGAGGATTTTTTCCGGGTGGCCGGGAAGGAGATCGAGGTCCGTCGCAACGACGTAGCCGGTGCCTTCGTGGACGGCGCGGGCGTTCCAGGGTTCGCCGACGCAGTAGCCGTCGAGATTCCCAGCGGCGAGGTTGGCGACCATCTGGGCGGGTGGGACGGAGATGATCTCGACGTCGTGGTCGGGGTCGATTCCGGCGTCGGCGAACCAGCGGCGGAGGATGAGATTGTGCATGGAGGTGGGAAAGACCATGCCGAAGATGAGCTTGCGGTGGGTCGGGTCGCGGCGCGGAAGGTAGGCGGCAAGGTCGGCGGCGGACTGGATGCCGAGGGCGTGGAAACGCTCGGCGAGGGTGATGGCGTTGCCGTTGCGGCTGAGGACCATCGAGGCGATGAGCGGTTTGGCGGGTTGATCGTTGGTGGGGAGCGCGGCTCCGAGCGGCAGGCCGGCGACCATGGCGGCGAGGTCGAGACGGCCTTCGGTGACGCCGTCGAGGATGGCCTTCCAACTCGGCTCGCGGCTGAGTCGCACGTCGACTCCGTGCTTTTTGAAGAGTCCGTGCTCCTGGGCGACGGCGAGCGGGGCGCAGTCGGAGAGGGGGATGAAGCCGATGTCGGTGGTCGTGCGGGGGGCGATGGGACCGCTTTTTTTGACCTTGTGCTTGTTGAGGAAGTAGAGGAGTTCGTTGCGTTGGCGGTAGTAGTTCGGGTGATTGATGGACTCGGCGCGGGTGCGGGGCCGGGGGAGGCCGACGGTCATGAGTTCGCCGACCTTCGCGGCGGGGCCGTTGGACATCATGACGACGCGGTCGGAGAGGAGGAGGGCCTCTTCGACGTCGTGGGTGACCATGAGGACGGTGATGCGGTGGGCTTCCCAGATGCTTAGTAATTGCTCCTGCAGTCGGCCGCGGGTGAGGGCGTCGAGGGCGCCGAAGGGTTCGTCGAGGAGGAGGACGCGGGGCTTGGTGACGAGGGCGCGGGCGATGCCGACGCGCTGCTTCATCCCGCCGGAGATTTCGCCGGGGAATTTGTCGGCGGCGGGGACGAGGGAGACCATGGCTAAGTGCTCGTCGACGAGGGCGGTGCGGTCGGCCTTGGAGAGTCGGGAGTGGACGGCGTCGACGCTCAGGCGGACGTTGGCGCGCACCGTTAGCCACGGGAGGAGGGAGTGGTTCTGAAAAACAAACATGCGGTCGGGGCCGGGGCCGGTGACGGGTTTGCCGCCGACGGTGATGCTGCCGGTGTCGCAGGGGTGGAAGCCGCCGACCATGTTGAGGAGGGTGGATTTCCCGCAGCCGGAGTGGCCGATGAGGGCGACGAATTCGCCTTCGCTAACGCGCAAATTGACCCCTTGGAGGGCGGGGAATTTTTTTCCGTTGGGAGCAGTGAACGTTTTGCTGACGTCCTGGATGTCGATGAAAGTGGTCAATTTATTTATGATTTACCATTTATGATTTATGATTTGGGGTGAGTCATGAATCGGGATCAACTTGCCGCTCGGACGAAGGATTTTGCGAAGCGAGTGCTGCGAGTCGCTGAGGCGCTGCCGACTGGGTATGCCGGGAGAACGATTGGCGGTCAGATTTGTCGGAGTGGCTGCTCGGTCGCCGCGAACTACCGCGCGGCCTTGAGGGGTAAGTCTCGGGCTGACTTCGCCAACAAGATTACGATTGTCCTCGAGGAGGCCGACGAAACGATGTTCTGGCTCGAGATGGTGGGTGAGATGGACCTTCTCGCCGAAGACCGAATCAAGCCGCTCCTGGCCGAGGCTGAAGAGCTGGTCAAGATCTTCGGAGCGACTCTCGCCACCACCAAAAATCATAAATCGTAAATCATAAATCATAAATCAGGCTGGCGACGGTCAGTGTTGGAAGCCGACAAGGCGTTGAAGAATCACCATCAGCTGGTCCAGTAAGAATCCAACCAGCCCGATGATGAAGACGGCTACGAAGATTTGGGCGAGGGTTTGGCTCGAGCCGTTTTGATACATGTCCCAGATGAATTTTCCCAAGCCGGGGTTCTGGGCCAACATCTCGGCGGCGATGAGGACCATCCAGCCAACTCCGAGGCTAAGGCGGAGGCCGGTGAAGATGAAGGGGAGGGCGGAGGGGATGATGATCTTGGTGACTCGGGTCCAGGGGCTTAGCTTGAGGACGCGGGCGACGTTGAGGTGGTCTTTGTCGATGGAGGCGACGCCGACGGCGGTGTTGATGAGGGTGGGCCAGAGCGAACAGACGGCGACGGTGATCGCGGAGCTGAGGAAGGCTTTTTCGAAGAGGGGGTCGGTCGGGTTGTAGAGGGCGCTGACCAGGATCATGATGATGGGGAGCCAGGCGAGGGGGGAGACGGGCTTGAAAATCTGGATGAAGGGCGCGATGGCGCTGTCGACCCACTTGTTGGACCCGGCGAGGATGCCGATGGGGATCGCGATGACGGACGCGATGAGGAATCCGAAGAAAACGGTGTAAATGCTGGTGAAGACCTGGTCGACGATGGTGGGCTTGCCGGCGTATTTGCGATCCGGGTAGGTTCGGTCGGGGAACTTGGCTTCGTATTTGGCCTTCTTCTCGTCGAGGCTGGCGTAGAAGTCGCGGGCTTTCGTTCGCTCGTTGGCGTGGTCCTGCCAGAGGGCGGCGCCTTCCTTCCAGGTGGCGACGGGGCCGGGGATGCTGCCGAAGTTGACTTGGATGTTGGCGGCGACGACGCCCCAGACGACGAGGAAAAGGAGGAAGGCCACCGCGGGGGCGGCGACCTTCTGGAGGACGGTGGTGGCGTGGGCGGCGAGCTTGGCGGTATTCAATCTTGGCTTCGTTGCCGGGGGCGTCACGGCGACCGCCGGTGCCTCCGCGAGGGGCGCGGTGGGTGGGATGGCTTCGGCGGTTTGGCTCATGGGAGTCTTAAGTTTATAAGAATTAAGAATTAAGTTATTTCAGGCCGACTTTCAGCGACTCGAGGTAGGCGTTGGGTTGCTTGCCGTCGTAGGTGATGCCGTCGATGAAGGCGTCGGTGGCGGGGCGGTAGCCGTCGGTTTTCGGAATGTCGGAGTCCGTCAGGAAACCATCTTCCTGAAGGGATTTGGCGGCTTCCAAGTAGATGGCGGGCTTGTAGACGGACTTGGCGGTCTCGGCATACCAGTCGTCGGTCTTGGTCTCGGCGATCTGGCCCCAGCGGCGCATCTGGGTGAGATACCAGATGGCGTCGCTGTAGAAGGGATAGGTGGCGTCGTAGCGGAAGAAGACGTTGAAGTCGGGGAGCTCGCGGACGTCGCCTTTCTCGTATTCGAAGGTGCCGGTCATGCTGGCTTCGATGACTTCGACGTCGGCCCCGACGTATTCGGGGCGGGAGAGGATTTCGCAGGCCTTCTTGCGGTTTTCCGTGCTGTCATCCAGCCATTTGCCGGCGCGGATGAGGGCTTTGACGACGGCGATGTGGGTCTGCGGGTTTTCGGTGGCCCATTTTTCGGAGACGCCGAAGACTTTTTCGGGATTGTTTTTCCAGATCTCGTAGTCGGTGATGACGGGAACGCCGATGCCTTTGAAGACGGCTTGTTGATTCCAAGGTTCGCCGACGCAGTAGCCCTGGATGGTGCCTTGGGCGAGGGTGGCGGGCATTTGCGGCGGGGGGGTGACGCTGAGGAGAATGTCGGCGTCGGTGGTGCCGGTGGTGTCGCCGTTGGTGTAGAAGCCGGGGCTGATCCCGGCGGCGGCGAGCCAGTAGCGGAGTTCGTAGTTGTGCGTGGAGACCGGGAAGACCATGCCGAACTTGAGCGGGGTGCCGGCGTTTTTGTATTGCTCGGCGATCTTGGCGATGGTGTCGGCGGTGATGGGGTGTTCGGGTTTTTCCTTGGCTAAGTTGGGGTCGAGCGCCTGCATCTGTTTCCAGATTTCGTTGGAGACGGTGATGGCGTTGCCGTTGAGATCCATGCTGAAGGCGGTGATGATGGGGGCCTTGGTGCCGATGCCGATGGTGGCCCCGAGGGGTTGGCCAGCGAGCATGTGGGCGCCGTCGAGTTCGCCGCTGATGACGCGGTCGAGAAGGACCTTCCAGTTCGCCTGAGCTTCGATTTCGACGAAGAGGCCTTCGTCTTCGAAGTAGCCGAGCTCCTTGGCGATGATGAGCGGGGCGCAGTCGGTGAGCTTGATGAAGCCGAACTTGAGTTCGATCTTTTCGGCGTCGATGACGCCGGCGTGGGTGGTGAGGGCGAGGCCGAGGATGGCGGCGAGAGTGGTGAGTTTGTGGATCATGGTGTGGTTGGTGGGTCAGGCGGTGACTAATTGGCGGGTCCGGGTGGTTTGGTTTTTCGTAATGAGGTCGGGTTCGAGAAAGGCGTCGAAGCAGAGGCGGCGCGCATCACTGTCGAGGGGAGCGGGGTTGGATTCGGCGAGGGCGTCGAGGCACCACTCGGCGCGATCGTGCGTGGCGGCGTTGGCCGATCCGCGATAAAACCGGAAGAGGTCGCCGGGCAGATCGCTGGATTTCGGAACGCCGGTTTGGAATGGGCCGACGAGCGAATTGCGCAGGGTGTCCTCACTCAGGCCGGGAAAGATGCGGCGCTCGTGGAGGAGCTGCGCGACGGCGGGGCGGTTCGCGGGATCGTCGCAGAATTTGCAGGCTTTGATGAGCGCGGCGCGAAGGGCCTGGCAGGCACCGGGGGCTTTCGCGCGAACGGAGTCACGCATCATGAGCACCTTTTCGGGGTGGTTTGGTGCGATGCTGCCGCTTGTGGCGATGATCCAACCGTCGCCCGCGAGGGCGGCTTGGGAATTCCAGGGTTCGCCGACGCAGAAGCCGTCGATGAGGCCCGCCCGGAGGTGTTCGCCGACGAGGGGTGGGGGCAGGACGACGGTGCGGACGTCGCGGTCGGGGTGAAGACCGCAGGAGCGGAGCCACTCGCGCAGGAGAAAGGGATGGCTGGAGTGGGCGGAGGCGACGGCGAAGGTGGGGCGGCGGGGGGCTTCGCCGCGGAGCGTGAGGCGGAGGCTGGCGGCGTCGCGGACGCCCTTTTCCCAGAATCGGCGCGAGAGGGTGATGGCGTTGCCGCCGAGGTTGATGACGAGATCGGTGGAGACGGGGCGGGGGCGGGTGAGGGTGCCGAGGAGAATTGAAAAGAGGAGTCCGCCGGGCGCGTGGGCGGCGTCGAGTTCGTCGTAGACGATCTTTTCGCGGATGGATCCCCAGCCGAGTTCGGCGCTGAGTCGGACGTCGAGCCCGGCTTTGCGGAAGAGGCCGCGTTCTTCGGCGACTAGGAGGGGGGCGGCGTCGATGAGGGGGACGTAACCGATACGAAAATCACCACGCGTCGGGGTGACGATGGGTTTCGTTGATTTGACGAAGGCCTTGGACACGCGATTTCTTTGAGCATCGGCGGTGCCATCGCGCCGAATCCGTTCCAAAAATGGCGTGATTGTTTTCTTCGGAAATGATGAATGGGATTCATTCATGGAATCCGACCTCGACCTCCGATTGCTCCGGGTGTTTACGACGCTTGCACGGGTGGGGAGTTTTACCCGAACGGCGGAGCTGATGAGCGTGACGCAGTCGGCGATCAGTCACGGGATGAAGCGGCTGGAGGAGCAGCTTGGGTGTCCTCTGATCTACAAGAAGGGCAAAACGACGCACCTGACACCGGAGGGGCGGCGATTTTTGGGTCAGGTGCTTCGGATTCTCGACGCGGTGGATCGGGCGGCGGAGTCGGTGTCGACGAAGGGCGCCGCGTCGGGGAAGCTGAGTGTGATTTTCACGACATCGATGGCGCAGTCGATCCTGGCACCGGTTCTACGGGAGTTTCGCGAGTCGTATCCGGACGTGTCGGTGATCGTGAAGTTGCAAAACTCGCCGCAGGCGGTGAAGGAAGTCGAGGAAGGGACGGCGGATCTGGCGTTGGTGGTAGAGGATGTGCTGCCGGTGGGTTTGAAGGCGCATCCGCTCTTCGAGGATCAGCTCGAGTTACTGGTCTCGCCGTTGCATCGGTGGGCGGACGTGAAGCGGTTGTCGACGGCGGATTTGTCGAAGGAGCACTTTCTGCTTTATCAGCAGGGGAGCGTCACGTTTCGGCGGATGGAGGATTATTTTTTGCAGTGCGGCGTGCGGTTGCAGTCCTACGTGGAGATTCCGAGTTTCGAGGTGATGAAGCAGCTGGCGCGGTTGGGCCTGGGGGTGGCGCTGATGGCTCCGTGGGTGGCGGCCGATGAACTGGCGGACGGGTCGCTGGTGGCGCGGCCAACTCCCAAGTCTACCGTTAAGCGAAAATGGGTCGTGGTGCATCAGGGGCACCGGGTGCTGCGGGAGACGGAGCAGACGTTTATCGGGCTTTGCCGAATGGCGGCGGCGCGGGTGGAGGGGAGGGGGGTGGGTGGGTGACGTGAATGGTGGGTGGTGGAATGCGAATGCGGCGCGGGGTTGGACCGCGCCGCTTGGGTTGATTTGAGGCGGCTTGGGCCGCCTTTGGGGTCGGCTCTCTCGCTTTGCTCGATTTGCCAGGTGATGCGGCGGGACGCCGCATCTCGCACGCGGGGACGCGTGCGCTCCCCTCAGAAATTCACTTTGGCGCTGATGCCGAGGATGTTGGCGTTTTGGATTTCTCCGGTGGCGCTGGGGCGGATGATGTATTGCCAGAACGGTTGGATGGTGACGAATTTGTTGACCGCGAAGCGGTAGTCGACCTCGATGACGGCTTCGTAGGTTTTCTGGATTTGTTGGTTGGCTTCCTGGCGGGCCTGGATGCGGTCGTAGCTGAACTGGCCATACATGAAGGCGGCTCCGATGGCGTCGTCGTCGCGGCCGGGGAAGGGTCCTTTGTAGAGGAGGCCGGTGTGGAAGTAGAAGGGGAGGAGGTTGTTATACTTCGGCGCGAAGTTGACGAAGTTGATCATGTAGAGGCCTTGTGGACTGAGCGCGGGTAGGACGGGATCGACGGGAGTTTTAAAGGACTTGGCCGACGGGTAGGTTTTCCCGTCGGACGGACCCTTGGCGTAGACGGGTTCGGGTTGCGGTGAGGACTCGCGGAAGAGCATTTGGTCGGCTTGGAAGTAGAAGGTGTTGCGTTCGTCGTAGGAGGCTCCGTTGAAGGAGGTGTTTTCTTCGCCGTAGTAGATGGCTCCGGCGACGTATTTGCCGGGGAGTTGGTCTTCGCCGAGTTTCGGAGTGAGGCCGGCTTCGACGAGGCCGTAGAGGCCGTTGCTCTCGGGTGGGTTCGCGCCCTCGAAGTAGAGGCCGTGATTGGCGGTGCTGGAGCCGCCGGGAGCCGCAAGGTAGAGGCCTCCCTGGACGTAGAATAGGTCGCTGGGCTTGACGTTGAGGAAGCCGCCCCAGGATTCGTAGGCTCCGTTGAACGGGATGCCGTTCGCGCCGATACCCTTGATCTGGAAGATCGAGTTGTTGATGAAGAACCGGGAGTCCGGCTGGTCGGCGAAGTGGAACATGGGATTCTGCCAGCCGCCGGAAAGCGTGAACAGATTGTTGGGTCCGACGAGATCGCCGGAAGTCCACGTGAAGAAGAACGGCATGAGGCGAATCTGTTTGCCGGCTTGCGTGTGGGATGGGTTGAAGATCGGGGATGCGCCGACGTATTCGTTGACGTCGGTGCCGTCTCGCCAGCGGACCGCTCCGGTGAGCGAAAGGCCGGGAATGTTCGCCATTTTTTCGAGATCGAGTTTGGCGAAGAGCCAGACTTCCTCGTCGAAAGCGCCGTGCTGATCGAGGCCGCCGCCGGTGATTCCGTAGAAGGTGCCCTGCCACCAACCAAAGACCTTGATGCCGTGGTCCTCGAGGGTCGGGCGGACGCCGAGCCATTCGCCGGTGGCGTGTTTACCCTCCCAGTAGTCGCCGAGGGTGGATTGCGCCGCGAGGGGCGAGAGGGCCGCGGCTTGAGCGGCGGCGGCGAGCGTGAACGTGCGGAGTAAGGATTTCATGGTTGGTCTCGGGTTTTTTTGGGTGGGTGGGTTGGCTGACGGTTTGGTGCGCTTTCGAGACCGGGAATGAGCAGACGGGGAGCCGGGTGGGTCGAGGTGCTTAATTATTTTGGGATACAATTTTGTTGAATGCATGAATTGTGTTCATGGTTCGGTGGCGGCGTGGGGGGAGGAGTGACGCTTCGCGTTTGGGATTGAGGCGTTGGGCTGGAAGCCCGACGCAACAGGCTGGAAGCCTGTTTTACCCGAATGCCGTTGCCGCTTCGTTTGCGGTGTTCACGTGAACTTGGACGACTTTGGTGACGTCTTTCGTGTAGCCGCCAGCCAGAACCCAGGCGATCGGGATGCCTTGGTCGCGGGCGAATTCGAAGACTCGGCGGTCGCGGGCGGCGAGGTCTTCGGGTCCGAGATCCAAGGGGGAATAGGGGTCGTCGCGGAGAGGATCGGCTCCGGCTTGGTAGAGGAGGAGGTCGGGCTTGCCTTTCGCGATCAGGCTCGGGAGATTTTTTCCCAGGATGGCGAGCATTTCGGGGCCTTGGCAGCGGTTGGGGAGGATGGCGGATTCGTGGTTGGGGCCGGTGGGGTGGCGGATGGTGGTGACGTCGGCGTGGGGGACGTTGTCCCAGTAGTCGTTGCCGTAGATCGAGAGGGCGAAGACGTGGGGGCGGGTCTCGGCGAGGGTGGCGGTGCCGTTGCCGTAGTGGAGGTCGAGGTCGAGGATGGCGGCGGTGCGGATCCTGCCGGCGGCGACGAGGGCGTCGATGGCGACGATGAGGCCGTTGAAGGTGCAGAAGCCTTCGCCGTGATCGGCGTGGGCGTGGTGGAAGCCGCTGACGAGCGCGCCGGAGATGCCGGTGTCGAGGGCGGTGGTGGCGGCGGCGAGGACGCCGCCGTTGGTGAGACGAACGGAGGCGTCGAGGGTGGGTGACCACGGGAATTTTTGAGATTCAGCGAGTTCGCGGGGGGTGCCGGTGCGGATGGCTTCGACGTAAGCGGGGGTGTGGACGCGGAGGAGGTCGGGGTCGGTGACGGGGGAGGGGGCGGTGACGGTGAAGCGGGGGTCGGTGGCGAGCGCTTCGGCGACGAGCCGGAATTTGCGGATCGGCATAACGTGGTTGCCGAGGGAAACTTCGAAGCCGGGGTGGTGGTGGAGGGGGATCATCCTTGGAAGGAAGTTGCGAGTTTATGGTTGAGAGTCGAGTGGGTTGATCAAGTCGAGTTGGGGTGGGATTGGTGGCTTTTCGACCTTCAGGTCGCTGGCGGAATACATCGTGAGGAGGGCTTGGGTGATTTCCTCGACTTCGGGGGCGGAGAGGTCGGTGGATTGGGGTTGGTTGATTTGGCGGATTAGGAGGTTGAGGGGGACTGGCTTGGGGCCTCCGGTGCGGGCGATCTCGGTGGGGTCGCGGAAGTCGGGTTGGTGGTAGTCGAGGTGGGTTGGATCGAGTTTTAGAAACCCGGCTTTGGCGTAGGCGGCTAGGCGGGTGGTGCGGGCTGCGTCGGTGGGATCGGCGGGCTCCATTTCGGCGACGAGGGTGATGGGGGAATCGGTGGGGAGGCTTTGGCTTTCGAGGCAGGCTCGGGCCGTTTGGAGGGGGAGGGCGCGGAGCCAGCCGGCGAGGCCGGTGCGGCGCCAGGGTTTGGCGATCAGATTGTGGGAGAGGTGGACGATGGCGGTGCCGGTCGCGGGATTGACGATGGCGGTGTGATCGCGGACGGCGGCGAAGGCTCCAGTGGCGTCGGTGAGGTACGCGAGTTCGTAGCGGAGGGCGCGGCCCTCGTGGAGTTCGGTGGTGGGGCGGGTGAGGCGGTCGGCGAGAGTGGCTACGGTTTCGAGTTCGTTGGCGGCGGCGAATTCGGCTTGGAGGTGGCCGTAGGCTTCCTGGAAGAGAGGGTACTCCGGGGTGGTGATTCGGTGGAGGTGGATGGCCGAGAGGTCGGCGGTGAGGCTTTTGGCGTCGGCGGGGGCCAGGTCGGTTGGGATCATCCAGGGGTGGCGGGGCATCGGTCTTGTTGGTGCGAGGCGTTGCCTCTGGGTTGGTTGGACGATTACGAATCGCCGTTCCTGCTATGGGGCGAAAATGTTCAATAGGCAAAATGGAATCGACGCGGACGACGGGGGGCGACGGAGACGGACGGTTCGATCTTGAAGCCGCCCTGGGTTGGCGGCGGCCACGGCGTGGCCGGCGGGCGAGGTGGTCGTGCCGATTGGTGGCGTGACATCTTTGGCCGGGGTGGGCAGGTTGCAGCGTCATGGACAATGAGCGTGATCCGGTGGTGATTTTGGGGGACTTGTGCTCGCGGTTGGATTCGCTGCATTCGCAGCTGGAGACGGTGGTGGTGGGTCAGCGGCCGAACGTGGAGGCGATTTTGCAGGCTCTCCTTTGCCGGGGGCATTGTCTGCTCGTGGGCGTGCCGGGGTTGGCAAAGACTTTGTTGGTGAACGCGGTTTCGCGGCTGCTCGGGTTGCCGTTTGCGCGGATTCAATTCACGCCGGATCTGATGCCGTCGGACGTGACGGGGACGGAGATTCTGGAGGAGGACGTGGCGACGGGGCACCGGAAATTTGTTTTCGTGCCGGGGCCGGTTTTCACGAACGTGCTGCTGGCGGACGAGATCAATCGGACGCCGCCGAAGACGCAGGCGGCGCTGCTGGAGGCGATGCAGGAGAAGACGGTGACGGTGGCGGGGAAGATCCGCGCGCTGGCGGAGCCGTTCATCGTGCTGGCGACGCAGAATCCGATCGAGCAGGAGGGGACGTATCCGCTGCCGGAGGCGCAGTTGGATCGGTTTTTGTTCGAGCTGGAGGTGGGGTATCCGGGGTTGGAGGACGAGGTGCGGATCGTGGAGCGGCATTCGTTCACGCCGACGAGTGAGTTGCAGCCGCTGTTTGCGGAGGGGGAATTGGCGGCGTTTCGGGACGCGGTGGCGCGGGTGCCGGTGCCGCCGAATGTCGTTCGCTACGCGGTGGAGTTGGTGCGGGCGACGCGGCCGGACGGGGACTCGGCTCCGGAGGAGATCCGCAAGTATCTGCGGTGGGGGGCTTCGCCGCGGGCGAGTCAGAATCTGATCATCGCGGGGCGGGCGCGGGCGGCTTGCGCGGGGCGGTTCAACGTGTCGTGCGAGGACGTGGCGGCACTGGCTCCCAATGTGTTGCGTCATCGCTTGATTCGAAATTTCCAAGCGGATGCGGATGGGGTGTCGGCTCCGGATTTGATCGCTGGGTTGCTGGAGCGGGTGCGGCATTGAGGGGTGGGTGGGGGTGGCGTTTTGACTTCGGCTCGCTTCGCATTGCCTCGTGATGCGGCGGGACGCCGCATCTCGCACGCGGGGACGCGTGCGCTCCCCGGCGGCTGGAAGCCGTCGTTCCTTGAAGTGACATGAAGGCGGCTTTTGATCCGGGGGTTGTATCGGGGCTGGCTTCCTTGCCTTTGCGGGCTCGGTATTTGGTGGAGGGTTTTCTGACGGGGATCCACGCGAGTCCCTACCGGGGGTTTAGCGTGGAATTTTCGGAATACCGGGATTACCAGCCGGGGGATGATCCGCGGCATTTGGATTGGCGGTTGTATGGGCGGTCGGATCGGTTGTGCATCCGGGAATTCGAGGAGGAGACGAACGTGCGGGCTTATCTGGTGGTGGATGCGAGCGGGAGCATGGGGTATGGCGGGGAGGGGGCGTGGGACTCGAAATTGGGTTGTGCGAAGGCCTTGGCTGCGGCTTTGGGGTGGTTGCTGCTTCGGCAGAAGGATGCGGCGGGGTTGCTGACGACCGGGGGGAATGGGGGGCTGCGGTCGGTGCCGCCGGGGCAGCGGTCGAGTCAGCTTGGGTTGCTGCTGCGGGAGCTGGGTGGGTTGGAGGCCGGGGGCGAGGGGGGATTGGGGTTTTTGCTCTCGGGGGCGAATCGGCTGATTCATCGCCGGAGCCTGGTGGCGATTTTTTCGGATTTCCTGGAGGGGGTGGACGTGGTTGCCGATCGGGTGAAGGAGTTGCGGTTCAACGGGCACGATTGTTTTGTCTTTCAGATCCTGGACCGGGATGAGATCGACTTTCCGTTCACGGAGGCGGCGGTGTTCGAGGATCCGGAGACGGGGATGCTGCGGCACGTGACGCCGGAGCGGGCGCGGGCGAAATATTTGGAGCGGTTCGAGGCGTTCATGGCGCCGCAGCGGGAGTTGTTTCGGAAGTTGGCGATTCCGCACGAGGTGATCCGAACGGACGCGGAGCCTTACGCGGCGATGGCCCGGTTCCTGGCGGCGCGGGGGCGGTTGCGATGATGTTTCTGGTGCCGTTGGGGTTGCTGGGGTTGGTGGGCGTGGCGGCTCCGCTGTGGCTGCATTTGCGGCGGCGGCATCGAACGAACGTGCGGTCGTTCGCGGCGTTGCGGTTTCTGGACGATCAGCCGGCTCCGCGGGACATGCCGTTGAGGGTGCGGGAGTGGCCTTTGTTTTTGCTTCGTTTGCTGGCGCTCGTTCTGGCGGTTTTGGCGTTGGCGGGGTTGATGTTCAATCGGTCGGCGGCGGCGGAAGGTGAAACGGAGGTGAGGATTTATCTGCTGGATAATACGTTGAGTCACCGGGTGGACGGGGCGTTCGAGCGGGCGCGGCGGGAGGTGGCCCGGGAGGTGCGGTCGGCTCCGTCGGGGGCGCAGGTGGGGGTGATCGAGATCGCGGCGCGGTGCCGGGTGGTGGCGGAGTTGGGGGGGGATCGGGCGGAGGGGGCGGCGGCGGTCGAGGCGCTGGAGCCGACGCATCAGCGGGGGAGTTATCTGGAGGCGTTTCGGTTGGCGGCGGGGATGCTGGACCGGTCGTTGGGGGAGCGGCGGCGGATCCTGGTCTCCGGAGACCGGCAGCGAAATCAGTGGGAGGAGAATCTGAGCGTGCCGCCGTTTTTGGAGAACGTGGAGGTGGTGATGGCGGAGGCGGCGGGGCGGAACGGGGCGGGGAATCTTTACACGGCGACGACGCGGGTGGGGCGGAAGCTGACGCGGGAGGCGGCGGTGACGGAGCTGACGCTGGATCTCGGCGCGCAGGAGGCGAACGGGCGGGCGGAGATCGTGGTGCGGTCGGGGGAGCGGGAGGTGGTGCGTCAGGATCTGGCGCTGGATGCGGGGAATCTGACGGTGCGGGCGAATTGGAAGGATGATTCGAAGGGGTGGGTGCGGGGGGAGGTGGAACTGAAGGGCGAGCCGGACGCGCTGCGGGAGGATGATCGGAGCTACTTCGCGGTGCCGCCGCTGGAGCCGGGGCGGATCGGGCTGATCGCGCGGTCGCCCTACCTGCGGGCGAGCCTGGATCCGGAGATCTCGGCGGGGGTGTGGGACGTGACGCGGTTGACGCCGGACGAGATTCGGGCGGAGGCGGGCGCGGATGCGCCGGGGTTCGACGCGGTGGTGGTGGAGAGCGATTATTTGCAGTCGGCGGAGGTGCGCGGGGTGGTGCTCAAGCATTTGAACAACGGGCGGGGGGTGGTGCTTTTCGTTTCGCGGACGACGCCGCTGGTGGAGGGATTTTTGCGGACGCTGGGGTTTTCGGGCGGGGAAGTGGTCGACTTCGCGGCGGAGGGGTCGGCGTTTCGGTATGCGGCGTTTTCGCATCCGGCGCTGTCGGCTTACTCGCGCCAGGATTTTGGGGATTTGCTGGCGGTGCGGGTGAGGAAGTATCTGGCGTTGGCGGCGGAGGAGGCGGACGGAATCCTGTTTGCGGGGGACGGGGTGCCGGTGGCGTTCGAGACGCGCGGGACGAAGGGGCGGATGCTGGTCTTTGGCTTTGGAGCGGACGCGGAGTGGACGAATTGGGTGCTGCGGCCCGACTTTTTGCCGTTTCTGGATGGGTGTCTGACGCACGTGCGGGCGGCTCCGGAATTGCAGACTTCGGTGGAGCCGGGGGAGGTGCTTTATCGGGTGATGGAGCGCGGGGCGGGGGTGGAGTTTGCGCTGGCCGACGATGGGGGGCGGGAGGCGACGCGGGCGGTGGCGGATGAGGCGGGGCGGCTGCGGATCGTGGCTCCGGACGCGCCGGGGATCTACGAGTTGCGGCGGTCCGGGGGGGCCGGGGGGGCTGGGGTTCAGCATGGGGCGAAAGGTCCGGAAGAGAAGACGAGTCTGGTGAGCGTGAGTCCGGATTCGGCGGAGTCGGTGCTGGATTACATCGAGGGCACGCCCGCGGCGGTGGCGGCCTGGACTTTGCAGGCGAAGGACGCGCCGGTGGTGGCTCCGGCGCGGGCGGTAACAGCGGTGGCGGGGCGGGAGGAGACGTTGTGGTGGTGGTTGCTTTTGGGCGGGGCGGGGCTTCTACTCGCGGAGATGATCTGGACGAACCGGCGGGGGGAAACGGCGTGAGGGGGATACCCATTCGAACCTTGGATGGACGCGGATGGCCACGGATTGGGTTGGGGGTTTTGCCGGGTCTTGGGTGGGGTCTCTTGACGTCGACCACTACGGGGGGATTGGTTTGAATCCGGAGGTCGAGCGGGTTTTCCGGGGGACGCTGGCTCGGTGGCGTTGGCTTTTGTTTGTCCGGTGGATTGGGTGGACGGTTTTGGGGGCTTGCTTGGGGGTGGTTGGGTTGGGGGCGATGGCGCTTCTCGGGGGGGTAACGGACGTCGGGGTGGCGGCTCTGGGGGTGGCGGCGGTGGTGCTTTTTGTGGGGATTGCTCTGGTGATCGGGGGGATTCGGGCGGCTTCGGCGGCTCGGGAGGAGGCTTGGCTGGCGGAGAGGATCGAGGGGGCGGCTCCGGCGCTGCTGGATCGATTGAACACGCTGGCGGATCTGGAGCGCCGGGGGTCGGGGCGGGAGTGGGTGCCGGCGATCGGGGAGCAGGCGGCGGGGGAACTCGCGCGGGCCGGCCGCATCCGGGCGGTGTCGGCGGAGCCGACGTGGATGGTGGTGGTGGCGGCTTCGATCGCACTGGCGGGAACCGTTTTTTTTCTGACGGAGACGCGGCCTTGGGACGAGCTCGGTCGGGAATCGGTGGCGGTGGTCGGGGCGGCGGAGGATGCGTTCGAGCTGGACCTGCCGGACGATACTTCCTCGCAAATGCGGGCGGCGTGGGGGGAGGTGCGGATCACCGAGCCGGGTGGGGATCTCAAACTGACGAAGGTCGACGTGCTGCCGATCACGGTCGAGGCGGCTTCGAACGAGGCTTTGCGGCGGGCTTCCTGGACGACGGCGGTGAATGGAGGGGCGGCGCGGGACCGGGTGCTGCCGGAGCCGCGGGAGCCGAATTACGCGGTTTACGAGCCGTTGCTGTATCTGGATGAGTTGGCGGTGGATGATTGGGACGTGGTGAGCTACTCGGCGTCGGCGCTGGCGGGGGAGGCGACGCGGTATTCGTCGGAGATTTTCTTCGTGGAAATCCGCCCGTTTCGCGAGGAGCTCATCAAGCTCGAGGGTGGCGGCGGTGGCGGCGCGGCGATGGCTTGTTTGAAGAAATTGAGCCGGTTGATCGAGAAGCAGACCGACATCCTGCGCGGGACTCACCGGCAGGAGGGGCGTCCGGCGGAGACGTCGGAAGAGCGGGAGCAGGATCAGGCCAAATTGGTCGGGGCGCAGGGCGAGACGCGCGACGCGACGGCGCATCTCTACGGCGAGGTGGCGGAGATCGAGCACGAGGACATCGCGACGGTGTTGGATCAGTTGGCGCAAGCGAGGGACACGATGGATGGGGCGGTGGGGGCGCTGGAGACGTCGGACAACGGGTCGGCTTTGGCCGCGGAGCAACTGGCTTTGCAACAGCTCGTCGAGTCGCGGAAGGATTATTTGAAGGCGCTCGCGAATGGGGCTGGGGGAGGGAGTGGCGGGGCCGAGGAGTCGCAGCCGGTGGCGGGGATGGATCTGGACGGGAGGATTGCGGACATGGCGGAATTCCGCGACGCGCGGGCGGCGGCGATGACGGCGGTGCGGGAGGCGCGCGAGGCGCAGGAAGCGCTGGCGGAGGAGGCTGCCGCCACGGACAAGGCGGATCTGCCGGGGCTGGAATTGGAACAGAAGCGGATCGCGGCGACGCTCGAGGCGATGCGCGAGCGGGCGCCGGAGCCGTTCCAGGCGGCGGAGGCCGCGGCGGGGCAGGCGACGTCGGCGATGGGCGTGGCGGCCGATTCGCTGGCGGGCGGCGACCGGCAGGCCGCGGGGGACGCACGGGCGGCGGCGGAGAAATTGGCCGAGCTCGAAGCGGCCCTGGCGAGGCAGGACGCGCTGGAGGCGATGGCGGACGTCTACCGAATGAAGGCCGTGCTGGACGCGCAGGCGGAGCGCTTGGCGGAGTCGGGCGGGGATGCGACCGAGGCGGAGCGGAACGAGGAATTGGCGCAAGCGGGCGACCGGATCGAGCGGGCGAAGGCGGTGATGGAGGAGACGCTCGAAGACACGGGCGCGGGGGAATTGTTCGGGCCGGGGCTGGGGAGATCGCTCGCCGGTGAGCCGGGCGAGCGATTGGACGCGGCGGCGAAAAAATTACAGGAAGGCGGCGGCGAGGGCGCGACCGAGGCGATGGCGGCTTTGGAGGAGATCGCGACGTCGTTCGAGGCGAGTCAGCCGGGATCGTTGCGCGGGGCGGGGGCGGACCGGCTGGCCGGACCGGGTGAAGTGAGCGACGCGGCGAGGATCCTGGGCGCACTGGCGAAGCGAATGGCGGAGCGGCGCGAGTTGAGCGACGAGGATCTGCGGCGGCAATTGGAGGAGGCTAGGCTGGCGCTCGTGGACGCGAGGGAGACGGCGGCGGTGCCGAAATTGGCGGCGCTCGCGGCGGATCTCGAAGCGATGTCGGGCGACGTGGACCTGGAGATCGACGAGGTGGCGCTGCGCAAGTTGGTGGACCGTCTGGAGTCGTATCGGCTGGAGATGGCGGACCTCGAACGGGAGATGCCGGTGGACCCGGCGTTGTTGAAATTCGACCCGGCGGAGGCTCCCGAGGAGTTTCGCGACCGGGTGCGGCGGTATTTCGAGAAATTGTCGGAGGGGGCGTGAGGCTGGTCTTGGTTGGGTGGGTGGTGATTGGCGGATGATGGGGGGGCGGGTGATTTTCGAGACTCCGTGGGTTGGGTTGGCGGTCGGCTTGATTGGGCTGGGGCTCGTTGTCTGGGGGTCGGCTGGATTGGCGCGGCGGGGGTTGCGGCGTGGGCGCGTGGGCGTGTTGGCTGGATTGCGGGCGGTGGCGGTGCTGGTGATCGCGGGGTTGCTGGCGCGCCCGGTGATCGTGGTGCCGCGGCCGGACGAAGCCGCGCGGCGGGACGTCGTGTTGCTCGTGGACCGGAGCGCGAGTATGGCGCTGGCGGACACCGAGTCGGGCGCGCGGCTGGCGGACGCGCTCGTGTTTGCGCGGGACGTGGTGGGGCCGGCGGTGCAGCGGGCGGGCTTCCGGGTGCGGCCGATGGTCTTCGACTCGACGGCGGAAGGGGTGGACGCGGCGGAGTTGGCGGTTGCCAAAGCGGAGGGGGTTGGCACGGATCTGGGGGTCGCTTTTTCCGCGGCCTTGGCGGCGACGGCCCGGGAGCCGGCGGCGATCGTGGTGCTGACCGATGGCGCGGCGAACGAGATCGAGTCGAATGGAGCGGCGGTCGCGGCGTTGCTGGCGACGCGCACGCCCGTGATCGCCGTGGGCGTGGGGTCGGACCGGGGCGTCGAGACCCTGGATCTCGCGGGCTTGGACGCGCCGGAGGCCGTGCCGCCGAACGCGACCTTCCGGATCGGCGCGAGGTTGGAGGCGAATCTCGCCGGGCCGCTGGGCGCGTTTGATTTGATCCTGCTGCGGGATGGGAAATTTCACGATCGCCGCAGGGTCGGTGGGGTGACGGGATCGCGGTATTGGTCGGAGAGTTTCGAACTGAGCGAGGCGGAGGAAGGTCGGCACGAGTATCGGGTGCGGATCGAGACGCCGGCGGCGGAGCGGGGGATCGTGCTGATCGAGAGCGAGGCCAAGGTCGCGGTGCGCGTGAGCCGCGAACGCGAATTGCGGGTGCTCTACATGCAGGGGGCGCTGACTTGGGATTTCAAATTCATCGGACTCGCGCTGCGGGGCGATCCGACGGTGCGGGTGACGGGCTTGAGCCGGACGAGCGAGCGGTCGGTCTTCCGACAAAACCTCGAGGAGCCGGGCGAGTTGCTGGACGGATTTCCCGACGACGTTGCGGACTTGGCGGCGTTTTCGGTCGTCGTGCTGTCGAGCTTGAGACCGTCGGAGCTGACGCCCGCGCAGCAGGAGGCGATCGCGTCGTTCTGCGCCGATTACGGCGGTGGAGTCTTGCTGATCGGTGGACGGAATACTTTCGACGCGTCGTGGCGTGGGAGCCGTTTGGAACAAATGCTGCCCGTGCGTTTCGAGGACGACCGGGGGGTGCGCGGACTGGATCCACCTTTTCAAATGCGGCTCACGGCGGAGGCGTTGGCGGACCCGGTTTTCGAGATCGGCGAGGCCGGGGAGACGGCGGACGCGTGGCGGAAGTTGCCGCCGTTCGACGATTACGGGCGGGTGGTCGAGGCGAAGGCCGGAGCGACCGTGTGGGCGGTGCATTCCGAAGACGTGGGGCCGGATGGCCAACCGCGCGTGCTGATGGCCGAGCAGCCCTACGGGTCGGGCACGGCGGTGGTGATCGCGCTTCAGAATCTCTGGAAATGGCGGCTGGCGAAGGATGCGGATCAGGGTCATTTCGATCGATTCTGGCAGCAACTCGTCCGGCGGCTGGCGGAGGCGGGACGGCAGGCGGTGCGGATCGAAGTGGCGGACCAGGAGCTGGGTCCGGGGCGGGAAATTCGATTGATTCTCAACCGTCGGGAGGCGGCCGACGACGCGGTGGCGGAGACGGAAACGGATGAGCAAGGGCCCCGGGCGGCGGAGGTCCTGCGCTTTCGGGTCACCACGGACCTTGGCGACACGGTCGCAAGCGAAAACATCGAGTTGGGGGGCGGGCAGCGGGCGGAGGTCGGGTTCACGCCGGATAAGGCGGGGATTTACACCATCGACGTGATCGGTGAAGGCGACGTGGCGCTTGCAACGAGGACGCTGGAGATTCGCGAGCCGAACGTCGAAATGGCTCGCCCGGGGCGGGACATGGAGACGCTGCGGCAGTGGTCGGCGATGAGCGCGGGGACGGCGTGGACGGTGGAGGAAGCGCGGGGACAAGTGGATGAGTTCGCGGCGGGCTTGAAGGAGCGGATCGAGGAGGCGAGTCGCACGCGGCTTCAACGCGAGCCCCTGGGGCCGGGTTTGTGGGCGATGGCGCTGGTGGTGCTGCCGCTGGGGGCGGGGTGGGTGCTGAGAAAGCGCTGGATGTTGCGGTGATGCGGGGGGCGATTTCGCGTCGAGACCGTTTGGCTCGCTGGCGCCTTGTCGATCGCCGAGGAGGGATGCCGCGGCTCGCACGTCGGGAGGCGTGCGTTCCCCCGCTGAATCTCTTGGTCTCGGTGGGGTGGTTGTGGGAGAGTCCTCGGGTGGGACGGATCTTTTGGTTGTGGATTTGGATGGGGCTGGCCGGCGTCGTGGTGGCGGGGCCGTCGGACGACGCGAGCACGTTCTTCGTGGGGCGGTTGGCTTTCGGATCGAACAAGGGGTCGGACTGCGGCGATATTGGGGACGATCTGGTGAAACTGGTAGCACGGGCTTCGACGATCCAAGTGCGCGAGAAGCGGCTGCTCAACGTGTCGGACGAGGCGCTCTTCGAGACACCGTTCGTGTTCATGAACGGACACGACGATTTCGTTTTGTCGGAGGCCGAGCTCGAGAATTTGCGGCGTTACCTGACCAATGGCGGGTTCGCTTTTTCCTCCGGTTGCTGCACGAATCCGGCCTTTCCGGCGGCGTGGCGGCGGGAATTCAGCCGGGTCTTTCCGGGCGAGAAGGTGCGGCGGATTCCTTACGACGACCTGATTTACCGGTCGTTCTATAAGCTGGATCGGCTGACCTCGGTCGAAAAGGGCGAGATCTGGCTGGAGGGGCTCTACCGTGAAGATGAACTCGTCGCGGTGATGGGGGAGGACGGTCTGTGTTGCTCCTTCGCGATGGACGGGAGCTGCAACAAGGGCCACGGAGTGCCGCCGGACGAGGCGAAGAAAATCGCGCTCAACATCTGCGTCTACGCGCTGACGCATTGATCCGCTCGAAGCGGCGGAGTCAACGAGCGTTTGGGAATCTCGAGAATTCCTAATCAGCTGGTGGGCGGGCGGCTTCGTTGATGAGGCTCTGCCAAGCTGGGAAGCGGGAGGTCCCGGGGCCTCGGAGGTGATCGACGACGGACTGAAGATTGGGGTCGAGGAAGGTGGCCAATTCCATGAGCGGCAGGGCATGGGAGGGTTCGTAGAGACGGCCGGGGCGGCATTCTTCGAGTCCGGCGGCGGCGCGTTCGCGGTCGAGGGGCACCTGCGTGTTCACCCATTCGGCGTGAGTCCTCCGGCCCATGGCGTAGGGGACGAGGTAGTCGACGGAGCGCTGGATCGATGAGCCTTCCGGTGATTCCCAGCGGTAAAATTCCTCGCCGGATTCACCGGACTCGCTGGCGAGCTGGACGATCGGCTCGAGTCCGCTGGCGCGATACGTGAGCGAGTCCCGCAACTCCAGGTCACGACTGCTGCCGTCGGCCCCCAGACGTCCCGCGACTTAGCGGCGCACGCCGGTGGTGACGGCGGCGTTCCAAGCCGGTTTGTCGAGGATGCGGGAGAAGACCGCGAGTAGCCGGACGTGTTTGGTGTAGCGGTTTGTGAAGCTGTCGGCATCATTCACTGATCGAAAGTGAAGAGCACCGAGCCGGGTGATCCAGTCGTCGATCCGGCGGCGGGTGGCATCTGCGAAGCTCGGGCGGAGGTGGAAGTAAGCGACAAAAACTGGCGTGAGCTTGTTCTCGTTTACGTCTTTGCCGTCGGGGTCGTAGATTTCGGCCCAGGCGGTGACGAGGCGGCGCAGTGCGGGACCGCTTTGGGATCCTCGGAAATTTGCCAGTAGCGGGTCAGCGCGGCAACGTCGTCCATTTGCTCGAGCCGTCGGACGGAGGCGATGCGGCGGGGGTCGGTGTTGATGAGGCCTTCGTAATCGATGGTCGCGACGGGCGTGGGCTCGACACCGAGGCGGGCGCCGCCGTCTTCTTGGGTCTCCGCGGCGATGTCCTTCGGGGCTGGATCAGTGCGGGCGATGGTCCGCAGCCTTTCGAGCTGTGCTGGGGCTAACGGGATGACGGGGCGGATATCGAATTCGCCCATTCCGTGACCAGCCGGGAGTGAAGCGATGAATTTGACTGCCATAGCCACCGCGAGCGCGATTGAAGTGAGACGACGCATGCGGGTCAGGAAAACACGAGGCCACGCTGATCGCAGTCGGAGGCTTCCGACCGACGGGAGCCGCGTGGCCAACCTCTCTCGATCAGCGCTTGGAAGTGGGGCCTGCCCGGGAGAGAATTGGAGTGCTTTGAAACTTCTGTTTGTCTGTGCGCGCAACCAGCGACGAAGTCCGACGGCCGCGGCGATTTACCAGAATGATCCGAGGTTCGACGTTCGGTCGGGTGGCGTGGCTGAGCGCAGTCGGCGCCGCGTCTCGGTGGGTGATCTCTCGTGGGCGGACCTCGTGCTGGTGATGGAGCGGAAGCACCTCCGGAGATTGGAAGTGCTTCATCCGGACTCCGATTTCGACGTTCGGATTCTCGACATCCCGGACGAGTTTGAATTCATGGACGCCGATCTGATCGATCTGCTCCGCGACGCGGTAGACCGAGTTCTAATCCGCTAACTTGATCCGATTGAAGAGGGCCTGCTTCGACTGTCCCCGGGAGGGCAAGGAAACGCGTTTTGATGGATGGTTATTTTCGTGAAAGAGCAGTTTGAGGCGTGGGGTCGATCCCAAGGTCGAAGTGAAGACGCCTGGGGGCAACAAAGTGGTGTGGTAGAGAGCACCCGGGGAGTGAACTTGCAGGCTATCCGGCAGTTCGGGGCCGACAAAAACGCGGAAATTTCCCAATATGAATGACCAACCCCTCAACGGAAAAAGGAGACGTTGCGCCCGCGGATTTGTCAGAAATGATCGACTGCCCCCTTTCGCTCACGCAACTCCCCGAGCTAACATCCCGACGTGGAAAAGAATTTGGTATTAAATCGTCCCGAACCTCTAGATTTGAGGACTCAAGTCGTTCCGTTTACGAAGAGAAAGGGGGCGCAGACCGCCGTTGATGATCTCATCGAGGGGCGTCGTGTTCTAATCCAAGACTTTTACAGCAGCGGACTCCTTGTCCTCAGCCAGCTTAGGAAGTCTGTCAATCATCACTATTCCGCTGAATCCTATCGGGGGCAGAGGGAAAATCGAGCTGCATTCCGAGAACTCTCAAACAGAATTCTGCTCCACGTGAAGGATAGTCAGTTGCTGGCCAGAAAAGCGCCCAAAATCGGATGGCTTAGTGAACTGTATCCTGACGTGAAAGAATTCTTTATTCCTCTTCCTCAGGTCCAAGGTCTGAACAGTTCCTGGCAATGGTTTCAAAAAGGAATTTCGATACCAACTCTCAAGGATAAGGTGTTTCCATATTACGGGACTTACTTCCCAACGCGTTTTGAGCATCTCCAGCTGCTCGAAGACTGGCTTGAAAGCTACGCGGGTAGCAAGGAAATCGCGATCGACGTCGGAGTCGGTAGCGGGGTGATCACCCATCAGGTCCTCAACCACGGCTTCGAAAAGGTCCGTGCCACCGATATCAATCCAAATGCGATTTACGGCATGCAACAATCGCTGAAAGGAAAATGCCTCACGTCAAGAGTCGAGCTGGCCCTCGGAGATTTATTTGCCAACTCCGAGCTTCAGGCGGATTTGATCGTGTTCAATCCTCCGTGGCTTCCGTTAGAGGAGGGCAATAAAGGCATCGATCAAGCGATGTATTACGAGCCAGACATGTTTCCCCGATTTTTTGCAGAGGCGCCCAAGCACCTGAAACCGGGTGGCTGTCTCGTGCTATTGTTTTCAAACCTTGCTCAAATCACTCGCCAGTCGAAAGCCAATCCAATCAACGAAGAAATCAAGCACGGCGGCCGCTTTCTCAAAGAGAACCTCGTGAGATCAAAAGTCCGGACTGGTTCAAACAAAACCCGAAGGAATCAAAGCTGGCGTGGGGACGAGCTCGTGGAGTTATGGGTCTTGAAGCCCGCTTAGTTTTCACTGGGATTTACCAATAGAAAATAGACTCGGTCCATTGCAGAAGAGGATCAAGCGCGCCAATGCGGAGATTGAAACCATTCGACTGCAGTCCGAATCTCTGGTGGGTCAAATCTCGCATTGAATGAGGAAGCCGAGATGTAGGGGATGAACGGTGTTTAAACGGGTTACTCGAAAAAGTCTGTCCGTGCTAATTGACGCATTCCCGCGGCGGATCGGGAATTCGGTTTGGGCTCGATTGGGGAGTTTGCGGGTGCCCGGCATGATGCGATGGCGATCGGAAGAAGACGGGCGTCGCTTGTTCTGAAAGAGGGACGCGCCGTTGAAGCGTCCCTCTCCGTCGCTTCCATTTCTATGAGCGGTGGGATGTGAATCGCTGCCAAACGGCTAGGACAGATTTATCGGCGGACGGCAACCAGTGCGCTTGGTGGTGGTTGCTAACCCTACTTCGCGGACTGGAGGGGTTGAAAGGTTGCGGACCCGCTATTTTGCAGGACCGAGGTCGAAAGGTCGGCACTACAGGCGCTTTCGGAGCCCTCCCCCTTGTATTTATGCGGGTTCGACGCCTTCAAGGTGCCGAAAATAGCTGTTTTGGGCCTCCAGTCCGCGAAGTGGGGCTAGATGGTTGTTTTTTGCCGCGACCGATTTTCGTTCGCGTCGGCTTTTGGGGCGGGCGGCATATCGTTTGATTGGGAGCGGCTCGCTGGCGCATCGCCGGGTGCGCGGCTCCGGGACGGTGCCGCTCGCACGCCGGGAGGCGTGCGTTCCCCCGGAGGTGGTTTTTGGTGCCGGTTGGGGGTTGTTTGGGGTGGTTGATCGTTGGACGCCGAGGGGACCGGGCAGAATGCGCGGTCCAACCGGCAGGGATGCCTGTTCTCCCCTTGCGGAGCGGCGGTTGGGGTTCTACGTTTTTCGGCCATGCCCACTTACGTTTATGAGACGACCGACTCGAAGGCGGTTCGGCGTTTCGAGATCAAGCAGTCGATGCGGGAGGATGCGCTGCGGTTCGATCCGGATTCGGGGCGGCCGGTGCGGCGGGTGATTTCGGGTGGCTACGGCTACCTCGAGAAGGGGAGGAAGACGGAGGCTGGGGCGGCGACCGGTGGGAGTTGCGCGTCGGGTGGGTGTGGGTGTTGCTGAGGCGGGGGAGGTTTTGCTGGCTCCTGCTCGTGATCGGAGACTAAATCCTGAGAATCCAGAGATCTTTCACTTCGTTCAAGATGACAGTCGGGGAGTGACAGTTGGGGAGGGGCGGACGCCCGGCGCGAAGTTCGAACATGACCAGTAATCGCTCCCGGTTGGGGATCATCTTTTTCACCATCTTTATCGACATGGTGGGGTTCGGCATCGTGATTCCGGTGCTGCCGCGTTACGCGGAGCATTTTGGCGCTACGGCGATTCAGAATGGTTTGCTGGTGGCGTCGTATTCGTTCGCGCAATTCTTCGCGGCGCCGGTGCTGGGCATGATCTCGGACCGGGTGGGGCGGAAGCCCGTGCTGTTCGTGAGCATTCTGGGGACATCGCTCGGGTTTCTGCTCATGGGGTTGGCGGGGGCGTTGTGGATGTTGTTCGTGGCGCGGCTGGTGGACGGGATCGCGGGGGGGAATATCGGAACGGCGCAGGCTTACGTGGCGGACATCACGACGCCGGAGAAACGGGCGAAGGCGATGGGTCTCATCGGGGCGGCGTTCGGGCTCGGGTTCGTTTTCGGGCCGGCGATCGGGGGTTGGCTGAGCGCGGCGTATGGCTACGCGAGTCCGATGTATTTCGCGGCGGGATTGGCGCTGCTCAATGCGTTGCTGGTGCTGGCGATCCTGCCGGAGAGTCTGCCGAAGGAGAAACGGGGGGCGCGGAAGCGGGAGTCGATTTTTGCCGTGTTCGATCACGCGGATCGGCGGGTGTATTCGCTGGTGACGGCGACGTATTTTTTCCTGATCACGGGGTTTTCGATGATGACTTTCGTCTTCGCGTTGTTCCTTTGGCACAAGTTCGGGATGGACGAGCTGCACACGGGAAACATTCTCGGGATGGTGGGCATCATCGGCGTGATCATTCAGGGTGGGCTGATCGGGCGGCTGGTGAAGCGGTTTGGTGAGGCGCGGCTGACGACTTTTGGGTCTTCGGTGCTGTGCGCGAGTCTGTTCGCGTTGCCGTTTGCGACGGGGTTGGGGACGTTGTTGGTTTTCAGCGCGGGCATCGCGGTGGGGAACAGTCTGCTCATGCCGGCGCTCACGAGCATCGCGTCGCGGAGCGTGGACGCGGAGTGGCAGGGCCGGGGGTTGGGGTTGGTGCAATCGGCGGGGAGCGCGGCGCGGTGGGTGGGGCCGGCGATCGCGGGGTTGTTGCTGAGTCTGGACGTGGGGCGAGGGAAGGAATTCTACGCGCAGACGCCGCTGTGGACCGGCGCGGCGCTGGTCGGGGTGGGCATTTTTCTCACGCTGGCGCTGCCGCGGCGGATGGCTGCCGATGCCGTCGGTGGCGAGGCGGCGGCGTAGGGGCAACGCTTTCCAATTTCCGGGCTTGGTCATGAGCGGATCGCCGCGGGCCGGGTGGAAGTTGGATTTTGAGATTGCCGGAGTTGCATGAAAAATCGATAAGGGTTGCATGAGAGGTAACTTCTGTTGGGCGGTGGTATTGTTGGTCGGGTCGATTGGCTGGGGGCGGACGCAGGAGTTTCCAGTGACAAATTTGCAGCCCTACCTTGTGATCAATCAGGTGATCGTGACCGATGGCAGCCGAGCCGGGGAGATCGTTGGTTTCGCGGGTGATTTTGCGCCATCGGGAAGTTTGATCGCGGACGGGAGCGTGCTGGCGATCGCGGACAATTCGGCGCTGTTCAACGCGATCGGGGCGACCTACGGCGGCGACGGCGTAACGACGTTTGCGCTGCCGGATCTGCGGGGCCGCGCGATCACGGGGGCCGGGACCGGCGCGGACGGGGTCGTCCGGCAGCTCGGGTCGGCATTTGGGTCAGCGACCTATACGGTGGGGACGGGAAATCTCCCGGTCTCGCAGGGTGGCTCGGCGGCGCCAATCGCCAACGCGAGTCCGACGCTTGCCCTCACCAACGGAATTTACCGGACGGGGTTCTTCCCCATCCAGGGAAGCGGAGGGGGCGGCGCGCCGAACCCGACCATCGGGCAGATCGTGACGACGGCTCGCGCGGATCTGCCGTCGGGTGCGCTGTCGACCGATGGGTCGCTGCTCCCGGTGGCTGGGAACGAAACGTTCTCCGCCGTCTTGGGCACGGCGTTCGGCGGTGACGGCGTGACGGATTTTGCCATCCCGGACCTACGCGGGGGCTCCGTGCTGGGCGCGGTCGGAGGGGGCGCGGTGGGAACCACGCTCGGGTCGGGGGAGATTGTCCTCACGTTGGAAAATTTGCCGCCGGGCCGGGGCGGGAGCGGCGTGCCGGTCAGTAACGTCGCGCCGGGCTTGAACCTTTTTTACGGCATCGCGGTGGGCGGACTCTACCCAACGCGCGATGGGGCATCGCTCTTCGAGGGCGACGATGCGATTCTCGGTCAGATTTCGTTGTTTGCGGGCCAATACGTGCCGCGCGGATTCGTGGTGGCCGACGGGGCAAGTCTGCTGATCCAGGAGAAAACCGCGCTCTATTCGGTGATTCAGGGGATTTACGGCGGCGACGACGTGACCGAATTCAACGTGCCGAATCTCGCGAACCGGCAGGCGGTGGGCACGGGGATGCCGGACATTGGACTGCTCGGCGAATCGTTCGGAGAGAGCGTCGTGGAACTGATGGACATTCAAGTGCCGGTCGCGCCCGTGCCGGAACCCGGGGCGTTCGGCTGGCTGGTGGTCGCGGCTCTCGGGGCGGTGGTCGGGGCCCGCCGGGCGGCGTCGCGGCGGCGGGCGGGCTGAGGGTGAGATTGAAAGTGCGTCCGAGGCTGAGCCCAAAGGTGCGAGTGAGATTGGGATCAACGAGCCAGCCCGCGTCGAGCCGCGGGTAAAGCCACCTCGGAAGAGCCCGGGCCTTACTGCTGGCGAGCCGGAGCTTGCCCGTCGGAAGGCCGCGGATCCGCGGGTGCCCGGACGGGGAGTGGCGAGCGAGCGAACGAACGAACGAACGATTGAACGAACGAACGAATGATTGAATGAATGAATCCGCTCCCGATAAAACGTAACGGCCGTTACGTTTTATCGGTCGACTCCGCGGGAATTTGGGGGGGCGTCTGGATGAGGCGGGAGACCCGATGCTGCGAGGCC
Organism: uncultured Verrucomicrobiae bacterium; assembly: GCA_963719495.1. Taxonomy (GTDB): domain Bacteria; phylum Verrucomicrobiota; class Verrucomicrobiia; order Chthoniobacterales; family JAATET01; genus CAVVKW01. Next base: position 207,200 of record CAVRCI010000004.1, read on the forward strand.
TTGGACCGTGGCGATCTCCCACGGACTCGTCGCCAGCCTCCTGGCGTCCCCCCAGTCAGACGTTATTGGCGTTCACGAGATTCTTCTTCCGATCAGGACGCGCTTTCAATCACACCCGCGGGCTGAGATCCCGCGCTTTTCGGCGCTTTTCGGATTGCTTCGGGATTGGCGCGCTCTAGGGTCTGCCGGGCTGTTCGTCATGTATCATTCCAGGCCCGAGATCAAGATATTCACCGGAAGTGCGCACCGGGAGCTTGCGCAGAATATCTGCGACTATCTCGGGGTGCCCTTGGGTGACGCGACGGTTACGTCGTTTCCCGACGGCGAGACGTTCGTCAAAATCAACGAGAACATCCGCGGGCGTGACATCTTCATCGTCCAGCCGACGTGTCCGCCGACGAATCAGAACTTGATGGAACTGTTGATCCTCGTGGATGCGGCGAGGCGCGCGAGTGCGGAGCGGATCACGGCCGTGCTGCCGTTCTTCGGCTACGCTCGGCAGGATCGGAAGGACCAACCGCGAGTGCCGATCACGGCGAAGTTGGTGGCGAATCTGCTCGTTGCGGCGGGCGTGAACCGCGTGCTGACGATGGATTTGCACGCGCAGCAGCTCCAGGGATTTTTCGACATCCCGGTGGATCACCTGCACGCGCTGCCGGTGCTGGAGAGGTATCTTTCCGGGAAGAACTTCACGAACCTCGCGGTCGTGTCGCCGGACGTCGGTGGCGTGAAGATGGGTGCGGCTTACGCGCAGGCGCTCGGTGCTTCGCTGGCAATCGTTGTGAAGCGGCGGGTTTCGGCGACCGAGACCGAGGCTCTGCACGTGATCGGCGACGTCGAGGGGAAGACGATTCTCATCGTCGACGATCTCACCGAGACGGCCGGGACGATCACCGGGGCGGCGCGGATTTTGCGCGAGCGGGGAGCCGGCGAGATTTATGCTGGCATTTCCCACGCCGTGTTGACAGAACTGGCCGTTGAGCGATTGAAAGGCTCCGAAATCAAGGAGCTGATCACGACTGACAGCACTCCGGTCCACCCGGGGGCGGGAGGTCGCGTGAAGGTGCTGTCCGTCTCGGAACTTCTGGGCGAGGGCATCAGCCGGATTCACAACGATGAGTCGGTGACCTCGCTCTTCAAGCTCAAGAATAAGTAATCCCATCCTCTGATATCATGTCCAAGCAAGTGAAACTGAACGCGGTCCCCCGCGCCGAATCCGGCCGCAACGCCGTCAAGAAAGTCCGCGCCCGCGGTGGAATTCCCGCGATCCTCTACGGAGGCGGAGCGACGCCGGCCAATCTCGAAGTCGATCGGAAGTCCGTCGAGCGGCTCCTCGCCCACGCGTCCAGCGAGCACGTCCTCGTGGACCTCGAGATCGGCGGCGACGATGCCCGGAATCAGCTCACGATCATTCAGGAAGTGCAGCATCACCCGGTGCGGCGTGAGATTTTGCACCTCGATCTCCTGGCCGTTTCCCGAACCGAGAAGATCACGTCCGAAGTGCCGATCGAGCCACAGGGCGACGCGGTTGGCGTGAAGCAGGGTGGCGGTGTCCTGCAGCAGCTCACCCAGGCGTTGAACGTCGAGTGTTTCCCACAGGATTTGCCGGACGTCATCCACTACGACGTGACGGAACTCGCGATTGGCGTGCCGGTGCACGTGAGTGACCTCAAACTCCCGGAGAACGTCGTGGCGATGGCCGAGCCGGACCAGACGATTTTCCTCATCGCCGAGCCGAAGATCGCGGAGGAAGACGAAGGGAGCGCCACGACGGCCCCCGAGCTCGTCGGCGCGAAGAAGGCCGAAGACGCCGAAGGCGAAGCCGAATCCGAGGGCGAAGCCAAGTCCGAGGACGCGGAAGCCTAAGCTTCCGAGTCCGGGTGTCCGATGGATCCGCCCCCCACGCCGACGAGCGGCGGCATGTCGTGTCGGCTCGTCGCGGGTCTGGGCAATCCCGGACGGCGCTACGAGGGGACGCGGCACAACGTCGGATTCCTCGTTGCGGACGAACTGGCCCGACGGGCCGGATCGACCTTCCAACACGAATCCAAATGGACCGCCGACACCGCCCCCGGGCCGAACGATGCGCTGCTCATGAAACCGCGAACGTTCATGAACCTGAGCGGGGAATCGGTCGGTGGATACTCGCGATTCTTCAAATTGGAGCCGGCCCAGACGCTGGTCGTGATCGACGACGTGGCGTTGCCGCTCGGCAAATTGCGATTGCGCAAATCGGGGAGTCCCGGTGGCCACAACGGATTGGAGTCCGTGCTCGAGCACCTCGGGACTCCCGAGGTGCCGCGTCTGCGCGTGGGAATCGGCGGATCGGATGCGACGGCTTTGCACGGACACGTGCTCGGGAAATTTACGGCCGCCGAGCGGGCGGACGTCGACGAAGCGATCGTGCGGGCGGCTGATGCCGTGACGTGCATTTGCGAACGCGGATTCGAAGCCGCGATGAATCTTTACAATCGAGAACCCATCACCAACTGACCTAATACCATGAAAAAACAATACGAAGCCCTGTTCGCGCTCGACACGCGCGGCAAAGAAGAAAGCGCCAAGGAAATCATCGAACGCATCGAGAAGGATCTCGCCGCGGGCGGAGCGAGCGTCGAGCAGACGCAGCGTCTGGAAAAGCGCGAGCTCGCCTACGAGCACAATCATCTCAAGCAAGCTTATTACGTGAACTTCGTGATCGAAACCGAGCCGTCGAACATCGTGAAACTGAAAGAAAAGTTTAAGCTCGACGCCGACGTGATGCTCCAGAACTACTTGGTGGTCCCGGCGGCCAAGGCGGCTGCGTAATTCGCCTCACGCGCGACCACCTCAACCCACCTTCCAGCACCATGGCCAGCGTCAACAAAGTTATTCTCATCGGCAACCTCACGCGCGATCCCGAGGTGAAATACACTCCCAAGGGTATGGCGGTGGCCGAAGTCGCGATCGCAGTGAACCGAAGTTACACGGTTGACGGCGACAAGCGCGAGGAGGTGACTTATGTCGACTGCGAGCTTTGGGGCAAGACGGCTGAATTGGCGGGTCAGTATCTGTCGAAGGGCCGCCCGGTCTACTTCGAAGGGCGTCTCAAAATGGACACCTGGGACGATAAGACGACCGGAGCGAAGCGCAGCAAAATGCGCGTGGTCGTCGAGACGATGCAGTTTCTCGGGAGTCGGAACGACGGTGGCGGGGGATCCGGGGGTGGTGGAGGCGGTGGCGGTGGCGGTGGCGGTGGCGGGGGCCGCAGTTACGACGACGGTCCGGCGGCGGCGCCGCCGCGTCAGCAGGCCGCGCGGCCCGCGCCCAGCCGACCCGAGCCGGAAGAAGAGGACGAGATCCCGTTTTGATTTGGTGGGAGTGCGGGGGGATTAGCGGGGAAGGGAAGCGGGGAGGAAACGTGGAGCGGGGACATCCTGTCCGCTTATCTGACTTCGTGAGGGCGGGACGCCCTCACCCCCGTTTGTTAGCCGCGGCGGGAAGAAGTGTCCGCCTTCCGGCGGATTCGGTTGGTGATTGGCTGGAAGCCAATTCCACTCGTTGATTCCTAATTGATTGGTAGTGGGATCGGGACGGCTCGGCGGATGATGGCGTCGCCGGTGGTGAGCTGGATGGCGTAGAAGATGAGGAGGGGGAGGAGGATGGCTCCGAGGTCGAGGTCGGTGCCGAGGAAAATGGCGTTGGCGAGGGGGATGCCGGCGGCGAGGGTTTTCTGGGTTGCGCAGACGAAGGCGCTGACGGTGTCGTCGGGGGCGAAACCCTGGCGGCGGACGGCGATGGCGGCGGCGACGATCTGGACGGCGAAGAGGGCGAGGCAAAGCACAGCGACGGTGGCGAAAGTGGTCAGCCCGAGCCGACCCCAGAGGCCTTCGCGGACGCTGTTGGCGAAGGCGACGTAGATGACGATCAGGATGAGGACGCTGTTGAAGTTGTTGAGTTTGTTTTTGTGGCGGGCGATGCCGTCGCGGATCGGGTTGCGGAGGAGTTGGCCGAGGAGGATGGGGGGGAGAACGGCGGAGGCGGTGTTGACGAGGGCGGTGCCAACGTCGATCCCGGGGCCGGAGCTGGATGGCGCGAGCAGACCGACGATGAGGGGTGTGAGCACGACGCCGGAGAGATTGGCGACGGTGGCGTTGAAGATGGCGGGTGCGAGGCTGCCGCCGGCGCGGAGTGAATAGACGATGGAGGTCGAGATCGTACAGGGGAGCGCGCCGAGGAGGATGAAGCCGCTGATGAGCGACGGGGTCAGGAATCCTCGGGTGGGAAGGAGGATGCCAAAGACGAGGATCGGGGTGACGACGAAGAGGAAGAGGTGAACGAAGAGGTGGACGCGCCACTTGGCGAAGCCGCCGAGGATGGTCTCGGTCGGAAGGAGGAGGCCGTTGATGAAGAAGATGACGAAGACGGCGGCGGTGGTCGCAGACTTCGGGTGGAACGGTCCGGTCGGGTCGCTGGGCGAGGGGAAGGCGGCGGCGAGCGCGATCGCGGTGAGGATGCCGAGGACAAACCAATTGGAGCGGAGGAAGGTCATGGCAGAATATGATGATGGGATTTCTCACGCGAAGCCGCGAAGGCGCGAAGGATTCCGTATTCAAGAGATCCCTTCGCGGCTTCGCGGCTTCGCGTGAGAAGATGGATTTTTCTCGATGCTGATGTCACGAGCGGTGTGGACTCACGGCTTTTCCAGGCTCCGCTTCAGTCATTCCGAATTCTTGGCGTTCCTGGCGTTCCTGGCGCGAGAAGAATCATTGCGCGGGGGCGTTGCGGAGTGCGGGTGGCGATGGTAATTTTTGCCTTGGTCAGTGCGGATTCGCCGCGTTTTCTATCCGGCCCGGCACCTGGCCGGTTTTCCATTCGTAAAGTCCATCGCTCATGAATCACGCCCTTCCCAATTCCGACCTCGTCCGCCGCTCGCTCTACTCGGCGGAAAACGAACACGACGCCTGTGGCGTTGGAATGATCGCCCAGGTCGGCGGGGAACGGTCGAACCGGATTCTCAAGATCGGCCTGCGGTCGATCTGCAGTCTGATGCACCGCGGGGCGCTCGATGCCGACGCGAAGACGGGTGACGGAGCGGGCGTGGTGACGCAGATCCCCTACAAGATCTTTGCGCCGGAAGTCGCGCGGATGGGCCACAAGCTTTTCAAGGACTCCGACCTGGGCGTCGGCGTGCTTTTCCTGCCGCACGATAACGCCTACGCGCAGGCGCGGGCTAAGGCGATCACCCAGGAGGTGATCGAGCGGCGCGGGATGTTTTTTTTTGGTTGGCGCGACGTGCCGATCAATTTGCGCGTCCTCGGGGACAAGGCGCAGATGACGATGCCGCGGATTGAGCACGCGCTCATTGGCAAGCCGTGGGAGATGGCGGACGAGGATTACGAGAAGCGGCTGTTCCTGGCTCGGAACGAAATCGAGGACGGGGCGGCGGCGGCGGGGATTCAGAATTTCTACATCCCGTCGTTCTCGCACCGGACGATCGTTTACAAGGGACTGCTCGTCTCCTCGTCGCTCGAGAAATTCTACCCCGATCTGGCGAACGCCGATTACGAGACGGCGCTGGTGGTTTATCATCAGCGTTACAGCACGAACACGTTCCCGACGTGGCCGCTCGCGCAGCCGTTCCGAATGATGGCGCACAACGGCGAGATCAACACCGTGCGGGGGAACCGAAACTGGACGCACGCCCGCGAGGCGGAGTTGCAGGCGGATTTCTGGGGCGAGGACATCGATCTGCTCAAGCCGATCATTCAGCCCGGCGGCTCGGATTCCGCGAGCCTCGACAACGTCGCCGAGGTGGTGGCGATGTCGGGTCGCAGTCCGCTGCACACGATGACGATGCTCGTGCCGCCGGCTTGGCGGACGGACCGGAAGATGCCGGACGACCTGCGGGCGTTTTACGAGTATCACCGCTGCATCTGCGAGCCGTGGGACGGGCCGGCGGCGCTCGTGTTCACCGACGGAACGACGGTGGGGGCCTGCCTCGATCGGAATGGTTTGCGGCCCGCGCGCTACAAATTGACCAAGGACGGAATCTTCACGCTCGGCTCCGAAGTTGGCGTCGACGGCTTGGCGGCGGTGGACGTGATCGAGAAAGGACGGCTCGCGCCCGGCGAAATGATCGCCATCGACACGGGTGAGGGGAAATTGCTCCACGACTCCGAGATCAAGGCAAAGCTCGCGGCGGGTCAGCCGTATGCGAGTTGGCTGGCGGAGAACCTCGTTCGCGTGCCGAAGGCGGTGGCCGACGAGATCAAGCCCGCGACCGACGAGGTCGACGTGATGACGCTCACGCAGCGGCAGGTTGCGTTTGGGTATTCCAGCGAAGAGGTCGACATGATTCTCAAGCCGATGCTCAAAACCGGAGCGGAAGCGGTCGGTTCGATGGGCGACGACACGCCGCTGGCGGTGCTTTCGTTGCGACCGCGGCTGATCTACACGTATTTCCGGCAGTTGTTCGCGCAGGTGACGAATCCGCCGATCGACCCGATTCGCGAGAAGCTCGTGATGTCGTTGCACACCGTTCTCGGCTGGCGGCGGAATCTTCTGAGCGAGACGCCCGAGCATTGCGAGCAGGTGATGATCGACACCCCGATCCTCCTCGATTCGGAGTTGGAGAAATTGAAGTCCTTGCCCGCGCCGCATTCGTCGGCCACGGTCTCGACGCTATGGGCCGTTGCGGATGGACCGGGCGGATTGCGCACGGCGGTCGAGCGGATTCGGAAAGACGCGGAAAAAGCGGTGGTCGATGGCGCCCGGATTTTGGTGCTGTCGGATCGGGGTGTCGACCACGAGCACGTGGCCGTGCCGGCGCTCATGGCGATGGGTGCGGTGCACCACCATCTGCGGAAGGTCGGCAAGCGGATGCGCGCGAGCGTGATCGTCGAGACGGGTGAGGCGCGAGACGTGCATCAAGTTGCCTGCCTCGTCGGATACGGCGCGAGCTGCGTGAATCCCTACCTCGCTCTGGAGACCGTCCGTGAGCTGGTCGACGACGGGAAGGTCGAAGGCGACTACGCCGCTTGCGCGATGAACTATCGGACGGCGCTCGAAAACGGCTTGCTCAAGATCATGTCGAAAATGGGCATTTCCATCGTGAGCAGCTACCGCGGTGCGCAGGTCTTCGAGGCGATCGGGATCGGGGATGCTCTGATCGCCGAGTGTTTCAAAGGGACCTCTTCGCAGGTGGCGGGAGTTGGGTTCGACGAAATCGCGCGGGAATCGCTCGTGCGCCACGAGATGGCCTACGGGAACGCCGTGCCGCTCGAAGCGGGCAAGCTCGATGATCCCGGTTACTACCGGTTCCGCCGTGGCGGCGAGACGCACGCCTACACTCCGCCGGTGATCCAGAATTTCCACACCTACGTCGGCATCAAGGGCCAGGACAAGGCCGGGAAGCTCGAGGATTACGAAAAATACGTCGCCGCGTTGGTGGCGTCGCGACCGAGTGCGTTCCGGAATTTGCTCGAAATGCTGCCGCTGCCTTCGGGGCCGGTCCCGCTCGACGAGGTCGAGCCCATCGAGGAAATTCGTCGCCGCTTCACGACGGCCGGGATGTCGCTCGGAGCATTGAGCCCCGAGGCGCACGAGACGCTGGCGATTGCGATGAATCGCATCGGCGGCAAGTCGAACAGCGGCGAGGGCGGTGAAGATCCGGCCCGCTTCAAGCGGCGGGAGAACGGCGACTGGGCCAACAGCGCGATCAAGCAGGTGGCCTCGGGTCGTTTCGGCGTGTCGGCCGCTTACCTGGCCACCGCGAAGGAGATCGAGATCAAGATGGCGCAGGGCGCGAAGCCGGGTGAGGGCGGGCAGCTGCCGGGTCACAAGGTGACGGCCTACATCGCGAAGCTGCGGCATTCCGTCGAAGGCGTGACGCTCATTTCGCCGCCGCCGCACCACGACATCTACTCGATCGAGGATCTGGCGCAGTTGATCTACGATCTCAAGCAGGTGAATCCGCGGGCGAGGATCTGCGTGAAATTGGTCGCCGAAGCCGGCGTCGGCACGATCGCGGCGGGCGTCGCGAAGGCGCACGCCGACATCATTCTGGTGAGCGGTCACGACGGCGGCACGGGCGCGTCGCCGCTGAGTTCGATCAAGAACGCGGGCGGCCCGTGGGAGCTGGGCGTCGCCGAGACGCACCAGGTCCTCATGCTCAACGGACTGCGCAACCGCGTCACGCTGCGCACTGACGGCGGCATGAAGAGCGGCGAGGACATCATTTACGCGACGCTGCTCGGCGCGGAGGAATACAACTTCGGCACGGCGGCGATGATCGCGATGGGCTGCGTTTACGTGCGCAAGTGCCACCTCAACACCTGCCCGGTCGGCGTTGCGACGCTCAATCCGGATCTGCGCGCAAAATTCAAGGGCAAGCCAGAGAACGTCGTCCAATTTTTCAACGGCGTGGCCGAGGAAGTGCGCACGCTCATGGCTGGGCTGGGCTTCCGGACCATCGACGAAATGATCGGGCGGGTCGAGTGCCTGCGTCAGCGTCACGTCGAGGATCATCCCAAGGCGAACACGCTCGATCTATCCCGTTTGATCACGGACGTGTCCGGCGGCGATCCCGGCGCGGTGCGCCACGCGACGCGTGACCGGAACGACGGGCCGGAGGATCGGACGCTCGACCAGATCGTGCTCCAGGATGCGCGCGATGCGATCAACGACGGCCTGCCCGTCAAGTTGACTTACAAGGTGCGGAACACGAACCGCTCCATCGGCACGCAGCTCTCGGGCGAGATCGGCTACCAATACGGAGCCGAGGGGCTGCCGGAGGGAACGATCGAATTGAATCTGAGCGGGAGCGCCGGGCAGAGCTTCGGCGCGTTCCTGGCGCCGGGCGTGCGTTTGATCCTGACGGGGGAGGCGAACGATTACGTCGGCAAACTCATGAGCGGCGGCGAGATCATCATCAAACCTTGGGCGGGCGCGGGCTTCGTCGCGGCGGAGAACAGCATCATCGGAAACACGGTGATGTATGGCGCTTCGGCGGGAGTGCTCTTCGCCAACGGTCGGGCGGGCGAGCGGTTCGCCGTCCGGAACAGCGGTGGAACGGCGGTCGTCGAAGGACTCGGCGACCACGGTTGCGAATACATGACGAATGGCACGATCGTCGTGCTCGGCGGGACCGGGAAAAACTTCGGTGCCGGTATGACGGGCGGTCAGGCTTACGTCCTGGACGCGAGCGAGGACTTTCCGGAGAACCTCAACCATCAGTTGGTCGAGGCGAAGCGTTTGGCGGATCCCGAGGATGTGGTGGCGCTCAAGGAGCTCGTTTACAAACATCTGGAGCGGACCGAGAGCGCGATCGCGAAGGAGGTGCTCGACGATTGGGATACGTTCCAAGGGCGGTTCTGGAAGGTTTCGCCGAAGGTGCCGGACGCGCCGAAGATCGAGGTGCCGAAGGATCCGAAGGCCGAGGAAAAGGTGACGATCTCGGAGACGATCGCGGCGGCGCGGTGAGGGTTTGACGCTTCGCGTTCGGGTTGGTGCGGCGACTGGAAATCGCAGTTCCTTGACGTGCGGCTCTCTCGCTTCGCTCGATTTGCCGGGTGATGCGGCGGGACGCCGCATCTCGCACGCGGGACGCGTGCGCTCCCCGATCTTGCGGATTGGCAACCTTTCCGGGCTTTGGTTTCGTTGTTTGGTGTGGTGAGGAATGTTGTTGAAACGAGCGCGCGGCCCCGGGGGGCGGCGGTGATGCATCAGCGGTGGCGGCGGCTCCTGTTTCTTCACTGGGAGGTGGACGCGGAGGCGGTGCGGGCTTCGTTGCCACACGGGCTGGAGGTCGATCTCTTCGACGGGAAGGCTTACGTGGGGATCGTGCCGTTTTTCATGCGGGACGTGCGGCCGCGGTTTTGTCCGCCGGTATATTGGCTTTCGGACTTCCTCGAGTTGAACGTGCGGACTTACGTTCGGGACCGGGAGGGGCGGCCGGGGGTGTGGTTTTATTCGCTGGATTGCACGCAGCCGGTGGCGGTGTGGGCGGCGCGGACGTTTTTCAAGCTGCCGTATTTCCGCGCTCGGATGCGGGCGCAGGTGGGGCCGGAGAGTGCGTTCGTTTATTACGATTGCAAGCGGCGGGGGGAGAAAGCGACGTCGCACTACGAGTATCGGGCGAGTGGGGAGGCGGTGCGGGCGACGGCGGGCTCGTTGGACGAGTTTCTGGTGGAACGGTATCGGCTGTTCGCCTACCGGGGCCGGCGGTTGTATTCGGGGCGGGTGTGGCACCATCCCTACGAGATCGCCCGGGCGGATGTGTTGCAGTGGAGCGCGCTGCCGCTGGAGCAGGCGGGATTCGATTCCGGGATGATGCCGCCGGATCACGCGGTGGTGTCGGCGGGCGTGGACGTCGAAGTTTTTCCTCTCAGGAAAAATTAGAAATTTGGAATGAGAAATTAGAAATGGAGTGCGGCCCGTGGGGCCGTTGTGATCGATTGGAGTTCGGCCTTTGGCCGGTGGCCATTTTTCATTCCGCATTTCCAATTTCCATTTTTCCTTTTTGAAGACGCACTTGGTTTTTGCCGTGTTGACGGTGGCTTTGCTGGCATTCGTGATCAGCCGGACGGGCTCGGCTCCGCTCACGTTCGACGACGTGATCGCGCAGGCGCGGCGGCTGAGCTTGGAATCGTATGAGCGGAGGCCGGACGTGGCGTCCGAGGCGCTGCGAGCGGCGGATTACGACGCGGTGCGAAAAATCAAATTCCGCGGCGAGCGAATGGTCTGGCGGGATCGGGGGTTGCCGTTTCAACTGGGATTCTTTCCGACGGCGGGATTGCACGCGCAACCGGTGACGGTTTTTTCGGCGAACCGCGAGGGGGCGAAGTGGCTGCGACCGGAGGGATCGGATTTCGAATTCATCGACAACGAGGTGCCGGTCGAAGATCAGGCGAAGGTCGATTACGCGGGCGTGCGCGTGCTGTATCCGATCAATCAAGGGGACAAGCTGGACGAGGTGGTGACGTTTCTCGGTGCGAGCTACTTCCGGGCGATAGCGAAGGATCAGGTCTGGGGCATCTCGGCGCGGGGGATCGCGGTCGATCCGGGGGGCGATGGCGCGGAGGAATTCCCGGATTTTACGACGTTCTGGTTCGCGGAGCCTTCGGCGGGGGCGGGAGATTTGCAATTTTACGCGCTGCTCGACGGACCGAGCCTCACGGGGGCGTATGAATTTCGCGTGCGACCGGGGGCGGAGACGAAGATCGACGTGCGGGTCGTGCTCTTCGCCCGGGAGGAAATCGAGACTCTCGGGATCGCGCCGCTGACGAGCATGTATTGGTATGGAGAGAACACGAGCAACACGTTTGGGAATTTCCGACCGGAGATTCACGATTCCGATGGTCTGCAGATCGAGGCGGCTGATGGCGAGTGGCTCTGGCGGCCGCTCGCGTGGTCGCAGCAGTCGCAATGGAACGTCTTCGAGCTCGACGAAACGCCGCGCGGCTTCGGGCTCTTTCAGCGCGATCGGGAGTTCGAGCACTACCAGGATCTCGAGGCGAATTACCACAAGCGGCCGAGCGTCTGGGTTCAGCCGAACAGCGAGTGGGGTGCGGGCGAGGTGAAATTGCTTCAGCTGGCGACGGGCGACGAGTTCATGGATAACATCGTGGCCTTCTGGGAATCGGCGACGCCGATGGGGGCTGGCGAGCGGCGGGAATACGAATACACGCTGGTCTTCTTCACGGAGAACGCGGGGTTGCCGCCGCTGGGGCGGAATTTGGCGACCCGGATCGATTACCAGGATCAGAAATATTATCGGCAAATGGTGCTGGATTTCGGCGGGGGTGAATTGGGCGGGCTCGAGGCGGACGCGGCGGTGAAGCCCGAGGTGTGGGTGAGCGACAACGGGCGGATGACCAACGTCTCGATTCAGAAAAACGAGAACGACGGGACGTGGCGCGTGGGGTTGGTCCCGGCGACGGCGCAGGAGGATCAGTCGGTCGAAATGCGCTGCACGCTGACGTTGGACGGGCGGCCGGTGAGTGAAACGTGGACTTACACGTGGGTGCCGTGAGCGGCGGGGCGCGGGATTGGTGAATGGTGAATGGTGAATGGTGAATGGTGAATGGTGGAGATGCGGTGATGAATGCGGAGTTTGAATTGAGGGATTGGAACGCGGCTTGTGTGCGGTTGGAGGATTTTTTGCGGGCGCATCGAATCGAGGATCGGTCGCGGCACGTCGAGCTGGTGGCGGAGTTGCTGGCCGAGGCGCGGGGTGGGGCGGGGGCTGACGGGAACGCGACCGAGCGGGTGATGGCGGTGGCGCACGGGCGGGTCGAGCGTTGGTTCGCGGGATTGGTCGATGGGGGGGATGGGGGGGATGGGGGGGATGGCGACCGCGGGCGGGCGGCGTATTATTCAACCGGAATTTATCGGCGCTGGCCGTCGGCGTTCCTGCGGGAGGATGTGCCGCCGGAGATGCGGGAGGCGGTGCGGACCGCTTCGGTGCAGGCCGGGCCGGATCTGGAGTTCAGCAGTCTGATTCGGAAAGAGGTCGATTATGGACCGATGGAGGGTTTGGCGCGCGAGACGTGGGCGACGTTTTCCTGGGGTCACGTGCTGCGGGCGTTCGTGATCTGGGCGGTGATCTTCGCGGCGGTTTACGGATTTTACCTGGGGTTCCTGGCGTGAGGGCGTTTCAACGAACGGCGGATTTGCCGCGGGAGGCGGCTTCGTTTCGGCAGGCGATTTTTCTGGCGACGGGGGTGGGGATCACGTTTGCGGGGACTTGGTTGCTGGTGGAGACCTTTCTCGAGGAGGGGATGAGTGGGACGGAGTGGGCGCTGCTGGGACTGTTCGTCGTGCTGTTTGGCCAGCTGGCGTTTGGGTTCACCATCGCCTTTTGGGGATTCGTCGTGCGGGTGGCGGGCGGTGATTCCTTCGAGGTGATGCGGACGCTGCCGGAGGACGCGGGCGGGGTGGAGCCGGCGTCGACGGCGGTGGTGATGCCGGTGTTCAACGAGGAGCCGGGGCGGGTTTTCCGGGCGGTGGAGAAGATGTTCGAGTCCGTGGAGGCGACGGGGCGCGGGGCGGCTTTCGATTTTTTTGTGCTGAGCGATTCGAACAATCCGGACAACTGGATCCAGGAGGAATGCGCGTGGGTGGATTTGTGCACGCGGCTGTCGGCGTGGGGGCGGGTGTTTTACCGGAAGCGGCGGGTGTCGCTGCACGGGAAAAGCGGGAACGTCGCGGACTTCTGCCGACGCTGGGGCCGGCGCTACCGCTACGTCATCATCCTCGACGCGGACAGCGTGATGGAGGGGGAGACGCTGCTGCGGCTGGCCTCGGTGATGGACGCGAATCCGCGGGTCGGGATCGTGCAGACGCAGCCGGCGATCGTGCGGGGGACTTCGCTGCTGCAGCGGCTGATCCAGTTTTCGACCCGGTCGGTCGGGCCGCTCTTCGCGGCGGGATCGAATTTCTGGCACCTCGGCGGATCGAGCTACTGGGGGCACAACGCGATCATTCGGCTGCAGCCTTTCATGGAGCATTGCGTGCTGCCGGAGCTACCGGGGCGGAGCGCGAAGGAGCGACACATTCTGAGTCACGACACGGTCGAGGCGGCGCTCATGCAGCAGGCGGGTTACGAAGTGTGGTTCGCCTACCGGGAGGGTGGGTCGTTCGAGGAGGGGCCGCCGAATCTGACGGAGAGCTTCCAGCGGGACCGGCGGTGGTGTCAGGGGAACCTCCAACACTTTTGGTTTTTGGTGGCGCCGGGGACGCCGTTCACCAGCCGGGTTCACATTTTCTTTGGATTGATGGCTTATCTGTCCGCGCCGTTGCTGGTGGTCTTCGTGGCGCTGAGCGCGGTGGATTATTATTGGAAAACGCAGTTCGCGACGTTCTCGGCGAAGGCGGGTGAGGTCGGCTGGGAGGCGGCGGGGCCGGCGGGGGCGTTGCTGCTCGCGGGCACGTTGGTGCTTTTGTTTCTACCGAAAGTTTTGGGGACGGCTTGGCTGCTAGGGGACGCGAAGCGGTTTGGTGGTGGGATTGGGGTTGTGCTGAGCGGGGTGATCGAGACGGCGTTCTCGGTGCTGCTGGCTCCGATCTACCTGTATTTCTACAGCAAGTTCGTGTTGCTGACGGTGCTGGGCCTGCGGGTGGATTGGAAAACTCAGAAGCGGACCGGATCGGCTTTGGCGCTCGGGAGCGCGGTGCGGGACTACGCCGAGCCGACGATCCTCGGCGTGGCGATGACCATTCTTGCGGCGATCTGGACGCCGGGGTTGGTGCCTTGGCTGTCGCCGATTTTGTTTGGGTGGGTTTTCGCGATCCCGCTGGCGCTGCTGACGAGCTCGGATCGGGTTGGGGGTTGGTTGCGGGAGCGCGGGTTGCTGTTGATCCCGGAGGAACGGGACGTTCCGGGAATTCTGAAGGGGCTCGACGAGCGGCCGCCAGCGTTGGATCGGCCGGGGGCGTTGGAAAACGTTTCGCGTTTCGGTTTGCTGCAGGTGGTCGTGGCCCCGCCCATCAACGCGATCCACGTCTCGATGTTGCGCCGCTCGAAGGTGGTGGCGCGCCACAGGGAGAAGCAGATGGCGCGATTGCGGGTGAGGCTGCTGACCGAGGGGCCCGACGCTCTGGAGCGTCGGGAGCTGATGGCGCTCTTGTGGGACCCGGCGGCGATTTCGGAGATTCATCGCGAGGTCTGGCGGATGCCGGAAGAGCGGCTGCATCCCTGGTGGAAATACGCGATGCATCACTACAACGAGGCTTCGGCGTCGTTGGCGCGGCGGGTGGGGTAAGCGGAACTGGGGGGATGCGGATGGGGAAGGGCTGCCCGCCAGGGCGCGGGCTCCGGGGGATGGGCTTCGCCTTTTCAAAGGACGCGCTTCGCGCGGTGCCGGTCGAACTTCGTTCTCATCCCTCGGATGGGGAGGGATTGCCCGCCAAGGCGCGGGCTCCGGGGGATGGGCTTCGCCTTATATCTCGAGCGCGCTTCGCGCAACGCCGGTCGAACTCCGTTCTCATCCCTCGGATGGGGAGGGATTCGAACCCTCGGTGAGTTGCCCCACACACGCTTTCCAAGCGAGCGCATTCGACCACTCTGCCACCCATCCATTGGAGGAAAGACGGAAAGTAGGAGGTGGGGCGGCGGAATGCAATCCCGTTGATTCTGAACACCCGTTTTCTCGGAATAATTCATTGCGCGCTGGGGCGAACCGATGCACTTGTATAAGCAGAGCTAATATCTATGAGCACTGCCACTGCCGATCCCCATTCCGCAACCGCCCACGAGGCGCACGATCACAAGAAGCCGAATTGGTTTTTCCACTACATCTGGTCCTACGATCACAAAATGATCGGTCTGCAGTATCTGTGGACGGCGCTTTTCTTCCTTCTGGTGGGCGGTGGACTCGCGATGGGTGTTCGCTACCAACTCGGTTTCCCGGGCGCGAAGATTCCGATCATCGGCGATTTCCTGCCGGCTACGTTGGCCATCGAGGGCGCGATTGTCCCGGGTGGGTACAACATGTTGGTGACGATGCACGCGACGGTGATGGTGTTTCTCGTCGTGATGCCGCTGCTCATTGGCGCCTTTGGTAACTACCTGATTCCGTTGAAGATCGGGGCGGGGGACATGGCATTTCCGCTGCTGAACGAGCTGAGCTACTGGCTCTACGTCGCGTCCGGCATCATCCTGATGGCTGCATTCTTCGTTCCGGGTGGTGGGCCATCCTCGGGATGGACGTCCTACGCACCGTTGAGTACGGTCGAGGCATACAATCAGACGCGGATCGGGCAAAGCCTGTGGGCGATCGGTATTTTCATCAACGGCTTGTCGTCCATCGCGGGAGCGTCGAACTACATCACGACGATTGTGAACATGCGGGCACCGGGCATGGGAATGTTCCGGTTACCGCTGTCGGTCTGGTCTCTGTTCATCACGGCGATCCTGCTGATCCTGGCTGTGCCGATTCTGTCGGCTGCGGGTGCGATGCTGTTCTTCGACCTGAACTACAACACGAATTTCTTCGTTCCGGTGCGCGATGGCGTGCTCACGGGCGGTCAGCCGTTGCTCTGGCAGCATCTCTTCTGGTTCTTCGGGCACCCGGAGGTTTACATCATGATCCTGCCCGCAATGGGCCTCGTGTCGGAAATCATCCCGGTCTTCTCGCGAAAGCCGATCTTTGGTTACAAGGCGATGGTTTACGCGATGGGAGCGATCGGATTCCTCGGTTTCATCGTGTGGGGTCACCACATGTTCGTGAGCGGCATGAACCTCACGCTGAGCGCCGTCTTCTCGATTTCGACGATGGTCATCGCGGTGCCGTCGGCGATCAAGACGTTCAACTGGCTGGGGACGGTCTGGAAAGGTTCGATCGAATTTACGACACCGATGTGTTTCGCGCTGGCGTTCGTTTCGATGTTCGTGATCGGCGGATTGAGCGGAATCTTCATGGCCTCGACGCCGGTGGATCTGTTCGTTCACCACACCTATTTCATCGTCGCGCACATCCACTACGTGCTCTTCGGCGGGAGTATCTTCGCGATTTTCGCTTCGATTTACTTCTATTTCCCGAAGATGTTCGGGCGAATGTACGACGAAAAGCTCGGCATGATCCACTTCGTGCTGACGTTCATTTTTTTCAACCTGACCTTCTTCCCGATGCACAACCTCGGGCTCGGTGGAATGATGCGGCGCATCGCGGATCCGACGGTCTACGAGCATCTGCGCCAGCTACAGCCGCTGAATCAGCTCTGCACGATCGGGGCGTTTGGCCTCGGGCTGACGCTCATCCCGTTCTTCTGGAACGTCATTGTGAGCCTGCGGAGTGGTGCGAAAGCTCCGAACAATCCGTGGAACGCCAACACGTTGGAATGGACGGTGCCATCGCCTCCGGGACACGGCAATTTCCCGGTGACGCCGACGGTTTACAATGGTCCCTACGAATACAGCGTGCCCGGTATGGAAAGGGACTTCCTGCCGCAGAACGAGGTGGCTCCGGCTGATGCGCGCCTGGAGGCGCACTGAGGGGCTCCTTGAACGTGAACGCGGAGCATCGCGGTATCGGGTGGGGTCGGTTGGGACTGCATTTCTTTGCGATCCTGACAACTCTGGCGACGTTCGTGTTGCTGGCGAGTGGGGGACTCGTGACCTCGCACGGGGTCGGGATGGCGGTGCCGGACTGGCCGACCTCGTTCGGATACAACATGTTCGCGCTGCCGTGGGACCGCTGGGTCGGCGGGGTCTTCTACGAGCATTTCCACCGGGTTTTGGCGAGTGTGATCGGCGTTCTCACCGTAGGTCTGGCGGTTTGGACCTTTCTGCTCGATCGGCGGGGTTGGGTTCGGAATCTCGCGATCATTGCGGTGGTGGTTGTGGTGGTGCAGGGGATTCTCGGTGGCTGGCGGGTGCTGGCGGTTCGGAACGAGATCGGAATTTTTCACGGCATGCTGGCGCAGGCCTTTTTCGTCCTGCTTGGAGTGATCGCGGTGGTGACGAGTCCGAGCTGGCTGCGCGGTCGGTGGGCACCGGGCGCGAGGGTCGGGGCGCTCCGGTGGGTGGCTCTCGGATTGACGGTCACCGTCTTCGTGCAGCTCGGGGTGGCCGCGACAATGCGCCACGCGCACGCGGGGTTGTCGATCCCGGATTTTCCACTCGCCTACGGTCAGGTGATCCCGGACACGAGTCCGGCGGCGGTGGCGGCGATCAACGAAGCCCGCTACGCGGCGACCGAGATGCCGACCACGGCAGGGCTCATCTGGCTGCAGATGGCGCATCGGGGGATGGCGGTTTTGATCGCAGCGGGAGTTGGGCTGCTGGCTTGGATGGCTTTTCGTTCGGCGCAGGCAACGGTCGCGGTGCGGTGGTGGGGTGTCGTCTTGGTCGGAATGATCGTCGGGCAGATCGTGCTGGGTGCTTACACGATCTGGACGGACAAGGCGGCGGATGTCGCGACGGCGCACATGGCGCTCGGGGCTCTGACCCTTTTCGTTTGCGGATTGCTGACGTTTCGTTTGTTCGCCATGGAGCGCGAACGACGTCTTCCTGAGGTCCCGACATCGTTCGAACCCGCTCGGTCCGAGCCGGTGGAGGTGGCGGCGTGAGGGATCGCCGGGCTCCCGTGCTGGAATCCGCCGGACTGAACGGGGGAACCTCCGTCGATGCGGACGGGAAATTTCACTCCACGAGTCCTGACGGAATCGATTCCAACGACCAGAAGGCGAGCCTGCTTTCGGACCTCTGCGAGCTCGTGAAGGTGCGGTTGTCGCTGCTCGTGCTGGGCACGACCTTCGTGGGTTATCTGCTGGGGTTGGGGGCGGCACCGGTCAATCTGCTGCTGATGGCGGCGACTTTGATCGGGACGGCTTTGAGTGCCTGCGGCGCTTCGGCTTTGAATCAGTGGTGGGAGCGCGAGCATGACGCCGGGATGGAGCGGACCCGCGACCGCCCGTTGCCGGCGGGTCGGATGCACGCGAACGACGCGCTGATGCTGGGGGTGTTCTCGTGCGCGGTCGGCGTGGTCTGCGTGGGCGTGCTCGTGAACTGGCTGACGGCGGTGCTGGCGGTGCTGACGATTGTGACTTACGTGGTGGTCTACACGCCGATGAAGCGGGTGACGGATCTCAACACTTTGGTCGGAGCGGTGCCCGGCGCACTGCCTCCGCTGATCGGCTGGACGGCGGCGACGGGTCAGGCCGGGCTCGGGGGCTGGGTCCTCTTTGGGATTTTGTGGTTCTGGCAGATGCCGCACTTCCTGGCGATCGCCTGGATGTACAAGGACGAATACGCGGGGGCGGGTTACGTGATGCTGACGGGCAAGGACGCCGATGGGTTCGCGACTTCGCGGCAGAGCGTCCTTTATGCGGGTTGTCTGCTGGTGATCAGTCTGCTGCCGGGGGTGATCGGTTTGAACACGGTGGTGTATTTTTTCGGAGCGTTTGTTTTGGGGATTGGGTTCGTGGCGCTGGCCGTGAATTTCCTGCGATTGCGGACGCGGACGGCGGCTCGGACGTTGTTTTTCGGTTCGATCATTTATCTGCCATTGCTGCTCGGGTTGCTGATCGCGACGCGGGCGGGGGGATGAGGAATGAAGCGGGGATTGCGACAACGAAACTGGATCCTGATCCTGCTCGTTTGGGTGGCCGCGGTGGTTTTGTTGATGGCCGTGATTCTGTGGAAGTTGTACGCCGCCGGCCCGGTGATTCCTTGACGACGCCCGGATTTTTTCAGCTTATTACCAACTCGAATTCATGAGCACTGCCGCACTGACCCACGACCACGCCGAACCCGAGGGAGCTTCTCCCGCCACCTCCAAGATGGGCATGGTCATCTTCCTGATCTCGGAAGCGATGCTCTTCGCTGGATTGATCGCGGCCTACATCGTGTTGCGCGGGCCGGCGAGTGTCTGGCCGCCGGAAGGTGCGCCGGACATCGGTCTGGTATTCCCTCCGAACCTTTTGAACTGGGTGATGATCGTGAACTCGGTCATCCTGATCTCGAGTAGTTTCGCGTTGCACTTTTCCGAGGTGCAGATCGCCAAACACGGGAAGTCGGGTCTGCCGATGTTGGCGCTGACGATTCTATTGGGTTCGATCTTCCTAAGTGTTCAGGCGTGGGAGTGGATGCACCTCAAACACGAAGGCATGTGGTTCCCCGGCTTTGGTGAGGGCGAACACGCCGGGCAGCTGTTTGGCATCTATGGAACGACGTTTTTCGTGACGACGGGCTTTCACGGTCTGCACGTGTTTGTCGGTCTGCTGCTGTTGGTGTGGTGCTTTCTCAAGCAGCTCTTCACGCGGTGCTACACCCGGGAGCGGCACATTTCGTTGAACAACGTGAGTCTCTACTGGCACTTCGTGGACGTGGTCTGGATCGTGGTTTACTTCGCGCTCTACGTCGTTTGATCGGTTGGACGAAATGACGGATTCACCGCGCCGGATCCCGCGGCTGGGCTGGGCGATCGCCTTCGTGGTGGCCGTGACGTTGATTGGAGTGACGTGGGTGCAGCTCAAGCAGACGACTCCAGCTTCGGAGGATCTGGAGGTGCTGGCGACCGTCCCGGAGTTTTCGTTCACCGACCAGACCGGCTGGGCTTTTGGGTCGAAGGATTTGGAGGGCGACGTCTGGGTGGTGGACTTCATTTTCACGCGATGCGGCGGCCCGTGCCCGGTGATGACGAGTCGGATGGGGGAATTGCAATCGGCGCTCGAGCCGGTGATCCGCAAGACGGGCGGCGGAGTGCGCCTGGTCAGTGTGACGGTCGATCCCGAGCACGACACGCCGGAGGTGCTGCGCGCCTACGCGGACAAATACGGGGCGGACCCGGAGCTTTGGAAATTTCTGACGGGTGACCCGGCGGCGGTGACCGAGTTTGTGCGGAAGGGAATGCTGCAGCCGCTGGCGAAGGGGAGCGACGAGTTGCCGATTCACTCGCAGAGGTTTTTGGTGGTGGATGCCGAGGGTCGAATTCGGAGTTACCACGACCTGAACGACGGCGAATTGATCCCCCAGCTTCTCATGGACATCGGCGGACTCATGCGCGAGCGTAACGGATCGAGATGACGATGCAGCGGATAACAATGAAGATGGGACGCGGGATCAAAGTGGTGCTGGCCACGATGGTTTTGGCTGGTTCCGCTTGGTTTGGCGCGGTGCCGGCGGCGGCTTGTCCGGGGTGCCAGACGCAGGGGCAGGTGGTCGAATTGGACGAGCCCCAAACGGTGTCGGCGAGCATGGCGCTGTCGTGGAGCGTGTTGTTCTTGTTGATCGTGCTGGCCGGGGTGGGGGGATTTCTGGGGGTCTACATCAAGAAGACAGTGGCCCGGGTGGACCTGGAGAATGCGCGCCGGTGACGGCGGAAACCCGGTCAGGCCTGGAGCACCCCGGGGTGCTCGACGCTTGCGCGTTCGACGAGCGGAGTGGTCGAGCGGTCCTCGCGATGTTCGCGACGGAGCCTTGGGGGAATCAGCGAATGGCGTTGCTCGTGCAGGAGAAGCTGAACGCCTACGCGTCGTTCGTGCTCGATGGGGAGATGGCCGAGCAGATGCCGGAATTGGTGAGGAAACCCATGTGCATCCAGTTGCGGACGGTGCACGAGCCAGACGAGCGGGTGCTGGGATTCCTGCAGATGGTGCGGGAGCAGCTGGCCTTTCAGGACATCGAGTTCGAGACGGTTCTCATCGGCGAGGGCGAAGCTCCGGCGGAGGGAGTCTGTGGTTGCGGCACCGGGGGTGGTTGCTGCGGTGGTGGTGGTGGCTGATCGGTCGCCGAGCTGCCATTTCCTGCCGGCGGGGCAGATCGTCGCGAGCGAGCGATCGCGGGGAGGGTCGGATGATCGGAAGTCCTGGTTCGGACGCGCTTCCGATCATCGCTCGAGACCGGCTTGCGTGGCAGTTGGCAGGCGTTTCCAAGACGCTGTAAATAAATCCAAGTGGGGTGGTAGCGTGCGTTCTCCGCACTGCTCGTCGGGCGGAAGTGCCGGTTTTCTATCAGTTCGCAGATGCCTCCCCGAAGGTAGGATTTGCAGTAATTGGTCGCCGGGTCGGCAGCATTGAGTTCGAGTCGTATCGTAGCCTCTGAAATTCAGCATGAAAGATGCGAAAATTCCCAATTCATAACAACTTATGCGTCAACTTTGTTTTCCGAAATATTGACGGCGCGCAGTATAACGGGACCGAGTAACCCCAGCCAGCGAAGCGGCTAAGGGTTGGCTGCAGCGCCTTGTTGGGCCTCATTTGTAGTGCGTCCACATGCGTAGAACTTTCACAATCTTCTGTTCGCCGATCACTTGGTAAACCAGTCGATGTTGAATGTTGATACGTCTGGAATATGCTCCTGCGAGATCACCAACAAGTAGTTCAAACGGGGGCGGGGATCTGAATGGATCTTCCGAAAGAATCTCTATTAGATCTTCCGCCTTTGAGCGATGTTGGGATCGGCTGAGTTTCTTGGCATCCTTCTGAGCTTGTTTCGTGTAAACGAGGGTAAAGGTCACCACGAGAGAGCTGTGCTGCACTCTTCAATGGGGGTCGCGAGACCTTCGATAATGGAGTCCCGCATTCCCTTCATTGAGGTAAGATAAAAGGTTTCTTCAATTGCGCGCCAGTCGACTTCCGAAATGAGAACCGCGTTACCGCGCTTCCCCGTGATCTGGATCGGTTCGTGGGACGATGCGACGTCATCCAATAATTGGTAGATTTTCGTGCGCGCTTCCGTGGCTGTTATCGTCTGCATGCCGAAACGTGCGCTAAAGCGTGCGGTGATGGCAACTTCGTAGTGGGCTCAACGTCAAGCTCAGCCACCCTGAGCGGACGACCGAGCCAACCCCTAGGTGAGCTGCAAGTAACGGGACCGAGCAACCCCAGCCAGCGCAAGAATTTGACGGTGAATTGGGAGAGGTTCAGGGCGGCAGCGCGCAGGGAGGGAAAAGCGCGACCGGCGGCGGCGGCAAGGGCGATTCGGGAGTCGATGCGCTGGTGGCGGCGTTGCGGTTCGGCGATGAGACCGGAAGGGAGGGTCGTTTGGTTGGTTTGAAGGAACTTTGGTGACCGCGGTCGGGTTTGGCGTTGCCGCTGATCGAGGTGCACGGGTTGCACTTGCCGAAAGTTGCCGGGTGGGATATCCAGTTGCCTGTGAGGAATCGATCGATGGCCGCAGTCTTGGTCTCGTTTGCGCTGGCGGGCGCGGCGGGTGCGTTCGGTCAGGTCGAATCGATCGTGGCTGGTAAGGAGCGCGGCGAGCGGGGTCTTCCCGCTTCGGCGGCGGGGCAATTCATTGATTCAGCTGAGGTGCGGGTCGCTGGGCATCGGGATCGGGGGGGCTCCGAGTGTCGTGGCGCTGTTTTTGGTGACCGCGGGAGGACTGTTGTTTCGATTTGGCGACCGTCTCGCGGAAGGGTTGAGCGGGTTGGTTGGGGGACCGAATTTCGATCAAGTCGGACGAAGGTGGAGTCGGCGGAGCGGGAGGAGAACCGGAGGTCGCCCGGCCAATCGGCGCTTCGACCGGGATCCGAAGTCTCCGTCGATGATGAGATCCCGTGCGATCATGACCGGTCCCCGCGCGGCGGGAGACGGGCCGCGAAGCGGTCGCGTCCGAGGTCCCGACCGACTCGGTGCGGCTGGTCCGGGCCGCGTCGGCCGTGGGGGTGCGACCCGGCTGCGGGGTCGCTCCGGGAGCTCCTCGCGGAAGCGCGGACCCGCATGGTAGGTGCGGGTGTGATCGAAAGCGCGTCCTGATCGGAAGAAGAATCTCGTGAACGCCAACAACGTCTGACCGAGGGGACGGCAGGAGGCTGGTGACGAGTCCGTGGGAGATCGCCACGGTCCAAGGCCTCGCAGCATCGGGTCTCCCGCCTCATCCAGACGCCCCCCCCCAATTCCCGCGGAGTCTACCGATAGAACGTAACGGCCGTTACGTTTTATCGGGAGCAGATTCAATCGTTCGTTCGTTCGTTCGTTCGTTCGTTCATTCGTTCGCTTGCCACTCCCCGTCCGGGGACCCCCGGATCCGCGGCGTTCCGACGGGCAAGCTCCGGCTCGCCAGCAGTAAGGCACGGGCTCTTCCGAGGACCTCGCCACCAAGCCATTACCTGTAAAATGTAACGGTCGTCAGATTTTACAGGTAATGGATTGGTGGGGCGCTCTGCCGCCAACTCCGAGGGTGCCCGGAGATTTGCTTCTCCGCGCGGGTGGTATCATGGCCACCCGAGGTGGCTTTACCCGCGGCTCGACGCGGGCTGGCTCGTTGATCCCAATCTCACTCGCACCTTTGGGCTCAGCCTTGGACGCACTTTTAATCACACCCGGTAGGTGCCCGAAAGCGCCTTTGCCATTGCCCGGTTGGCCGTTTCCCGGTAGTCATTTGCGCGGCCCAGCGTCCCCAATACCCCTATGAACCTAGCAGCATCTTTTCTCACCGCGTCCGCCATTCCGTTTTCGATCCTTTGTGGGCTGGGCGGTTTGGCCGTGGCGTTCTTCCTCATCAAATCCATCCTCGCGGCTCCGGCTGGGAACGAGAAGATGGCGCAGATCGCGAAGGCGGTGCAGGAGGGCGCGCAGGCTTACCTGAATCGGCAGATCATCACGATCAGCGCGATTGCGGCGGTCATCTTTGTTCTGCTGCTGATCCTCAAGGATTTTTCGACCGGTCTTGGTTTCGTGATCGGCGCGGCTTGCTCGCTGGCGGCTGGGTTCGTTGGGATGCGGATCGCGGTGCTGGCGAACGTGCGGACGGCGCAGGCGGCGACGGTCGGTCGGTTCGAAGCGCTGAAGGTGGCGTTCAACGGCGGGGCGGTGACGGGGTTGCTCGTGGTCGGGCTCGCGCTGTTGGCCGTGGGTGGATACTTCGCTCTGGCGAACGCGGTGCTCGGGATGGGACCCGCGATCACGAGCTTGATCGGGCTGGCTTTGGGCTCGAGTTTGATTTCGGTCTTTGCGCGGCTCGGGGGCGGCATCTACACGAAGGCGGCGGATGTCGGCGCGGATCTGGTGGGGAAGATCGAAAGTAATCTCGACGAGGATGATCCCCGGAATCCGGCGACGATCGCGGACAACGTGGGCGATAACGTCGGGGATTGCGCGGGCATGGCGGCGGACGTGTTCGAGACTTACGCGGTGAGTCTGATCGGCGCGATGCTGGTCGGGTTCCTGCTCATGCCGGATCTGGCGCACGAGGCGATCTCGTATCCGTTCCTGATCGGTGGCGTTTCGTTGATCGGGTCGGTGCTGGGCATTTTCTTCGTGAACAAATTCCGGGGTAATGCCTCGGTTTCCCTGATGACGTCCGTGGCGGTGAGCGCGGTGGTGTCGGCGGTGCTCTACATCCCGGTCACGTTCGGGCTTTTCCCGGCGGTGTTCACGGTCGGCGGTGAGATCTACACGCGCGGCGGCCTCTACTGGTGCGCGATCATCGGGTTGGTGCTGACGGGTGCGATCGTTCTGATCACGAATTATTTCACGTCCACGAAATACTATCCGGTGAAAAAAATCGCGCGCGCCTCGGAGACGGGTCACGCCACGAACATCATCGCCGGACTGGCGGTGGGGAATCACGCCACGGCGGCGCCGGTCATTCTGATCGTCATCGCTATTCTGATGAGCTTCTCGTTCGGTGGGTTGTTCGGCGTCGCGGTCGCGGTGATGAGCATGTTGTCGCTGTCGGGGATCATCATTTCGCTCGATGCGTTTGGGCCGATCACGGACAACGCCGGTGGGATCGCGGTGATGAGCGAGATGGATCCGGAGGTTCGCGAAATCACGGATGATCTCGACGCGGTCGGGAATACGATGAAGGCCGTGACCAAGGGCTACGCGATCGCGTCGGCCGGGTTGGCGGCGTTGGTTCTCTTCGGGTCCTACGTTTACGAATTGCGGGCTCACCTCGCGGAGACCGCTCCGGCGATGTTGGACGGGCTGACGTTTTCGCTGATGGATCCCCGGGTGCTCACGGGATTGTTGATCGGCGGTTTGCTGCCCTACGTGTTCTCGGCGTTCAGCATGGACGCGGTCGGCAAGACGGCGGGTGCGGTCGTGGTCGAGGTGCGGCGTCAGCTCGAGGCGAAGCCGGGGATTTTGCGGGGTGAGGAGTTGCCGGATTACGGACGGTGCGTGGCGATCGTGACGGGCGCGGCGCTGCGCGAGATGATCGTGCCGGCTTTGTTGCCAATCGTGGTGGTGGTGCTGGTCGCAGCGATTCCGGGTCTTGGGATGCTGGCGCTGGGTGGAATGCTCTTGGGCACGATTGTGACGGGGTTGTTTCAGGCGATTGCGATGACTTCGAGCGGCGGGGCCTGGGACAACGCCAAGAAATACATCGAAGAGGGAAATCTCGGTGGCAAGGGTTCGCCGGCGCACGCCGCGGCGGTGACTGGTGATACGGTGGGTGATCCCTACAAGGATACTTCCGGGCCGGCGATCAATCCGATGATCAAGGTCGTGAACATCGTGGCGATCTTGCTGATTCCGGTGTTTTTCTGATTCGCTGAACGACGGTTGCTTGGTCGTCCATTTTTGGTGGGGGGAGTGTCCGGCTGGGGCCGGATTGGGTTGGGTCGGCAGCCGGAGTGGAGCGGAGACGGGCGAAGCCAATTGCAAATCGCCGCTTCTCGAGATTTGGCTCTCTCGCTTCGCTCGATTTGCCGGGTTGCAGCGGCGGGACGCCGCTGCTCGCACGCGGGGACGCGCGCGCTCCCCGGTTCGGCGGCTGGAAGCCGCGGCTCCTCGAATTGCTTTAGCCGAAGATGGATTTTTTGGGGTGGTTGATCAGGAGGGCCAGGAAGGTGAGGTCTTCGGGGCCGGGGTTGCGGATGGCGAGTTGGTGGTTTGGGGGGGCTTGGAGGGTGTCGTGGGGGGTGAGGGTGTGGCGGTTTTCGCCGTCGAGGACCTCGGCGGTGCCGGTGAGGATGATGAAGATTTCCTCGGTGTTGGGGTGGGACTTCGGGCCCCAGCTGGCTCCGGGGGGCAGGCGGTTGATGGCGAGTGGTCCCAGGGGCGAACGGTTTTCTCCGCGGGTGAGGTAGCGGGAGAAGGCTTCGCCGTGGCCGCCTCGGACGGCAGTGGCGGTGTGTTCGGGTCGGTCGGCGGCTCGGATGATCATTCGGTGATGAAGTCTTCCGGTGGGGCGACGGCGAGTCCTTGCGGCGTGATTTGCCACCGGAGATCCATCGACTCGCAAAATTTATCGAGCGCGGTGAGGAAAGTATCGTTTTCGAACGTGATCGAGACGGCTTGTGGTCCCCCGGTGAGATACTTGGTGAACAGGCTGGTCGTGATGGGAATATCGGCGATGCGGTGCAGGTGATAAAGCCAATCAACGATGGCGCCCGGGCGGGCGTCGACGTAGACGTGATCGGGGACGCGGATCGACGCGAGTGAGGGGATCAATCGCCCGTAGATTTCGCTCGATGAAGATGGCGGGACCTCGCGGGTGCCAGCGGCCAGCCCGCTGGCGGCGAGGCTGATAAGGACGAGGGAGGCGAGAGTGGCGACTTTCATTTCTCTTCCCCAACTGATATCGCCTTCGGATGAAGACGGCGAGGGAGTTGATTCGAGCGGCGGGGGAATTGCGGGACGCGGTGGATGGGATGACTTTTGCGGCGCCGGTGACGCACGTTTATAATCCGCTGCGTTACGCCTGGGATTCGCACCGGTCGTTTCTCGAACGGTTTGGGACGGGGCGGAGGCGGGTGGTTTTTCTGGGAATGAACCCGGGGCCGTTCGGGATGGCGCAGACGGGGGTGCCGTTTGGCGAGGTGGCGGCGGTGCGGGATTGGATGGGAATCGGCGGGGCGGTGGGCAAGCCGCCGGTGGAGCATCCGAAGCGGTTGGTCGAGGGTTTCGCATGCGGGAAGGCGGAGGTGAGCGGTCGGCGGCTGTGGGGAATGATGGCGGAGCGGTTTGGGACGGCGGACGAGTTTTTTAGGGAGCACTTCGTGGTGAACTATTGCCCGCTGGTCTTCATGGAAGAGACCGGGCGGAACCGGACGCCGGACAAGTTGCCGGCTCCCGAGCGGGCGGCGTTGGGCGCGGCCTGTGATGCGCATCTGTCGACGGTGGTCGCGGCGTTGGAGCCGGAGTGGTGCGTGGGGGTGGGGGCCTACGCGACGGATTGTCTGCGGCGGGTGGTGCCGGAGGGGGCGCGGATCTCGACGGTCCTGCATCCGAGTCCGGCTTCGCCGGCGGCGAACCGCGGATGGGCGGAGGCGGCGGCGCGGCAGATGGTGGAGGCGGGCGTTTGGGCGCGGTGATTGGCCGCGAAGAGGCGCAGAAGGCGCAAGAGGGACGGTGCCGAGTGTGGTGGTTTCAGATTTTTGCGACTTCCGCGTTTTTTTGAGGCTCGGGAATTTAGTGTAAGTCAGAGATCCTTCACTTCGTTCAGGATGACAGGGGGGAATGGGGAACGCGTTTTAGGGGGCTAGGTTGAGTTGGGGGAGGGTTTCCGGACTCCAGGGGTTGATGGTGTAATCGGAGTGGCGGATCGTGGCGGCCCGGTCGTGGCAGAGCTGGAGGGCGGTGTTTACGTCGAAGCCGTGATGGTGCGGGACAAACGGGGTGAGGTTTTTGGCGGCCAGGTCGAAGAGGCGGGTGGCTGGTGGAAGGCGGCGGCCGTGGATGCGGTGGGTGGGGTGATTGTGTTGGTGGCGGAGGTGGACGAAGGCTCCGGCCAGCTGGATGAGGCCTTTGTAGTAGGTCCAGTCGCTGCCGGTCGTCGCCAGCCAGAGCTGCTCGAGGACGTCGTGGGCTTCGTAGTATTCGCCGCGATTGAAGCAGGTGAAGTAGCCGGCGTAGCAGGGGTGCCACTGGCCGGACGGCTGGGTGTCGAGGGAATCGACGAAGCTCTGGACGCGGTCGGATTTTTTCATGGGCGAGTCGGGGATGGGCGGTGTTAAGTGATGGCGTTGCAGAAACCGCTTTTCTACTCGTGCCAAACGATCCGGGGGACCGCCAGTAGGGCGGCTGATCCGGTCACCGGGGCCGATGCCTTCCGATGAGCTGGAGCCACGCGGTATTGATTGGATGCGGGATCCTGCTGGGTGTGGGTTCGGCGGCGTTTTCGGCTTTCGAGACTTCGATCTTCTCGCTGAACGAGGAACGGCGCAAGAAACTGCGTTCGCGGGCTCCGAAGCGGGCCGACGCGCTCTCCGAGTTGCTGGACCGGCCGGACGAGGTGGTGAATTCCATGCTGTTGGCCAATACGGTGATGAATCTGCCGCTGATCGTGGTGATTCTCTTCCTGTTGGAAGATTTTCGGGTGGCGGGGGATGGGCTCGGTTGGACCCTGGTGTTGGTGATTTTTGGAGTGATCATCGTCTGCTGCGATTTGCTGCCGAAACTGATCGCGCTGGCGGCTCCGGTTCGCACGGCGCGGATCGGGATTCCGCTGATTCAATCCGTGGTGCCCGTGTTGGCTCCGATCTGCGGGGGGCTGCAGAGATTTTGCGAGCGGATCGTCAAGGTGGTGGTGCCGCGGAGATTCGCTCCGATGCCGCATCTCACCGACGCCGAGCTGGAGACGCTCGTCGAGATTGGGCGTTCGGAGGGGACGATCGAGGAATCGGAGAGTCGCCTCATTGGTGAATTGATGAAGCTGGCCGAGGAGCCCGCGAAGCACTGCATGACGCCGCGGGTCGACGTGTTTTTTCTGCCCGACGATCTCACGAACGAGGAGGTGGCCGAGGCGGTGAGGCGAAAGCGCTACCGCCGGGTGCTGGTGCGGGGTGAGACGCCGGACGACGTGCTGGGGCTGCTGGACGTGAAGCAGTTCCTGCTCGAGCCGGACCGGCCCTACCTCGAGCAACTGGTCCCGCCGTCCTACGTGCCGGAGACGATCAATGCGCTCGAATTGCTGAAGTCGTTCCTGAATCGGCGGCAACATTTCGCGCTGCTGGTCGACGAATTCGGTGGCATCGAGGGGATCGTGACGCTGTCGGATTTCGTGGAGGAATTGCTCGGCGAGGAGGGGCCTGATTCCGGGACGGAACTCTACATCGAGTCGCTGGGCAACGACCGGATCGTGGCGGCGGGCAGTGCGCGAATGGACGATCTGCGGGAAATGCTCGGCTGGGAGGGTGAGGAGGCCGGGATCGATTCGATCGGTGGATTCGTGGTCGAGCATCTTGGGTTCCTGCCGCGGCCGGGGACGGTCCTGTCGGTCGACGGGCAACGGATCACGGTGCGACGGGCGACGCGGAAGCGGATCAAGGAAGTTCTCATCGAGCCGGCGCCCGAGACGGTGGCGGACGAGCTTCCGGAGACGCCGGACGAGGGGGGCGGATCGTGATCTGGCTGGCCATCGCCGCCTGCCTCGCGATCTCGTTCACGTTCTCGGGAATCGAATCGGGTGTGCTGTCGGTCAACCGGGTTCGGCTCCGGCACTACGCGCTGCGTGGCGAGCAGGCGGCGCTGCAACTGGACGCGCTGCTGATGCGGATCGAGCGGCTGATGATCACGGTCGTGCTGGTGACGAATGCGACGAACGTGCTGGCGGTCGCGCTGCTTTATTCCGAGGTGACGCGTTGGCTGGGGGGCGGTGGGGCGGTGCTCGTCGTCGTGATCCTGCTGCCGGTGTTCGTGGTTTTACTGGAATTCCTACCCAAGGCGATTTTTCGACAATTTCCCTACCGGACGCTGGTGGTGTTCGCCCGGATTCTGACGGTCACGCATTTCGGGTTGGGACCGCTGGTGAACGCGGGGGCGTGGGTGCTACGACCGGTCTTCCGGGCCGGTCGCGAGCCGCGGCGGCGGGGCTTGGTGGGGATCGAGGATCTCAAGCGGGTCGTTGCGGACAGCGCGGAGCGGGGGCAGATGACGGAGCAGGAGCGGAGCTTCATTCAGAATGTGATCGACTTCCGCGAGGCGAAGGTGCGGGACGTGATGCTGCGGATGGAGCAGAGCTCGGGCGTGAAGCCGGAGACGACGGTCGCCGAGGTGTTGGAGCTGGCTCGGGAGACGGAGGCGGATCGCTTCCCGGTGGTCGAGGAGGACGGTGGGGTGTCGGGGGTGGTGCGGGTCTTCGATCTGCTGCGGGATGACGTGCGGACGGGGCGGGCGAAATCCTACGCGCGGCGCCCGGTGACGGTGGCGGTCGACGAGCGGGCGATCGAGGCGCTGCGGAGGCTGCGGGCGGCGCGCATGCAGATGGGGGTGGTCGTGGGAGCGGACGGGCGGCCGACGGGGACGGTGCGGACGGAGGCGCTGGTCAGGCGGCTGCTGGTCGGCCGAGGATAGAGCCAGGCGTGGAAGTGCGCTGGCGCGGGTTGCCGGGGAAGTGCGGGTTGCCTTCGGATTTTCTTGGTGACGTGTCTTGCGCGGGCGGGGCGGATGTCTTTTATTGGGCGGCTATGTCGTCACCCGAAGCTGCTGCCGTTTATTCCCGCAAGAACCCGTTTCCCGCTCCGATGACCACGAATCGGAGCCTGACCCTGGAAGGTTCGGGGAAGGATACGCGGCATTTCGAGATCTCGCTGG
Organism: uncultured Verrucomicrobiae bacterium; assembly: GCA_963719495.1. Classification (GTDB taxonomy): domain Bacteria; phylum Verrucomicrobiota; class Verrucomicrobiia; order Chthoniobacterales; family JAATET01; genus CAVVKW01. Next base: position 238,109 of record CAVRCI010000004.1, read on the forward strand.
AGGGGTCGGGACTTTCCTACGAAGTGGGGGATTCGCTCGGCGTGTTTCCGAAGAACGATCCGGCGCTGGTCGATCAGATTCTGGAGCGGCTGGGATTCTCCGGAGACGAGCCGGTGCCGAATCCGGCCGGGGAAACGGTGCCGATCCGGCAGGCTCTGATCGAGAGCTACATCATCACCGCGCCGTCGAAGCAGCTGCTCACGGCGATCGCCGAGAAGGACTCGAGCGCGGTATTTCTGAAGGATCTGCTGGATCCGCTGGTGAAGACCGAACTGGACACCTGGCTCTGGGGCCGCGACGTGCTGGATGCGTTGCAGGAATTCACGGCGGCGCAGTTTACGCCGGAAGAATTCGTCAAGGTGCTTCGCAAGCTCCAGGCTCGGCTTTATTCGATTGCGTCGTCGCAGAAGGTGGTGGGCGAGTCGGTGCATCTCACGGTCGCGCTGGTCCGCTACCACGCATTGAACCGGGATCGCACGGGCGTCGCGTCCGTCTATCTCGGCGAGCGCACGGCGGATCCGGAGCGGATTGCCGTTTTCGTTCACAACGCGAAGCACTTCCGCGTGCCGGAGGACCCGGCGACGGACATGATCATGGTCGGACCGGGGACGGGGATCGCGCCGTTTCGCGCGATGCTGCAGGAGCGGAAGGCCTCGGGCGCTTCGGGGCGAAATTGGTTGTTCTTCGGGGAGCAGCGCTCGACGACGGATTTCCTGTATCGCGAGGAGTTCGAGGCCTACGAAGCCGACGGTTCGTTGCACCGCTTCGACACGGCGTTTTCGCGGGACCAGGATTACAAGATCTACGTTCAGCATCGCATCCTCGAGCAGGCCGATGAATTGTTCGCCTGGCTGGAGGGCGGGGCTTCGTTTTACGTGTGCGGCGACGCGGCGCGGATGGCGAAGGACGTCGATACGGCGCTTCACGAAGTCGTCGAGCGGGCCGGTGGCAAGACGAAGGAAGAGGCGATCGAATACATCGACGCTCTGAAGAAGGCGAAACGCTACAAGAAGGATGTTTATTAGTCCGAAGGTCCCAAGGTCGAAGGTCGGAAGGTCGAAATCCTGAATTCGGAAGTCGTCTTGAAGAACGTTCATTTTCTGGGAGTTTGCGGGACCGCGATGGGCGCGGTGGCGGCCGCGATGCGCGACGCGGGCTACGTCGTGACCGGCCAGGACGCGGCGGTCTATCCGCCGATGTCGACCTTCCTCGCCGAGAAAGGGGTGGAAATCACGAGCGGTTTCGATCCGGCGGACATCCCGGAGACGACGGAAATCGTCGTGGTGGGCAACGCGATGTCGCGGGGCAACGAGGCCGTCGAGGCGGTGCTCAATCGCAAGCTGCTTTACGTGTCGATGCCCGAGGCGCTCAAGCAATTTTTCCTGCGGGGACGGCACAACATCGTCGTGACTGGAACGCACGGGAAAACGACAACGACGTCGATGCTGGCTTGGATTTTCGAGAGTGCGGGGCGTGAGCCGGGCTATCTCATCGGCGGCATCCCGGCGAATCTGGGGCAGGGGGCCTGCCTGCGCGATTCGAAGTATTTCGTGATCGAGGGGGACGAATACGACACCGCGTTCTTCGACAAGCGCTCGAAGTTCGTCCATTACCTTCCGGAATTGGTGATCCTGAACAACATCGAGTTCGATCACGCCGACATCTTTCGCGATCTCGACGCGATCAAGACGAGCTTTCGCCATCTGCTCAACATCGTTCCCTCCGACGGAATGGTGCTCGTGAACGCGGACGACCCAAACTGCGTGGACGTCGCACGGACCAGTCCGGCTCCGATCGTCGAGGTCGGATTTTCGGAAAACGCCGGGAATCGAATCACAAACGTGACCCACGGATCGGAGGGCGTGTCGTTCGAGTTGTTCGGCGAGCGATTCGACCTGCCGATGCTGGGGGATTTCAACATCCGCAACGCCGCGATGGCGGCTTCGGCGGCCCATTTCTACGGAATCGGCGCGGCGGAGATCCGGACGGCGCTGGCGAGTTTTCGCGGCATCAAGCGGCGGCAGGAGGTGCGTGGTGACGTGGGTGGCGTCAAGGTGATCGACGATTTCGGCCACCACCCCACGGCGATTCGCGAGACGCTCGCCGGGCTGCGCAAGCGCTTCGATGGCGGGAAGCTGTGGGCGATTTTCGAGCCGAGATCGAACACCACGCGGCGGTCGGTGTTTCAGGAAACGCTGCCGGCGGCTTTCGTGGATGCCGATGGAGTCTTCATCGCGCGGATCGCGCGGCTCGAGCAAATCGCCGCCGAGGACCGCCTGAATCCCGAGCGCGTCGTCGCCGACATCGGCGCTTCGGGGCGCCCGGCGTTCTACGAGCCGACCGCCGATGCCATCGTCGAGCGGGTGGTGCCGATGACCGGGGAGGGTGACGTGGTGGTCGTGTTCAGCAATGGTGGCTTCGACGGGATCCACGAGAAATTGCTCGCGGCGCTCGCGGCTCGCTGACGGGCGAACCCTTTTTCCTCGCCAAGGTTGGCGGTTCTTCGGATCATCAGCGGTTCGCATGAACGAAGAACTTCAGAAAGTCGTCGAATCCGAAAAATTAACGCCCGGCGCGGCGGAAAAAATCGATCAGTTGGTGCCCGGGGCCTACTGCCAGCACAAGAGCTGGGGATTCGGGCGCGTGGCGGAGTGGAACTTGTTGACTGGCCAAATTCTGATCGACTTCGAGAGCAAGAAATCGCATCCGATGCAGCTCGAATACGCGGCGGAGACGCTCAGTTTCATTCCCTCCGATCACGTCCGCGCGCTGGTTGCCGCCGATTCGGAGGCCGTGATTGCGCGGGCCAAAGAGGATCCCGCCGCGCTCGGCATCGATTCGCTGCGCAGCCTCGGGGGTCGTGCGACGACCGAGCAGGTTCAGGCACTCTTCGTTCCCCACGCGATGGACGCACCGGCGTTCAAGAAATTCTGGGACTCGGCGAAGAAGAAGCTGAAGTCCGATCCGCACGTTCATTTTCCCGGGAAAAAATCGGAGCCGATCGAGCTCCACGACGAGCCCGTCGATCAAGGCGCCAAGCTGATCACACAGTTTGCGGACGCGCGCCATCCCAAAGACCACGTGCTCGCCCTGGATCTCATCGTCAAATCGAGTGACGATGTGGCTGGGCCCGAGGAGTTGCGGCAACTCGTGACTCAGATCGAAGACGTGGCCGGCAAGGGGGTGCGCCTTCATTCCGTGCAGGCGCTGGAGATGTTGCTCGCCCGCGACGAGATCTGCGAAGGCGTCGAGGGGGTGGACCCCGGAGAAGACGCGGCGGTCGTCGGAGACGTGCTCAAGGGAGAACAGAGTCGGTTGCCCGTGCTCTTCTCGAGCCTGCCGGCGGCGAAGCACCGCCGGATTTTGGCGCACTTCAAGACCGCCTTCCCGGACTCCTGGAAAGAGCGCGCTCTGGACCTCGCTTTGATGGCGAGTCCGCGGCTGGTTCAGGAGATTTCGCGCTTGTTCGCGAGCGAAGGTTTGATCGAGGAATTTCGCGATGCGCTCGACAAGTGGATCCGCGAACGGCGGATGTCGCCCGAAGTCTTGCTTTGGTTCTGCCGCGAGCGCGGCGGGGATTTCCCCGAGCTCTTCACGATGGAGATCTTCAGTGCGATCCTGGCCTCCCTTGAGCAGGACATGCTCAGTGACGTGACGCGGGGCACCAAGCTGCACGACCTCGTGATGGACGACAAAACGCTCGTCGCCGACCTCTTCGGCATCGCGAATCTCGACGATGTGCGGGACGCCGTCCGCAAGCTCAAGCTGACGACCGTCTTCGACGATTTGGACAAGCGTTCCCTGCTGGCCCGGATCATCAAGTTGCACCCCGAAGTCCAGGGCATGGTCACCGGGCAGGAAGAGGAGCGCGACGACAGCCTGGTCGTCTCGTGGGCGAGCCTCGAGCGTCGCCGCAAGGAATACGAGGATCTCATCAATCGGCAGATCCCACAGAACACGAAGGACATCAGCATCGCGCGGTCCTACGGCGATCTCCGGGAGAACTTCGAATTCAAGTCCGCCAAGCAGCAGCAGGGCGTTTTGCTCCGCCGGAAGGCCGAGATGGAACGCGAGCTGTCGCTTTCGCGGGGCACGAACTTCGAGGACATCGATCCGTCCAAGGTCGGGATCGGCACCATCGTCGAATTGACCGACATCGATTCGGGCAACAAGGAGACGTATTCGATTCTCGGTGCCTGGGATTCGTTCCCCGAGAAGGGCATCGTCTCGTACCGCGCGGCGATTGGTCTGGCGCTCAATGGCAAGGCTCCCGGCGAGACGGCCGAGCTTCCCGCCGACGAAGGGACCCGTAAAGTGCGCGTCGAGAGCGTCGTGGTCTTCAAAGATCTTGAACTTCTCGGCACGACTGAAGAGGTTGAATCCCAACCCGCGCAGGCTTAAGCCGCGCCCCAACCGACCGCTTCCTTCTCATGTCCGATACCACCATCATCGCGCTCCAAGCCCGCGAAATCCTCGATTCGCGAGGCAACCCCACCGTCGAAGTCGACGTCGAACTCCTCGGCGGAGCCGTTGGCCGCGCCGCAGTCCCGAGCGGAGCCAGCACCGGTGAGCACGAAGCCGTCGAGCTGCGCGACGGCGCCAAATCCCGCTACCTCGGGAAGGGAGTCACGAAAGCGGTGGCCAACGTCCACAAACTGATCGCTCCGGAAGTCGTCGGGATGGATTCCCTCGACCAGGTCGCGCTCGACCGCGCGATGATCGCGCTCGACGGCACACCGACCAAGGGCAAGCTCGGTGCCAATGCGGTGCTCGGCGTCTCCCTTGCCGCGGCCAAGGCATCCGCCATGCAGCTCGGTCAGCCGCTCTACAAATACCTCGGAGGACCCAACGCGAAGGTCCTGCCCGTTCCGATGATGAATATCCTCAACGGCGGAGCCCACTCGGATGCGCCGATCGATTTCCAGGAATTCATGATCATACCGAAGGGGCTCGATTCCTTCTCGGAGGCTCTTCGTTGCGGAGCCGAGATCTTCCACGCGCTGAAAGCGGTGCTGAAGGGTCGTCATCTGTCGACCGCCATCGGCGACGAAGGCGGGTTCGCTCCATCGCTCGATTCCGTCGAAGACGCACTCGATTCCATTGCGAAGGCGGTGAAGAACGCGGGCTACAAATTCGGCAAGGAAGTCTTTATTGGTCTCGACTGCGCGGCTTCGGAATTCTTCGACAAGGGTAAGAAAAAATACGTTTTCAAAAAATCGGACGGCTCGAAGCGCACTTCGGACGAGATTGTCGATTACTACGCCGGTCTCTGCGCGAACTACCCGATCATTTCCATCGAGGACGGCTGCGACGAGAACGACTGGAAGGGCTGGAAGGCGCTCACCGACAAGATCGGAAGCGACGTGCAGCTCGTCGGCGACGATCTGTTCGTGACGAACGTCGAGTTTCTGCAGAAGGGGATCGACCTCGGGGTTGCGAACTCGATTCTCGTGAAGGTGAATCAGATCGGTTCGCTCACGGAGACATTCGACGCGATCGAACTCGCGAAGGAGCACAGTTACACGGCGGTCATCAGTCATCGCTCGGGAGAGACCGAGGATACCACCATCGCCGACATCGCGGTCGCGACGAACGCGGGTCAAATCAAGACCGGTTCGCTGTGCCGGACCGACCGGGTTGCGAAATACAACCAGCTCCTCCGCATCGAGGAAGAGCTTGGGGCCAGCGCAATTTACGGCGGCAAGATGCGCTAAGTCTGCTACCCTGTCCGCATGAGACCCGGAGCGGCCCGACCCGAATATCGCAAGCGGCGAGGAGGCGGCTTCCTCCACACGGTCAACAGGTTGTTTTTTGTCCTTTGCGCGGTGGGAGGGCTCATTCTGGTTGGCTTGCTGGCTTACCCGGAGCTGCGGCGGATCGACGAGATGGAGAAGACCGTCATCGACCTCGAAGCTGAACGGGACGCGCAGACGCTCCTCCTGGAAAAGCAGAAGCGCGAGGAAAAGTGGTTGAAAACCGAGCCGGCCTACGTGGAGCTTTTGGCCCGGGAGAAATTCGGAATGATGAAGGAAGGCGAGACCGTCTTTCGATTGGACGAGGAGGTGCCGCCGGTCCCGGTATTTCCCGGCGAACGGCCATCATCCTCGGAATCAGCACCTTAGAAACGATTTTATGTCAGTATTGGAACTCTCCGCGATCAACACCTCCGAGCTAGCCGACCGAGTCGGCGAGCTGCGGAGGTATCTTTGACTTACCCGACCTCGTCAAACAGCACGAAGAAATCGAGGCGCGAATGACGGCGCCGGATTTCTGGGATCACAAGGAAAAGGCTCAGAGCGAGATGGAGCGCGTCTCGGCGCTGCGCGCCAAGATTGTTCCGTTTCGGGAGATCGAGTCGCGGCTCGAGGATTTGGAAGTGATGCGCGAGCTGGCGGCCGAGGAGACGGACGCCGCGCAGAAGGCCGCGGCCCTGGCCGACATGAAGCGGGACTACGACCGGCTCTCGGATGATTTGGCCAAGTTCGAACTGCGGCAGTTCCTGAGTGGCGAATTCGACAGCAATCCCGCGTTTCTCACGATCCACGCCGGCGCGGGCGGCACCGAGTCCTGTGATTGGGCTGACATGCTGCTGCGGATGTATCAGCGCTGGATGGAGCGCAACGGGGTGGCGAGCGAGGTGGTCGACATTCAGGAGGGTGACGAGGCTGGCATCAAGGGGGCCACTCTCCGCGTGACTGGAGAGTCGGCCTACGGATACCTTTCCTGCGAGCGGGGGGTGCATCGGCTGGTGCGGATCTCGCCCTTCGACTCCGCCAAGCGGCGTCACACGTCGTTTGCGAGCGTCGACGTGACTCCGGAGATCGAGGATGCCCCGATCGAAGTGGATGAGAAGGACCTCAAAATCGACACCTTTCGGAGCGGGGGCAAGGGGGGGCAGAACGTGAACAAGGTCGAGACGGCGGTGCGCTTCACCCACCTTCCGACCGGCTTGGTCGTGGCGTGTCAGGCGGAGCGAAGTCAGCTCAAGAACCGGAATCTTGCGATGAAGATTCTCAAGGCGAAGCTTTACCAGCTCGAGGCCGACAAGAAGCGGGCCGAAGCCGAGCGGGAATACGATCAAAAGGGCGAAATCGGCTGGGGCAGCCAGATTCGTTCCTACGTCTTCCAGCCCTACCAGATGGTGAAGGACCTCCGGACCGGTGTGCAGACGAGCGACGTTCAGGGCGTGATGGACGGCGAGATCGATCCGTTCATCGAGGGCAAGCTCCGGGGGCTGACCTACCAGAAGGGCGCCTCGGACGACGACGAGTAGGACGGGCGGTTTCTTGGTGGTTCGTCGCCTTCGTTGCGGGGAGCACCGGGCCAGGAGACGGTGACCGTTCGCGCCGGGGCGGGGCTGCGATCCCTCCGGGATCGCGCTCGGGTCGGGTCGGGAGCGGTAAGCCGGAGGTTTTCAACCTCCGGCTACCGTGGGTGAGATCCTTTCCGGATCGATGCGATGCGGAGGTCTCCGTGGGCATGCCGTGCGAGTTCGGGTTTGTTCCAAACGCCGAATGGGGTTCCCCGAAAAATTCGACAGGATTGACAGGATTGACAGGAGGATCAGAAATGGTTTCTGAAACCAACGCATCCTAGAGCATCTTCAACTTGATTGGACGATTCGATCCGGCAAGCGGGGGAAGGCGTCCGCCCTCCTGATCCAAACACGAGGACGAGCCGTCCTCGCCCCTTTTCGTCGCCTCTTGCTGAAGTCGCTAATTACTTTGAAAATGCTCTAGAAATCAGACGACTTCCGACGTTCGCGGCATCGGCTTTCAGCCGATCGCCAAGCGAAAATCGCCTGGAAGCCGATGGGCAGGGACTTTGGAATCCGTCTTGAATCAAGGTGGCGTTGGGATTGTCGGCAGCCGGGATGGTGTAATTTGCGGGCTCGATTTCACCCTCCGGGCCACGCTGGTTTCGAGCCGGATTCTTGTCGAATCGGCTTCGAGCGAGAGTTCGGGCGGTTCTGGCGAGGGATCACGGCTCGGCGGGAGCCTCGCCCTCCGGGTTTGGATGGGCTTCGCGTGCAGATTGATTCCGTGGGGGGCGGACTGCCAACTTTTGGCGTGAAGTGGATCGTTGCTGGGTGGTGAGATTCTGGTTGGATCGTGAACGGGGTCGGCCCGGATCCATCGCCGCGGCAGAGTCTGCTGGCGCGATCTGGATCGGTGGAGTATTGAGTTTTACCATGAACGCGCTTCCGAACGTCGAAGATCATCGGTCACCGGATCACGCAATCGAACCATTGCTTTACCGGCGGTGGTCGCCGCGGGCGATGAGCGGTCAGCCGCTGACCGAGGAAGAGCTTCTCACCTGCTTCGAGGGGGGGCGGTGGGCTCCTTCGAGTTACAACGAGCAGGAGTGGCGGTTCCTCTACGCCCGGCGTGGGGAGGCGCAGTGGCACGAGTTCTTCGGTTTGCTGGCGGAACCGAACCGGCTCTGGTGCGACCGGGCGGGTGTGCTCGTCGTCGTGCTGGCGAAGAGGACCTTCACTCGCAACGGCAAGGCGAACGCGGTTCATCTCTTCGATGCCGGGGCGGCTTGGCACGGGATTGCGCTGCAGGCTTCGGCGATGGGGTTGGTGGCGCACGGGATGTCGGGATTCGACTACGAGCGGGCGGCGGCGGAGTTGGGGGTGCCGGATGACTTCGCCGTGGCGGCGATGTTTGCGCTGGGGCATCCGGGCGATCCGGCGGATCTGCCGGAGGATTACCGGGAGCTGGAGAAGCCGAGTGGTCGGCGGCCGGTGGTCGAGAGCATCTGCGAAGGGCGGTTTGCCTTTGGCGGGTGATCCGGGTGGGTTTTGGGTTGGAGGACGCTTGGCCGGGATGCGGGGCGTGGGGGAGGAGGCTACGGAACCCGGCGGCGCGGCTTCCCTACCTTTTGGACGAGGGGCGGGCTGCGCCCTTTTAGCGGATGATTCCTCTTTGGCTGTTGTCGATGAAGTCGAGGAGGGTGGTGAGTTCTTCGGGTGGGTTCTCGAAGGCTCTGAGGATCTCGACGCTTTGGCGGACGTTGGCGTTCGTGCGGTAGAGCTGCTTGTAGGCTTCGCGGAGGGCGCGGGTGGTCTCGGGCGGGAAGCCGCGGCGTTCCATGCCGACCTGGTTGATGCCGCGGACCTCGGCGGGGTTGCCGTCGGCGATCATGAAGGGGGGGACGTCCTGGACGATTTTCGTGCAGCCGCCGGTGATGGAATGGCGCCCGATGCGGCAGAATTGGTGGACCCCGGAGAGGCCGCCGATGACAGCGTAATCCTCGACGATGACGTGGCCGGCGAGGGTGCCGTTGTTGGAGAAAATGACGTGGTCGCCGACGGTGCAGTCGTGGGCGACGTGGGAGTAGGCGAGAAAGTTGCCGTGGCTGCCGATGATTGTCTTCGAGCCGGGGGCGGTGCCGCGGTTGAGGGTGCAGAATTCGCGGAAGGAATTGTGGTCGCCGATCTCGAGGTGGGTCGGCTCCTCGCTGTATTTGAGGTCCTGGCTGCGCTGGCCGACGGAGCAGAACGGGAAGATGACGTTGTGCGCGCCGATGGTCGTTGGGCCGGCGATGCTGACGTGATTGTGAATCGTGCAGTTCGGGCCGATCCTGACGTGCGGGCCGACGTGGGTGAAGGGGCCGATGGTGGTGGTTGGATCGACCTCGGCGGTTGGGTCGATGATGGCGGTTGGGTGGATCACTTCAGGGAGAATGCGGAATTTGAAATGCTGAATGTGAAATGGTTTGAGGCTTCGCCTTTTGGTTGGTTCGGCGATTGCAAATCGCCGCTCCTTGAATCGTGCTATCGATCGACGATGCCGAAGAGGAGGGTTCCGGAACTCACGACGGCTCCGTTTACCAGGCATTTGCAGTCGGCTTTGCCGAGGCGGCGTTTAGCGGTGGTGAGGTTGACGTCGATGAAGAGGACGTCGCCGGGGATGACGGGCTTGCGGAATTTCACGTCGTCGGCGCTCATGAAGTAGCCGATTTTGCCTTCGTTTTCGGTGCGGCGCATCATGACGATGCTGGCGACCTGGGCCATGGCCTCGACCTGAAGGACGCCGGGCATGACGGGGTGGCCGGGGAAGTGGCCCTGGAAATACGGTTCGTTGATGGTGACGGATTTCGTGCCGACGGCGCGGAGTTCTTCGAGTTCGACGATGCGGTCGACCATGAGGAACGGGTAGCGGTGCGGGAGGATCGCCATGATCTGGTTGATGTCGAGGACGCCGCCGTGGGCGATGATGGGGCGGGCGGCGGGGGCGGTGAGTTCGCCGAATTTTTTGACCATCGCGCGGGCGAGGTCGGCGTTGGGTCCGTGGCCGGGTTTGACGGCGACGATGTGGCCCTGGAGGCGGCGTCCGGCGAGGGCGAGGTCGCCGATGATGTCGAGGATCTTGTGGCGGACGAATTCGTCGGGGTAGCGGAGCGGCTCCTTGCTGAGGACGGAGTCGCCGCGGGCGACGATGGCGTTTTCGAGGCTGCCGCCGCGGATGAGGCCTTTGTCCATGAGGGGCTTGACGTCCTCGTAGAAGACGAAGGTGCGGGCGGCGGCAATGTCGGTCTCGTAGATTTCGGGGGTGATTTCGGTGCTGAAATACTGGGTGAAGCGACCGTCGGGGCCGACCTGGGTGCAGGAAATGCGGAATTTTTCGTCGGGGAGAATCGTGAGGATCGAGCCGTTCTTGGTTTCGACGTGAATGGGTTCCCGGGGGGCGAAGGTGTGGCGGGGGGCGTCCTGCTCGACGGTGCCGGCTTCCTTGATGAGACGGACGAATTCCCCGGCGCTGCCGTCGGCGATGGGCGGCTCGTTGGCGTCCATGTCGACGAGGCAGTTGTCGACTCCCATGCCGGCGAGGGCTGAGAGGACGTGCTCGACGGTGTGGATCTTCGCGTTGCCTTGAATGAGGGTCGTGGCGCGCTCGACGAATTTGACGTTGGCAACCTTGGCGTCGACGATTGGTTGGTCGGGCAGGTCGATGCGGCGGAATTTGTAGCCATGCCCGGCGGGGGCGGGCTGGAGGGTGAGGGTGACGTTCTCTCCGGTGTGGAGAGAGCCGCCGGTGAGGCTGGCTGGGGCGGCGAGAGTGCGTTGTTTTTCCACGGAATCCTTGGGTTGGCGAACGGTCCCGACGGGACTTTTACCCTTCGGAAGCAGAGGATTCTTTGTGACCGAGGAGGATGAGGTCGAGATATTTCTGGTTGCCGGCTCGGAGGCGGTTGACCAGGGAGCGTCCGATGGCGGCGAGGAGGTGGATGGCGGCTCCGGGTTTCGTGCCGGCGAGGACGCCGAGGACCATGCGGCTGATGCGGAGCGTCCGGGTGGCTTCGAGGGCCACGACGGAAGCGGAACGCGGACCATCGTCGACGAGGGCGAGCTCGCCGAAGAAGTCGCCGTCGGTGAGCTCGGCCAGATCGACGTCGCGGTCCTGACCGGAGTATTGGACCTTCACGCGGCCGCTCACGAGGACATACATGCAGTGGCCGCACTCTTCGCCCTGCTGGACGATGGTCTCGCCGGCTTGGTAGTCGACGCTGTCGCTGAGGCTGAGGACGGCGCTGAGTTCGTCCTCCTTGAAGCCGGCGAAGAGCCGAAATTTCGAGAGAACCTGGCTTTCGCAGGAGAGTTGGCTGGGTGGATTGGAATCAGGCATGGACGATGCGGCCGTCGAGCAGCTCGATGCGGCGAGGGGCCAGGTTGGCGACCTCTTCGCTGTGGGTGACCATAACCATCGTGGCGAGGTTTTTGGAAGCGATCTTTGTGAGGGTGTCGAGGACGCGGTGGGCATTCGCGGTGTCGAGATTGCCCGTGGGTTCGTCGGCGAGGAGGAGGGTGGGACGGTGAACGAGGGCGCGGGCGATGGCGGCGCGTTGCATTTCGCCGCCGCTGAGCTGGTGGGGGAAATGACCGGACCGGGGGGCGAGTCCGACGAGGTCGAGGAGGTCGGCGGCTCGGTCGCGCATCTCGGCCCGGGGCGCGCCTTGGAGGAGGAGGGGGAGCTCGACGTTCTCGGCGATGGTCATGGCCGGGAGAAGGTTGAAGAATTGGAAAATGATCCCGAGGTGGTGGCGGCGGTAGTGGGTGAGATCGGCTTCGGTGGCGCGGTGCAGGGCGACGTCCCCGACGGTGACCTCGCCGGAGTCGGGATGGTCGAGGCCGCCGAGGAGGTTGAGCAGGGTGCTCTTGCCGCAGCCGCTGGGACCGGTGACGGCGATGAATTCGCGGTCGGCGAGGGTGACGCTGATGTGGTCGAGCGCCCGGACCTCGGTGGTGCCGGTGCGGTAGGTTCGAGTGACCTCGGATAGCTTGACCATGATGTTTTTGACCGCGGAGAGCGCTGAGGATGCTAAGGATACGGGTGAGGTGAGGTTTGAACCGCAGATTTCGCTGATGGCGCGGATACACAAATGCTGGTGAAGTGATTTCCTATCCGCGTCATCCGCGTAATCTGCGGTGAGGAATGGTTTTCGGGAAGTTTACGATTGTCGACGAGACGGAGGAACTGCTCGTGGTGGATAAAGAGGCGGGTGTGCTCATTCATCCGACGAAGCCGGGTGGGCCGCGAACGTTGTGGGACGACGCCCGGGATTTGCTGGCCTACGAGATCGCGAACGGGGGGCAGGTCTCCATCATCAATCGGTTGGACCGGGAGACGAGTGGGTTGGTGTTGTTGGCGAAAAACTCGGCGGCGGCCCGGGAGGCGGCCATGGCGATGGCGGCGGGATGGGTGCGGAAGGAGTATCTGGCGCTCGTTTTCGGGTGGCCGGATTGGGAGCGGGTGGTGGTGGACGCGCCTTTGCTGCGGGTCGGTGAGGTGGCGAAATCGCGGATTTATTTGAAGCGCGGGGTGCATCCGGATGGGGCGGAGGCTCGGACGGAGTTCGAGGTGGTCGAGCGGGCGGAGTGGCCGGGCGGGCGGCGGGTGACGCTGGTCCGGGCGCGGCCGATGACCGGGCGGACGCACCAGATTCGCGTGCATCTGGCGCACGCGGGATTCCCGGTGGTCGGGGACAAGATCTACGGGCCGGACGAGGGGTGGTATCTCCGATTTATCGCGGGCGGCTGGACGCCGGAGATGGCGGTCGCGCTCTGGCTGCCACGGCACGCGCTGCATTCGGCGGGGCTGGCGGTGACGTGGCGGGGGGAGGAGCGGCGGTGGGTGAGCGCGCGGGTGGGGGTGGGGGCGGACGGGTGGTGAGGGGAAAATGAGCCTCTGGCTATGGGTTGGTTCGGCGATTACAAATCGCCGCTCCTTGAACCCCGGTCTACGGGCGTTTGCCGCGCCGTTCGTTGGCGATGCCTCTCGCGATGGCGTCGGCGATGCGCTGGCGACCGCGGCCACTTTGGGCGGCGGCGTTGTCGTTGGGACTGGAGAGGAAGGCGCATTCGACGAGGACGGATGGGCGGTTGTTCTTTCTCAGAACGTAGAACCCGCGCTCCTTCACGCCGCGGTTCTTGGTGTCGTAGGCCTTGAGGAGTTCCTTTTGGATGTTGGCCGCCAGGCGTTCCGAGCGGCTGGAGTAGTAGTAGGTCTCGATGCCTTGGGCCGAGCGGTAGGGCGCGTAGTTGTAGTGGACGCTCACGAAGATGGTGTTGCGCGTGGAATTCGAGATCTTGGTGCGGCCGCTCAGGGAAATGAATTCGTCGGAGTCGCGGACCATGATGACCTTGAATCCGCGCCACCAGAGGGCGTTGCGCAGGCGTTTGGCGGTGTCGAGGGCGACGTCTTTCTCGTATTTGCCGCTGACCGGGCGGGCTCCGCGGTCGTGACCACCGTGCCCGGCGTCGACGATGACGGTGTCGAAATCCCCGGCGCCCTGGAGGCCGGCGCAGCCCGACAAAACCGCGGCTATCGGCGCGAAGGCGAGCATTGGTAAAAGGGATCTCATGGACGGACGGAATGCGATGGCCGGAGCGTAGTGGCGAGGTCGGTCAACGCAACTATTTTGGACTCGATTTCGACGGGTCGGGGGGCAGGGTGGGGTGGATGCTTGGTAAACGTGTGATTCCGTGCCTGGACGTGACGGGTGGACGGGTCGTGAAGGGAACGAAATTTCTCGATCTGCGCGACGCCGGTGATCCGGTCGAATGTGCGAAGGCGTACGATGCGCAGGGCGCGGACGAGCTGGTTTTTTTGGACATCACGGCGTCGAGCGACGCGCGGGCGACGATGGTGGACGTGGTGGAGCGGACGGCGGAGGAGTGTTTCATGCCGCTGACCGTTGGGGGAGGAATCCGCGTGGTGGAGGACGTTCGGACGATGCTTTTGGCCGGAGCGGACAAGGTGAGCATGAACACGGCGGCCATCAACGATCCTTCGTTCGTCGCGCGAGCGGCGGACTTGTTCGGGTCGCAGTGCATCGTGGTGGCGATCGACGCGAAGCGGAACGCGGACGGGTCGGGGTGGACGGTCTACACGCACGGGGGGCGGAACGCGACGGAGCTCGACGCGGTGGCGTGGGCGGCGGAGGTGGCGCGGCTTGGGGCGGGGGAAATTCTGCTGACCAGCATGGACAAGGACGGCACGGGCGGTGGTTACGACCTGGGACTCACGCGGGCGGTGAGCGAGGCGGTGGCGGTGCCGGTGATCGCGAGCGGCGGGGCGGGATCGATCGATCACCTGGTGGAGGTGCTGGGAGAGGGGCAGGCCGACGCCGTGCTGGCGGCGACGATTTTTCACTTCGGGGAATTCACCGTCGGGGACGTAAAACGGGCGCTGGCCGGGCGGGGGATCGCGGTGCGGGCCACGGATCATCCTGAAAAGGAAGGTTAGACAGGATTAACGGGATGATCGGGAACGACTGAGGAGGTAGGAATCGATCACCCGCTGAGTGAGCGCGGATGTTGTTCCAAGTCACTGAAATCCAATCCTTTCGATCTTGTAAATCCTGTCCATTCCCGGATTTAGGATCATGGTGGATGAGAAATTCGCGCCACAGGTGGACGCGGATCGACCCGGATCGCGCGCCGCACACGCCAACGATTTTCACTGTCGGGGCCTGTTCAAAAGTGAACGGAGACTGTTCAAAAGCGGAATGAGAGACTGTTCAAAAGTGGATTGGGGGTTTTGGGGCGTTGTATTGGGAGACGCGGGAAGCGCCTCGGAGGAGGCCGGAGCGTAGCGGAGGCTGACGGAGAGGCGCTTCCCGCGTGCGCGCCTGCTCCCCGGCCCCAGTGCCCCAAGGATACCAGCCGTTGGGGTGAAGCGTTTGTGGAACGCGCTGGCTTGCGCGCTCGCCTGGTCGATTATCCCGGATTGAAAAGAAGCAGATTACCCACCGTCTCCCGCCAGATTTTGTCCGTCGCACACTTGCAGATTTCAATGCAGGACTTCTCGATGCCAGCAATGCCGCAAGCCAGTTAGGCATCGGCAAAACCAGGCTCTATGAACTCCGCACGGCCTACCTCGCAAATCGTAATTCCTACGCCCCGGCTGCCAGCGGGGGCGCTCGTCGCGCCGACTGGCCGCCCGAAGTTGAACGCTTTCTCCAAGAGTTTCTGCCGCTTCAGAACCCACCCAATTACCAGTTAGTCGCCGACGAACTTGAGCGACTCTGCGGATTCGTTCGGGCGCGCTCGGTCGTCGAGACCCACGTCAAAGCGCGCTACGCCCATCTGGTGCCCTCGCCGACCCGCAAGCCTCGCGTTTATCGGCGCTTCCGTCGCGCTCGCATCGGCGAACTTTGGCAGCACGACAGTTCGATCCACCAATGGTGGCCCGCCGCCGCTAAACAGACTTTACTGCTCACCGTCGACGACCATTCGGGCCTGAATCTAGCAGGTCGCTTCGTGGAATCCGATACCACTTGGAACCATTTCGGACATTTCCGCGAATCCTTCGAGACCTGGGGCCTGCCGCAGATCGTTTACACTGATGGCCTCAGCCTCTTCGGGCCAAGTTCCAGCGGCGATCACTGCGATCCTAAGAGTGAATTCCAACGCGCCCTCCGCGGACTCGGCGTCGCTCACTTAGTGGCACCGACCCCACAAGCTAAGGGTAAGATCGAGCGCCGTTTCGGGATTTTCCAGAGACGGCTCGTCACACTACTTGCCCATGCCAGCGCCAAAACTTGGCCCCAGGCCGACGAAATTCTTCAGATGGAGATTGCCAGGCAGAACCGTACCGTCAATCGCTCCACCGGCAAGGTCCCGCTCCATCTGTGGGAAGCGCAGTCGCTTGGCGACAGCGGGCGCATGCGCCCCATCCCGCCTTCCGCGCTCCTAGACTTACACCTCTCAATCCGCTGCTCCCGCCGGGTGAACAATGACCACACCATCGACTTCGATGGCTCCAACTACGAGATCTCCAACACCCAGCGCAAGAGCGTCACCATCGTCCACCATCCCGGAAGCCGTTTCTGGGTCGTCGAACACCCTCCCAAAACCGTCTGGCCCCCCATTCTAGGCCACTTCAGCCTCTAAAATCGCTGTTCGCTTTTGAACAGGCGAGAATTCCGCTTTTGAACAGTCGCCGACACGCCAACGATTTTCACTTGCATTTTGCCGTAAGGATGCGCATACACCATCGCACTCGTGTCCCAGATCAATCTCGATTTCAGTGCCGATGGCATTCTCACCCTGCTGCGCAGTCAGGGGCTCCGGGTCACTCGGAGTCGGAAGGGGATCATGCTGGCGCTTTTCTCGGCGAAACGCCCTCTTTCGCTGACCGAAATTCAGGAAAGCGCGCTCTCCGAAGGCGGAATGTTGCCGGATTACGCGACGGTCTTTCGGATGATCACGCTGCTTGAAAACATGAAGCTCGTTCACAAGGTGAACTTGCAGCGCTCGTGCAGCTACTACGAATTGACCAATCCGTCGCAGCACTACGACCACATCATTTGCACGGATTGCGGCAGCGTTCAGGCGCTGACGATCCCCTGTCCGGTGACCGACGTCGAGGCGTTGATCGAGAACGAACTTCGCTTCACCGGCGTGCACCATTCGCTGGAATTCTTCGGTCGCTGCGCCGACTGTTCGGCGAAGACCGAAGCGGCGGCCTGATCCCGGGCTCGGTGGTTTTCTTTCGCTGGCTCGGCCGAGCCTTGCGGGATGCTGGGGCCGGGGTCGGCAGCTTGACCCACGGGGGGCGGATGGTATGGCTAGGGGATGAGGCTGGCGTTGGCGGGGTGTTGTTTGGCTCTGGGGGGAATCGCCGGGGGCCTGGCGCTGCAGGCCGGGGAGATCGAGGATCTGGTCTTCAGTTCGCGCGTGGCCCGGGACGAGGGGATTCCCCAGGGGCGGGTGGCGGCTTTGAAAGCGGTGCTGTCGACCGATCTCGGCGTCGGGGATCGTCGGTCGGTCGCGGTGGAGCTGGCGCGTTGTTTATTGGAAGCCGACCGCGAGGAGGAGGCGGTCGAGCTGCTCGACGATGGCGAGTTGCTGGGTGGGACCGAGGTGAAATTCTGGCTGGCGCAATCGCTGGCGCAGACCCGGGAATTCGAGCGGGCGCTGGGACTCTACGCCGAGGTCGCGGCGGTCGAGGGGTATGCCCGGGTCGGTGAGGCCTCGCTCGGCAAGGCGCGAATGCTCGAGGCCACGGGTCGGCTGCCGGAGGCATTGATCGCGCTCGGGCAGGTGCCGAAGGAGAGTCGGGTGATCCATCCGGCTCGGCTGAGCGCGGCGGCGCTGCTGATCGACGCGGGCGGTCTCGCGCAGGCCTCGCTGGCGTTGGAAAGCATCCGCGATCCGAATCGGCGGGATGGTGAGGAGAAGGCGTATCTGCGGGCGCGAATCCAGTTGGGCGAGGGGAAATCGGACGAAGCGCTGGCTTCCTACGTGGCCCTCGAGCCGCGCAATCGGCGGCTTTCGGCGGGGGTCGCACTCGGGAAAGCCGAGGCTCGGTTGCGAATGGGGGACGTGGTCGCGGCCGAGCGGGGACTGGAGAGCTTCATTCGAGAGAATCCCCGGGGGCCACTGCTCACTGAGCTGATGGCCAAATTGGACGAGATCTACGGGGCGTCGAGCGATCCGGTGAACGCCGAGCTCAAGCGCTTCGAGGAGGACGAGAGCGCGCCGCTCGTGGCTTTGGCGACCTATTACCTCGCCCGCAACGACGAGCGGCAGGGGAAGTCGGATCGGGCGGAGAAAACGTATCGCGAGTTCCTGGCCCGGCATCCGAATCACGCACTCCGGGGCGAAGCGACGATCCGGTTGGCGAGTCTGTTGCTGGATGGCGGCAGGTTGGAGGGCGCGGTGCGGATCCTTGCCGACGCGGAAGGCGTGCCCTTCGACGCCGCCGAATCGGCCCGGCTCGCCTATCTGCGCGGCGCGACTAATTTCCGGGCAGGCAACTTTGCCGCGGCCGCCGGATTCTATCGGACCGCGGCGGAGGGGCCGGGATGGCTGCGCGAGGCGGCGTTGGCGAATGCGGCTCTGTCGGCGGGATACGCTCCGGGCGGCGGGATGGCTGATTTGATTGCGCTGCGCGAGGTCGATCCGCTGGGCGCGGAGCGCATCGAGCTGGCCGTCGCCCTCGACGCCGAAGGGGCAAGCCGCGGTCGGACTCTGCAGACGCTGCGAAGGTTGAGCCGCGAGGCGACCAATCCGGCGGTTCGCAATCGGGCCGGCCTGGGCATCGCGGAATGGAACTGGGTGAGCGGGGATCGCGAGCGGGCGCGGTCGAACTTTCAGAAAATTGCAAACGGCAACGGCAACGGCGGCGAGCAGGCCGATTACTTCACGATCTACACGGCGGACGACGGGACACCCGCGGGTGGTGAGGAATCGAGAGCGGCGGCTGAGCGTTTCGTGGCGGACTACCCCGAGTCCGAACACCTCGCGGAAGCGCGAATGAAGTGGGGCGAGATCCTGGCGCGGACCGGGGATTTTCGCGGGGCTCGGGGTCAATTCGAGCGGGCGGCCGAGCTGGCGCGGTCTGATGCCGGCCGGGCTGGGGCGTTGTTTCTGGCGGCGCGGTCGGCGGCGCAATTGATCGATCCGGCGATGCTGGAGCAGGCCGTCGAATTGTTCGAGCGGGTGCGCCAGATCGGGGGACCGCTGGCGGTGCGGGCCCTGCTGGAGCAGGCGTTGTTGTTCAACGCGCTCGACCGGAGCGAGGAGGCGTTGGGGCTGCTCGATCAGGTGGCGGGGACGACGAGTGATCCGCGCCTGCGGATCGCGGCCCGGCTCAAGCAGGGCGACACGTTGAGCGGAATGGCCGGCGAAGGTGGGGAGCGCGCCCGGGAGGCGATCGAGGTGTGGCGTGCCGTCGCGGGAGCACCGGATGCCTCGGCCTCCGAGCGGAACGAAGCGCTGGCCAAGGCGGCGTCGGTGAGCGAGCGGCTGGGGGACATCGACGCGGCGCTGGCCGGCTACTACGAAGTGCTGAATTCGCCGCGGGACGACGAGCCGGAGTTCTTCTGGTATTATCGGGCGGGATTCGATGCGGCGAGGTTGCTCGGGGAGCGGGATCAACTCGACGAGGCAAGCGCGATCTACGAGAAGATGGCGGCGACCGAGGGGCCGCGTTCGGTCGAAGCCGCGGATCTCGTAAAGCGCTTGCGGCTGGAGAACTTTATCTGGGACAACTAGCGGTCTCATGCCAATCACCGAAGACCACGTCAAACTATTCATCCCGGGCCCCGTTGAGATCTCGGAAAAAACCTACGCCGCTTTCTGCACTCCGATGATCGGACACCGGAGCGGGGATTTCAAAAAGCTCTACGGCGGGATTCAGCCGCGTCTCCAGGAACTCGTCGGGACGAAGCAGCCGGTCTTCATCTCGACCTCGTCAGCTTGGGGAGTGATGGAGGGCGCGATCCGCAACCTTGTCGCGAAGAAGGTGCTCAACTGCATGTGCGGCGCGTTTTCCGACAAATGGTTCGACGTCAGCAAGCGCTGCGGCAAGCGGGCCGAGGCGCTTCGGGTCGAGTGGGGGGAGGCGATCTCGCCCGACGCCGTGGACGCCGCGCTGGCGACGGGTGAGTTCGACGCGATCACGCTCATCCACAACGAGACGTCGTGTGGCGTGAAGAATCCTCTGCGCGAGATCGCGGAGGTCGTGCGGAAATACCCGGACGTGATGTTCGTTGTCGACACGGTTTCTTCGTTTTCGACCGAGGCGATTCCGATGGACGAGCTCGGGATCGACGTTCTGCTCACGGGCAGCCAGAAGGCGTTGGCGCTGCCGCCCGGGATGGGGTTGTTCAGCGTGTCGGAGGCCGCGTTCGAGCGGGCGGCGACGATGGACGATCGGGGGTATTACTTCGACTTCCTCGAGTTCCGGAAAAACCAGGAAAGCGACATGACCCCGAGCACACCGGTCATTTCGCACATTTATGCCCTTCGCTCGAAGCTCGACGACATTTTCACCGAGGGGTTGGAAAACCGTTACGCGCGGCACGCGGAGCTGAACGCTATGGTCCACGCGTGGGTGCGCAAACACGGGTTCGAATTCTTCGCGCCGGATGGGCGGCGGTCGATTTCGTTGACCTGCGTGAAGAACAATCTCGAAGTCGACACGGCGGCTTGGATCGCCCGGTTGAAGGAGCGGTTCCATTGCGTGATCGACGGCGGCTACGGCAAGATCAAGGGCAAGACGTTCCGAATCTCGAACATGGGCGACGAGACGGTGGAGACGATGACGGAACTGCTCGGGTGGCTGGACGAGACGCTGGAGGGGTAGTTTTTTGGTGAATGGTGAATGGTGAATGGTGAATGGTGAATGGTGAATGGTGAATGGTGGCTGATTCGTCGGGTTGGATTGTTCATCCGGCGGAGCCTCGTTGACCTGTCATGTTGAGCGGAGCGAAACATCTCTGGCTTCTCACCGCATCTGGGATGGCGGGTGGGCGGTCGTGGGTTTTCCTATGCCGTGAGTTTCGGGCAGCCGTGGGCTTCTTCGTTTTAGTGTCAGCCAGAGATCTTTCGCTCCGCTCAAGATGACAGGGTTTGGATGGCGGTGCCGTTTACGCCGACTTGATCTCGAGCGATGATAGGTTGCGCTCGAGGACCCTCCCCGCTTCATTGGCGACTTCTTCGACGGTCGGCGTGTGCTTCGTCTCCTGTTCGATTGACGTCATTCTGACGTTGGCGATGCCGCAGGGGGTGATGCTGGCGAAGCCGTCGAGTTCGCCGGAGACGTTGAGGGCGAAGCCGTGCATGGTGATCCAATGGCGGACGCCGACGCCGATCGAGGCGATTTTTCGGTCGCCGACCCAGACTCCGGTCAGGCCTCCGGAGCGGGTCGCCTCGATGTCGTAGTTCGCGAGGACGTCGATGATGACGCCTTCGAGGAAGCGGAGGTAGCGGTGCAGGTCGCGACCGTATGGGTGGAGGTCGAGGATCGGGTAGCCGACGAGTTGGCCGGGCCCGTGGTAGGTGGCCTGGCCGCCGCGGTTGGTCTCGCGGACCGGATAAGGCAGGGATTCGATGGCGCGGAGGCTGGATTGGTCGCGGGTGCGACCGATGGTGAAGACGGGTTCGTGCTCGAGGAGCAGGAGGGTCGGCGGTGCGGCGTCGGCGCGGATCGCGGCGACGGTTTTTTCCTGGATCGCGAGACCCTCGTCGTAGGTGACGCGGCCCAGCCAGGTGGTGTGGAGCGGGGGGGCGGGTTGAGGATCAGAGAACATGGTTCGCTGTGATGCCTACTCTGTCATGCTGAGCGAGGCGAAGCATCTCTGACTTGCACTGTACCCGATCGACGTCGTGAGGTGAGAAGCCAGAGATGCTTCGCTTTCGCTCAGCATGACAACGGGGGGACACGCTCTCGCGGCTTTCTGGCACGTTTTCTTTGTCTAAACTCGTTTGAGGACTTCGCGGCGGTGTTTGGCGGCGTCGGCGGCCTGGCAGTGGGCGAGGGCTACGGCGAGGGCGTCGGCGGCGTCGGGGGGTGGGGTTTGGGTGAGGGCCAGGGTGGCGCGGATCATGAAGGCGACCTGCTCCTTTTGGGCTCCGCCCCGGCCGACGACGGCTTGTTTGACGCTGCGGGGGGCGTATTCGTGGATGGCGAGGCCGCGTTCGGCTGCGGCGAGGATGACGGCTCCACGGGCGGCCCCGAGGGTGATGGCGGTGCGGAAACTTTGGACGTAGATCGTGCTCTCGATGGCCATGACCGAGGGCTGCCAGGTGGAGATGAGGTCGGCGAGTTGCTGGCGGATTTCGAGGAGGCAGGTCGAGAGCGGGAGGCTGGCGACGTTGCGAATGGTGCCGAAGTGGAGGCAACGTTGGCCGCGTGGTTGGCGTTCGATGAGGCCGAAGCCGGTGCCGCGGAGGGAGGGGTCGACGCCGAGGATGCGTTCGGGTTCAGGCTCGGGCATTGGGGATGAGAGCATTGGCGGCGACGACGACGGAATCGAGCGCAATGTCTTCGGGACGTCCGCTGGCGGCGTGAATCACGCGGACGAATTCGTTTCGCGGCGACCAGATCGCGGGGTCGGTTGGTCCGAAGAGGAGGAGGCACGGGCATTCGGCGGCGGCGGCGAGGTGGGAAATGCCGCTGTCGTGCCCCAGGAAGACGTCGCATTTCGTGAAGACGGCTCCGAGCACGGGGAGCGGGAGGTCGGTCAGGAAGTCGATTCTTTCGATGCCGCCGCGGGTGGAGCGGAGGTGGGCGAGCGGGGTCGCGTCGGCCTCGCCGCCGACGATCAGGAAATGGGCCGTCGGATGGTCGGCGGAGAGTCGGGCAACGAGTTCGGTCCAGCGACCGATGGGCCAATTCTTACGCGCGCCGCCGCTGCCGGGATGGAGGGCAACGATGGGGTGGGCTCCGCGCGGGAGGTGATCGCGGGCGGCTTCGAGATCGGCGTCGGAGGGGAAGAACTGAGCGGCGGGTTCTTCGAGGAAGAGGGCCAGCCGTTGGAGCGGGGCGGCGAGTTGGTGGGCGGCGTGAAGGTGATCGCCGACGCGCGGATCGGCGACGAGGAGGTTGGTGACGCCGGCGCGTTCGAGGTTGCCTTTGAAGAATCCGTCGGGGTCGAAGAGGTAGCTGACGACTTGGTCGAAGCCGGCGAAGTAGGCGCAGAGTTCGGGGTCGAGGTCGGCCTTGGGGTTGAAGAACCCGGCGAGCGGGGCGTATTCGATGCTGCGGATTTCGTCAGCGTAAAAGCGGCCTTCGGCGATCGCCAGGATGTGACGATAACCGAGGATCTCGAGGTGGGCGTCGGGGAAGGCGTCGCGGAGGAGCGCGATGGCCGGGAGCGTGAGGATGAAGTCGCCGATGGCTCCTCCCCGGATGACTAGGATTCTAGGTTGCGTGATTGGTGACTTGTGAGTGGTGATTGGTGGCTGAAGGGGTGAGGCTTCGCCTTTGGGTTGGTTCGGCGATTGCAAATCGCCGCTCCTTGAAGCTGCTCTTGACCAAGGACTCTCGACTCGCAGCCGGGAGCAAGGGTCACCAACTACTGTCCGTTGATGGCGGAGCCGTAGACTCCGGGGCCTTCCCATTCAGCCGGGCTGTTCCAGGGGATCGAGGATGGGCGGGACTGGCCGGTCGCGGTCCGTTCTTCGGTGACGCAGCCGGTGAGCGAGAGAATGGTGGCGAGCGCAAAGGTCGCGACGAAGACGCGGGAGGTGGCCAGCATCCGGCGGTTAGTTGCTCGACTGGTAGATGACGCTGTCTCCGGGCTGCACGGCGACGCCGGCGGGAACGGAGTTGGCGACGATGTCGGCGATGGAGGTCTGCGGCTCGACGGAGGTGATGCGGACCTTGCCGAGGTAGCGGCCATTGCGCTTGAGGAGAAGCTCGGCGTTGTTCACGACGCCGCGGTTGTCGCCGATGCTGAGGACGACGAAGTTCCAAGCGGGGTTGACGGCGAGGACCTGGCCTTCGAGGCCGTCCCGCATGATCTGCTGTTTCCGGTCGTCTTCCTTCTGAGCGAAGGTCTGGTTCTCGCTGCGGAGTTCGGTGTTCTTTTCTTCGAGGCTGGAGACGAGGGCTTCGAGTTCCTTCTCACGAGGGCTTGGGCCGGCGGTCTCGGTCTCGTCGGTGGGCGTCGTGCCGGGGACGGTAAGTTGAGCGATCGTCTTGTCGCGGTCGGCGACCGTGGCGGTGAGCGACTCGATCTCGCTGTCCTTCGTGGAGATCTGACCCTTGACGTCGGACAGTTCGGATTCGGTCGTCGCCAGAGTGGACTGGGTGGTGGCGAGGTTGGCTTCGACGGCCTGCTTCTCGGCGGTGGTCGTCTCGAGGGCGGTGGTGGTCTCGGCGAGCTCCTTGGTCTTGCCGGCAAGGTCGTTGCGGGCCGTGGAGAGGGTCGCGGTGGTGGAGGCGAGGTCGGCGGTGGTCTCGTCGAGTTTCGTTTTGTTCATCCAGCCGAGGCCGGCGGTGACAAGGGAAATGACGATGGCGACGATGAGCAGAATTTTAGCCATGGAGAGGGAGTCGGAGAGAGACGGTTAAGGATTGAGGGGTTGCAATTACGGATTTCCCAAAATGATTGCAAGCGGCAAAACGCAAATTGGTTACGTTGCTGACGCGGACGGAATCCTGGGAGAAAACCTGATCGACGGCCGTTTCTTTAGCCCGGATATCGCGAAATTGGCAATGTCGGCGTTGAAAAAACGTGCGGCGGGAATTTTCGAAATATTGGTGGAATGGGGTTGATCGGGTTGCGCGTGGGGGTAGGGTTCGCGGTGCCAGGGGCTATGGATTGCGGACGGGTGAACCCCGCCAGGGCAGGAATGCAGCAACGGTAACTCGCTCCTCTTTGCCGTAGTCCTCTGGCACTTTTCCTCTTCTTGACTCCCCCGGGGGACGTCCTACCGTGGCGCGCGTGGAAACCTCCTTTCGCGAAACCGTTTATAGTTATCTCGCTGATCGTGGCTTGAGGCGCACGGCGCAGCGGGAAGCGATCATCGAAGCGGTGATGGGGACGAAGGATCACTTCCACGCCGAGGAGCTGCTCCTCATGGCGAAACGAATCGATCGCTCGGTGTCGCGGGCGACGGTGTATCGGACGATTCCGTTGCTGGTGGCGAGTGGGCTGTTGCGGGAGTTGGATCTGGGGCGGGAGGTCAAATACTACGACCCGAATTTTCTGGAGCACCCTACGCACAATCATCTCATTTGCACGGACTGCGACAAGATCATCGAGTTCGAGGATACGAACATGGAACTGTTGGAGAATTGCATCACGCGGCGGCTGGGCTTTTCTCCGGCCAACAAAATGGTGCGGATCGAGGGGAGCTGCGACGAATTGAAAATGAACGGGACGTGCGCGAAGGCGGACGTGGCTCCGTCGCATTGAGCGGGCTCGGCCGGATCGGGCGGGCGGTTGGGCGCGGAAGGTAAATTGATCATGTGGAAGGGACGTTTTGAGGAGGAGCAGTCGGATCGGCTGCGGAGATTCAGCGAGTCGGTATCGTTCGATTGGCGGCTGTATGCGTGTGACGTCGAGGGGAGTCTGGCTTACGCGGCGGCGCTGGAGCGGGCGGGGGTGCTGACGGAGGCGGAGCGAGTGGCGATCTCCGACGGGCTCTCGGAGATCCGGGGGGAGATCGAGCGGGGGGAATTCGAGTTCCGGGTCGAGCTCGAGGACATTCACATGAACGTCGAGGCCGAATTGACGCGGCGGATCGGTGCGCCGGGGGCGAAATTGCACACGGGGCGCAGTCGGAACGACCAGGTGGCGGTGGATATTCGGTTGTATTTGCGCGGGGCGATTGACGAGCTGATTGGCGGGGTCGCGGGGCTGCAGCGGGCGCTGGTCGGTCTGGCGGGGCGGCACGCGGGGGTGATCATCCCCGGGTACACTCATTTGCAGCGGGCGCAGCCGGTGCCGGTCGCGCACCATCTGCTGGCTTACGTCGAAATGCTGGCGCGGGACGCGGGGCGGCTGGCGGATTGCCGGAACCGGATGAACGTGCTGCCGCTTGGGTCGGGGGCGATCGCGGGGTCGACGATCGTGGTGGACCGGGCGTTTCTCGCGGAGCGGCTGGGGTTCGATGGGGTGACGCAGAACAGCATGGATGCCGTGTCGGACCGGGATTTTGCGTGCGAGCTGCTGGCGGACATTGCGATTTGCGGGATGCACGTGTCGCGGCTGAGCGAGGACGTGGTGCTGTGGGCGTCGGCGGAGTTCGGGTTTCTCAAACTGAGCGACCGGCACACGACGGGATCGAGTTTGATGCCGCAGAAAAAAAATCCCGACGTCGCGGAGCTGGCGCGGGGGAAGACGGGGCGACTCTACGGAAATCTGGTGGCGCTGCTGACCGTGCTGAAGGGGCTGCCGATGACTTACAATCGGGACATGCAGGAGGACAAGGAGCCGGTGTTCGACTCGGTGGACACGCTGGGGCCGACGCTGGAGCTGTTCGCCGAGATGCTGGACGGTGCGGAGTTCGACGCGGCGCGGGCGGCGGAGGCGGTGAGCGATCCGCTGCTGTTGGCGACGGATCTGGCGGATCACCTGGTGCGGGGCGGGGTGCCGTTTCGCGAGGCGCACGAGGTGGTCGGGCGGTTGGTGGGGGAAGCGGCGCGGGCCGGGGTGCCGCTCGATGAGTTGCCGGACGAGACGTTCGCAGCGGCTTCGGAGCATTTTGCGGCTGGCGTGGCGGACCTTTTCGACATTCCGACGGCGTTGGCGGCACGGAAGGCGCCGGGGGCGCCTTCGCCCGAAAACGTCGCGGCGCGGCTGGCGCATTGGCGGGAGCAACTCGGGTGAGCGGCTGGCGGGACATGGGGCGCGAGACCCTGGCGGACACGCCGTATCTGCGGGTGAACGTCGAGACGGTGGCGACGCCGTCGCGGCCGGAGGGGGTGGAGTGGCTGGTCGTGCGGCGGAAGCAGGCGGCGGTGATCGCGGCGCGGACGGTGGCGGGCGAGTATCTGCTGGTGCGGCAGGAGCGGGTGGCGGCGCGGCGGGCCTTCTGGGAATTTGCGGCGGGTCAGGTGGACGCGCCGGCGGTGGACGCGGCGGCGATTCGCGAGACGGCGGTGCGGGAGCTGGGCGAGGAGACGGGGTATGAGATCGGGGCCGGGGGTGAGTTGGTGGAGCTGGGGTCCTATTATTCGTCGCCGGGGTTCACCGATGAACTCTGCCATTTGTTCCTGGCGAGCGGGGTGGTGCCGAGGGCGGCGGGCATGACGTTGGACGCGAACGAGGGGATCGTGGAGTGCCGGGCGTTTTCGCGGGCGGATTTGGCGTTGATGATCGCGGACGGGGAAATCTGCGACGCGAATACGCTTTGCTCGGTGGCGCGGTTGATGTTGCGGGGGTTGTTTTAGGCCGCAAAGAGGCGCAGAAGTCGCAAAGATGGTGAATGGTGGTGAGGTGGTGAAAGTTGGTGGGATCGGCGAGTTGGTTTTGGAATCGACGGTTTTTAGGGACGAGTCAGAGATGCTTCGCTTCGCTCAGCATGACAGGGTGGGGCGGGGGGCTTCGTCTTTTGCGAAGACGGCATTTCTTTTGCGCCCTTTTGCGCCTTTTTGCGGCCAAACGCATTCGTTCTAATGGCGCGGCGGTGGAAACAGCGGTTCTTCGAGTTCCGGGAGTTGGCGGATGAGCCGAAGCCCTTTCTCGATCACATCGACGATCTGCGGACGATGGTCATTCGGATGGCGATCGCGCTCGGGTCGGCGATGGTCCTGAGCTTCCTTGCGCGGACCTGGCTCTTCGCGGCGATTCAGCGGCCGTTGACGGACGTGGATCCGGTGGAGCTGGGGAATCTGCGGTCGCTGGGGGTGGTGGACTCGTTTTCGATCTCGCTCGAATTGGCTTTCTACGCCGGGTTCGTGTTGTCGTTTCCCTTTCTCATCTACTTTCTGTCGCAGTTCGTGCTGCCGGCTCTGACGAAGAAGGAGCGGAGCTACGTGCTGCCGGCGGCGGGGTTTGGGTTTGGGCTTTTTCTGGTGGGAGTGACGTTTGCCTACGAGTTCGTGCTGCCGCAGGCTCTGCAGTTTTTTTACAAGGACGCGCAGTCGTTGGGGTGGCGGCCGGAGTGGACGGTGCGGGAGTATTATTCGTTCACGACGCAGTTCATCATCGCGTTCGGGCTGGCTTTCGAGTTGCCGCTGGTGGTGCTGCTGCTCGTGAAGTTGGGGCTGATCGAGGCGGCGGATTTGCGGCGGATTCGGCCGCAGGCGTTCGTGGCGGTGATGGTCTTCTCGGCGGTGCTGACGCCGACGACGGACATGGTCACGATGGCGATGATGGGGGTGCCGATGTATCTGCTCTACGAGATTTGCATCGTGATCGCTTCGTTCTCGAAGCCGAAGGAAGTGGTCGGCACGGCGCACGATGAACCCGAGGTGTTGGCGGATCGGGAGGATGGGGACGGGGACGTGTAGTTCAACCGGGCGACGGGGCCGGAACGAATCCCGGCTTTACGAACGTTTCGCGGATTGGAAATAGTGGGGGATGCGTTGTTCCCTCGGATTGGATTACGGCACGAATTCCGTTCGTGCGCTCATCGTGGATTGTGCGGATGGCCGCGAGGTCGGGGTCGCCGTTTTTCATTACCCGAGCGGGCGGCAGGGAATATTGCTCGATCCCAAAGATCCGAATCTGGCCCGGCAGCATCCGGGCGATTATTTGCTGGGCGCTGAGGAATCGGTGAAGGCGGCGATCGCCGACGCGCGGAGCCGGGACGCGGCGTTCGATCCGAAGGACGTGATCGGAGTCGGCGTGGATGCGACGGGGTCGAGTCCGATCCCGGTCGACGCGGCAAATGTGGCGATTGGGACGAAGGCGGAGTTCCGCGATTCGCTCGCGGCGCAGTGCTGGCTGTGGAAAGACCACACGAGCTGGCGCGAGGCGGATCAGATCACGAGCATCGCGGGGCGGATGCGGGCGCAATACTTCGCGAAGTGCGGGAATACGTATTCGTCGGAGTGGTTCTGGGCGAAGATCTGGAAGTGCGCGCTCGAAGCGCCGGAGGTGTTCGAGGCGGCGCACAGTTGGGTGGAGCTGACGGATTGGGTGCCGTCGCAGTTGGCGGGGATCGGCGACCCGGCGGCTGTGGCGCGGGGGATCTGCACGGCGGGGCACAAGGCACTTTATTGCGACGAGTGGGGGGGGCTGCCGGACGAGGAATTTCTCACGGAGCTGGATCCGCGGCTGGCGGCGCTTCGCGGCCGGCTCTACGAAAAGGCGCTGGACGCCTCGCACGCGGCGGGGGTTTTGTCCGCCGATTGGGCGAGCCGACTGGGGTTGCGCGAGGGCATTCCGATCGCGATGGGCGAGATGGACGTTCACTACGGCGCGATCGGGTCGGGGATCGCGGAGGGGACGTTGGTCAAGGTGATCGGGACTTCGACGTGTGATTGCTGCGTGGTGGACGCTTCGCGGGAGATCGCGGACATCCCGGGGATTTGCGGGATCGTCGACGGGGCAATTTTGCCCGGGTTCTTCGGGATCGAGGCGGGTCAGTCGGCGGTGGGGGACATTTTTCGGTGGTGGGTCGAGGACGTGTGCGAGGGCGACGGGGAACTGCACGGAAGGCTCACGGACGAAGCGGCGGGTCTCGCGCCGGGCGAGAGCGGATTGCTGGCGCTGGATTGGAACAACGGGAATCGGACGATCCTGGTCGATCAGCGGCTCACGGGTTTGCTGCTCGGGCAGACGCTTCACACGAGCCGGGCGGAAATTTATCGCGCGCTCATCGAGGCAACGGCCTTCGGCGCGCGGATGATCATCGAGCGGATCGTGAAATACGGCGTGCCGATCGAACGGGTCGTGTGCGCGGGCGGGATCGCGGAGAAGAATCCGATGCTGATGCAGATTTATGCCGACGTGACGGGACGCGAGATGCGGATCGCGGCGTCGACGCAGGCTTGCGCGCTCGGGGCGGCGGTGTCGGCGGCCGTGCTGGCGGGCGTGGACGCCGGGGGGCACCCCGACTTCCCGACCGCGCAGGCGGCGATGACGTCGCTCAAGGACGAGGTGTATAAGCCGAATCCGGAGGCTTCGGCGGTCTACGAAGAAATCTTCGGACTTTATCGGGAGGTGCACGATGCGTTCGGCGGTGTGGCGGTGAGGGATCTCGGTGGGGTCATGAAAGGGTTGCTGGAAATCCGCGAGCGACAAACGTCCGTCGGCTGATTGGCCGCTATTTTTTTATGAAAACACCCATCCATTCCAATCCGGATCTCGAAATCTGGTTCGCGACCGGCAGTCAGCACCTCTACGGCGAGGCGACGCTGCGGGAGGTCGCGGCGAACAGCAGAGCGATCGTCGAAGGTCTCGCGGGCGCGATGCCGCTGCGGGTTGTTTTCAAGGACGTGCTTACCGGGCCGGACGCGATCCGCGAGCTGGCGCTGGAGGCGAATCGTGCTCCGAATTGCGCGGGTCTCGTCTTCTGGATGCACACGTTCTCGCCGGCGAAAATGTGGATCGGCGGGTTGAGCGTGCTGGCGAAGCCATTTCTGCACCTGCACACGCAATTCAACCGCGACCTGCCGTGGGGCGAGATCGACATGGACTTCATGAACACGAACCAGGCCGCGCACGGCGACCGGGAGTTTGGGTTCATCGGCGCGCGGATGCGGATCGAGCGGAAGGTCGTGGTCGGGCATTGGAGCGACGAGCGGGTGCGCGGCGAGATCGCGACGTGGATGCGGGCGGCGCGGGCTTGGAGTGACTGGCAGGGCGCGAAATTTGCGCGGATCGGCGACAATATGCGGCAGGTCGCCGTGACCGAAGGCAACAAGGTGTCGGCGGAAATTCAATTTGGGTTCTCCGTGAACACGCACGGAGTCGGCGACGTCGTCGCGCACGTCGACGCGGTGAGCGACGCCGACCTCGACGCCTTGATGACGGAATACGCCGACACCTACACGCTCGGCGCGGATTTGCGGCGCGGCGGGGACCGGCACGGATCGGTGCGCGACGCCGGGCGGATCGAGCTCGGGCTGCGGGCGTTTCTCGAGGCGGGGGGATTCAAGGGATTCACCGATACGTTCGAGGATCTGCACGGGCTGAAACAGTTGCCCGGGATCGCGACGCAGCGATTGATGGCGGATGGCTACGGTTTTGGTGGCGAGGGGGATTGGAAGACGGCGGCGCTCGTGCGGGCGATGAAGCTGATGGCGACCGACCTGCCCGGCGGCGTGTCGTTCATGGAGGATTACACCTACCACTTGGAGCCCGGGTCGGAATTGGTGCTCGGGTCGCACATGCTGGAGATCTGCCCGTCCATCGCGGCGGGCAGACCGTCGCTCGAAGTGCATCCGCTCGGGATCGGCGGGAAGGGGGATCCGGCGCGGTTGGTCTTCGATTCGCCCGCCGGGATGGGTCTCAACGCGTCGCTGATCGATCTCGGGAATCGTTTTCGCCTCGTCGTGAACACGGTCGAAGCC
This sequence comes from uncultured Verrucomicrobiae bacterium, assembly GCA_963719495.1. GTDB lineage: Bacteria > Verrucomicrobiota > Verrucomicrobiia > Chthoniobacterales > JAATET01 > CAVVKW01. The sequence goes on from CAVRCI010000004.1 coordinate 269,323, forward strand.
GTCGAGCCGCCGGAGCCGCTGCCGCACCTGCCGGTCGCGCGGGTCGTCTGGAAGCCGCTGCCCGACTTCGCCACCGCTTGCGCCGCTTGGATCACCGCGGGCGGCGCGCACCACACGGGATACAGTTGCGTCGTGACGCCGGAGCACCTCGACGATTTTGCGGCGATGGCCGGGATTGAATTGGTGTCGATCGACGCGCGGACGACGCTCCGGGAGTTTCGGCGCGAGCTGAAGTGGAGCGAGGTGTATCATCACCTCTCGGGTGGCTTCGGGGGAAAGGCGTTATGAATGCCGCTACGGGATCCGCTGTAGCGGCGGTCTGTGACCGCCGAGGTCGTCGAGTTTGGGTTGGGGCGTCTCGCGAGACGATCAGCGGCGGTCATAGACTCGCCGCTACAGGTGGGGCGGGAGGGAAGTGAGCCGTTTTACCGCGATTCGCGAAGAATGTTGCGAGGCAAACCGGGCGCTGCCCGCGTCGGGTCTCGTCGATCTGACCTTCGGCAACGTGAGCGTGCTCGACGCGGACGCCGGGGTGCTGGCGATCAAGCCGAGTGGGGTGTCCTACGCGGAGCTGCGGCCGGAGGACATGGTGCTCGTCGATCTCGATGGCGTCGTGGTCGAAGGGGAATTGCGAGCGTCGTCGGACACGCCGACGCACCGGCATTTGTTGCGGGATTTCGCAGGGGTGCGGTCGGTCGTTCACACGCACTCGCGTCGGGCGGTGGCTTTCGCGCAGGCCGGGCGGGAGATCCCGTGCCTTGGCACGACGCACGCCGATTATTTTCACGGCCCGGTGCCAGTGACGCGGGCGCTCACCCCGGAGGAAATCGGGTCGGATTACGAATGGAACACCGGGGCGGTGATCGTCGAGACCTTTGCGAAGATCGCGCCGCTCGACATCCCGGCGGTGCTGGTGCGTGGGCACGGACCGTTCACTTGGGGCGCAAGCGCGGCGAAGGCGGTGGAGAACGCGGTGGCGTTGGAGATCATCGCGCAGATGGCGCGGGACACTTTGCTCCTCGATCCGGGGGCGGATCCGCTGCCGCGGGTCCTGCACGACAAACACTTTCGACGGAAGCACGGGGCCGGAGCGTATTACGGTCAACGGTAGGATTGACCGTTTCCGGTGTCCCGGGCATTAAGGAGCGGACGCCACCTATGAAAATCGCATCCTCGCTCGTTCTCACCAGTCTCTTCGCTTTTGCTGTCGGTTGTTCGACCGGTCCCGGCACCTATCCCGAGCCGCCGAGCCTGCGGGCGCAATTCGAAAAAGCCGATGCGAACGACGACGGCAAGGTCTCGCGGGCGGAATTCGGCGTGCTGCGCGTCGAGGATGCTTTCAAACTGTTCGACGACAACGAAAACGGCGTCATCACCGAGAACGAATTCGTTTCGTCGGGTGGATCGCAGAGCGCATTCGTGAAACTGGACAAGAGCGGTGACGGCGAGATCACGCTCGAGGAGGCGATGGGCAGCCGCGTGGTGATGGATTCGATGCTCACCGCATTCTACGAGGCCGACACCGACGACGACGGCTATGTGACCTTGGGTGAGGCGCTGGCCTACCGTCAGGCCGTGCGCGAATACACCGGCAACAATCCGCAGATCTAGATTCGAAGCGGGAGCCGTCCGATGTGCGCCCGGTTCGAATTGAACGACACCCGGCTGATGCCCGGGAAGTCGATCGGCGTTTGGCTTGGGCCTGGTCGCGGGGATCGCTTCGTCTGGGCGGGTTTTGCGCGGCGCGAGTCCCTTGGCTGGTGGAAACGCAAAGGCGGCGAGCTCGTCGACGTCCCGGCCAGCCGCTACGCCGAACGGTCCCGGAAAGACGGGCGGCTTGTCTGGGCGGACCTGACCGCCGGGCACGTCATTCGCGGTCTGGTCGATCCCAACGATGGCAAGCCGCTCGTCAAAATTGTGACCCGGGCGTGTGAGCCGGAGGAGGCCGCCTTCTTCGGACACGACCGGATTTGTCTGACCGAAGAGGCGCGGTATTCGACCGAGCCGCCGCCGGCCGCGGACGACCCCGAGGCGACGTTGTTTTGAAACGACCGACCAGCGCCGCGCTGGCCCTCGCCCTGGCGATTTTCGTCGGTGCTTGTGCGCACGTTCCGCCTCGCGCCGACGAACGCCCGTTTCTGGACCGGATCGAAACCCGGAGCGACTCGGTGGTCACCGTCTCGGCGGCGGTGCTGAGTGATCGCGAGACCAAACGGGTCATGGGGTCGGGCTTGGCAGCCCAAGGCGTGCAACCGCTCTGGCTCGAGATCGAGAACGCCGGCGACGAGGAGTTGTTGCTCATGCTTGTCTCCATTGATTCCGACTACTTTTCGGCGGCGGAAGCGGCCTGGAAGGGCCGTCGATTTCTGGAGCGCCGGAGGTCCGACCGGATGAAAGCCTTCGCGGACTTGCAGGTGCCTTTCGTCGTGCCGCCCGAGCGCCGGGTGGCGGGCTACGTCTTCACGAACCGGGATCCGGGGGTGAAGGCTTTTGCGGTGGAATTGATCGGGGATCAGGAGAGCCATAACTTCAACTTCGAACAGGTGATTCCCGGCCTGCGAACCGATCTCGACGCGTCCGGGGTGCTCGCGGGAGGAGGCGGTCCCGCGGAGTCGAATTTGAGTTCGGCGGGGCTGCGATCCTACCTCGAAACGGTTCCCGGCGTGGCGTCCGGCGGGAAGCGGCGCCTGCCCGCCGATCCGCTGAATTTCGTGATCGTCGGCGACGCGCCGCTCGTTCTGGCGACCTTTGCGAGGCGGGGCTGGGACGTGACCGAGGCGCTGACCCTTGGGAGCGCCTGGCGCACGGTTGCTTCGACGCTGTTCAAATCCGCTTACCGGACATCTCCCATTTCGCCGTTGTTCCTGTTTGGCCGGAGGCAGGATTTCGCGTTGCAAAAGACGCGGGGCAACGTCGACGAGCGAAATCACCTTCGGCTCTGGCGGGCTCCCGTCGATTGCGAGGGCGAGCCCGTCTGGATCGGGCAGATCAGCCGCGACATCGGCGTCAAGCTGACCCGCCGCACGATCGTGACGCACCGGATCGACCCCGACGTCGACGACGCCCGAATCTACCTGCTCCAGGATCTCATCGGCTCATCGTCGGTCGACGCGGTTGGATTCGTCGGAGGCGTCGGGGAGTCGACCCGGGAGGCTCCGCGGAAAAACTACACCCACGACCCGTATCACACCGACGGCTACAGGCTCGTCGTCTTCCTCACGCCGGACCCGACCGCCACGGATGAGATCGACTGGCTGGATTGGGAATGGCCGACGGTCGCGTCGCCTGGGGTGGTGAACGAGGCCCTCCTTCGATAGAGGTTGTTGCCCCCCCAATTTGGGGGGTGGACGAAATTCGCTCGATCCGCGAAGAAACATCCTCTCGTGCACCGGCTGGACTGTGAAATTCGCTCTGGCGAGAAAACCGTCCTGTCCGTAATGTCAGGAACCCCCCGGGGCAGGAAACCTAATTCAACCAAAAGCATTTGACCGTCATGTCGAACCTGATTGCCTTGTCCCGCTTCCTACCCGCCACCATTGCTTCGGTGGTTCTCGTCGTTCTAATCTGGCCCTTCGAACTCCTTCTGGGGATCGTATTTTTCCCCATCAAAGCGATGTTTCAGCCCCACCAACTGGTCGAAAACGACTACGCCGGTTGGCCGTGCAACACGCTGCACACCATTCAGGCGATTTGGATGTGGGCGAAACTCGACCCTGATCCGCGCGATGCGAATCGGGGCGTTTTCAATTTCCTCGGCAATCTGCTGTAGAGGATTGCCCCGGGCCGGATCCGGTTGATTAGCAGCGCCGCAGCCCAGCCGATCAACACCGAATCCGGGGGGAACCCTTTCGGGGAGCTCTCGCATTTGGATCAGCTTGGCGAACGGTGTCTCGTCGGATCATTTGCGTGCCGCCAGATGCTTTCTGCTGCCATTGGCGGGTGGAATCGCGCTTTACGGGAGACCGGACGAGCCGTTGCTCCCCGACCGGGAGGCGCGGATCGGGCGAAAGCTTTTCGTCCGCCGGTGGCCGCGGGCATCACGTTGCGAGCCTCGATTTGAGCGCGGGGCGATGAAATCCGGATCGACAGCGAGTTTCATTGAAGCTAGGTCCATGCAATACGGTGCCAGAATCGAAGATGGATGATCAATTGGAAGGGGGTGATCTGGCTGAAGACGACGTGCGGGCGGTCGTGAATTTGTTGGGGCGAGTCGCGGCGGCCAGCGGCGGTCGGGTCGCGCAGCGGCGGGAGCTGATGGATGGATTGGCGGTGTTGGTCGGGGCGAATTGCTGGGTCTGGGGGCGATTTGGGGCGGTCGAGCCGGGGACGCTACCGGTTTTTGCGCTCGAGCAGCACGGAGGATTCAGCGAGGACCGGTTGGCCCGCTACGTTCAGGCGCAGGAACACCCTGACCTGGGTGCGTTGACGGCTCCGGCGTTTGCGGTGATGGCGGAGCGGGGTTCGCCGGTGACGCGGTTGCGACAGCAGACCGATCCGGAGGATCGTTTTCGATCCAGTGGGGCCTACGAAGCCTGGGCGGCTGCCGACGCCGCACCGGGGATTCTTTCGCTGCGACCGTTGGACGCGTTGACGGTCGGGGTGGTGGCGATTCATCGACGGATCGATGCGAGACTCTTCAGCGAGCGGGAATCGTTGATCGCGCACGTCGTGCTGACCGGGGTGGCGTGGCTCTACGAGGAGGGCGACGCGGAGCGGGACGGGGTGTGGGTGGAGCTGGGACCGCGGTTGATCACGGTCATGAATCTGCTGCTCCAGGGCGTGGCGCGGAAGGACATTGCGGAGCACCTGCGGATCTCGCCGCACACGGTGAACGATTACGTGAAGACGGTGTATCGAAGGTTCGGGGTGCGGTCGCAGCCTGAGTTGATGCGGCGGTTCTTTCGCGGCGATGGTGGGGATCGGTAGATGGAACGAAGCGGGAAAGAGGCGCATCGCTCCCGCGGGCGCGAGCTGAGGAGACTGCCGGACGCTCGGACTCTCGAGGAGGTCGACGTGCGGGCGGTGGTGCGGTTGCTGGGGGACGTGGCGGCGGTGGCGGGTGGGAGGCCCGCGCAGGTGCGAAGGCTGATGGAGGGGATGACGGGATTGGTCGGGGCGGAGGCTTGGTCGTGGTCCTTGATCGTGAATCCGGATCCCGAAGTGCTTCCGACCTGGGTGATTCAGGTTCACGGGGGTTTCGACGATGGGAGATTTGCGAGGTTCATGCGGGCGCAGGAGCACGTGGGGATGAGGGAGTTGACGGCGGGATTTGCGGAGGTGTTGTTGCGGGAGGGACGTCACCTCACGGCGCTGCGGCAATACGCGGATCCGGATAACCGGTTTCCCGACAGCGCTGCCGGGAAGCTGTGGCGGGAGGCGGATTTGATGCCGGGCATCCTGTCGGCAGTGCCGTTGCGTCCCGGGGTCGTGCGGGCAATCACGGTGCATCGGCGGGCGGACGCGCCGCTGTTTTCGGATCGCGACGCGCGCATCGCGCACATCCTGCTCACGGAGGTGGCTTGGTTGCACGCGGAGGCGGAGGGAGGGCCGCAGTCGGGGGTGGCCGCGCTGTCGCCGCGCTTGCGGACGGCGTTGAATTTGCTGCTCCAGGGATTCGCCCGGGCGACGGTGGCAGAGCATTTGGGCGTATCGCCGCACACGGTCAACGGTTACGTGAAGGAAATTCACCGGCAATTCGGAGTGAGTTCGCAGGCGGAACTGATGCGGAAATTTTTCCAGAGTAACGGCGGCGATGCTCGCCCGCCGCCCGTCCAAGGCACGGAGCGGCGGTCGGCGTAATGATCGACGCAAAACGACCTCCCCCCCTGATTTGGGGGGTAGGCAATCGCAGACTGATTGCGCACGCTGTTTTCCCGTGAGCACGCCATTTGAAACCGATGGAACGAGAGAAGGGGGCTTCGTCGTCTCGACTGGGGCGAAAAGTCCGACCGTTTCAGTCGAAGCGGGTCCCGTGTCGAGCGATTGGTCGTTGGTTGTGCTCGTCGGGTTCGGGACACTGGTGGCACTCGCGCGTCGCCGGCGTCTCTCCGGGTCGACCGCGGGAAGTTGGGGCCGTTGCCGATGAGCGTGACCGCCGAAACTTTATCGGGTCGGGGGAAGGGTCCGATCTCGGTCGGATTGATCGACGATCATCCCGTTGTTCTCGATGGGCTGAAGGTGTTTCTCGGGCAAGCGGTCGATTTTCGAGTGTTGGGGGCGGCGTTGAATTGGGCGGACTTCGAGCGGCAGATCGACGTCGAAACCCCGGAGGTCGTGGTGGTCGATCTCGATCTGCGGAAGGACGACGGGTTGCGCGTGATTCGGGCGATTCGGTCCAGATCGCGCCGGATTCGAACCGTCGCTTTCTCCATGTTCGACGAGGAGAATCACGGTCCGCGGGCGCTGCGGGCGGGGGCTCGAGGTTACGTCGAAAAGGACGGACCGCCCGAGCGGTTACTCGAAGCGATTCGGTGGGTTCGGAGTGGGGGCGTCTTCGCTTCGGCCGCGAGCGTGCGGCGTTGGAAAAACGCGGGAGACGAGAACGTTTCGCCGACTGGCGGGGTCGACCGGCTGAGCGATCAGGAATTCCGCGTCTTCAAGCTGATTGGCCGGGGATGCACTCGGAACGCCATCGCGAGTCAGTTGTTCGTGAGCGTCAAAACGGTGGAAGCGCACCGGGAGAACATCAAGCGCAAGCTCAGAGTCGATGGGGCGAGTCGGTTGGTGTGCGAGGCGGCGTATTTTTTGCAATCGGGGCAGGATCGTGGGTGAACGGATGATGGGTGGGGGGACGGGTGCCGTGGTGAGCGGAACGAACGGATCGAGGCAGGCGGTGGGTTGCGCCGACGGGGTTCGGCGAGAGCGGCGGCGCGTGGCGGGATTGCTGCACGACCCGATGGGTTGTCTGTTGGTGGGGTTGCGGATGCGGACCGCGTGCTTGGCTGGTCGGTGTTCGGAATCGCCGGAGGTGGTGCGGGAACTCGAGCGGATGAACGAAATCATCGACGAAGTTCGGGGGCAGTTCCGGGCGATGGCCCGGGGGATCGCGGGGTTCGACGTCGCGCGTGAAGCGTGGTCGTCGGCCCTGCGGCAGTTGGTCGACGATCTGAGTCGGGTCAGCGGGATCGAGATCGCGCTCATCGGCGCGGAGAGCTGGACGCCGCCGTCGGATTTCGTGGCGACGGAGTCTTACCTGATCGTGCAGGAGGCTCTTTTCAACGTGATCGAACATTCATCGGCGGACGCGGCGACGGTGAGCATTCGGGGCGGTCGGGCTGGGGTGACGATGGTCGTTCGGGATGACGGGACGGAGGGTGGCGGCGGGAAAGCGGTTTGCGACGAAGGGGGCGGATTGGGCCTTCGGCTGATCCGGGAGCGGGCGGAGGGTTGCGGTGGCGAGGTGACGGTGGGTTGGATCGCGGGGGTGGGGTTCGAGATGAGTCTGCGCTTGCCGGTCGGAACGGCCCGCGGCGGGCCGCTGGTGGGAGCGATTGACCACGTCGGCGTGGGCCAGACGAGGCTTGACCGGAAGGCGCTCGGTAGTTTGGAATAGAAGTAGCTACGCGTTGGTCGGCGATGAAAAACGGCAGATCTTTGGACCTCGAATTTGCGGAACCGGACGAACCGGGAAATCGGATTGCGGAAGAGGATGCGCGGGCGTTGGTGCGTTTGCTGGGGGCGGTCTGCACGCAGAGCGACGAGCACTTGGCGCGGAAAGTTTTTTTGCTCAACGGACTCTGCGAGTTGATCGGGGCGTCGGCCTGGGTGTCGAATCCGCACGGGTCGTCGGAGGGGGCGACGGGCGAAGTGACGGCTCGAGAGGTGGTTTTTCAGAATACGAACCTTGCGCGGTTGCGGGGCGGGGCGGAGGACCCGGGCCAGGGCGAGGGGATGGTCGGGAGGTGGGGGGAGATCGGACCCGCGATTTTTTCGGTTTGGGAGCTGGGGGAGAATCGGTTCAGTGCCGTTGTGATCTATCGGGCCGAGGGGGCAGCAATTTTTTCGGAGCGAGAAGCGCGGCTGGTTCACATCGTCCTCTCCGAGGTGCCGTGGCTGCACGAGACGGGGTGGTCCGTGGGTCGGAGTGAGGAACCGGTGAGGCTCCCGGCGCGCGAGTTGGTGGTCCTGAATCTGCTGCTGCGGGGGGAGAGTCGGAAGGCGATCTCGGACGCCCTGGCGATCTCGGTGAACACGGTGGCCAGTTACGCCCGCGACACGTATCGGCGCTTTGGGGTGCGGTCGCAGGCGGAGTTGATCCATCGCTTCAAAGGGCGGGTGCCGATGAACGTGAGGAATAGCGTCGTGACCTCCGCTTCGACTGGCTAGAGGCGGGAGATGAGGAGTTCTCTCTGGAAGACGAGTTCTTTGGGGAGGTGGGCGTAGAGGCGCATGAAGAGTTCGTCCTGGAGAACGAGTTCGCGGTGCCAATCCTCGGGGCTGATCGTTTGGATCTCGGTGAAGGCGTCCTCGGTCATTTCGTCCTCGAGGCCGCGGAGGTCGAGGTCCTTGTATTCGGGGACCCAGCCGATGGAGGTCTCGAGCGCGTGGGCGCCGAAGCCGCAGCGCTGGACGATCCACTTGAGGACGCGCATGTTGTCGCCGAAGCCGGGCCACATGAATTCACCTTCGGGATTCTTGCGGAACCAATTGACGTGGAAGATGCGGGGAATGTGTTTCACGGTGCCGCGCATCTCGAGCCAGTGGGCGAAGTATTCGCCCATGTTGTAGCCGCAGAAGGGGAGCATCGCCATGGGGTCGCGGCGGACGGAGCCGGCGGTGCCCTCGGCGGCGGCGGTCATTTCGGAGCCGACGGTGGCTCCGAGGTAGACGCCGTGGACCCAGTTGAAAGACTGGAAGACGAGCGGCATGGTGGTGGCGCGGCGTCCGCCGAAGATCATGGCGCTGATCGGGACGCCGTCGGGGTTTTCCCAATCGGGGTCGATGATCGGGCAATTGGAGGCCGGGGCGGTGAAGCGGCTGTTTGGGTGGCTGGAGAGAATTTTTTTGCCGGCGTCGTCGGTGCGGCCGGGCGTCCAGTCGTTGCCGTGCCAGTCGACGAGGTGGGCGGGAGCTTCTTTGGTCATTCCCTCCCACCAGACGTCGCCATCGTCGGTGAGCGCGACGTTCGTGAAGATCGTGCCGCTCTTGATGGAATCCATCGCCATGGGGTTAGACGAATACGAGGTGCCGGGGGCGACGCCGAAGAAGCCGGCTTCGGGATTGATGGCGTGGAAGCGGCCGTCGGCGGCGGGTTTGATCCAGGCGATGTCGTCGCCGACGCAACTGATTTCCCAGCCTTCGTCCGCGAGTTCCTTCGGCGGGATGAGCATCGCGAAATTGGTCTTGCCGCAGGCGCTCGGGAAGGCGGCGGTGACGTAGGTCTTCGTGCCGGACGGGTCTTTCACTCCGAGGATGAGCATGTGCTCGGCCATCCAGCCTTCGTCGCGGGCCATGACGCTGGCGATGCGGAGCGCGAAGCATTTTTTACCGAGGAGGGCATTGCCGCCGTAGCCGGAGCCGTAGCTCATGATGAGGCGTTCTTCGGGGAAGTGGGTGATGTGGGTGTCGGCTGGGTTGCAGGGCCAGGGGACGTCGGTGTCGCCGGGGGCGAGCGGGGCGCCGACGGAGTGGAGGCATTTGACGAAAAACCCGTCGGTGCCGATGTGCTCGAGCACGGCGGCGCCCATGCGGGTCATGATGCGCATGTTCGCGACGACGTAGGGGCTGTCGCTGATCTCGACGCCGTATTGCGCGATGGGCGAGCCGAGCGGGCCCATGCAGAACGGGACGACGTAGAGGGTGCGTCCGCGCATGCAGCCTTGGAAAAGGCCGTGGAGCTTGGTCTTCATCGTCGAGGGTTCCTCCCAATTATTGGTCGGGCCGGCGTCCTTTGCCGTGCGGGAGCAGATGAAGGTGCGGCTCTCGACGCGGGCGACGTCGCGGGGGTCGGAGCGGACGAGGACGGAATCGGGGCGCTTGGTTTCGTCGAGCCAGACGGCGGCTCCGGAGTCGACGAGGAGCTGGCGCATGCGCTTGTCCTCCTCGGGCGATCCGTCGCAGAGGACGACGTCGGCGGGCTCGGTGAGCGTGGCGATTTCGGCGACCCAGGCTTGGAGGTGCGGGTGGGCGGGGCAGAGGGTCTGGAGTTTTTCGACGAGGGAGAGGCTGGAATTCATTGGGGCGGGCGTGGGTTTGGAGCCGACCAGTTCACTGGGCGGGGGGCGGGGGGGCAAGGAAGTTCGGGGGAAGTGCCGCCTTCGGCGGATAGGTTTGGTGTCTCGGGCGGGACGCCCTCGACGGCAGGCGGGACGCCCGCCGCTCCCCAGCTCCCGTCCGCGGGATTCGTTCATGCTTCGACTTGTGCGAAGGCTCTGGCGCGGATACTTTTTTGCTCTTACGATGATCGGTGGACAAAACTCTGAGGATTACTATCCGATCACTTGGGTCGGGCGGTTTCCCGTTTATCTGACGACCCTGCTGGTCGCGGTGCACGCGGCGTGTTTGGTGGCGACGGCTTTGCTGCTGGGCTTTGGCGGGGAGGGGCTGGTGCGGGCGCTGACGTTTTCGAGTGTCAGCGTGCTCGCGGATTTCACGATCTGGCAGTTCGTGACTTACGCGTTCGTCAGCGATCCTCGGGGGGCGATCTGGTTTCTTGTCGGGTTGTATTTCCTGTTCGTCTTCGGACGGGAGGTGGAGAAATTTCTCGGGCGGAAGGCTTTCATTTATCTCTACCTTGCGTTGCTGTTGGCGGCGCCATTGGTGCTGATGGCGGCGGGGGCTCTCGGGTATCCGCAGGTTTATCAGGGGGCCAGCGCGATTCATTTTGGGATCTTCATCGCGTTCGTCGTGATCTACCCGAGCGCGGAGATTTTTTTCGGGATCCAAGCCAAGTGGGTTGCGCTCGTGCTGCTCGGCATCAATTCGCTGCAATACCTGCCGGTTAATGATTGGGCCGGGCTGAGCGTGCTCTGGGTCGAGGTCGGCTGCGCCTACGGGATGATGCGATTGCGCGGGGTGAGTGGTTTTGGGATGCCGTTCGAGACTTGGGAAATGCCGCGCGAGCGGCCGGTGAAGCGGGGTCCGGCGAAGTCGGCGCGATCCGCGAGGGCCGCGAAAACGGAGGAGGAGGATCCCTACGCTTCGATCGATCCGCTGTTGGAAAAAATCTCCCGGGCGGGCATCGGCAGCCTGACGAAGCGGGAGCGCGAGCGGCTGGAAAAGGCGCGCGAGGTGTTGCTCGAGCGGGAGAAGAAGGTCTCGTGAGCGACGGAGGCGAGGAAGCCAAGCCGAGAATGCGCGAGGCGGGTTCCAGCGGGATGCCGCTGCCGAGCTTGAAAGATCCGTGCTACGTGAATGCGATGATTCACCTATATCGCGGGGAGTTGGGGCGAATCATGATCTGGCGTCAGCGCCTGGACGTGACGACGACGTGGGCGATCACGAGCACGACGACGATCGTGACGGTGGCGTATTCGTTCCCGTCGATCCCGCACATCATCTTCTTTTTCAACATCGCGCTCGTGTCGGTGATGTTGTGGATCGAGGCGCGACGGTTTCGGTTTTACGACGCGTTTCGCGGGCGGGTGCGGATGCTCGAGTCGCACTTCATGATGCCGATGATCGCGCAGAGCGACCGGTTGCTCGAAGGGGAGTGGCGGCGGTTGGTGTGTCAGGATCTGGTGTTGCCGTGCTTCAAGATTTCGAAACTCGAGGCGGTGGGGCGGCGGATGAAGCGGAATTACGTCTTCATCTACGCGATCATCATGGTCGCGTGGCTCGGCAAGGTCTTCATGCACGCGGACCCGCCGATCACGGGAATCGGGAGTTTTTACGACGCGTTGGCGGTGCAGGCGCTGCCGGCGTGGTTGGCGGCGGTGATCTTTGGGACGACGGTGCTGGGCGTGTCGGCGCTGACGATTTACGTGATTGGGCGGACGCCGGAGGAAGTGTCGGAATTCGGTGGCAAGGCGTCGTTGTGGCGGACGTGAGCGGATCGGTCGCCCGGCTGCGGGAGATTTGCGCGCGATTGCGCGCGCCGGACGGGTGCGCGTGGGATCGCGAGCAGACGCACGCGTCGCTCAAGTCGGCGCTGGTCGAAGAGTGCTACGAAGTGATCGATGCGATCGACGCGGGGGACGACGTGAATTTCTGCGAGGAACTCGGCGACCTGCTGCTGCACGTCGTGATGCACTCCGAGATGGCGGCGGAGCGGGAGGCGTTCGCGTTCGACGCGGTGGTGGACGGGATTTGTGAGAAATTGATCCGGCGGCATCCGCACGTTTTCGGCGACGCGACGGCGTCGGGATCGGACGAGGTGCTGCGGCAGTGGGAGCAAATCAAACGCGCCGAGAAGGGCGACGGAGCGTCCGTGATGGATGGACTGCCGAAGGCGCTGCCGGCGCTGATGCGGGCGCAGAAAGTTCAGAAGAAGGCGGCGCGAGTGGGCTTCGATTGGGATGGGGTCGGGCCGGTCTTCGGGAAGGTGGCCGAGGAAAGCGAGGAGGTGCGGATGGCCGCCGAGTCGGGCGACGCGGACGCCGTGCGCGAGGAATTGGGCGATCTGCTCTTCAGCGTCGTGAATTTGTCGCGGAAGCTGGGCGTCGACGCCGAACTCGCTCTGACGGAAGCGACGAACAAATTCGCGCGCCGCTTCCGCGGCGTCGAGTCGGCGGTGCGGGCGACGGGGCGAGCCGTCGAAGATTGTTCGTTGGTGGAGCTCGACGCGCATTGGGACGCCGGGAAAGCGGCTCGAGGGTAAACCGTGTTTGCGGTGTTGAATCCCCGGGGGCGCGACCCCGAGCAGCTGTTTGCGGAAGGCGCGGGAGTGCCGGACGACGACGCGCACCCACCGGTGAATTACCACGGATACGCGGCGTGCCTGCGGGGTGGATTTTACCGCAGCGTGGACCGCGTGCCGGAGTCGGCGACGGACGTGCTGGTGTTGCTGCGGAAAAAAAACCTGCGCGCCGCGCTCGGGTCGATCGCCACGATCCGGGCGCGCGGTGGGCGGGCCTGGGTGTCGCTCAAGGAATCGGGACAGCACCAGATCGCGGATTTTCTCGACGACCCGGTGCGGCTGGAATTGTTCTTTGAGATCGCGGAGCGGGCGACCGGCTACGTGTCCAGCACGGGTCCGGCGCAGACCGTGTATCGGAACGCGGGGTTCGCGCGCGGGGCTTTCGTTCCGACGCCGTATCCGGTCGCGGAGGATGCGTGGGATTTTGGGATTCCTCTGGGGGAGCGGAACGGGATTTTCATTGGGACGCGGGAGTTCGACGTGCCGAGCCGACGGCACGCGGAGACGCTACTGGCGGCCGAGCGGCTTTCGCGGCGGCTTGAAGTGCCGGTGGCCGTGGTCAACTTGGTCGGGCGAACGGGCGGGATGCGGCTCAACCGGATCCGGCGGGATAATCCGCTGTTTTTCATCATCGACGGGCCACTGGATTATCCGATGTATCTGCGGCTGATGGCGTCGCACCGGGTGGCGTTTCAGCTCGATCGGAGCGCGGTGCCGGGGCAGGTCGCGGGCGACGCGTTGCTGGCCCGGATGCCGTGCGTCGGCGGGAACGGGGCGATCGACGAGTTGGTCTTTGGCGACGACGCCGGGCTGGACACGAAGGCGGCCGTGGCGAGGGTCGAGGAGCTTCTCGCCGACGATGCGGCTCACGCCCGCGCGGTCGGGGCGGCGTTGGACCGGGCGGCGGAGAGCGTGTCGTTCGCGGCGGGGGCGGCGCGTCTGCGGGCGCTATTCGACGGGGAGTGACTCGCCGCGAAGATCGAGGACGCGGACGATCGTCTCTTCGATGAGGTTGTTCGGGCAGGAGGCTCCGGCGGTGATGCCGACGGTGAGGGGACCGTCGATCGGCAGCCAGGCGGAGCGGGTCCGCTCGGTGTGCGACCGGAGGTCGAAGCAGTCGATGAGGTCGGCGGAGTGCAGGCACCCGGAGTTGCGGACGAAGTAGGTCGGCACCGAGCGCTCGCCGATTTCCGCGAGGTGGGTGGTGTTCGAGCTGTTGTAACCGCCCACGACGAGGAGGAGGTCGAGTCGGTCGTCGAGCAGCCCGAAGAGGGCGTCCTGACGGTCCTGGGTCGCGCCGCAGATCGTGTCGAAGAAGCGAAAATTATCCGCCGCGCCCGCGTCGCGCTCTTCGATGGCGGCGCGGAGGCGCCGCTGGACCTCTTCGGTTTCGCTGCGGAGCATCGTGGTCTGATTCGCCACGCCGACGCGTTGCAGGTGGAGGTCGGGGTCGAAGCCCGGCGACGTGGCGTTTGCAAAGTGCTCGAGGAACGCGGTCCGGTCGCCGCGACCGCGGATGTAGTCGCCGACCAGCTCGGTCTCCGCGAGATCGAGAACGACGAGGTAGTGGCCCTTCCCGTCGCCGAGCGCGCGCGAGGCGGTGGCCCGGGTCTCCTCGTGGGCGGATTTGCCGTGGATGATCGAGGTGACGTCCTCGCGGGAATTCTGGCGCACGCGTTTCCACACGCTCATCACGTCGCCGCAGGTCGTGTCGACGATCTGGCAGCCGATCTGCTTGATGCCGTTGATGATCTGAATCTCGCTGCCGAAGGCCGGGACGATCACGACGTCGTCCGGCGTGAGGGTCGCGAGGTCGGCCTCGGCGTTGGTCCCAATGAGGTTGAGAATGCCCATGGCGGCGATCTGCTGATTGACGTCGGGGTTGTGGATGATCTCGCCGAGGATGAAGATCCGGCGTTCGGGGAAGACCTTGCGCGCGGCGTAAGCGAGGTCGATCGCGCGTTCGACTCCGTAGCAAAATCCAAACTCCTTCGCGAGCCGCACGGTGGTCGCGCCGACCTTCATCGAGCCGGCCTCGGCGCGAATTCGTTCGACGAGCGAGCTGCGGTAGTGGCGTTCCACCTCGGCCTGGACGCGCTCCATGACTTCGGGGGTGCGGAGGTTCACGCGGGGTGGCTTGACGGGTGCGGACACGGCTCTGAGGAACGGCAAATTGGCGATTTTGTCAAACGTGAGGCTTTCGCCCGATCTGGCTTTGAACTGAGAAAACGACTGGAAACGGCGATGATTCGTGGCCATCTTCTCCCCGTATGTCCGAAGAGCCAAATTCTCCCGCCCGCTTTCCCATCTGGATCATTGGAGTCGTCATCGGCGTTGTCGTGGGTGGCGCGCTGATCTTCGGCCTGAGCCGATCGTCGGCGCCGATGGATGAGACGCTCGCAGTGCCCGTGGCCGACGGAGCCGCGCCCTTGGCGCCGGCCATGACCGTCGGGCCGACGGGTGCCGTCGCTCCCGCCATGATCGTCGACGACGGGGCCACGATCGAGGAATGGGAGGCGCGAATCGCCGCGGCGACGCCGGAGAAATACGCCGATCTGATGGCGCAGGCGGTCAAGATCGGCGACGCCGGGGTGCGCCAGCAAGCTGTCCAGAAATTACTCCTCACGTGGTTGAACGCCGACCAGCCCGGTTTCCTGGACTTCCTCGACGACGCGGAGTTCAGCGAATCCGAGGGCAGCGAATTCTGGCCCGCGCTCGTCCCGGCCGCCGCCGAGGTGCTGCCGAGTGTGAGCGAGGCCGCGGCGGGTCAGCCCGATCTCGACGAGATCGTGCAGTGGATGGTCGAATACTACGCCGAGATGGATCCCGCGCAGGCCGCCGAGTGGGCGAACAAATGGCTGCTCGACGATTCGAAGAACTACGCGCTGGCGACCATCGCCGGCGAGCTGGCGACCCAATCGCTCGCCGACGCCGAGACTCTCCTGGCGGGAATCGAATCGCCCGACGCGCGACTCGAGGCCGTGATGAACATCGGGGCGACTCTGGCGCAATCCGACAGCGACGCCGCCCTCGAGTGGGCGCGGAGCCTGCCGAACGAAGAGGAGCGATCCTCCGCGCTCGAGGAGGTTCTCTGGAGCATGTCGGAGACCGATCCGAGTGAGGCCGCGGCGCAAATCGTGGCATCCGGCGATCCGGGTCAGCTCGACGCGGTGAGCGGATCGATCGCCGAGGAATGGGCGATCAAGGAGCCGAAGAAAGCGGTGGACTGGGCCGAGACCCTCCCGGCGGGAGCGGCGCGCGAAGAGGCGATTCAAGGTGCGCTCGCGGGCTGGGCGGAGAACGACCCCAAGGCCGCGTTCGCCTATTATCAGCAGAACTACGGGACGAACCTCGAGACCGCTGAGTGGATTTTCGATTCCTGGGCCTTCAACGATCCGCAGACCGCCGCGACCGAGGTGCTCAAAATTTCGAACCCGCGGATGCGGGAGCGCGCCGTCTCCGGAGTCGTCAGCGGCTGGCTGGACGAGGGGTCGACCACGGAGGCGGTCGAGCGCTGGGTCGACGCCTTGCCTCCGGGCCGCGAGCGGGACCAGGCCTCCTTCGCGATCGTCGACATGCTGAGCTTCGACTCGCCGAACGAGGCGTGGACGCGGGCGGCGACCATCCGCGAACCCGAAGTCCGGAGCGAAGCGATCCAGTCGGCTTTCGCCGGGTTGGTCGACGTCGATCCGGCCCGGGCCCGCACCGTGCTGAACAATTCGAACCTGTCGCCGGACGAGATCCGGCAGCTCGAGGGCCAGCTCGAGGGCGGATCGATCGGCGGACCGACCCCGGGCGCGCAGACGCAGCCGCCGACGGCCCCGAGCATTCCCCAGGCACCCTGATGCGGGGGGGAATTCTGTTGCTTCGGATGGCTCGCGGACTACGGTGCCCCGCCTGATGATCCGCGAAGACGATTTTCACTACGCCCTAGAGAACACTCGCGTCGTTCGGCAGCCGAATCAGAAGATTCAGACCTTCGGCACGACGAGCTTCCGCTTTCATCTCGTGACCGAGCTGATGGATCAGATCGACCGGGTCCGCGTGCGGGGCGGCCGCATCGAGGCCCAGAAGCCGACCATCGTCTCGCCGCATAACATGTCGAAGCTGATGCTCGACGGCTTCGGCGACGAAGCGAGGGAGTATGCCGATTGGCTGGAGTCGCAGGGGAGGCCGTTGCAATTTCTCAAGTACGGTTTCGAGTTTCGGAAGACCAACGTCACCGAGGAGATCGTCCACGCGCCCAAGGAAGAGATCCTGAACCGGATCGCGGCGGAGATGGATTCGCGCGACGATCCGATGGAAGCCCTCATCGACGGCGTGGACGACACCTGGGAAGTGTGTCTGCTGAAATTCACCGTCGATCTCATCGCGGAGTCGTCCGGCGAGAACGTGGAGGACTGGAAGCGGCGCGGCTTGTTGTGAGCGGCGCGGCGTGAAGGAGTTAGGCCTTTTCAGCCAGCCCTCCGTTCGGCAGTCTTTCCGGCAATGAGGCTCGTCAAGGTTGTCGTATTGCTGCTCGTGGTGCTCGGTGTTTTCGGGGGCGCGGCTTTCTTCGCCTACAAGATGTTCGTCGAGCCGGCGGAGCTCGACCGGGAAGCTGAGATCCGGCAGGAGAACGCACCCGCGCCGACCCCGCTACCCGACTACAGTATCCCACGTTTTGAAGAGGCGCTCGCGAAAGCGAAGGCCGGGACCGTGCCCGAGGCGCAGGAAACGTTGCGGAATTTCATCGCCGCCTACCCGAAGTCGACCAGGTTGCCGGACGCGAAGGCCGAGCTGGGGCGAATCAACGTCCAGGAGATTTTCGCGGTGGGCGAGTCGCCCAAGAAGACGATCTATACGGTGCTCAGCGGCGATTCGCTGCTCAAGATCGCGGGCAAGACCGACTCGAATGGCGAACTGATCATGCGGGCGAACAATCTGCTCTCAATCGATCTGCGGATCGGCCAGACGCTCGTCGTGCCCAAGGTCGCGATGAGCATCTTCGTCGACCGGGAGGCGAAGACGCTCACGCTGCTCGACGGGGGGAACTTTTTTAAGGAATACCCGGTGCTTTCGCTCAAGGCGAGCGGCTCGGTCGGGACGCCGGTCGACGCGACCGTGAGCGACCGGCTGGCCATGCGGGAGTCGGACCGGGTGGCCTTCGGCAGCGGCGGCTACGCGGGCTCCGAGCGCTGGTTGATGTTGAGCGGCGGCGACGTCATCCGCGGCGTGAAGCGCGAAGCCGACGGGAGCATGCCATCGCCGCCGCCGCCCGGCATCGTCCTGGCGAACGAGGATATGACCGAGATTTTTCCGTTGGTCGGCCGTGGGGCCGCCGTCACCATCCAGTAGATCATGAAAGTTCAGCCCTTGGAATTCGAGAAGCCGATCAGCGAACTCGAGAACAAACTCGAAGACATCAAGAAGCACCTGAACGGGCAGGCCATTGACAGCGATCCCGAGGTGCAAAAGATCGCGGCCAAGATCGAGGAGACCCGCCGCGAGGTGTACGCGAACCTCACGTCCTGGCAGCGCGTTCAGATCGCGCGCCACACCCAGCGCCCCTATTTCCTGGATTACGTGAAGCACGTCTGCACCGATTTTGTCGAGCTGCACGGCGACCGCCTCTACGGCGACGACGCCTCGATGCCCGCCGGGCTCGCGACGATCGGTGGCGAGCGCTGCGTGATTATCGGCCAACAGAAGGGCCGCGACGTGAAGGAGAATCTGCTGCGTAATTTCGGCAGTCCGCACCCGGAGGGCTACCGCAAGGCGCTGCGGCTGATGAAGCTGGCCGAGAAATTCGGCCTCCCGGTCGTCTGCCTCATCGACACGCCGGGTGCCTACCCGGGCGTCGGGGCCGAGGAGCGGCACATCGGCGAGTCCATCGCCGTGAATCTGCGGGAGATGATGGTGCTCGAGACGCCGATCATTTCGGTCGTGATCGGGGAGGGGGGGTCCGGCGGGGCGCTCGGGATCGGAGTTGCCGACCGGGTGCTCATTCTCGAGAACGCGTATTATTCCGTGATCAGTCCCGAGGGCTGCGCGGCCATCCTCTGGAAGCACCGCAAGCACGCGCCCGAGGCGGCGGAGGCGCTCAAGCTGAATTCCCGCGAGTTGCTGAAAATGGGCATCGTCGACGGCATCATCGAAGAACCCCTCGGCGGAGCGCACCACGACCACGCCGCCACGGCGAAAACGCTCGAGGAGACGCTCGTTCGCGAGATGTCCGCGCTGAAGAAGATCAAGACGTCGGAGTTGCTCGAGGCGCGCTATCGGAAATTTCGCGCGATGGGCGTGATTGCGGAAGACGTCACGGCCTAATAGGCCGTAACGTGATAATCTTCGCGTCTGCTGCGGGTTGAGCCGGAAAAGTCTCGTGGGAGATCCCTGGGTAGCGGCGCTCCGGGTGGGGAGCCAGTGATTGCCTTTTTAGAAAAGCTCTGAAGTGAAGGCTGTCTCGCTGCGCTCGATCCTTCATTGCATTCAGGATGACAGGCCGGGACGAGGGCGCGCTTTGCAACGATGACGGCACCGCCCCTTGCTGTCATTCCGAGGTCGTCCGAAGCTTCCTGTCGTCGGGTTCTTCCTAGTCTTTTGGTTGGTGGTAGCGGGCGGGGAGTTTGGGCGTGGATTTGTCTTGGTGGGTGAGGGTCAGGAGGGCTTCGGCCGCGGCCTTTTGGAGGGTGGCGAAGCGGGCGTTGTTTGGGTTGGGGGCGTGGATGATGTGACGGAGGAGACTTTGCCACTCGAGGATGGCTCGCTCGACGTCCCCTCGGCGGATCAGTGCATCGGCGGGGAGTGAGCGGATGCCGCCGCCGCGGTAGCGGGCCACGACGTCGGCGGTGCCTTCGCCGTAGCCGAGGCTCAGGCCGGTTTCGAGGTAACCTTCGTGGTCGACGTGGCCGTAGGCCGTGCGCGAGGCGATGGCGAGGCGGTCGGATTCGCCGGTCGCCAGGTCGGCGAAGCGGTGGCCGCCCCGGAGGTTCGCCAGGTGTGGGATGATCTCGTCGATGGGATAAGTTTCATCCTCGAGCGCAGCGGCGATGACGAGGCCTTCGCCGGCTTGGAAGCGGGCGGCGACGCGGCCGCGCGGCGTGGGGGTTCCGTCCGCTTCGATGAGGCCGAGCTTGCGCCAGGCGTGGGCGGCGGACCCGGGGGGCGGATCGAAGGTCGCGGCCTCGGCGGTGGCGAGGTGGGTGTCGGTGTGCAACTCGATCCGGCGACGGGGCGGGTGGAGGAGCGCTCGCCCGGCGGGGTCGATCGTCGCGGGCGTGGGGTGGTGGGTGAGCGGGAGCTGGATCGCGACGACGCTGCCGTGGTGGGCGAGGGGGAGGATTGCGGATTGCGGATTGCGGATTGCGGATTGGAGGAGGAGCGGGGCGACCGTTTGGAGGAATTCGGTTTCGGTGAAGGTCTCGGTTTTGGTGAGGTGGAGCTTTTTGCGGACCCAGGGGAGGGGTTGGAGGTCGCCGGTTTCCGTGAGTTTGGCGGCGGCGAATTCTTTGCCGTATTGGATCGTGCCGTCGGGGGTTTTGATTTTGCAGATTCGACCGGGGCCGTGGGTTTCCGCGATGGTGGGGACGCGGAGGGCGGGGTGCCATTTGTCTTTGTGCCAGGCCAGGCACTCGCCGAGGGGGCGGGGTTCGGTGACGGCGTTCTTGGCGGGTTGCCAAACGTTATTGCTGTCGAGGTATTCCTCCCGGGTTGGGGCGAGAGAAAAGCCTTCGGCGTGATTGGTGACTGGTGAATGGTGATTGGTGGGGGTGAGGCCGAGGGTGGGCGGTTGAGGGCTGAAGAGATTTTTGCAGGCCTCGCGGGCGGCTTCGAACGGGTTGCGGCCCTGGTCGGCGGCGGTTTCCATGACGCGGAGGAGGCTGGGCCAATCAATTTCGTTGACGCGGCGGAGTTGGCGCTGGCCGGCGTTGCCGAGGCGGGGGCTGTCGCGGGTGACGATGAGGGTGCCTTCGGTGTCGAGGCCGCGGCGACCGGCTCGACCGAACATTTGGAGGAGTTCGTCGGAGCGGAGTTCGCGCTGGGCGAGCCCGTCCTGGTAGGTGGTGCCGGCGATGGCGACGGAGCGGACCGAGAAGTTGATGCCGGCGGCGAGGCCGGTGGTGGCGACGATGAAGTGGAGGTGGCCGTTCTTGGCGAGGGGTTCGATCCAGTGAGCGCGGGCGGCGTAGGGGAGGCCGCTGTGGTGGAAGGCGGTGCGGCGGGCGAGGAGACGGGAGAGGTCCTTGCCGAGGAGCGTCTGGGCTTCGGGCGGGATGGGGATGGCGTCCTGGAGCGGGAGGGCTTCGCTGATGTGGCGGGCGATCTTCTCGGCGTCGGCGCGGCGGGGGGCGAAGATGAGGAGGGGGGTGAGCCGGGCGAGGTGGGCGGCGGCGGCGAGGCGGGGCCAGGTGCCGCGGACGCTGTCGGGCACGCGGGGGAGATTTTCGACGGGGACTTCGTTGAGGGGGACGGGGCGGTCGCGGACGCGGATGATCTCGGTGGTGCGACCGAGGCGCTGGAACCAGTCGGCGACGTGCTCGGGGTTGCGGACGCTCCCGCTGAGGAGGAGGAGTTGGGTGGTGGGGGGAACGAGGGCGAGGGCGAGTTCGTAGTTGAGGCCGCGGCGGGGGTCGGCGAGCATTTGGTATTCGTCGATGACGAGGGTGCCGGGGGCTTCGCCGGAGAGGATGCGCTCGCGTTGCGTCTCGAGGGTGGCGACGAGGATGGGGGCGCGGGTGTTCTCGGCGAGGTCGCCGGTGGCGATGCCGACGTCCCAGCCGCGGCGTTGCCATTCGGTCCACTTGTCGTTGGCGAGGGCGCGGGTCGGGACGGTGTAGACGGCCTGGCCGCGGCGGGCGGCGGCGCCGGACTCGACGTGGAGTTCGAAGATGCGGGTCTTACCCGCGCCCGTTGGGGCGTCGACGATGACGTCGTGGCCGGCTTTGAGCGCGCGGACGGCTTGCTGCTGCCAGAGATCGGGGACGTCGAGGGCGATCTGGAGCACGCTCGAGGGTAATGAGAAATGAGGGAATGCGGAATTAGAAATGGAGTGCGGCTTCGCCGGCGGGGGGGCGGCTGGCAGCCGATTTCACGGGTTGGGTCGCTTTCGCTCCGGGGACTTTGCGAGGAGCCCGACCACGAGCTGGGTGGCGGAGAGGGCGGCGAGGTGGAGGAAACTGGTTTCGGTGAAGCCGTTGGAGTAGAGGCCGATGCCGAGGAGGTTGGTTCCGAACCAACTGAGGGCGGTGACGGTGTTGCCGAGGACGGCGAGGATCGCGAGGCCGCGGGGTTGGACGAGGCCGCCCAATCGGGCGTGGAGGATGATCCTCACGGGGAAAATGGAGAATGGCTTCCCGGCCTGCCGCCCGACGCCGCCGTGCGACTTAGCGGATGAAAATCCTCCGTCTCCTCACTCTTTGATCTTCGATCTCGACCATTTTCCTTTTGAGGTTGAGGGCAACTGGCTCGCTTGGCCGAATTTCCGGGCAGGATTGACAATTTCGCAACCGGATTGTAGGGGTCATTTATCTCGTCGCTCGCCAGGCCTTCCTCGTTTGGACCGCCGTATGACCATGAAACTCCGAGTTCCCTTCATTCTCGGTTCTCTCGCTACGGCTTGCGCTGCATTCGCTCAAGTGACCATCCATTGGTTCCCGGTCGGCGACCCGGGTAATCCCGCCGACGAAGTTTCCGCTTCGAATTCCTACGGCGCCGTTCCCTACGGGTTCCACATTTCGAAGTTCGAGACGACCATCGCCCGATACACGGCGTTTCTCGACGCGGTCGCCGCTTCCGATCCCCACGGACTCTGGAAATCCCGACAGCAGGACGTTCGCAACGTTGCCGGCATCGCCGGCTCCGGCCCCGACGAGGCCTACACCTACAGCGTGATCGGCTCGCGAAGTCGCTCCATCGCTTACACGACCTACGTCGATGCCACCCGCTTCACGAATTGGCTGCAAAACGGACAAAGCTCCGGGGACACCGAGACCGGTGCCTACACGCTCCGCTCCGCGACGATCATCGGCTTTAAACGCAGTTCTTCCACCGCCCCGTGCACACCCCGTTTTCGTTGCGAAACGGGTAGGCAACCCAACCTACAGCCCCATTTCATCTGAATGAAAACAGCCCCAAACCTCGGTTCACTCGGACGCCGCCTCACCCTCGGCCTCGCCGCGATCGCGACACTGCTCGCCGCCCCGCGCGGTTCCGCCCAGACGCCACCCGCCACGCAGATCCTTCTCTTTGCCGGCGACACCGTGCCCGATGGCAATGGCACTTATTCCCTGTTTTTCTCGGGCGCCGCGCTCAACGACGCCGAGCAGATCGGGTTTCGGGATTTTGCCGGAAACACCACCGGCGGCTCCGCCGACAACACCGTCCTGGTCCGAGCAGGCGGCTCGACTCCGCCGGTCGTGCTCGCCCGGGAAGGCCAGCCCGCGCCGAATGGCAACGGCAGTTTTCTCTTTATCCAAAATCCGGCCTTCAGTGTCGTGGGCGCGATGGCGTTCAACGCGGTCACCGAGCGTGCCGAGCCAACTGACGAGACCGCTCTCTTCCGCGTCGACGGCTCCGGCTCGATCGTCGAGATCGTCCGCTTCGGCGAGGCGGCGCCCGACTCGAGCGGAAACTTTACCGCCTTCGACGATATCCCCGCTCTCAATGAACTGGGACAACTCGCATTCCGCGCGGATATCGACCTCGGCGACGGGGGCTCGCGCCTCGATGAAGCCGGCATCTTCATCGGGGAGGGATCGGCTGGACCCGTCCGAATGGCCCGCGATGGCCAGACGGCTCCGGACGGCAATGGAGTTTTCACGTCCTTTCACGGCCGAGTTGGGTTGAATGGCCCCGGCCAGGTCGCGTTCGCGGGGTTCGTGACCAGTGGGGGAGCCGATGAGGACACCGCGATCTTTCGTGGGATCGGAAGCTCCGCCGGACTGACTCAAATCGCCCGAACCGGCGGCCTGGCCCCCGACGGCACCAGTGTTTACCAAATCGTCCACGGCTCTCCGGCTCTGAACGACGCTGGGAGTGTCGCTTTTTCCTCCTCGTTTGCTGGTGGTGCCGGTGCCGAAGGTCTTTTCCGATCCGACGCCGCTGGTGGCATCGTCACGATCGCCCGCACGAACGACCCCTCGCCGGGTCGGAACGGCAGCATCGCCGGGATCGAGGGCGACCCCGCCCTGAGCGAGCGGACGCCAGAGCAGTTTCGTGGCGCGCTCAATTCGTCCGGGCAGGTGGCATTCGTCGCCTCGCTCACCGGTACGGTTGGCGGGACGAGCGACGACACCGCCGTCCTCCGGGGCGACGGCGCGGCGGGCAGTCTGCTCGAGATCGCCCGCGAAGGCGGGACGGCACCCGACGGCAACGGAACGTTCGTCGATTTGAGTGGGCGCACTTCGCTCCTCGGTTTTCTGGTGAAACCGCTCATCAACGACGCCGGGCGGTGGCGTTCGTCGCCAACTTGGAGAACACCGCCGGAGGAACCAACGACGACCGGGGAATTTTCTTCTTCGACGACGCGGCGGGCCTTCTCCAGGTCGTGCGCGAAGGAGACGCCTTCCTCGGCAGCACCATCGTCTCCCTGGGCTTGCTCAGCGACTCCGGGGGACGGGATGGATTCAACAATTCGGGCCAGGTCGCCTACTCCTTCGGCCTGGCCGACGACCGTCGTGGCTTCGCCCGATGGAACAGCGACGGGGCACCACCCACGCCAACGCCCACGCCGAACCCGGCACCCGCGACGCCCCCGGCTCCGTCGGCCGACACAATCCCGCCCGAACTCGCGATCCGCGGACGCAAAACCATCGAAACCCTCCGCAAGCGCGTTGTCATCCGCGGCACCGCGAGCGACGCGTCGGGCATCGCGAAGCTCGACGTCAAAGCTCGCGGGGCCAAGGTCCAGAAGGCCAAAGTGCTCAGCGGAGACCGTTTCAAGGTCGTCCTCCGCGTCTCCAAGGACCGTGGCCGCGTCATCGTGAAGCTCCGCGCTATCGACGACGCCAACAACCGCTCGAAATCATCCAAACTCCGCATTCTTCGCCGCTGATCCCCCTCTCACCGGACACCTCATCCGCAAACCCCACTCCGACGCGCCCACCGAAATGAAATCATCGATCCCCGCCCTGGCCGCCCTGCTCCTTCTTCCCGCGTTGCTGGTGCCGACGTCGCTTCCCGCGCAATCCGCTGCCGCCGGGAGCATCATCGTCCTCAGCGGTGACCCCGTTCCGGGTGGCGGCACCGTCGAAAGTGTCTTCGAATTCACAGCACCCTCCCTCAACGACGTGGACCAGGTCGCGCTGAGGCTCGATCTCACCGGCACCCCAGGCGGGGATTCCGACAACGTCGGCATCTATCGGGCCGACGGCGCCTCGCCGCTGGTCGAGATCGCGCGGAAGGGGCAGACCGCCCCTCGCGGCGACGTGCAATTTGAAAACTTCTTCGGCTTTCTCCCCATCAATAGCGCTGGCCAGATCGCGTTATTCGCCCGACCGTTCACTCTTGGGGACAGCAATCTCATCGGTGACGGGACGACCCTGGTCGAGATCGCGCGCACGGGGGATCCGGTGCCCGGCGGAGACGGACAGGTTGGTCTTTTGTCTACGCCTCTGATCAACAACCTGGGACAGACCGGCGTGGGGGTCTTCCTCAGGAACGCTACTTTCGGAGATCGAGGTGCCTTATACCGCGGCGAGGGCACGGCGCTCACTCAGATCGTGCGGGACGGGCAGACGGTCCCCGGCGGCAACGGCAGATTCTTTTGCAGGTCTACCCCCTCATTCGTTGGGCCGAATGATCTCGGCCAGTTCGCGTTCGAGATCGCGATTGCGGTGGCCACCGGAGGAGCCGATCGCGGGATCTTCCGCGGTGATGGCACGACGCTGGTGAAAATTGCCCTCGCCAGCGAACCCGTGCCGACCGGCGTCGGACAGTTCATCAGCTTCTCCGAGACGCCGGCACTCGACGAGACCGGACGCACGGCCTTCCCCGCTCGTCTGACCGGCACCTCGGGCAACGGCGACAATACGGGAATCTACTTCGGAGACGAAAACGGCCTCATCCAGATTGTCCGCGAAGGCCAGGTCGCGCCGACGGGCAACGGTGCTTTTGGCGACGTGGCATTGACCACGGTCGCATTGAACGAGAACGCTTAGATCGCGTTTCGGTCGGATCTCACCGGCACCGCGCTGGGTGCCGCCGACGGTCAAGGTGTTTACCGGGCCGATGGCTCCACGCTGCGCGAGATCGTCCGCGCCGGGCAGACGGTGCCCGAGGGGAACGGCACGTTTGCCACCTTCGAGCGGGACGGCGCTCTTGCGTTCAACAACGCGGGCCAGATGGTCTTCGAGGCCACACTGGTCGGCACCCCCGGCGGCAGCGCCGACGACCGCGGTCTGTATTTTCACGACGACTCGTTGGGTTTGCGTAAGATCGTGCGCGCAGGCGACGCCCTTCTGGGCAGCACGGTGAGTGATTTTCGCTTTCGCGGCAACTACGGGAGCTTCGACTCGCCCCACGGCAACGTGGTCAGCGGATTCAACAACTCCGGGAAGGTCGCCTACCGATTCTCTCTCGCCGACGGGCGCAGCGGAGTCGTGCTCTGGACCCAGTCGGCCGTGCCTCCCACGCCGACGCCAACTCCCTCCCCGAGCCCGGCACCCGCGCCCAACCCGGCCCCGTCGGCCGACGCGATCCCGCCCGAAATCAGAATCCGCGGACGCAAATCCGTAGAGACCCTCCGCAAACGCGTCGTCGTTCGCGGCAACGCGAGCGACGCATCGGGCATCGCGAAGCTCGACGTCAAAGCCCGCGGGGCCAAGGTCCGGAAGGCCAAAGTGCTCAGCGGAGACCGTTTCAAGGTCGTCCTCCGCGTCTCCAAGACCAGCGGCCGCGTCATCGTCAAAATCCGCGCCATCGACAACGCCGGCAACCGCTCGAAAAAATCCAAACTCCGCGTCCTCCGCCGTTGATCCCCGAATCCGACCGACCTCCTCGCACCATCACCAGCCAGCAACCCAACCCATGAAAAAACACCTCGCCTACCTCACCGCCAGCCTTCTCCTGCATTCGCTGCCCGCTTCCGCGCAGACCACCAACTGGACCGGCCTCAGCCCCGCCGACGGCAACTGGACCACGGCTGCCAACTGGAACCCGGGCGTCCCGACCACGGGCGATGCCGTCGTCTTCGGTGCCTCGCCCCGGACCGCGACCACGGTCAACACCAGCTTCTCGCTGGCGTCCCTGAGTTACCTCGCCGCCGCGCCTTCCTACACGACCACGTTCATCTCGAGCCTGACGTTTACCGGCGCGGGCGTGAGTAACCTCTCCGGCACAACCCAGAATTTCGACGTGGCCAATTCCCTCCGCTTCAGCAACAGCTCGACCGCTTCCGACGCCCTTCTCACCGCGCGCGGCTCCGGCTCCGGCGTCGGGCAGTCCGGGTTGATCCGCTTCACGGAAGGGGCCACCGCCGCCTCAGCCAGCATCAGCAACCTTGGCTCGGCGTCTTTCGGATTCGGCGGTCGGACGAACTTCGGCGGAACGTCCACCGCCGAGAACGCCGTCATCATGAACCAAACCGGTAGCGCCAACGGCGGCCGCGGCGGGATCACGAACTTCCTCGAGGATTCCACGGCCGGGAATGCGACCCTGACCAACGCGGGGAGCCTCGTCTTTGGCACGGGCGGCGGCAACACCACTTTCTCGGGAAATGCCACCGCCAGCACTGCCGCCATCACCAACCAAGCCGCTGTCGGCAGTTCAGCCGTCGCCGCCGGCTTCACCACTTTCTCGGGCACGTCCACGGCCGGCAGTGCCAGCATCACCAGCGGCGGAGGCACGGGTGGCAACGAAGGCGGCTTCACGAGCTTCACCGCCACATCCTCCGCGGGGAACGCTACGATCGTCGCCAATGGCGTCACCGATGCCGGCACGAGCGCGGACAGCAACGGTCGCACCATTTTTCAAGACGACGCCACGGCGGCGAACGCCACGCTCATCGCCAACGGGCCGGGCGCGGCGGGCGGACTCGGTGGCGCTATTGTCTTTCGCGACAACGCCACCGGCGGCACCGCCCGCGTAATCGTGAATGCGGGCGGCGCCTTCGACCTCGACGACGCGAACGCCGCCGTGAGCGTGGGCTCGATCGAGGGAGCGGGGAACTTCCTGCTCTTCACAAACTCCCTCACGACCGGCAGCAACGGCGTCAGCACCACCGTCTCCGGAATCATCAGCAGCAACGGCCCGGCTACCACCGGAGCCCTCGTCAAGACCGGCACCGGCACCTTGCGATTGACCGCCAACAACACCTACCGCGGCGGCACGACCGTGTCCGGCGGCACCCTGCTCGTCAGTAATCCGGGAGTCCTCACCGTCGATTCCGGCACCGGCACGGGAGACGTGAGCGTGCTCGCCGGCGCCACGCTGGGCGGCACCGGGCGCATCGCTGGAAGCGTGAGCACCACCGGTGCCGCCATCCTCGCACCGGGCGAATCGGCCGGCCAGCTCAGGATCCAGGGCAATCTCACCCTCTCCTCCGACACGATGTTCGTGATGGAACTCGGTGGGCGCACTCAGGGCGTGGATTACGACTTTCTGCTCGAGGGCGGCAACGTCGCGCTGATGCTCGACGGCCTGCTCGCCGTCAGTTTCATCGATGGTTTCGAGGCCGGAGTGAATGGCGCCGACACGTTCACCATCATCGGCTCGAACCAGACCATCGGCGGAGCATTCGCCAACGTCGCCAACGGCGACCGGCTCGCCACGACCGACGGCCTGGGCAGTTTCCTCGTCACCTACGGCGCGACCAACGGCGTCGTCCTGAGCGACTTCCTCCCCGTCCCCGAGCCCTCCAGCGTCCTGCTCATCGGTCTGAGTGCCGTTGCCCTGGGCGCGGGTGCCTTCCGGCGCAAGCTCGCAACCTGCGGGAAGCCCGCTCGATACTCCTGACCTTGGCGCATTTCACCACCGACCCATTCCAATTTCCTTCGGGTCCCTGGATTGCGCTGGTATTTCAAGCTAGGAGGGGCCAAATGGATTGAGGACGTATCATCAGTTCAGAACCGGACAATGCTCATGAAAAAACTCATCTTCTCCTTAACGACCGCAGCGCTGGCTTCGACGGTCACACCTTCGGTTCGAGCGGCGGAAATCTGGGACGGCGGCGGCAATGATTCCAATTGGTCGACGGCGCTCAACTGGGACGAGGGCGTTCCCGATCCGGGAGACAGCGTCACGTTCGGAACAGCTTTTACGAACGTGGGAACTGACAATATCTCTCTTGCCGGGGATCGTTCGGTCGGAACCCTCACGTTCGATAGTGGTCCCACGAACGTCATTCTTTCGTCCTCGAATCTCACGGTCAACGCCGGCATCAATCGAATCTCGCCCGCTGACACGGAGTCGATCGTGCTCAGCACGGTGACTTTGCCTTCGGACATTGTCGTCAACAACGCCGGTGGTTCGCTGGATCTGTTCGGAGCGATTTCCGGGGTTGGTCGGATCACCCAGAACGCGACCTCGGCGACGCCGATCAATTTGCTGTTCGGAGGGAACAACTCAGCCTGGACCGGCGGGCTGACCCTGGGTGCCGCTCCGGGAGGGAGTATCGTCAACGTCAACGCGAATGGACTCGGCACCGGCAGCGTCATCTGGGAGGCGGGGGCGAGCGGACCTACGGTCAGTTTTTCGGCAACGCCGACCAGGCGATCGGCAATGATTTCACGGTGAACGGCGACCGAACGATCATTCCGTTCAACAACAATAGCACCGGAAAGACCGTCGCATTCAACGGCGACATTGGCGGCACCTCCATCTCGACGATTCGGTTCAACGCTCGCCAGGGCGGCATCAGCGGGATCACGACGGAACTCAATGGAGTGAATACCAACGCCGTAGCTGGCAGCCAAATGGTCTTCCAAGGCTCGAACGACGACGGTTCCGGGCTGGGAAACACCTACGTGATCGGCAACAGCGCCGCGCTCGGCTGGGACCGCATCATTTTGGGGGAAGCTTCGACGACTTCGGACGAGGTGGCATTTCTCTACAAGGACGGCGTCGACATCGCGAACGCAATCGAATTGAACGAAGCCGATCCGGGACGCGTGACCATGGGGGTCACGGGCACCGGTGCTGCGGCGACTCAGAGCGGCGGGATCATTCTCGGCAACTTCGGCCTTGATCTCTCCAAGGATTACCAGATCACGGCGGGCAGCGACAGCACCTTCACGGTCTCGGGCACCATCACGACCGCCGACGCTGGCGACACGCTCAACGTCACAAAAATCGGCGACGGCACGGTCGCTCTCACCAGCGCGACCGGCAATGATTACCGCGGGACGACGACCATCTCGGCGGGGACGCTTCTCGTGAACAACACGACGAATTCCGGCACCGGCACCGGCGCGGTAATTGTCGCATCCGGCGCGACCTTCGCCGGGAGCAACCTCATCGCTCCGACCGCGGACAACGACGTGACCGTCAACGGCACGCTGGCTCCCGGGGCGCTCGACAACGGCGCTGGCAGAATGGAGTTCGATCTGAGCGGTGCGTCGAAGCTCGCGTTTGGCGGCGGTTCGGTCCTTGCCTTCGACCTCGGCACGACGAGCGATCTGATCGACTTCACCCTCGCGGGGGATTGGCTGACCGGATCGGGTGACGCCACGCTGGCTCTGACGCTCGGCGCTGGGTTCGATTACTCGCTGACCTACACCGTTTTCTCCGATGTGACGACGACGGGCTTCACCTTCGCGGCGATCACGGGATACGACACGGCGAACTTCGACGCGGACTTTGCGAAGATCGGCAACGACTACCGAGTCTCGTTCACCGCGGTCCCCGAGCCCAGCCCGGCGATGCTCGGTGCCTGCGGCCTCCTGATCCTGCTCGGCGTCGCCCGCGCGCGCCGTCGGTCGCGGATGGCGTGAGGTTGCCTCGGCCAGCGCGAGAGCTACCGGGGGCAGGGGTGAGATATTGAAAGACGACGCGAGGTCTGATCGTCCCTTCGCCCGCGTGGTGGAAGAGTGCGACGTAGGTGTGGAGCTGATTGTCGAGGGCGAGGATCGCGCGTTGATACGGGTCGGTGTCGGGGAGGTCGGCGGCTTGCGTGGTTTCGGCGGCGGCGCGGATGGCGTCGAGGTGCGGGCGGAGGTCGTCGAAGCTGAGGCGGGTGGGCTTCTCGGTCGGCTGCCCGGCGAGCGCGAGCACCTGCGGGTGGACGATGCGAATGACGGGGAGGGTGTCGGCGGTCGCCGGATCGGTTAGGTGGGTGACGAGCCAGTGGAGGGGTTGAAAGTCGAAAGTCGAAAGTTGAAAGTTGAGAAGTGGATTGCGGTTTCGCCGGGAGAGTGAGGGTGGCTTTGCCGCTGAGGAGCGTGAGGGTATTGCGAGCGAGGGTGTCGAGGGGCTGGAGGCGGCCCCCGGCTTGAATCGGGATCTCGGCGAGCGGGGTGGGGGCGGGGACGCGGAGAGCAGGATGAAGGCGGTCGCGAGCAGCGCGACGGCGGTGAGGGCTGACGTGGGGGAGCGGAGCATGACGAACCTGACGGGAACGAGGTTGTTCCAAATCGGGCGGAGAGAGTCGATCCAGCGTGAACCCGTTTGAGCAGTGACCCGGCGTTCGCTGGATTCTCGGAAACCTATTCCTCGACCCGGTCGCCAGTGATCGCGACCTCGTCGAATTCAGCGGTGTCGTTGAACGATCCGAAGCCCAGGCACCCGACCGGATAGCGCGTGTCGTTTGCCGTCAGCACGGGCTTTTCCTGATCATCCACCCAGACCGAGATCGCGCCGTTGGCTTCGTGGGACAACCGGATCGTCTGCCAGCCGACCCCGAGAGCTGGTTTGGGCGACTCTTCGAGTTGGATCGGGGTTCGGCCGGTGGCTTCGACTCGCATGATGACGCTGTGCGTCTTCCCGTCGGAATCGTTGGACACGTGGGCGTAGTAGAAATGTTCTGGATCCTCGTAGCCAAAGATCAGCACGAGATCCCGACCCACTTTGCTGGTTGGCTCCAGTGATCGCGCAATGACCTCGAGCGTCGCGTTTTCCCAATGTCCGGGGGCGAGGGCATACGTGGTTGGTCCACGAACGGGGCCTTTGATTTGACCCGCCTTCGTGATGCGGAGAATCCCGTCGCGCTGCTCCCAGTGTCCCGCCGGAACCAGCTCCAGGTCGCTTTTTCCCTCGAAATCGGAACGCCATTCCGCCGCCGATGCCAACGGCCCGAGGATCACGGCTACCGCGATGGCCAAGATTGCAAGCGGGCTACGCAATGCGACCATCCTCGTAGCCTGGCACGTTCCACGGGGCAATTGTCCCCGTCAGCGAGCTCCGAACTTCGTTGCTCATGGCCGCTTGCGAAACGGACTCCATCGGTTGGAAATTCGAGGCCATGGCCACGTTTTCGGAAAGATGAGCCTCGGTATCCAATCCCACGATCACCGACGACACCCCGGTGAGGCTCAAGGCGTATCGGATGAGGTCGGTGCCGCGCAGGTCGGAGTTCCGCGCGTGCCGGACGGTCTTCATGCCGACGATGCCGAGATTTCGCTCAATGGCCAGGGGCAGGAGCTCGTCTTCGTAGGATCCACCATCCGGGCGATCGGCTGGGAAGATTGTCAGCAGAGCATCGGGGTCGAATCTCTCGATCGCTTCCATGAGAACGCGGGCTCCAGAGTGGCCGGTCACTCCGTAGGCTCCGATGAGGCCCTCTTCCTTCGCCCGACGCGCGGCCCGGCAGGCACCGGTTTCGATGGCGGCGAGATCGTCCGTGGGTTTGAGATTGTGGAGATGATAGAGGTCGATGCGGTCCGTCTTCAATCGGTGCAGACTGCTCTCCAATTCTCGGCGAAACCCCTCGTAGGATCGCTCGGCGGATTTACTGACGAGAAAGATGCGGTCGCGGTGTCTCTCCACGACCGGAGCGATCGTTATTTCACTGCCAGCGTAATTGTGCGACGTGTCCCAGTAATTGATGCCAGCGTCGAGGGCCTGCTTGAGAAGGGCATGGCCGCGTTCGGCTTCGCCGACAAAAGGTCGGGTGAAGGCGCTCCCCAGGCCAAGGCCTAGAATGGAGACTTCAACACCAATCCTTCCCAGCTTCCGCCGGTTCACGGTTGGAACCGATTGCGCCCGCGCCGTTCGACCGCCCAAGCCGATCCCATTGAGACCAGCCAAGCCCGCAGCGCTTCTGGCGACAAATTGACGGCGGGATGTTTTCATTCTTCAGTTCTACCGCCGCTTCAACTCGGAATCAACTCCACCGGGACAATCGGAGTTCCTCGAGTTCCTCGACGTGGCGGACAGGCCGACCCGAACCGGATGGACCGATCCGATCCGGGGCGAGCCCGGTGTTCAGCGGCCAAGCGGAATGCTCCGGGCCCTCGCCGCTCACCCGGCCAAATCTCGGAAGGCGTCCCAAAGATTCCGCCGCTTCAGTTCGTCCCGGAGGACGTCGTGATCGATCACGGCAGAGGAGATTTCCAGCATTCGCCGAATATCGCGAACGTGCTTCTCGCCGCCGCCCTCCGAGAAGTAGGTCACTTTCCAGAGGATGACGTATTCGGGTGGCGCGAAGTGGATCTCGGTGACCGTTCGTCGATTCCGCCAGGCCCAAGGGAAAAACGCGTCGTTCTGCGAAGGATAGAAGTCCGCCTTCAGCCCCGACGGAACGTGGATCACTTTGAAATGAGCCCGGCACTCCCGGGCGTTTTCCGCGGAGATGACTTCAACGGGAGGCGTGTAAGATTCCGGCTCCGGGAAGAGGCTGGGCAGTCTTCGCACGTCGTCTGACGACAGGGCGACCGCGAGATCGATGTCGATCGTCAAGCGCGGTTCGCTGTAGAGCATCGAGCCGACTGATCCAGCAACGAGGTAGCGGGTTTCAACCGCGTGGAGTGGGCGGGCAAATAACGCTAGAAGGTCAGGTTCTTGCACAGGCGGTCTCCCGGGCCAGCTCGCGTTCGACCTCGCCCGCACTCCAATCCGGATGGGCGAGTTGGATGGCCGCCGACCGGACGCGACGCGCCGTTGCCAGCAGCCCACGGGCGACGGCAAATTTCTCCTCCGGCGTCATCGCGCGGAATCGCTCGATCTGGATCGGATGGAGAGGCTCCAGTAACACGCCGGGAGTGAACCAAAAGCCGCCGTTGATTCAAATCCGAAAAGGCTGGAGGGCGCTGAAAGTGATCGCTTCAGATGGCATCGCGCTCCCCGCTTGTCGGGTTCATTCGTGTTTCGCACACTGTCTCCCATGTCCTCGGTCCATACCTCCCGTGCATTTGGCTCCGACTCGAATGGCACTGTTTTAAGCGAATCGTCGGCACGACTGTAGCGGCGGTCTGTGACCGCCGGAGCCATCAAACTCGGGTGCGCAAAACCCAGCGAGATGGTTTGGCGGCGGTCACAGACGCGCCGCTACAACTTCGCGCTCACCCCACCAACACCGCCAGCGTCGATCGAAAAGACCCCGGTCGCCGATGATCTCGCGCGGGACGGCCTCCAAGCCGTCCTCACCGCCTTGCGCTCTTCACCGAAAATCGGCTGAAAACAGTGCCATTCGGCTCCGACTCCATAACCTACGGACTTCTCTGGTCGATTCCCGCGCCGACCCTGACGCAGGAGTCAATCGGCCAAGTCGGGTCCTTGGCTAACACCTTTGAAAATCGTCGTGAATTTCAGCGGGCTCTCCCGATCAACGATTTTCTGAACGAGCCTCATTCTCTTCTGACTTCCGCGACCAGTGACGCGGACCTTCGTCCTGGCGCTGAAATTGACCTGCGAAAACACCTGTTTGATCCGAATGGTCCGTCGATTGGAGGTGTAGAGAGCGTTTGAGGCCGGATCGCCAACGATCAGAGGATCCGCTGAGTTGATCTGCACGCGACCGTTCTTCTGAAAATTGAAGTTTAGCCGGACGTTCAGCCGACTGTCGTCGCTGAGAGTGAAGTTTTGAATCATTCGCATTTTCGCGCTGAGACCTCCGCGCCTGATCTGGAAGCGCACCTGGCCTTCTCCGGAGGATTCTGGAGGATTGGATTCTTCATCGATGACCTACACCGTTCCGTCGAAAACTCCTTTGAATCTGGAGAGATCGGTTTCGTTCGCCTTGGCGAGAACTCTCGAGCCGCCATCCGTACTGCCGGAGGGGACCTTGCTTTCGATCTTGTAGCTTGCGAGACCGGCCTCGAGGACGCCGGTCAGGGAGTTCGACGGGGTCTGGCGGTCGGTTTCCTCTCCGGCCGATTGAAGGCCCATCTCGTCAACATAAATGGTGATGATGGCCAGGGCCGACGCATCTAAAAATTGAGGAGGTGCAGGAGGAAGTCGTGATCCCAGGCTGCGACGAGTTGTTTGGTCTTGATGCTGCGTTTTTTGGACTTTTCGCGAGAGAGCAGGTTTAGGGCGAGGCGGCGCAGGGTGGCGAGATTCTCGGCGGCGTGAGCGGTTCGAGCGCGGGAACCATCTTCGCGCAGGATGACGTCCAAGACCCAGTGGCAGGAGTTTTCCACGCCCCAATGTCCACGGACGGCTTGAGCGAAAAGTCCGACGTCGAGGGGCAGGCTGCTCAGGAAGTAGCGTCTTTCCACGCTGATTTGACCTTTGATTTCGCGGCTGGATTCGACCATTCCGACGCTCTGCAGCCCTTCCCATTGGCTGATGTCTGCGAACCAGTCGATGGCGACGCTTTGGAAATAGCGCCGGATTTCCAAGCGCCCGTGGCCTTTGTCGACGGTTTCCAGGAATGCGAAAGTGGGAGCGCTTGGTGGTTTCTTCGTGGATGGTTTGGGCACTGGAGGGCTCTGGAGCTCGCGATCAAATTCGGCATCGAGGAAGCTTTTGACTTCCTCATGGACGGTTTGGTGATTGCCTTTGAGAGCGAGAACGTAATCGGCGTCGGCCTCGATGATTTCTCGGGCGATCTCTTTCTGGCACCCCATCGCGTCGGTGCTCACGATGCAGCCACGCAGTTCCAACGCTCGCAGCAGCGTGGGAACCGCCGTGATTTCGTTGGTTTTGTCGGGCACTTCGAGCTGCCCCAGGACAAGTCGATTGCTGGTTGCCCAAGCATTGACGATGAAGCGCACATTCCCGCCGTCCTGGCAGGCTGCGCGGAGGGCTTTGCCGTCGACGGCGACGATTTCCCGGTCGATGTGTTCGCGCACGCTCTGCGTCCACCTCATGAAGCACTCGTGAAAACTCGCCGGATTGATCAGCGAAAACACGCGATTGAACGTGTCGTGGCTGGGGATGCCGTTGGGCAACTTCAGAAACGTTCGGAACCATTTTTCCTTGGCCCGACCGAACTCTTCCATGTCGTAGAAAGACGTGCCCGCGCACAAAAGCGTCGAGATCGCGATCACTAGAATGTCGCTCAACTCATGGTAGCGAGTGCGCGATACTCGCGGATCTTCTATGCGTTTGAACTCTTCGATCAGGCTTTTTTGGATGGGATGCGTTTCGGGCATCTCCTCCATCTACGCACGGGAAAATATAGTACCAGCCCAAACTTCCTCCATCGCGATCTTTTTTGATGCGTCGGCCCTGTGATGATGGCCGCGCCGAGAATCCCGGCGAGTACGATGACTATGACCAATTCGATGAGGGTGAACGCGCGATTGCCAACGTGATGGGAAGGGCCTCTGCGGTTCATGAAAGAGAGTTTTCCGGGGAACTCCCCGAATTCCGATGACTATGTGACCGTCGGTGTTCGCCGGAGAATCGCTGGCGAAGCGCTGGTGAGGATCGCGCGTGATGATCGCGCGCGAGCTGGACACGGGGACGGTCATGGATATGAATGTAAGGTGCCTCACGTGGGATGCTTTGAGAGCAGGAATATTCTCCTGACCCCTCCGCCTGCCTCTGCCTGATCCCCCCGCTGCTTGTCTGCGGCGATTGGGACATAACGCCGACGGCTTCGAGTCAACAGTCGGAATTCATCGGCTGACCTCTTCCGCTGACCCCCGGTTCCGAAAAGAGTGTTCCGAAAAGAGTTGCGTTTTGCACACTGACCCCCGGTTCGTGACCTGACCCCCGGTTCGTGACCCCCGGTTCGCCCGTTTTGCACACTGACCCCCGGTTCGCCCCACCCTGATCTGTCACCCATGTCCTCGGTCAATCTGTCACCCATGTCCTCGGTTCATACCCCGCTATTTCTTCGATATTTGCCCGCCACACTATTCCAGATAGGCTTGATTAAACTCCACCATCTGGCTGACCAACCCCAAAAAAATGCACACTCAACGCGTCCTGAAACCGCTTTCCTACTTCGTTCTCCCGGCACTCATTACGCTGATTATCTACGGAGCACCCGCTCGCGAGATCGCCCTACCCGAGAAAATGGCGGGACCGTGGAGCACGACAATCGACGTATTCCGCTCGAACGGGGCGCTTTGGTATCAGGAAGATCTAATCTTGAAGTTCAAACCCACCCGCGATGCCGGTTTCTCGATCCGCTTTATCGCCCCCGCCGCCAAAGGAAAGGGCACTTTCGACGACCGCGGTCGTTTCCGGCAATCCACCCGGGCGCTGGTTCTCACGGAAACGGACGGCTCCGAGATGTCGAAAGTCGTCACGACCGGCAGATGGAAGCAGCGAGGCAGGACTCTCGCCCTGCGCGGCAAACGAAAGGTCACCACCGAGTCCGGAGAGAAATGGACCGAAAAATTCACCCAG
Organism: uncultured Verrucomicrobiae bacterium; assembly: GCA_963719495.1. Classification (GTDB taxonomy): domain Bacteria; phylum Verrucomicrobiota; class Verrucomicrobiia; order Chthoniobacterales; family JAATET01; genus CAVVKW01. The sequence continues at coordinate 306,776 of CAVRCI010000004.1, forward strand.
CGTTTCATCGTCAAAGGAAAGCGTCTCTTCCGAATCGACAAAATCTCGGGCAACCCGCCCACCAAAATCGTGTTTCGCAAGGGCAAACGCCGAACCGCCAATGGCCGCGGCGGAGCGACCGATCCCGGAATCTCCAAGATCCTCGCGGTCTCGCCCGCGCCAAACGACTTCGGCGTCAGCCCGACCACCCAGGTGCTCATCGCCATCGATAATGTCGCCGCGATTGATCCGTCCACGCTCGTTCTCAGCGTCGGCAACCAAGTCGTCACCCGGTCCAGCAATCCGCCGCTGACATTCGTCGGCAACCAAGCCCGTTTCACCCCGGCCACCGCGCTCGACTCTCCCGCACAAACCATCCAAGCCGAGATCACCTACCAGGACTATTCCGGTCGTATTCACTCGCTCTCTTGGGAATTTGAGCTGGCCCGAACGCCCGAGGTCGCGCCGAATGTCACCGTATTCGGGTCTCCGCAGACTCAGGCCTCCGGTCAGGCGCTCTCTCCCGCCGCCACCGCGGTCGCCGCCCGAGCCGCGTTTCCACCCGCGACGGCGAAAGCCGTCTTGGCTCCGGGCACCTCGTGGGAACTGACCTCGATCAGCGCCAACGAAATCGAGATCAGCTACACCGGCACCCCTCCCGTATTCGCCGTGGACGGTCTGATCTGCAACGGCGCGCCTCCGACCGCCAACGAGATATTCTACCGCCGCATCACCGCCACCAGCGACAATGGAGTCGGCACGATCACGCTCACAACCGTCGACGTCCCGCTGACCGACTTCATCATCAACGGATCACTCCATCTCACCGGTGATGGATTCATCGTGCTCGATTCGACCGTCGCGTCTTCGTCCGCGCTGCTGCCACCCAATACAAAACATAGCGCGCTACTCGGCTCTTTCGACCTCTCCGGTTCCTTCGGCTGGGACGCGGGCACCTTCGGAGAGATTTACCGGGACGTCACACTCGCCGATGTCGGCGTGGCTCGGGCATCTCTGGCCGAAGCCGGATACGAGATTTCACCCTACCTCCGCGTTTCCTTCGACATTGAGGACAGCCAACTCGAACGCCTCACCGCAATGGCCGCCGCCGGTGTCCGTGCCAGTCTGATTCCGCGATTGCAGTATTCCGCATCGTCGAGCCTCTCCGACTCACGCGAACTCCACAATCGGGACGTATTTCGCCTGATCGGTTTCATTGGAATCGTACCGATCTGGATCGAACTCGATTTCACCCTCACCGCCAATCTCGCCGCAACCATCAGCGGAAGCGGAGACTTCCGCACCGGCTTCTCGCGCCGAGGTTCCCTTCGAACGTCCGTGACCTACATCCGCGGCATCGAACCGATCTGGACGTCCTCCGCTCGGGGCACTCTTTTCGAGGAAGCCCTCGGATTCGATTCGTCGGAATACCAGGTCGACGGCGACGGCACGATCGATTTGGGCCTTGAGGGTCGACTCGACGTTCTGCTCGACAGCCTCGCCGGCGTGTTCGTTTCCACCGAGCCGACCGTTGGGACCACCACGAAATGGAAAATCGAGAACGGAGACCTCGAAGGAATAATCTGGGAAAACCACGCATTTGCGCGCCTGTCCGCCGGACTCTCCATCGCTTTCACCACCATTGACAACGGCTTCCCGAAAGCTGATCTCAGCCTTTTCGAAAGGAACTGGTGCGAAGCGTTCCCCAACCCCGCTCCCGAAGAACTCATTATCAGCCCAATAGAGCTGTCGGATCGCTCGGGAATTCATCTGGGACCGGACGGACCCGGTCGCGGGATTTCTTATCCTGGCGAATACGTCGGTGATCTTTTTGTCGATGTCTGTCCGATTCAGGACGCAACCTACCAATGGTTCGATGCGCTTGGAGCAATTCCCGGCGAAACGAATTTATCCTATCGGCTTCCGCCGCGCGACCAACGGCGAACCGGCGATGCTCCAGCAAGAATACACGTCGAAATCTCAACTTCCGATGAAGAATTCGCAGAGCCTTTCCGCGAAAACGAGCCTACCGGCCCGGGAAGCGGTGGCGGAAGGCCCGGCGATGAATTCGCAGAGCCCTTTCGCGAAGACGAGCCTACCGGCCCGGGAAGCAGTGGCGGGAACCAAGGCGAGGGATGAATTCGCCGAGAGATTCGTGGAACTCCCGAATGGCCTGGAAACCGGTGGAAGCGGGGGTGGGGACACTGGTTAGACTCTTCCCACGAACAATGAACCCGCCAAATCCTTCCTTGCCCCACTCCACTTTCGGCTCGAAGCTTTCAAAGATGGACTGTCGCGGAATCATCACCATCGAGCCGGGCAAGCGGGGCGGGAAGTCTTGCGTTCGCGGGATGCGGATCACCGTTTACGACGTGCTCGGCTGGCTCTCCGCCGGAATGTGTCACGCCGAAATCCTCGAGGATTTCCCCGACCTGAACGCCGACGACATTCGTGCCTGCCTCGCGTTTGTCGCCGATCGTGACCAACACCTCGTTGGAGGCGTCGCTTGAAGATCCTCTTCGATCAATCATAATCTCAGCCACCGCCTCATCCAACGACTGGGCGACATCTTCCCGGATTCCACTCACGTCCGACAGATCGGCATGGAGAGCGAAGATGATCTCACGATCTGGGAATACGCGCGCGAACATGGCTACATCATCGCTACGCAGGACTCAGATTTCGCAGACTTTAACCGCTTACGGGGCGCACCACCAAAGATTCTTTGGCTTCGCTGTGGCAACCAGACGGTGACGGAAATCGAACGCCGAATCCGCACCTACTTTCCCCGAATCCAATTTCTGGAAACCGACCCGAAGATCGATGTCGTTGAAGTCTGGTAGATCCCCCACCTGCCTCCTCAGCCGATGCCTGTTAATCGGAACTTCACTGGAGTAAAAAGGCAGGGAAGCGCATGAATAGTAGGTTTGCAGCGATTTTTGGCTTCCAGCTACTGGCTACAGCGTGAATGGGGTCAGTCGAGAATGGCATTGTTTTAAGCGGAACGTCGGCAGGGCTGTAGCGGCGGTCTGTGACCGCCGGTGCCGTCAGACTCGGGTGCGCAAACCCAGCGAGATGGTTGGCGGCGGTCACAGACGCGCCGCCACAACTTCGCGCTCACCCCACCAACACCGCCAGCGTTGATCGAAAAGACCCCGGTTGCCAATGATCTCGCGCGGAACGGCCTCCAAGCCGTCCTCACCTCCTTGCGCTCTTCGCCGAAATTCCGCTTAAAACAGTGCCATTCGGGTCAGGCGGCATGAAAGGCTGATGAATAGAGCTTTGCTGGGAAGTGGGGCCCGGAGAGCCTGATAAAATGGATGGTGTAAGTTGGGGTGATGAAAACCCAACGAAAAAGCCTACCGACGGAATCGAGCTTCATTGGCATCGATTATCACAAGAGATACAGCGTCTATTGCGTGGTCGATAGCCACGGCGAGGTGCTCGGCCAAGGGCGCATCGAGCACGCGATCAGCGGAGATTTTGGGCGGCTCGTCGAGCGGTGGCCGGGCTGCCGGATCGTCTTCGAAGCGAGCATGAACTGGCACTGGCTCTACGAGATTCTCGAGCAGGTGATGCCCGCCGAGAACATCGTGTTGGCCAACCCGTTCAAGACGCGGATCATCGCCGAGGCTCAAATCAAGACCGATAAGATCGACGCCCGAGCGTTGGCCAATCTGTTGCGGGCCAATTTGATTTCGAGCGTCCACATCCCCAGTCGCGAGACCCGCGACATCAAGAACGTGCTGCGCCAGCGTTGTTTCTTCGTGCGCCAACGCACGATGCTGCGCAACCGCATCCACCGCTTACTTGGTGGGCAGCACGAACTCAAACTTCCTGTCTGCAGCGATCTCTTCGGCAAGAAGGGGCTGAGTTTTCTGGAAAATCTCGAACTCCCGGAACCAGCCGGAATGCTGCTCACCCAGCAACTCGCCCTCCACAACGAGTTGGCCGCTCGCATCCGCCAAGACGAGGCAGCGCTCAAAGATCTCATGAGCCAAAGCCCCGAGCTCACCCACGTCTGCAGTCTCCCCGGGATGGGACCCATCCTCGCAGCGGTTGTCGTCGCCGAGATCGACGACATCTCGCGCTTTGCCCCCGCGCAGAAGCTCTGCGGCTACGCGGGACTCTGCCCGGCGACGAGCAGCAGCGGCGGTAAGACCTACCACGGACGCCTGCTGCCCCAGTGCAACAAATGGCTGCGTTGGGCCTTCGTCGAGGCTGCCTGGGTAGCCGTTGGCTGCTCGCCCTACTTCGGCGACTACTACAAAAACAAACGCGCTCACGGCAAGAAAGCCAACACCGCCATTCTGGCCACCGCCCGCCGGATGGCCCGCATCACCTGGAGCCTCTTGACCCAGGGGCGTTCCTACACGAACTTTCCTGAATCCCAAAAGCTCCGAAGCCAGCGCCGTGACGCGGACGGGCAAACGCCTTCCCGATCCGGCCTGGCCAAGGAAAAAATTGAAGACATGAAAACCCCGAAAACACGCCAGGGACGCAAACGTCGATCTTCTCGAAAACAATTTCCCCAGCCGCTCCAATGAACGACTGGTTGGTCGCTAAGTCTTAGCACTTAGTCGGCGCACCTTGGGTCAGGATGGAGGGCTGGGGATCTGATCGCCACAATGGATGGGGGCCAGAAGTGCCCGCCCCGCAGAGAAGTGTGATTCCAGCATCGCTATCGTCCCAAGTTTACAGGCTCCTTCCCTCGATGTAAGAGCCCGCGCTTTTCCCTGCCCTGATGGTCACCCATTGGGCGCTTTCTTCTGCGTTCCCCGCCCCACTCGGGCCAAGAACCCTCTAAATTAGACCGTTGACAGCCCTTCGACCCTTTTTTCAGAGAAGTCGATCATTCGTGACCAGTTTGCGAACAGGGTTGCTCCTTCATGGTGAGGCTTCGCCAGGACGGGGTCGCTCTTTTTGCAATAGCACAGCATTGGCCGGACAAATCCGCGGAATGACCAAGCGATCCCACCCCCTGACCTCCCAATCCTTCGCGATAACCAGGCGAATCCTCGTGCAGAACTCAGGAATCCACGCTCAGTGATCTAAGGTGACCGACCCCCGTCACCGGAATCGGAGCGGACTTGTCGAAATCGATCGACTTCCTCCCTTATGCTCGGAGTAAACCAAACGCTCTCTGCGATTCAAACCGGAAAGAGGTCGGGGTGCGCGCGAGACGACCAGGTTCTCCGTTTAGCGACGAATGATGCGGAGTCTGAGGGTCTTGGAGCGGTTGCCTGACGGGTCGAAGGCGCGGACTTTGATGAGGTTTTTTCGTTTGTTCTTCCTGGGGCGAACGATGGCTTTCCAGCGGTCGGTTCCGCGGGTTTTCTTGAATCCGCGTTTGCCGGGCACTTTGAATTCGACCCGCGTGATGCCCGATGCGTCGGTGGCGGTGCCGCGGAACACAATGCGGCGTCGGGTCGACTCGACGCGGCGGCGACCTTTTACGCGAACAATCGGGCGGGTGACGTCGGGGGTGGGTGCGATGATGGCGGTGGGCGGGAGGACGAAGACGTAGGCGGCTCCGGAGTCGGTCGCGGTGTTGTCATTGATGGCGAGGGGATTGTTGACGCCGATGGCGTTGCTGTCCTCTTCGGCGGCGCCGACGATGGCGGTCGTGCCCGAGATGGCGACGGCTCCCCCGAAGCGGTCGTCGGGGTCGGTGTTGGCGGATTTGAGATAAGTTTGTTGGGACCAGGTCGAGCCGGAGCGCACGAAGAGGTAGGCGGCACCGGACTCGGGGTCGGTGTTGTCGAGTTGATTCCCGTCGATGCCGACGGCATTGCTGTCCTCGAAGATGCTGCCGACTATGAGATTCCCGCCCGAGAGTGCGAGGGAGCGGGCGAATTGGTCGCCATCCCCGGCGTTCGACGCTTTGAGATAAGCCTCGGGGAACCAGGTCGGGCCACTTCGGACGAACGTGTAGGCCGCGCCGGCGGCTTCGGCGCTGTTGTCGGTCTGGTTGCCGTTGATGGCGGTCGCGGTGCTGTCCTCGAAGGGAGCCCCGACGACGAGAAGATTGCCCGAGATGGAGAGCGAGGTGCCGAACTGATCACCCTGGCCGGAATTGGAGGCTTTGGCGTAGGCTTGCTGGACCCAGTTGGTGCCGTTGCGGGTGAAAATGTAGACTGCTCCGGCTCCGGGAGCGGTGTTGTCGGTCTGGTCACCGCCGATTCCGGTGGCTCCGCTGTCTTCGAGGGGGGCGGCGACGGCGAGGATGTCGCCGGAGATTGCGACCGTGCTGCCGAAGCGGTCGTTGGCGGCGGGATTCGACGCTTTGAGGTAGGCTTGCTGACTCCAGGCGGCGCCATTGCGAACGAAAACGTAGGCCGCTCCGCTGCTGGCGGCGGAATTGTCGTTCGGGTTGCCGTTGACATCGGTTGCGTTGCTGGCCTCGAAGCGCGCGCCGACGACGATGGTGTCGCCGGAGATGGCGACGGATTGACCGAATTCGTCGCCGCCGTCGGAATTAGACGCTTTGAGGTAGGCCTGTTGGGACCAGGCGGCTCCGTCGCGAACGAAGACGTAGGCGGCTCCGGCGGCGGACGCGCCACTGTTGTTTTGATTGCCGTCGATGATGTCCGCGTCGCTGTCTTCGAGATTTGCTCCGACGACGGAGGTGTTGCCGGAGATGGCCACCGAAGCGCCGAATAGATCGGTGTCGTCGGTGTTCGAGGCCTTGAGGTAGGCCTGCTGGGTCCAGGTCGTGCCGTTTCGGACGAAAACGTAGACCGCACCGGCAGAATTCAGACCGTTGTCGGTCTGGTCGCCACCGATCCCTTCGGCGTTACTTTCCTCGCCGACGGCAGCGACGATGGCGGTGTTGCCCGAGATTGCGACGGAACCGCCGAAAAGGTCGCCTGAGTCGGGGTTGGAGGCTTTGAAGAGGGCCTGCTGAGCGACGGGGTCGATGGTGATGGGGTAGCGGGCGGAGCGGTCGTCGACTTCGATGGCGAAGCCGGCGGGGTGGGCGATGAATCGGGTCGGCAGCGTCCGGCCTTCGGCGTCCCAGGCGAGGAGGCCGGAGTAACTGAGGACGGGGGCCCCGGAGTCGTTGGTGAATTGGACCGAGTCGGTGGCGACGAGCGGCGTGAGGTTGCCGCGGGTGGAGAGGGCAAGGATGAGCGGGCGACCGGTGGCGTCGTCGTCGGTGCGCTCGGTGAGGGTCCAGCCTTGCTGCAGGCCGTGGGGGTGGTTGACGAACCACTCGGCGAGGGTGTCGGAGTGGCGGCGGGCCAGTCGATTTTCGTCGGCGGCGGCGGCGGGTTCGGGTTGTGAGCCGACGAGTGCGAGGCCCCAGGTCCAGTCACCCCGGTCGGGCTTCGCGAGGAAGCCGTGTTCGTCAAAGGTGAGGGTCCAGCCTTGAGCGGGATTGCGAGCCGCGTGAGAGCCGTCGGATTCGGAGGTCATGCGGTGCCGCCAGAGGTCGTGGGCGGAGCGGAGGCCCGACAAGTCGGTGGGGGTGACGTGGGTGGCTGCGAAAGCCGCCGGGAGGCAGGCCAACATAATGAGCGGGAAGATTATCTGCATGGCGGGGAGGGGCATGGCGGGGAGGGTGCCGGAAACGTCGGGCCAGAAGCGGGAAGACGTGCTCTCACGAATTTTCAGTGTTCACGGTGTCGGCGGAAGGGTTGGACTTCAGGTGATAGTTGGTCGATTGCCAGTGTCGATTGCCAGTTGCAAAACAATTGCTTGGGTCGCAAGAATGGTCCCGGTCGTGGGAGCGGGGGATGGATTCGAGAAAAATTGACCCTGACCGCTTGCTGGCTTGTCAGGAAACCGTGGATATTCTGATCCTGCGGAGAGCAATCAGGCCGATCACGCCGAGCGAGATCAGGGCCGTGGCAGCTGGCTCAGGAACGGCCGTCGCGTCGAGGCGCACGTTGTCGAAATCGACCTCCAGATCCGCTCCGGGAGCCGACGGATCGGTCACGTTGAGATTCACCAGTCGAATCGCGAGATTCTCGCCCAGATTGGTGTGGACGGCACCGGTGGTGAAGGTCACGGTGGAGAGGGCAAACTCCCCCTCAGCGATGCTGCCCGCGAGAGTATTGTTGTCGGATGCCAGGATCGTCGAGCCGGCCATCAGGTCGACCCGGTAACCGGGAAACCCGTCGAGATTGAAGAACGAGCCATTCGATGCGGTCCCCGATGCGATGTTTCCGATGTCGATTTGCAGGGTGTATTGCCGGTTTGCCAACAGCGTATCGCCGAGGATCTGGGAGAGTCCGTATTCGAGCCCTCCGCCGGTATCGGTCCGGCCCGCGAAATTGAAGGCGATGCCGACCCGGTTGCCCTCGGAGGCACCGCCCGGGAAGAAGGAAAAATCGCCCGGCTCAGGGGTGTCGGCGTTGAGTTGTGGAGTGAGAGTGCCGATGAAGAAATCCGGCCCGTTTCCGCCGCTGGTATCCAAGCCCGCCTCTTCGTAAAGTGCCCATCCATTCAAGGGTCCGAAGGTAAATTCGTTGGAAGGAGTTTCGCCCGAGATGTCCTCGAATCCGGCGTTGACGACCGTAAGAGGCGCGGTGTGCGAGGCCGACGTTCCGACAAGGGCGAAAAACAGAGGGAGCAGATGGGCAATTTTCATGAGGCGAAGAATCGGACGGTGGCAGATGGTCGCGCTTTCGATGCGGTTACGCTAGCTCGTAAATTATTTGGAATCAACATTTGGTCCGAGGCGATGGCGATGAGGGGTGGAAGGTGTTGGACGCGGACGGTTTCGGCAGGTCAGCGGGAGTGAACGAGTTTTGTGGCGTGCGTGGGATTTGAAGCTTCGCTTTCGGGTTGGGGCGCCGGGCTGGATGCCCGGCGCGACAGGCAGGGATGCCTGTTCTACCCTTGATTGGATCGATGCGAGCGGTTTCGTGGGTGGTGAGGATTTCGATCGTTCCGGCGGGGAGGGGATTTTCTGGCCGGGGGACAGGTCGGCGAAGGGGATGATTTGCTGGCCGATGACGAATTCGGTTTCGCGGGGGGATTCGGAGAAGTCGGCGCTTTGACCGACGTCGAGGGTCAGGCGCGATTCTTTGGCGAGGTAGTCCGTGGCGAATTGGCTGAGGATGAGGAGGCCGACGTGGATGACGTGGATGCCGAGCTTGGACCACGTGAGTCGGAAGCGGGTGAGGTGGGCGGCCCGGAGGTTGACGATGAGGATCGCGCCGAGGAGGTGGCCACCGGGGAGGAGCGGGACTTGAAGGCCGCCGATGTCGAAGAAGACGATCGAGCTCTGGAAGTAGCGCTAATGGGCGAGGTCGAGGCCTTCGCTGACCTGGGCGAAGGTGCCGGGGAGGCTGAGGACCATCGCCAAGCCGAGGCAGCCGATGGTCAGGCGAAGGGAGGACTGGACGCGGATGAGAGGTCTCAATGGACAGGATTAACGGGATTCACAGGTTTGGGATGAAAGGCAGCTTCCGAAAAATCCTGTTCATCCCGTAAATCCTGTCTCACTCATTCTCGCGCATCGATTTCGAGGTCGGTTTTGGGGAGGGAGTGGGCAGAGAGAGCGAGGGAACGCGCGGCGCGACGTTCCCTACCCGACTGGGTGGGGCTGGTCGCGCCGCGCCAGCCGTCCTCGATCTCCGCGGTGCCACTTTCTTCGTCTCGCCCCTTTGACCCTTTTTGCAATCCCACCCGGCTTCGGTTGGAAGCCGATGGCACGGTCGTCAGAGATACTTCGCTTCGCTCAGCGCGACAGATTTAGGATGACGGATTTGGCGTTTTGTCTCGCCCAGCTGTCGGCGGCCAGGAGGGTGGGGAGGTTGGGGTTTTTGGTGACCTCGTGGGCGGTCATGGTGGTCTCGACGGTTTGCCAGATTTCTTGGAATGGGATCTTTTCCTCTAGAAACGCGGCGGCGGCGATTTCGTTGGCGGCGTTGAGGACGGCGGGGAGGGTGCCGCCGGTGCGGCCGGCTTCGCGGGCTAGGCGGAGGGCGGGGAAATCGTTTTCGCGGGGGGCGGAGAATTCCAATGAGCCGAGGGTGGCGAGGTCGAGGGGTTGGAGCGCTCCCGGGACTCGGTCGGGGTAGGTGAGGGCGTATTGGATGGGGAACGCCATGTCGGAATGGCTGAGCTGGGCGAGGAGGGAACCGTCGACGAATTCGACGAGGGAATGTACGACGCTCTGCGGGTGGATGACGACGTCGATGCGGTCGATGGAGACGTCGAAGAGCCAGCGGGCCTCGATCATTTCGAGGGCTTTGTTGAAGAGGGTGGCGGAGTCGAGGGAGATCTTGCGGCCCATGTCCCAGGTGGGGTGGCGGAGGGCTTGGGCGGGGGTGACTTGGGGAAGATCGGCGGCGGGGGTCTCGCGGAAGGGACCGCCGGAGCAGGTGAGGATGAGGCGGGCGACGTGGTCGGAGGGGCGGCCTTCGAGGCACTGGAAGATGGCGTTGTGCTCGCTGTCGACGGGAAGGACGCGGACGTTTTTTCGCCGGGCGGCGGCCATGAGGATGCCGCCGGCGAGGACGAGGATCTCCTTGCTGGCGACGGCGATGTCCTTGCCGGCTTCGATGGCGGCGAGGGCGGGGGCAAGGCCGGCGGTGCCGACGATGGCGATGAGGACGAGGTCGGCGTCGGGGTGGGTAGCAAGCTCGAGGAGACGGTCCGGGCCGTCGGGGCCGTTGGTCCGGGCGGTGCTGGCGTCGGGGAAGGCGGCGGCTGCGGTGGCGAGGCCCTCGCTGTTTTCGTGGGCGGAGAGGCCGACGATTTGGATGCGATCGGGGAGTGCGCGCGCGACGCGTTGAGCGCTTTGGCCGATGGAGCCGGTCGCACCGAGCAAGGAGACCTTGCGGGTCGAAGGTCGAAGGTCGGAAGGTTCGAAGGTCAAAGTGTGGGTACGCCCGCTGCAATCGCGCCAGCGATTCTTAAATGACTTTCGACCTCGGACCTTCGACTCACGTCAGCTTGAGCACGAGGCGCATGTAGAAGTAGAGGAGGGGGGCGGTGAAGAGGAGGCTGTCGATCAGATCGAGGGTGCCGCCGATACCGGGGAGGGCTCCGCTGCTGTCTTTGATGGCGGTGCTGCGCTTGACGATGGACTCCGCCAGGTCGCCGACGATGGCGGCAAATCCGAGGCCGATTCCGAGGATGGCGTAGTCGATGACGGAGAAGGCGGGGAGTTTTTCCGGGATCAGCCAGTAGAGAATGAAGGCGGCGGCGGCGGAGGTGATGAGGGCGCCGAAGAAGCCTTCCCAGGTTTTTTTCGGGCTGATGTGGGGGACGAGCGGGTGTTTGCCGAAGAGGCTGCCGAAGAGGTAGGCACCCATGTCACTGAATTTGGTGACCATGAGAAGGAAGAGGACGTACCACTGGCCGGTGGGGTCGCCGTCGAGGGTGCGCGGGGGGATGAAGAGGATCTTGGTGATGAAATTGAAGAGCCAGGGGATGTAGAGGAGGCCGAAGAGGGTATACGCCATCGTCTGGAGCGGGCGGCGGTCGCGGAGGGGGGCGAACATTTGCCGGGCGAACATGACGACCAGGAAAAGAACGAGGATGGCGAGTTCGAAGTCGAGCGCTTGGGCGGGGCCCCAGGTGGCGAAGTAGTAGAAGCTGCCAACCAGAAAAATCGCGGCGGTGACCAGGCCGGTGAGCTGGAAATTTGGGATGCCGTCGTGGTCGAGCATCCGGAAGTATTCCCAGAGCGCGGTGAGGGCCATGAAGCCGATGACGACGAAGTAGGCGATCTCGCGGCCGGAGAAGATGGCGGCTAGGATGAGGGTCCAGAGGGCCAGCGTGCTGCCGAGGCGGAGGAAAAAGGTGGCTCGTCGGCTGCTCATCGGAAACTGGGGAGGGTAGGGAGTGATTTTGGATTTTGGAATTCGGATTTTGGACTGGTAGGTTTCGGCGGTGGTTGTTGAACGATTCAAGGCGGTGATCTGGGCGGCGGATGTGGCTCGGGCAGTGAAGTTTTACGGCGACGTTCTGGGTGCTACGGTGGCTCGGGATATCGGCGTGATCGTGGAGCTGGAGATCGCCGGGGTGGCGGTGTCGGTTCACACGGGGGGGGAGGGGTCTTTTGCTAAACGAACCTGGACGGCGATGAGTTTTCAGGTCGCTGACGTGATCGTCGGGGCCGCCGAGGTGCGGGCGGCGGGTGGGCTGGTCGAGCGCGAACCTCAGCCGGAGGATGGGGAGCCGCCGCACCTGGCGATGTGCGTGGATCCGGAGGGGAACGAATTCATGCTGACTCGAAAGCGCTCGTGAGCCGAGGCCGGGAGCCTTCCGCTGACGGCGTGGAGTCTCGAGGGGAGTGATCCGCCTCGCGGATTGGTTCGGCGATTGCAAATCGCCGCTCCTCGAGCGGGAAGGCTCCCCGGCTTTTGCCCCGCTGTCTTGTCGAGAGGACCTTTGCCTGGGTCGGCAGATGCCACCGATTGTCCAATGACTACGGGGTCACGATCTTCGACTCCGAAACCTTCGTTTACGGAGCCGTCTGCCGCGCGCCGCTTTGGCGTCAGACGCCTCGGCAAATCCACCGCCTGACGGTTTTTTGACGCGCTGTTAGAAGTTGTAGAGCTTGCCTTGGCGGATGTCGGCCATGGCTTGGCGGCTTTGCATGTAGGAATCGGGAGGGTTCGGGAGGGGGCCGTCGTCGAGGATGGGGAGGGTCTTGCCGATGGTCTCATCCCAAGGCTGGGTGGTGGCGACGTTGATCGGGGTGCCAACGCTGACGAGGTCAAAGACCTTTTTGGCGGACTTGAGCGGCATGCGGACGCAACCCATCGTGGATGGCTGGGGCTTCACGAAGCCCCAATGCATTCCGTAGGCCGGGCCGTAGAATTCGATCCAGTAGGGCATTGGATAGCCGGCTCCGGGGCTGCTGACGCGGCGGCGTTCGGCGACCTTGGCGCGAACCGGGAAGGTGCCTTTCGGGGTCGGGGTGGCGGCGGTGCCGACGGACACGGGTGTCGCGAGGAGAACCTTGTCGCCCTCGACGACGTAGAGCTTCTGCGCGGAGGTGCTGAGTTTGACCTTCACGTTGGAGCGATTGGTCGGCTGCGTGACGGGTGGGTCGAATTGGAAGGCGTTCGAGCGGCTGCCGCTCGTCGGCATCGTGGTGCAGGCTCCGAGGGCGAGGGTGGCGGCGGCGAGGGCGGCGGTGGCGAGGAGACGGGTGATGGAAAATTTCATGGCGTGCGGTTGGTGAAGTGCGGCGAATGTGGTGGAAGCGGGTTGCGGGGGCAAGTGGGAAGATGCGGGGTGTGGGTCGTTGATCTGCGGCGTGTCGGTCTTAGATTTGCGGCTTCGCCGTTGGGTTGGTTCGGCGATTGCAAATCGCCGCTCCTTGAAGGTCATTCCGGCGGGGTGAACGTGGGGTTGGTTGGGAGGTCGCTTAGGAATTTCCAGAGGTCTTTGGAGTCGCGTTTTTGGACGCGGATGTCTTCGACTCCGGTGGCGTCGCAGCGGAGGACGAGCTGGTAGCCTTTGTATTTGCGGGGGTGGCCGATGACTCGGGCGAGAGTTGGGTCGGCGGGGGGGCGGTCGTGTTGGGTCATCGCCAGGAAGCTGTAGGGGAGGGCTCGGAGGTCGATCTCGACGGCGCGGGCGAGTTCGGACCAGGCGGCGTTTTGGGAGGCTTCGGTCGGGGGCTTGGCGAAGGTGTGGCACCAGTGGCGGGCGTTGGCTTCGGTGAGGAGGCCGCAGGTTTCGGAGTGGGTGCAGGGGGCGATGACGCGGTGGGTGGCGCGGAGGGGTTCGCGGACGCGCTCGACGAGGGCGCGGCTGTCGGGGTGGGAGCCGGATTCGACCCAGAGGATCTCGCCGGCGGTGCGGGCGAGGCGGAGGAGGGTGGCGGTGGCTTCGGGGGTGAGTTCGTTGAGGATGTGGCTGACGACGAGGAGGGTGTCGGCGTCGCTGGTGGGTTCGCTGGTGCTGACGCGAAGGGTGGGGAAATCTTTTGCGGCCCGGGTGCTGGTGAAGCGGACGGCGGCGCGGGAGCGGTCGTGGACCTGGAGTTCGGTGAAGCCGTCGAAGGCTTCGAGGACGCGGCGGCTGGCGACACCGGACCCGCAGCCGAAGTCGAGGATGCGGGTGGCGGTGGGCGCCCAGTCGCGGGCGACGAGTTCGCTCAGGACGGCGTCCCATTTCCAGCCGATGCGCTCGCCGAAGGTTTCGTTGTAGAGGGCGAGATCTTCGGGGGTGCGCCAGTAGTCGGTGGTGCCGGCGGTGCCGTCGAGGAAGCCGTTGCGGAGGCGGCGGAGGGTGGTGATTTCGGCGGGTTTCCAGTGGTGCACACTGGAGTTGTGGGGCTCGGCGGCGCGTCGTGTCAATCGGGCGTCTTGCGAGATGGTCACGGCACCCGGGGCCCGGCTGCCCTACCTTGGTTGGGATGCCGCTGGCGCGGCTTAGGCTCGTTCGACTTCGCTCTGCGATTTGAGGACGGTGGTGCCGTCCTCCTGTTCGATGACGTAGGCGGGGTCGTCGTCGGTGCCGTTGCGGGTGACTTCGGAGCCTTTGATCGTTTTGGTGATTTTTTCGTGGTGGACCTCGGTGACTTTGCCTTCGGCGGTTCCGTTGCCCCAACTCCATTTCACTGTGCTGCCGGTTTTGATCATCAAATTCTTTTCGTGTCCGGGCGTGCGGGCGGATGCGTGGTGAACGATCTTACGGCTCGGTGGGGTGGCAACCGGCGAAGAGGGCGGTGAGGGCGGGGGCGTCGATCTGGGAGCCGATGGCGACGATGCGGCTGTGGGGCTGGGTGGACTGGTCGAGGGGGGTGAGTTCGGTGCGTCGGCCGACGGCTTGGAGGGCGTGGGGGCTGGTCGGCGCGTCGGCGAGGTGGACGATGCCTTTGCAGCGGTAGACGTAGGCGGGGAGGTGGCGGCGGACCATTTCGACGAGGGCTTGGCGGTCGAAGGGGCGGTCGGTTTCGTAGCTCCAGGTTTGGAATTGCTGGCTGGCTTGGTGGGGGGTGTTTTCGGCGGCTTCGTGGCGGGGTGTGAGGTGCCGGGGGTCGAATCGGGCGACGGCGAGGAGGATGGCGAGTGGGACGTCGCAGCGGGTGGTCTCGACGATGCGGACGCGGTCGAGGTGTTGGCCGATCCATTCGTGGATGACTTCGAGGTGGTCGCGGGTGACGAGGTCGGTCTTGTTGAGGACGACGAGGTCGGCGTAGGCGATCTGGCGGATTTTGAGGCGGTTGAGTTCGTCGTTGTCGGCGTGGGTGAAAATGGCTTCGGCGTCGACGAGGCAGGTGATGCTGTCGAGGCGGAGGAGTTGCCGGTATTTGCGGTCGAGGAAGGTCATGACGATGCCGTCGGGGTCGGCGACGCCGCTGGCTTCGAGGATGACGTAGTCGACGGCTTCTTCGCGGGTGAGGAGGCTCTCGAGGGAGCGGACGAGGTCGTCGCGGATCTCGCAGCAGACGCAGCCGTTGCTGAGGCTGATGGTGTTCGCTTCGATGCCGTCGATGAGGTCGGCGTCGATGTTGATGGCTCCGAAGTCGTTGACGAGGACGCCGACGCGGAGGCCGTGGTCGCCGTGGAGGATGCGGTTGAGGAGGGTCGTTTTTCCGGAGCCGAGGAAGCCGGTGAGGAGGGTGATGGGGACGGGATCGCGTCCGGGGATGACGATGGGCTCGGTGCGGGCGGCGGGGGCGAGGGGGTTGGGGGGCGCTTCGCGCGTGATTGGTGACTGGTTAATGGTGATGGGTGGGTTGCGTTAGGCGGGGTCGACTTTGATGCCGCGAGCTTCGAGCATTTCCCGGGGGTTGAGGGTGACGCCGGGCCATTTCTGGACGGGTTTGCGGTAGACGTCGGGTGGGTAGTAGAGGTGGGGATCGATCTCGAGGTCGCGGAGGAATTGATCCTGCTGATCTTCCCGGGGGGTCGTGGGGGTGGGGAGGGCCATGGTTTCCGGGAGTTTTTCGCCGGGGGCGAGGAGCCACCTCGGGTCCATGGCGGCGGGGGCGGCTCCGTCGGGGAGGAGGGCTTCGCGGGACCAGATGGCGTCTTTGCTGACGTTGACGACCTGGACGTCGGGTCCGCCGAACATGAAGAGGCCGTCCCAGTTGGCGCGGACCTCGGCGACGGATTCGGCGGCGAGGGCTTCGCCGGCGTATTCGTAGTGGCAGATGGCGGCGAGGCGCGGGTTGGTTTTTTTGAAGAGGTAGCCGGCGGCGTAATACATCGTATGGTAGATATCGATGGTGTATTCCCAGAGTTCGGCGGGGGCGCCGAGCTTCATGGCGGAGAGGGCGGGGACGTCGATGGTGCCTTCGGAGACGAAGACGTCGGCGCCTTGGCCGTATTCGGCGGAGAGTTCGTCGGGGCGGCCGTCGCCGGTGAAGACGAAGGAGAGGCCGGCGTCCTCCCAGTCGAGACGGTAGGCGACGGCTCCGTTCTTGACGTGGGAGCGGGGCCAGGAGCGGACTTTGACGCCGTCCTGGTCGTAGACGATGCCGTTGCGCTGCTTCCAATCGAACTCGTGGACGTCGATCTCGAAGCCGTCGCCGATCGGGCAGGCGTTGAAATTTTCTTCGTGCCAGCGGTTCATTTCGCGCATGTGTTTGATCATGTGCGCGGTGCCGAGCTCGGGCGTGTCGCCGGAGGGTCCGTAGACGCGGAGGGGCTTGAAGCCGCCCGCGAATGCGCGGAAGGGATACATGTAGGGGAGGTCGGCGTAGTGGTCGGCGTGGAGGTGGGTGAGGAAAATGTCGTTGATGAGGGGGGCGGGGACCTGCATGGCGATGGCGTTGCGGACGCTGCCGTTGCCGAGGTCGAAGAAGAAGCGGCGGGGCTGCGGGTCGCCGGTGCCGAGTTCGACCAGGATGGAGGTGCCGGACTGGAGCTTGGTTGGGGGCCAGGGAGTGCTGCCGAGGAAGGAGATGCGCATCTCGTTCTTGGGCAGGGTCTCGGTGCCGGGGGCGTAGAAGTTGTTGTTCTTGAGCGAGTCCCAGGGCTTGAAATAGGGCGGGAGGCTGATGCCGCCGCCGGGGGCGGGGCCGTAGGGGTTGGTCTCGACGGGTTCGGTGGGGGTGGAGTCCGCGGTGGCGGCGGCGACTCCGGGGACGGTCATGGCGGCGACGGCGGAGGCGGACGTGAGGCCGGTTTTGAGGAAGTCGCGGCGGCTTTTTGGGGTGGGTTGATCGGGCATCTTTGGGGTGGGTTGATCGGGCATTTTTGGGTGGGAATTTTGGAGAGGCTGATGGTGAGGGGGCGATCCGGCTAGGTTAAACGGGTGGGCGTGAGTGCTGGGTCGGTTGGGCTTCGCTTGCTTCCGGGGTCGGCGGTGGGTGTATTGGCGGGGTGAGGTTGTTGATTTGAGGACGGAGATTTCGGAGTTGGGGAACGGGGTGCGGGTGGTGACTTGCGAGATGCCGCAGACGGAGTCGGTGACTTATGGCGTGTGGGCGGCGGTGGGCGGGCGGCACGAGCCGAAGCGCTTGGCGGGGATTTCGCATTTCATCGAGCACATGCTTTTCAAGGGGACGGTGCGGCGGACGGCGCGGCAGATCGGTCAGGAAATCGAGAGCGTGGGCGGCTACCTCAACGCGACGACGTCGCACGATCACACGGTTTACTACGGGGCCGCGCCGGCGAATTATTTTCGGCGGTTGAGTGGCGTGCTGTGCGACATGGTGCTGTCGCCGCGGTTCGCGGAGCTGGACATCAAGCGGGAGCGGGGGGTCATCGGGGAGGAGATTCTCATGTACGAGGACGAGCCGGCGGAGGTGGCGCAGGAGGGGCTGTGGGAGGATCTGTGGCCGGGACACGCGCTGGGGCGGCCGCTGACGGGGACGCTGAAATCCATCGCGGGCTACGGGCGGGCGGAGTTTTTGGACTACCGGGCGAAGCATTATCACGGCGGGAACGTGGTGGTGTCGGCGGCGGGGAAGGTGATGCACGCGGAGGTGGTGGCGCGGACGGCGGCGTTGCTGGGCGAGTTGTCCGGAGGGCGGCGGAGTCGTGCCGGGCGGGCTCCGGCGTTGCCGGACGAGCGGCGGACGCGGCACGTGGAACGCGACACGCAGCAGACGCACGTGGCTTTTGCGACGCCGGCTTGTGATCTGCGCGATCCGGATCGGCACGCGATTCACCTGCTCAACGTGATCCTCGGCGGGAACATGAGCTCGCGGCTTTTCCAGGATCTGCGGGAGAAGCGGGGGATCTGTTACACGGTGAGCTCGAGCGTGAGCCTTTACGAGGATACGGGGGTGATCAATTTCTACGTGGGGCTGGACGCGAAGAATCTGGAGCGGACGATGGCGCTGGTGGGGCGGGCGTTCGCACGGCTGAGGGACGATCTGGTGCCGGACGGGGAGTTGCGGCGGGCGAAGGAATTTGCGATCGGGTCGGACCGGATGTCGCTGGAGCGGACGTCGTCGCAGAATTCGCGGATTGGGTATTCGGCGCTTTTTTACGGGGAGGTGCTCGAGCCGGAAGTGGCGCACGAGCGGCTGCGAGCGGTGACGAGTGAGGACGTGCGGCGGGTGGCTCGGCGGTGTCTGGATGAGCGGCGGGTGACGATGACGGTGGTTGGGCCGGCTGGCGTTGCGTGATCAGATTTCTGATACGGTTTTTTGAACAGAAGGTCGCGAAGGTAGCAAAGGATACGGAAGAGGGGGATTCCGGTGGCTCCCGCTGGCGCGGATCTCCTGACGTCGACCTCTACGGGGATGAGATTTGCGGGGGTGGGGCTTCGTGGTGGCGGAAGTGAGGACGCCCGGGTTGGGCGTGGCGGGTGGGATTCGGGTTGACGGTCGGGGATGAGCATGAGACTCAGTCTCAGACATGATGAAGAAGGCGAATTTTGGTTTGTTGGTCGGGTTTGCGTTGGTGGTAGCGGGCTGCGACGGGGGTGGGACGTCGGAGGCGGTGGCTTCGCCGACTCCGGCTGGTGAAGCGGTGGAATCTGAGCGGGCCGCGCCGGAAACGGATGAGTTGGCGGAATTAAAGGGTGAGGTGGTCGCGAATTACGCGGATTTGGTTTTCGCGACTTATTCGGATTCTTTGGCGGCGGCTGAGAACCTGCGGGATTCATTGGAGACTCTGGTGAAAGCTCCTTCGGCGGAGACGATGGAGGCGGCGCGGACGGCTTGGCGCGAGGCTCGGGTGCCTTATTTGCAGACGGAGGCTTTTCGGTTTTACGGCGGTCCGGTGGACGAGATCGAGGGGATGATAAACGCGTGGCCAATGGATGAGGCCTACGTGGATTACGTGGTGGGGAATCCGGAAGCGGGGGTGATCAATCAGCCGGAGAAGTATCCGGAGATCACCGAGGCGGTGCTGGGTGAGCTGAACGAGAAGGACGGGGAGACGAACATCAGCACGGGGTATCACGCGATCGAGTTTTTGTTGTGGGGTCAGGATTTCCGAGCGGACGGGGCAGGCGAGCGGAGTTTCGAAGATTACTCGACGGCGGCGAACGCGGATCGGCGGGGGGCGTATTTATTGGAACTGGGAGACCTGTTGGTCGGGCATTTGTGGTCGCTGACGGAGGCTTGGAATCCGGCGGAAGCGGGGAATTTCCGCGCGGAATTTCTGGCGTTGCCGAAGGACGAGGCGCTGCACGATATTTTTACGGGGATCGGGGTGTTGAGTGGATTCGAGGTGTCGGGTGAGCGGTTGGCGGTGGCGTATGAAACGCAGGCGCAGGAGGACGAGCATTCGTGTTTCAGCGACACCACGCACGTTGACATGATCGAGGACGCGCGGGGGGCGCGGAACGTCTACACGGGACGCTACGTGCGGACGGATGGGAGCGTGGTCGAGGGTCCGGGTGTGGACGAGCTGGTGGCGGCGAGGGATTCGGCGTTGGCCGCGCGGTTGGGCGACGAAATGGACGCGACGGTTGCGGCGGCGGAGGCGCTGCCGGTGCCGTTCGATCAGGCGATTCTGGGGGAGAATGGTGCTCCGGGACGGGTGGCTGTTGCGACTTTGATCGATGATTTGAGGACGCAGGGGGCGACGATCGTGGAGGCCGCCAAGGAGTTTGGGCTGACGATTCAGCTCGATGGCGAGTGAGGGTGGTCCGCAGATTTCGCAGATTCGCGCAGATTTTATTCGGTCTGGGTTGCCTGGCCGTGCTCATCGTGTCGTTCGCGCGGGAGGAGAATCTGACGCCGGTCGAGGGTGAGGAGCTTTCGGGGGGGGATACGACTGTTTTCGACGCGACGGACAATGCGTTTGGGTATTCCGCGAGGAACCTTCGGAAGGACAAAAAGAATTCGTTTTTCGTCGGGAACTCCTTTTTCAAGCAGAACTGGGTGATTGCGCCGGCTTCGACTTCGGCTCGGGATGGACTGGGGCCGCTCTTCAACGCGCGGTCTTGCTCGGCTTGTCACTTCAAGGACGGTCGGGGACGACCGCCTCGGGAGGGGGAGGAGATGGTGTCGATGTTGCTGCGGCTGAGCCGGCCGGGGGAGCGGGACGCGAAGGCGGGGGTTCGGCTGGACGAGGCGCTGGGCGATCAGCTTCAGCAGAACGCGATTCCGGGCGCGGAGGGTGAGGGGGTGCCGGTGGTGGAATACGCGGAGGTGGCGGGGGAGTTCGCGGATGGGTCGACTTATTCTCTGCGGAAGCCAAGTTACCGGATCGAGAAGCTGGGCTACGGCGGTGACTCGGCGGAGGGGCTGGAAATATCGCCGCGCGTTGCGCCGCAGATGGTGGGGATGGGTTTGCTGGAGGCGATCGCGGAGGAGGATCTCATTCGGAACGCGGACCCGGATGACTTGGATAGGGACGGGGTGTCGGGTCGGCCCAACTGGGTGTGGAACCACGAGGTGGGTGTGAACCAAATCGGGCGCTTCGGATGGAAGGCGAACACGGCGACGGTGCGCGAGCAGGTGGCGGGGGCGTTCCTTGGCGACATGGGACTGACGACGCCGACTCGGACGCACGGGGGGGCGAGCTTGTCGGAACTGGGCGTGGCGGCGATTGCCTACGAGGACGGCGATGAGCCGGAGGTGACGGCGAAAATTTTCGACCACGTCGTTTTTTATTCGTCGGTGCTCGCGGTGCCGGCGCGGCGGGACGTCGCGGACCCGGAAGTGCTCATTGGGAAGCAGGTGTTCGGGCGCTTGGGGTGCGCGGAGTGTCACGTGCCGGAGTTTCGGACGGCGGTGGTGGAGGGTTTTCCGGAAGTGTCGGGTCAGCGGATTTTTCCGTATTCGGATTTGCTGTTGCACGACATGGGCGATGGGTTGGCGGATGGGCGTGGGGATTTTGAAGCGAACGGGCGGGAATGGCGGACGCCGCCGCTTTGGGGGATCGGGCTCGTGGAGACGGTGAACGGGCACACCGAGTTCTTGCACGACGGTCGGGCTCGGAATCTGGAGGAGGCCGTGTTGTGGCACGGCGGGGAGGCGGCGGTGTCGCGGGCGGGTTACGTGGCGCTGGGGGCGGGGGAGCGGGCGGCGGTGGTGCGGTTTCTGGAGTCTTTGTAGATTTTTTAAACCATGAAGGGGTGAGGGGGAACCGCGAATGGACGCGAATGAACGCTGATGGTGAGGTGATTTCAGCGAGTAGTCGTCCGCGGACAGGCGGAGACGCTGAAGGAAACGATAGCGCTATTCCTGAATTCTACCCGCTCTCATTGGCGTCCGTTCGGGATTCTGAACTCAAACAGTTCGACGGTGCTGCGTTTCGCTTCGGGTGGGGGCTTGGTTTTTGCAGACGGTGGTCACCCGAGTTAGGAATGGTGCTGAGGGCCACGACCCCCTACTTGGAAAGGTTACTCGGTTCAGACGTCGACTGATCCAAACGTCCTTTTGGCGGATCCGCGGAAATGCCAGTTTTCGGCGAGAAATCGTCGGCTGACCCGAATGCCACGTGAATGCCACGGTCATTTTCGCGAAATCTCCGCCCTCGTCCGAACCGGTATCCCTGAGCGTGTCTGCTCTCTGGATCAACTCCGCCGCACCCTGGACGCCGTTGTTAAGTGTCGCAATCTCGCCACTGTCACCACCAATTGGCAGTTCACCAATGACAACGCCAGGATCAAGCTCCGCAGCCTTTATCCTTCTGTTCTGATTTGATTGACTACTAGTGGGCGCTCACAAACGCAATTTTCGACGTGTCATCGAGAAATATGTCAATACGTAGGACCGCCCCGTTCTTGATGGTTCTTTGAATTCCTGAGCCGGAGTAGGCAGGAATACGAGGAGGTCTACGACTCACGCATCCGCAATCGCACGACGGCATTTTGCGGGACTGACGCGAGGTCGGCCACCGGCACGCGAGTGGTGATCACGAAAAAACTCGTCGGATAGGAAAATAGGAGGTGCATGAAGAGCGCGACCAACGGCTCGCACTGGATCCGACCGACTCCGGTCTCCGGAGCCGACATCACGGAGTCAAGTCCGTCGAAGACGTAGAGAGTCGGGGTGTTGGCCGCGAGAGTGAGTAGAAATTCCGTCACATCCGCGGGGGGAGCGTCGAGCGGAACGCGGACTTCCAAAGCGCCTTCCATTGCCTCGACCCATTGGGCGTAGGGGTCTCGGCTCTGCGCCCCGCAGCCGTCGAAGGAGCAAATGATGACGCGTCGCAACGGCCGACATCCGATGCCGACCGGATGCCGGATCCAATCCGCGAGGAGTCCGGTCTTTCCCGAGTCGGGAGGTCCAATGATTTCCAGCCCGCGCGCCACGGAGTGGCTGAGGGCGGCGTGCAGGGAGGCGCGGTGGAAGGCGGTCGCCGCCCGGTCGGCGGGACCTGCCGGGAGATTCCCGATGATCTTCAGAACACCCGGATCGGGTTCGGCAAGGTCGAGTCGCAGCGTGAGGATCAATCGGGTGAGCGTCTCGTGGTCGACCTCCCCGCCGTCGACCAGCACGGTGATCTGAGTCGGCAGCAGAGCGTGGCTTCCGCGTGCGGGAAAGATTTTCACCGGTTGGCCGGGATCGTTGAGCTGGGAATTCCTGCGGTCGAACCACATCTGGAGCCGCCTCCTCGGAGAGTCCCCGGGCACGATCTCCAGCATATCGCGCAGGTAACCCAGGCCGTCGGCCTTGTGAACGAGGTTGTCCACCGTGCTGGCGGCGCTGCCCCGCCCCCCGATCAGGAGCGGCAATCCCTGCGACTTGTCCGCGACACGTAGTCGGAGCAGAGCCAGAGAGAGCGAAAGGATTCCTCTCCCCCAGGTGAAGCACGGCCCGCCCGGAGCGGTCTCCCGCCGCTCGTCGCACACCCGGCAGCCGCCGCTGGATCGAAGGACCGTGCGAACGAGGCGCGGAGGTCCGTCGTTGGCGAAGTGCAATTCGATTTGATCCTTCATGGCAGATGCGAAGTCGACGGCGCCCGTCGCAATAGCTCCACGCCTCGTTCCAGGCAAAGTAAATTCTGCGGCGAACGGAACTTTGGAAGTTTGGAAGAAAGTTTGGAAAATGGTTGGGAAGACAAAAAACCGGACGAGCCGCTAAAAGCTCCGTTCATACCGACAAAGCAGCGCCCAGCGGAGTCCCATTACCACTGTCCGCGTCGGATGAATCCCATGAAAACTCGTTCCATTCTCCGCAATCTTCTGGAATCGCCGCTCGGTCTCGGTGTGCTGGCTCTCGTCGCCGATTTCGCCGCGTTGGGGGGATTCTTGCTGTTCTCATCGAGCGACGATCCCGAGCTGACGGCTGCGCCGACAGCCGCGGAGCCGGCCGCGCGCACCGAGGCGCGCCTGCCGCTGTCAGCGTCGTCCGGCCAGACAGACGCCCGGCTGACCGAGACGTCGAGCGAGACGGTCCATGATTCAAGTTTCACCCTCGACGCGGCAAAGGCCGAGGTCGTGACGACCGACGGTGCTGTGATGCGGCTTGAATCCACGGAGGGATTGTTCGAGCGGGTATTCATCCCGATGGGGGAGCCCGTGACGTTCCGCGTGAGCGTTCCGCGCTTGGTGGCTGGGGCTGAGGTGAGCATCGCGGCACCGAATGGCGGCTCGCTCCGGTGGCTCGACGGGCCAATGAAGTTCAAGGCCTTGGGCGGTGCTGAGGAACTCGAGTTCGAGCTCGCACCGACTCTCGGCCGGGGTGCCTACAACGTGACGATCCGCCAATCCGGTTCCGTGGCCACCCTCAACTTCTGGGCGGGCGAACTCAATCCCGCCGGCCAACCCGGGCCGGCTTACGTGCAGACCAACTCCACCGACATCTCATCCTCTCCAAATCAAATCGACCCATGAAATCGACCTATCACCTGCTCGCGTGCCTCGTCGCGCCGATCTCCATCGTTTTCAACTCGTTCGCATTCGACCCCGGATGCGGCAATCCGGGGCAGAACGAGCCGGACTGTCCGCCGCCGCCGGTCGGCACCAATCCGATCAATCCGCACCGAGGGTCCCTGCTGCGCGAGGTCACGGATTTGGAGACCTTCGGCGCTGCGCCGATTCAGTTCACCCGGCACTACAACAGCCGCACGCGCGATTACACCAAGCCTCGCTGGGAATTTGGCACGCAGTGGACGTGGCAGCACAACTGGCAATATGAAGTGCGCGAATCGAGCACGAGTGACTTTGGGTTTCCGCGCCTGATCGTCCGTTATCCCGCGGGACGGGAGTATTATTTCCGCGCGGTGGACGCGACTGGGAGCGTGCGAGTACCGGACGCAAACTGCGGCGACCGCCTGTATCCGACCGGGACGGGCCTTTACACGCTGCGCACACCGGAGGGCCGCCAATACGAGTTCCGGAAAACCGGGAGCGGATCGAGCTACGAGTATCTGCTCGACCGCGTAAGGAATGGGACGGGCTGGACGTGGACGCTCACCTATCAAACCCAGGGCGGCAAGCAGCGCCTCTATCGGATCACGAATAACTACGGACGCTACATTCAGATCACTCGCGCATCCGGTGCAAACGGCTACTGGCAGATCACTTCGATCAAGACGAATGACAATCGCATCGTGAACTACACCTACTCCACTTGGGCGCCAACCTCCGAAACGGTGCTGACGAAGGTCACCTATCCGGGAGCCGAGGAGGCAAACTATACGTGGTGCGGATCGGACTCACTTACCGCCGGACCCCCGGTCCTGGAAAGCGCGGACGATCCGATGCAAAGCACCAGCGGCAGCCGGATGAAGTACGTTTACAACTACACTGCCACCTACGGCGGATCGAACATCGTCAATGGCACGATCCTCGAGGAGCGCAATCTCGTGACGAATCAGCTCGTGGTCAGCCTGCCGCTGGGTTCGGGCCTGTATCCCCAAGTGACCGAGGGGAATGGCACGGAATTGCTCCGGAAATACAACACCTTCGGTGTGTCCACGGAATTTGCCGACGGCGAAGGGCGCACGACGAGCTTTACCCGCGACGCGGGCGGTGCGGGATTCATCACGAGCATCGCCGAGCCGGGCGGCGCGACGACCAGCTACACGCGGGACTTCGCCGGGCGCGTCCTCGCGCGGACGGATGCCCTGAGCGGCGTGCAGACCCGCACCTACAACGCCAATGGCTTCCTGCTCACGGACACGGATGAGCTTTCGCGTACGACCACGCACACCCGCGACACGAACAACCGGATCACGCGCACGGACCACCCGGACGGGACCTACGAGATCTTCACCTACACCGGCACGGGCCTCATGAAGACGCACCGCCTGCGCAATGGCACCACCGAGACCTTCACCTACGACAGTTGGGGCAATCTCGTCACCCATGTCGATGCGGCGAGCCACACGTGGACCTTTACGTATCACTCAAGCGGGATGCGCGCGACGAGCAAGGACCCGCGCAACTACACGACCAGCTACCAGTCCACCTGGCGGGGCCTGCTCACGCGGGTGACGCATCCTGACAGCAGCTACCGGGAATTCGGCTACAGCCCGTATGGAAAAAAGACGAGTGACCGCAACGAGCTGGGCCACACCTCGAACTTCACCTACACGGAATACAACCAGCTCGCGACGCAGACCGATCCGCTTAATCGCACCACGACCTACGAGTACGGCCGCGAGCCAAGCTGCGGCACCTGCGGGTATTTGCAGACCGTCGCGAAGGTGACGCTGCCCAGTGGCAAGGTGACTGACAATCACTACGACTTGAGCGGCAAGCTCCTCTCCCAAGTCGTCGCTCCCGGAACTGCCGACGAGGCGACCACCACGTGGTCCTACGATGCCCGCGGACGCGTCCAGACGACGACCGACGCACGCGGCAAGGTGACCAGCTTCACCTACGACCTGCTCGACCGGATGCTCACGGAGACCGATCCGCTCCTGCACACCACGACGAACAGCTACGACGCCGTCGGCAATCTGCTCACGGTCACGCGGCCGGACACGACCGTGTTCACTTACACCTACGACACGATGAACCGTCGTCTCACCGAGACGAATCCCAATAGCGAGACGACGACCTACACGTATCACCCAGATGGGTCGCTCGCCTCGCTGAAAGATGCGAGGAACAGCCTCTACTCGTTTCTCGTGGACCCGCTCTCGCGGCGCACGCGGATGACGTATCCCGTTGGGAGCTACGAAAACTGGACCTACGACGGCGCTGGAAACCTCTCGATCTACCGTGCGCGTAACGGAGCCATGAGAACGTGCACTTACGATAGCCGCAACCGCGATACGCTGTGCGACTGGAGCGACACCACAGGCGACGTGTCGAAAGTCTACGATGCCGCAAGCCGGGTGACGAGTCTTACGAAGGGCTTGACGCTGAGCTACACCTACACCGATGCGAATGAACTCCAGAGTGAGACTTATCAGTTTGGAGGGGCGGTAGGGAACAAGGTCGTCAGCTATGAATACGACGCGGACGGCAACCGTACGACATTGACTTATCCGGACGGCACCATAGTCGGAAAGGGGTCGGTCATTCATATTGACACATATACCCCGCAATGGATCACAGATCGAGCCTCCCGATATGCCCATATGAATGACCGACCCCTCCTAGAAGGGCGAGCCGGAACTCCAAATAAAGTGATGCGGCCGCATCACTTTATTGGGAATGTGAGTTAGGCTGGGCGCACTCTTCTCGGGAGAATCCAAGGCGGAATGGGCCGTCAACGACGAATGTCGATGGTCACCGCTCACCGATAAAATGTAGCGGCCGCATCATTTTATCGGGGGTTTTTGTGGATTGGGTTGGCCGGGAAGTCAGTGCTTCGACTGGATCGTTGTGGCTCCGGCGTGCCAGCGACCGGTGACGAGATTGGTGCGGGGCTGGGCCGGTGAACCGGACTCGTTGCGGTGGAGTTGGGCGACCACCATGTCGACGGCGGCGCGGCCGACGAGACCGATCTGCGAGTCGATGCCAGAGACGGTGTGGTCGAGTTTCAGGAGATTCAAATTGATGTAGCCCGCGTCGTCCGGCACGCGCCAGCCGATGGCGGCCAGCTCCTCGCGGAAGTCGCCGTACCCGATGATCGCGTCGGGTCGGTGGCGTTTCAGCCAGGTCGCGATCCGGGATGCGTCGTCGGGAAACGACTGGTGGCAGGGCGGGATCGAGGCGATTCCTGCGGTGTATCGCTGGAAGGCCAGGAAGGCGGCGGTGAAGTGGTAGTTGGTCCGCGCGTTCGTGACCTCGGGCAGCAGGAGGGCGAGGCGGCGGTAGCCGAGGGCTCGGGCGGATTCCAGAGCGGTCCACGAATTCTGAAATTGATTCGACGCTGCGCGGTGGAGGCTGGGGGAGTGAAGGGTGTGGCCGAGGGTCACGGCGCTGTAGTGGGCCCACGGGAACTCGAGTTCGGGAAATTCGGACGCGACGGGAAGGACGATGACGCCGCGGATTCCTTGCGCCTCGAAGATGCGGTGGAGGCGGGCGGCGGAGGTCGCGCCGGGTCCGCGGAGCGAAAAAATCTCGGCCCGGAATCCGAGTTCCACGCAGCGATGTTCGATCCCGCGGAGGAGCGTGCCGTAGAGCGGGTCCTTGCGAAATGTCGTCGCGGCACCGTGGTTGTTGATCAACGCCATGGGGTAGACGGCGTCGGGGGATTTGTGGGCTGACCGCTGCGCCATGAGCGCGGAGACCAGGGGGTTGGGACGGTAGCCCATTTTTTTGGCGAGGGCTCGGATGCGCTTTCGGACTTTGGTCGAGACGCGGGAGCTGTCCCGCAAGGCCAGCGACACGGTCATCCTCGACACGCTGGCGACGGTGGCGATCTCCTGCATGGTGGGGGGCTTGGCCATGACTCAAGAAAACCGGGGCGCGTGGGTGCGGCAAGGGAGGATTGTATTTACGGGTAAACGTGCCGTGAAATTGAGGGTACGCGTCCGGCGGGGGAGTTTTCGCTCGTATGAAAGAGACGCCGTCCGTCGACCCAGCGACCGCTTCCGAGCCGGACTCCGAGACCCATCAGCCGCCGGTCATCCGCAGTAATCCCGCCAATCGCGAATTGGCGAAGGCGATGCCTCGACCGGAAGCGCAGGAGATTTTCTGCACGAAGGGGGATGGCTATCGCGGAATCTGGTGGGGGCAAACCGCGACGGGGGACGAATACGTTTATAAATATTCCGGCGGGCTGGGGACGTATCCGGTGCAGAACGCCCCGTTCGCCGTGTATCGCGAGGAGGTCGGGAAGACGTTTTTCGTGTGGGGTGGCGCGACCGTGGAGGGTTGGCGGGACGTGGAAACGCGGGGGCCGCGGTGGGACTACGGATCGGGGGAATTGCTTCACATGGTGAGCTATTACGATCACCGGACGGGGCAGGTGCCGCGGCCGACGGTGTTGTTCGACAAGTGGACGGCGGACCCGCACGACAACCCCGTGCTGACGATCGACGACGAGGGATACTTGTGGATTTTCTCGCCGTCGCACGGGCATTGGACGACGCCGTCGTTCGTGCACCGGAGCGTGGAGCCGTATTCGATCGAGCAGTTCGTGACTGTCAGCGAGGGCTTGTTCGCTTATCCGCAGGTTTGGTGGACGCGCGGGAAAGGGCTTTCGTTTTTTCACACGAATTACGGGACCGTCGAGGCTCGGGCTGCGGATCGGGGGATTTGTTATCGGCACAGTCGGGATGGATTCGAGTGGGGATCGGCGGTGCGGCTCGGGTGCTGTGAATTGGGGCACTATCAAGTGACCGCGGAGCGGAGCGGTGTCGTGGCGACGGCGTTCGACGTTCATCCCAACGAGGGGGGGCTCGAGGCGCGGACGAATTTTTATTACCTGCAATCGACGGACTTCGGAAAGACGTGGACGACCGCGGCGGGCGAGGAAGTTGTCGTTCCCGTCGACCGGCGTGATCATCCCGCGCTGGTCCGGGATTTTCACGCTGAGGGGCTGCTTTGTTACATCAAACACCTCGTGCTCGACGGGGAGGGGAACCCGCACGTGCATCTCGTGACGTCGCGGGGTTGGGAGCCGGGGCCGGAGAAGGGTCCGCACGTCTGGCACGTCGCAACCTGCCGGGATGGAGTGTGGATTTACGAGGAGGTGCTCCGCAGCGACTGCAACTACGACATGGGAAGTCTCACCGTGCAAGCGGACGGGTCGCGCAGTCTGGTCGGGACCTCGGGCAAGGGGCCGCAGGAATTCAACACCGGAGGGGAGGTCGAGCTGTGGTCGCAGTCGGCGGTCGGCGAGCCGTGGACTCGCGAGCGCGTCCTGACCGACGGGAGTGAGCGCAATCACAGTCACCCCCGGTGCGCGGTGGATGCACACGCTGAGTTTCGCGCGCTGTGGGCGGACGGGCACACGCGGCAACCGTCGCCGTCGCGGTTGTATTTCACCAACGCCGCCGGGGACGTCCGGGTGCTGCCGGATCGAATGGACGATGATTTTGCGACGCCTTTGCCGGAAAGGGGTCGGTCATTCATATTGACACATATACCCCGCAATGGATCACAGATCGAGGCTCCCGATATGCCCATATGAATGACCGACCCCTCCTCCGGGACGTCGCGGATCCCGAGGTGCTCGTCGGGAAGCACCTCTTTGGTCGGTTGGGGTGCGCGGAGTGTCACGTGCCGGAGTTTCGGACGGCGGAGGTGGAGGGGTTTCCGGAAGTGTCGGGTCAGCGGATTTTTCCGTATTCCGATTTACTGCTGCACGACATGGGGGACGGCTTGGCGGATGGACGGGGTGACTTCGAAGCGAACGGGCGGGAGTGGCGGACGCCGCCGCTCTGGGGGATCGGTTTGGTGGAGACGGTGAATGGGCATTCCGAATTTCTGCACGATGGGCGGGCGCGGAGCTTGGAGGAGGCCGTGTTGTGGCACGGCGGCGAGGCGGAGGGGTCGCGGGACGCTTACCTTGGGCTTGCGAAGGTTGAGCGGACGGCGGTTTTGCGATTCTTGGAGTCGCTGTAGCGCGTCACGCCAGATTGCGGGACGAGATGGCCCGTTGCAGCTCGTCTGATCGGATGGGAGGACTCCAGTCGTTCGGGGCGTGAGCGGATGAATTTAGTTGTCGGCGGATCCGGTGCCGCGGAGCTCAGGCCTTCGCCTGACTGCGAGTCCGACGTCGGAGCAGCAGCAGCGTGAGTCCAGCCACGCAGACGAATGCTATGGTTCCGGGTTCCGGCACCGGATTCAGGACGTAGAGGGTCTGCGGCGAATTGCCCGGTCCCATTTCGCCGACCAGATAGATGTTCCCGGCGAGATCAATGGTGACGCCTTCGATTGCCTTGGTGCCGGTGAAGGTCTGGAGCGAGATCGAACTGAGAAGATCGCCGTTGCCGTCGACTTCGAGCAGACGGGCCGACTCCTGACTCAGAATCAAGAGATTGTCCGCCAGACCGGTATTCACGAATGACGGAACGGTGCCAAGACTCTGGATGTCGGCAAAATCCGTGACTCCGAAGGCCGCAATTTGCGCCGCAGTGAAGGGCCGGGTGAGATCGACGGCGAGAGTGACCGGGTCGAAAGTGAATCGGTAGACGTCGAGCGGGGTCTTCTCCTTCACGCCGTAGTAGACGGCAGCGGTGGGGTCATAGCTCAATCCCTCCAACCCAGCGTTGCCGACGTTGTCCGGGGTCCCGAAGAGGTCGATGCGGGTGGATTGGGCCAGGTCGATGGTCTGGACGGGGTCGGGGAACGTCGTTTCAAAAATGAAGCCGGCGCGGATGCGCTCGAGTCCATACATGTAGCGATTGTTGCCGAGGTAGGTGATGGCCTCGGCGTCGGTGGTGTTGACGCCCGGTTGGTTCGGGTGCCCGGAGATGCGGATGCGACCGAGTTGCTGACCGAATCGATTGATTTCGACCACGTCGAAGGCCTCATCGTCGACGATGACGAAGGAGTCGCGGTCCCAATTGTAAGTGATGGCCGAGGCCTCGGGGACGGCGAAGGGGAGGGTGAAGGTGCCCCCGAGGGTGTAGCCCGCGAGATTTAAAGACGTCTGAGCGGAAAGCGGCAGGCTGATGAGAGCCGTGAGTGCGATGGCGAATTGAATGGTTTTCATTGGACGAAAAACGAACGCGCCCTGGTGGCGGGCGCGTTCGCGGATTCGGTTGACTGGTTGGACGCGGGGATCAGACGTTCCGGCGGCGGCGGGCGTGGACGGCGAGTCCACCGGCGAGGGCCAGCGTCAGGAGCGCGATGGTGCCCGGCTCGGGAACCGCGGCGATGCCGGGCGATCCGACGCCGCTGCCGGACTGGGCATTCACGGACCCAAAAATGCCGTCGGTCGCGGGGGCGTAGCGCGCCGTCGCTGGCGTGGTGCCGAAGTTGGGGTTGAAGACGAGCGATTGGCCGGAATTGCCGCCTCCGGCGGAGATGCCGGCGTGGCCGCCGGTCGAAGCGGTGTCGTCAGATTTCGTGAAGCCGCCTGCCGCGTAGGTGAGGGAAAGCACGAGAGCGTTTGAGCCGTCGTAAAGAAAAACACCGTCACTTTGGCCCAGGCCAGGCCCAGTCGCGGAAACGATCGGCACCGAGGCATCGAGCGCCCAGGTCTGCCGGAACGTGGTCTCGTCGGCGCCGCCAGCGAGCAAGATGAGCGACTGACCAGCGGCGATGGAGGTCCCCAGCGGGATCGTCACCGTCCCGGCGACTTCGGAGTCGTCGTCCCAGCTCCAAGCGGACGTCCCGGTGAACAGATTAAACGGAGTCGAACCGAAGTTGCTAATCTCCCAAAAATCACCCCCGGTCGCGTTCGAGTTGAGTTCGGTGATGAGGATCTGGGCGTGGCCGTTGGCGACGGCGGCGAGTGTGACGGCGGTGAGAATGTGGCGGAGCTTCATTGGAATGGTTTGGTTCGGGCGGCAGAACAATGGGGTTCCCCGGATCGAGCAAACAATTCGGTGTGACGTTTTTGGAACGAATGTCGACGGGGGCAGGGGCCGGTGTCGAAGAAGTCCGTTCATTGGTTCAGAAACGGCCCGAGAGAATCGTTTATGAGTCCGACTGACTCTCTCGAATTGCTTGTCAGCTACCGCGTTCGACCGCCCATCACACAAAGTTTCTGCACGACGGGCGGGCGCGGTGCCTGGAGGACGCTGGGTTGTTGCACGGGGGCAGGGGGGGCGTGACTTGGGGCGGGCCGGTGGTGCGGTTTTTAGAGTTGCTGTGAAAGGTTGCGGGAGCTTGGGCGGCTTACGTGGGGGAGCGGACGGGGAAGAGTGTAGGCCAGAGATGCTTCGCTTTGCTCAGCATGACAGGTTGCGGTGATCGGCTGGAAGCCGATGCCACGGAGTTGATACAATTCTACGGGGCTGCGTTTGCCGTTTTCGGGGCTTCTCGTTGTGGCTTGGTCTTCGCGGAGGATGTCGGCTTTTAGTTTGATGACTTCTTCGTCGAAGGGGGCATCGAAGGGGGCAGGGCGTTCATTGGTTCAGAACGTGAGAGGTTCGAATGGGTAGAAGCGTTCAGCGTCCGAGTTTTCATTTTGCGCCCGGGCTCGTCGCACGCTATTCCGCCGAAGATGAAATGCGCGGTGACTCCACTGTTTCGGATGATTGCCGGTATCGCTTTGGCGTCGAGCTGGACCGATTCGCTGCGGGCGATTACCGCCGAAGAGGCCGCCGGACGCGTCGGTCAGGACGCATCGGTGACGGGTCGAGTCGTAAGCGTAATCCAACTCAACGGTTTTTCAGGAAAACCTGTGATTTTCGATTTCGATGAATCGTATCCCAACGCGGTTTTTCAGGCGGTGATCTTCGAGAAGGACCGGTTGAAATTTCCGGATGATCTGATGTCTCGATACCAAGGGAAAACCCTCTCCGTTTCCGGACGGATCGGACAGTATCGGGGCGTCCCTCAGATCGTGCTGACTTCACCCGAGCAGATCGGCTCCTCCGGCGAGGCTGGAGGCGGGTCAGTCCCGAGTCTTGAGTCGCCGCTGACCACGCCAACGGCGGTCGGCGTCCTTGATGCGCCTCGGGCGCGGGCTGATGAAGTAATGACGGAGTCGACGGGTGAGTTCTCCTCCGGTGAACGCACCACTGCCCGGCCGGGGGTGGATCTGCCTCGGGGATCGGAAATATTTTCCGAGGGTGGGCAATCTGGATTGCGGATCAAATTGGACCCTCGCGCGCCGCAGGTTGTCTCTCAACGGATCGGTGGTGGCATTCCTCGGGATGCCATCCAATTCCAAGCCTTGTTCCAAGCGCGACTCACGACTGGCTCGAGTCTCACCGGATCGCTGCGGCTGGAGCTTGGAAAGCCTGGCTTGGGCAGTCACCTTGATCGTCCAGTGAGACCGTCGCCGGGCACTTGGCAGGAAATCAAATGGACCCGCACTTCCGATCTCCCCCGTCTGTCGGCAATGACTTTCTCGATTGAGATTCCCCCGGGAGTTGGGGCTTTAGAGATTCGCGATTCCTATCTCTTCGCGCATCCTGATTGGAAGGACAAAGCGACCTGGAAAGTCTCCGACGGCTAAGGGTGAAGAAGTCCTCGAGACCGATCGTCGAAGGCTTTGGGAGATATTTTTGAACCATGAAGGGGTGAGGGGTTGAACCGCTAATGGACGCGAATGAACGCTAATGGTGAGGTGATGAGTGAATTTCTATTCGCGTCAATTCGCGTCCATTCGCGCTTCCAAATCAGTAGAGTTCGACCGGGCTGCGTTTGCCGTCTTCGGGGCTTCTCGTGTCGGCTTGGTCTTCTCCCAGGGTGGCGGCTCTTAGTTTTTTGACTTCTTCGTCCAGGGCTTCGTGGGCTTCGAGGGTGAAGTCGGTGGGGGGGGCGAGGTCGTTCTTGAACTTCGCAATGTTTGCGAGGGCGGGGGCGAGGGTGGATTCGGGGAGAGCGCTTAGGATGTCGAAGGCTTCGGTGATCATCTCGACCCGGTGGCAGATCATGAGGAGGTCGTTGCCCGCCTCCAAGCCGAGGCGGAGGGTGTCGGCGAGGCCGTAGTGATTGAGGATGGCGCCCATGTCGAGGTCGTCGGTCATCGTGAGGCCCGCGAAGCCTAAATCGGTTTTCAAGAGGTCGGTGGTGATGGCTTTTGATAACGAAGCGGGGCGGTCGGTTCGTTCCAATCCGTCGATGGTGATGTGGCCGGTCATCATGGAGTCGACCTTGTCGGCGAAGTAGCGGAAGACGGCAAGTTCGTGCTCTTCCATGAGTTCGCGGGTGCGGGAGATGCGGGGGAGTTCGTGGTGGGGGTCGAGGCCGGCGGAGGTGTAGCCGGGGAAGTGCTTGCCGCAGGTGAGGATGCCGGTGGCTCGGAGGGCGTCGTTGAAGATGCCGGCGAGGTGGATGACCTGGGCGGCGGTTTTTCCGTAGCAACGGCCTTTCACGGAGTTGTCGGCGTCGTCGTCGAACGAGATGTCGAGGACGGGGCAGAGGTCGAGGTTGAAGCCGAAGAGGCGGAGGAGGTGGCCGGTGAGCTGGCCGTGCCAGCGGATGAGGCCGGGGTCGCCTTTTTCGCGGAGCTGCTGGGCGTTTGGCGGTTCGGCGCCGATCTCGCGGAGCCGGGAGACGCGACCGCCTTCCTGGTCGATGGTGATGATGGGCTCGATCTCGGAAACGGCGCGGAGGTCGTCGAGGAGGCGGCGGAGCTGGGTGGGGGACTCGATGTTGCGGCTGAAGATGATGAAGCCGCCGGGCTGGATGCGGCGGAAGAGGTCGGCGATGTCGGGGGTGAGCGTTTTGCCGGGGACGCCGACGAGGAGAGTTTGGCCAATCATGGAATTTCGGATTTTGGATTTCGGATTTCGGATTGAAAGCTAATACGATGATGTCTGTGGTAAATGAACGGGTGGGGATTTTCGGGGGGTCTTTTGATCCGATTCATAATGGGCATCTCATTCTGGCTCGGGATGCTCGGGAGCGGCTGGGGTTGGATCGGGTGGTTTTTGTGCCGGCGGGGGTGTCGCCTTTTAAGACCGAGGCGCCGCCGGCGGATGCGGAGGTGCGGCTGGAGATGGTACGGGCGGCGGTGGCGGGGGAGCCGGGGTTCGCGGTGGACGACGTGGAGGTGCGGCGCGGGGGGACTTCGTTCGCGGTGGAGACGGTGCGGCAGATTCGCGGGCGGGCGGAGCACGGGGCGGGGACGGAGTTCTTTTACTTCATCGGTTCGGACAATGTTGCGGACCTGGGGGCTTGGAAGGAGATCGGGGCGTTGCGGGAAATGGTGACGTTCGTGGTGCTTTCGCGGGCGGGGGAAAGTGGCTCGGACGAGGGTCTGGGGATGCCGGTGGTGCGGCGGCTGGTGGACATCTCGTCGACGGAGGTGCGGAATCGCGTTGCGCGGGGGCTCTCGATTCAATACCTCTGTCCGCAATGCGTGTGTGCGGTGATTTCCCGGGAGAGTCTTTATTGTGATGGCCGAAGTGGCGACTGAGGAGGGTTCGGTGCGGGGTGACGGTGAAGCGCTCGCGGTGGCGTGCGCGGAATTTGCGGCGGACCGGAAGGGCGAGGACATTCAGGTGATCGACCTGCGGGGTCGGTCTTCGTTCTGCGATTACTTCGTGATCTGCAGTGGGATGTCGGATCCGCAGTTGCGGGCGATCGGCGCTTCGGTGCGGTCGGGGGTGCGGGAGCGCTTCGGTTACGGGCCTTACTCGGAGGAGGGGTTTGCGGGGAGCAAGTGGATCGTGATCGATTATGCCCAGGTGGTGGTGCACGTGTTTCACCACGAGGCGCGGGCGTTTTACACGCTCGAGGATCTGTGGGGCGACGCGCCGCGGGTGGTTGGTGACTGGTGAAGAGTGACTGGTGATTGGTGCGGTAAGTCCTGATGGATATCGTCGAGGAGATCGGGGTGGATTGTCCGCATTGCGGGGAGGTCTTCTTTATCGAGGTGGAGACGACGACGGTGGAGGTGGGGATGATCGAGGACTGCGCGGTGTGTTGCCGACCGATCAACGTGCGGGTGCGG
Source organism: uncultured Verrucomicrobiae bacterium (assembly GCA_963719495.1). Classification (GTDB taxonomy): domain Bacteria; phylum Verrucomicrobiota; class Verrucomicrobiia; order Chthoniobacterales; family JAATET01; genus CAVVKW01. Next base: position 342,906 of record CAVRCI010000004.1, read on the forward strand.
TGCGAGCCGGGAGCGGTTGTATCGGTGGACATTTCGGCGGCTTGATGGGGTTGCGCGGCTTGGGGTTGTGGACTAACGGTTTGTTATGATTCTTGGTCAGAGCAAAGCCATCGTCCGGCTGTTGGAGGACGATGATCCGGAGACGGTGCGGCTGGTGAAGGAGCAGTTGCTCGAAGCGGACGGTGCGATGCTGGACGAGTTGCGTGGCGTGGGGGGTGGGGACGGTGCCGCGGCGGGTCACGCGCTGGAGGTGCTGCGGGCGATCGATGATCGCGAGGCGGTGGAGGAATTCGGGCTACTGTGTCATTTTTTTGGGGATCACCACGATTTGGAGCGGGCGAATTGGATGCTGGCTCGGGCGCTGATGCCGGAGGCGGAAATCGGGCCGCTGGAGACGAAGGTGAACGCGTGGGGACGGCAATTTTTGGTGAAGAGCAGTGGGGCGGTGTCGAGCCGGGAGCGGGTGATTCTGCTGTCGAAGTTCATGGCGGGGGAGTTGGGGTTTCGGGGGAACACGGAGGATTACTACAGCGAGCGGAATTGTCTTCTCCCGGGGGTGGTCGAGACTCGGATGGGGATTCCGATCGCGCTGACTCTGCTTTACAAGATGGTCGCGGCGCGGGCGGGGATGTGCTTGGCGGGCGTGAATCTACCGGGACACTTCATCGCGCGGCACGGGGATTTGTTTTTCGACCCGTATCACCGGGGAAAAATTCTCACAAAAGCGGATTGTTTGGCGATCCTTGCGAAGCAACAGCTGAGTCTGTGCGGGAATCACCTGGCGGACGCGAGTCCGCGGCAGTTGCTCATCCGGACGCTGGCGAATCTGTTGTATGTCTACGATCTTCGGCGGGATCAGGAGAAGCACGCGAAGGTGGACGGGTGGATTCGGGCGCTGACGGCGGACGTTGCGTGAGTCGCTTCGCTCCGTGATTGGTGACTGGTGACTGGTGAATGGTGGGAATGCGGGTGACGGGTATGCGGGTCGAGGTCGTCAATACGGGGACGGAGCTTTTGCTGGGGGCCGTTGTGAATTCGCACCTGGCTTGGTTTGGGGCTCGGTTGTTCGACCTGGGGTTGCGGATTGATCGGGGGGTGACGGTGCCGGATGGGGCGGGGATTCGGGACGCGCTGGTGGAGGCTTTCGACCGGGAGCCGGACGTGGTGCTGGTGACGGGTGGGTTGGGGCCGACTTCGGATGATTTGACGCGGGAGATCGTGGCGGAGTTGTTGGGGCTTCGGCTGGAGGAGGACGGGGAGGTGCTGCGAGGGATCAAGGATTTGTGCGCGGGGCGGGGGTTTGAATTTCAAGAACGAATGGGGCGTCAGGCGATGGTGCCGACGGGGGCCGTGGTGCTGCCGAATCGGCGCGGGACGGCTCCGGGGATCTACGTTCCGCCGCTTGAGCGTCCTTCGTGGAGGTCGCCTCATTTGTTTTTGCTGCCGGGGCCGCCGCGGGAGTTGAAGCCGATGTTCGAGGCGGAGGTGGTGCCGCGCTTGCGGGAACTGACGGCGGGGACGGTGGTAAAAATCTGCCGGACCTATCGGTGCGTGGAAATCGGGGAGTCGATGGTGGAGGCTCGGTTGGGGTTGCGGTTGTCGAGCGTGGCGGGGCTGGAGGTGGGGTATTGCGCTCGACCGAACGAGGTGGATTTCCGGTTGATCGGGGAGGCTGGGTTGCTGGATTCGTTGGACGCGGAGGTTCGGGGGGAGTTGGCGGAGTTTTTGGTGACGACCGACGCGGAGGGGCTGGAGACGGTGGTGGTCGGTGAATTGGTGCGGCGGGGGTTGACGGTGGCGACGGCCGAGTCTTGCACGGGTGGATTGCTGGCGAGTCGGCTGACGGATGTGCCGGGGGCTTCGGCGGCGTTTTTGCGGGGTTGGGTGACTTACGCGAACGAGGCGAAGGTGGGAGAGTTGGGCGTGGACGCGGGGTTGATCGAGGCGCGCGGGGCGGTGAGTGAGGAGGTGGCGGGGGCGATGGCGGTGGGGGCGTGCGAGCGGGCCGGGACGGATTTTGCCCTGGCGACGACGGGGATCGCGGGACCGGGCGGGGCGACGGCGGGGAAGCCGGTGGGGACGGTTTTTATCGCGCTGGCGCGGCGGGGTGGGGACGTGATGGTTTGGCGGGAGTCGTTTCCGACGGATCGGGTGACCTTTAAGTTGCTGGTGACGCAGGCGGCTTTGAACGCGCTGCGGCGGGCGATGCGATGAGGGTTTGCGGCTTTGCCGTTGGTTATGAGGTCCCGGGCAGGATGCCCGGGACGACAGGCTGGAAGCCTGTTTTCCCCAGCTGCTTATGACGGATGATGGGGTGCGGGGGGTGGTGGAACGGGTGACGTTTCACAATGAGGAATCGGGGTTTTCGGTTCTGCGGGTGCTGGTGCGGGGGCGGAAGGATTTGGTGACGGTGATTGGGAACGTGGCGACCGTCACCCCGGGTGAGTGGATTACGGCGGAGGGGCGGTGGGTGCGGGATCGGGAGCACGGGATGCAGCTGAAGGCGGAGCGGGTGGAGACTCAGCCGCCGGACTCGCGGGAGGGGATCGAGAAGTATCTGGCAAGTGGGATGATCAAGGGGATCGGGCCGGTTTACGCGAAGAAGCTGGTCGCGCAGTTCGGCGAGGAGGTGTTTTCGATCATTGAGAACGAGTCGGCTCGGTTGCAGGAGGTCGGGGGGATCGGGGCCGAGCGGCGGCGGGCGATCAAGGACGCCTGGGCGGAGCAGCGGGTGGTGCGGGAGATCATGGTCTTCCTGCACGCGAACGGGGTGAGCACGAGCCGGGCGGCGCGGGTTTACAAGACTTACGGGGAGGAGGCGATTGCGCGGATCCGGACCGATCCGTATTGCCTGGCGCGGGACATTCGGGGGATTGGGTTCAAGAGCGCGGACGCGATCGCGGCGAAGGTCGGGTTGGCGGGCGATTCGGTGCTGCGGGTGCGGGCGGGGTTGGCGCATTGCCTGGACGAGGCGGGGGCGGATGGGCATTGCGCGATGGTGCGGCGGGATTTGGTCGGCGCGGCGGGGGAGTTGCTGGACGTGGGTTTGGAATTGGCCGAGCGGGTGTTGGCGGGGGCTTTGGAGCGGAAGGAGCTGGTTGCGGAGACGAGTGAGGGGCGCGACTTGATCTACGCGCCGCCGATGTTGGCGGCGGAGCGGGTCGTGGCGGAGCGGTTGCGAGCGATGGCGGAGCGGACGCGGACGGGGTATCCGGCGATCGACGTGGAGCGGGCGTTGGACTGGGTGCAGGGGGCGACCGGGAAGGTGCTGGCGGATTCGCAGGCGGCGGCGTTGCGGCTCGCGCTCGGGCGGGCGGTGGCGGTGGTGACGGGTGGACCGGGCGTGGGGAAGACGACGCTGGTGAATTCGATTCTGAAGATTCTGAGCGCGAAGGGGGTGCGGTGCGTTTTGTGCGCGCCGACGGGGCGGGCGGCGAAGCGGTTGGCGGAGTCGACGGGGATGCCGGCGATGACGATTCATCGGTTACTCGAGCCGGAGCGGGGTGGGGGATTCAAACGATTCGAGGGGAATCCGCTCGCTGGCGATTTGTTCGTGATGGACGAGGTGTCGATGGTGGACGTGTCGCTGATGGCGCGGTTTCTGCGGGCGGTGCCGGGGCGCGGGAACCTTCTGTTGGTGGGCGACGCGGATCAGTTGCCGAGCGTGGGGCCGGGCCTCGTTCTGCGGGACGTGATCGCATCGGGTGCGGTGCCGGTGGCGCGGCTCGACGTGGTGTTCCGTCAGGCGGAGGCGAGTGGGATCGTGACGGCGGCGCACGCGATGAACGCGGGGCGGCTGCCGGAGTTGGACCACCGGGAGGGGTCGGATTTTTTCTTCATCGAGCGGGAGGATTCAGCGGCGGCGTTGGAGACGATCGTCGAGTTGGTGGCTCGGCGGGTGCCGGGGAAGTTTGGGCTGGATCCGGTGCGGGACATTCAAGTGTTGTCGGCGATGAACAAGGGGACGCTCGGGGTGAGGAGCGTAAACGGGCGGTTGCAGGCGGCGCTGAATCCCGCGCGGGAGGGGGTGGGCGAGGTCGAGCGCGTTGGGGTGACGTTTCGGGCGGGGGACAAGGTGATCCAGACGCGGAACAATTACGACAAGGAGGTGTTCAACGGGGACATCGGGGTGGTGCGGGCGGTGGAGTGGTCCGAGAAGGAGGTGATCGTGGAATTCGAAGGGCGGCGGGTCGTTTATGAATTTGGGGAGATGGACGAGCTGGATCCGGCTTGGGCGATCACGGTGCACAAGAGTCAGGGCTCGGAATTTCCGTGTGTGATCGTGCCGGTGGCGATGGAGCAGTTCGTGCTGCTGCAGCGGAATTTGATTTATACGGCGATCACGCGGGGGAAGCGGTTGGTGATCGTGGTGGGTCAGCGGAAGGCGCTGGGGGCGGCGGTGCGGAATAATGCGGTGCGCGCGCGGGTGTCGGGGTTGCGGGGGCGATTGGGGGTTGGACAGGATTGACGGGATTCTCAGGATTATTTAGAGCGGGACCTTTCGGTGACTGCTGCGCTTTGCGACGGTTGGGTGACTGTAGAGTTGGTCACCGGGGTGAGATGAACAAGCCAGAGATGCTTCGCTTCGCTCAGCGTGACAGCGTTTGGGGGGAGGCTTAGGCCTCTTCTCGGACTTCGGCCCGGTCTTCGAATCTGGTGAATTCTTTCAGGAAACTTAGGGGGATTTCGCCGATGGGGCCGTTTCGCTGTTTGGCGATGATGAGCTCGGCTTCGCCGGCTTTTTCCTGTTTGGCTTCTTCGTCGTCTTCGTAAATTTCCGAGCGGACGAGGAGGCCGACGATGTCGGCGTCCTGCTCGATTGAGCCGGATTCACGGAGATCGCTGATGCGCGGCTTCCCTTTGGAAGCGCCGGTGCGGCTTTCGGGATTTCGGTTGAGCTGGGCGAGGACGATGACGGGGATATTGAGCTCTTTCGCCAGGGCTTTGACGCCGGCGGAGATTTCCGCGATTTCGATCTGGCGGTTTTCCTGGGCGCGTTTCGAGCTGGAGCGGAGGAGCTGAAGGTAGTCGATGACGATGAGCTCGATGCCGTGCTGGGAGTGGAGGCGGCGGGCCTTGGCTCGGAGTTCGAGGATGGTGATGCCGGGGGTGTCGTCGATGAAGATGCGGCTGTCGACGAGGCTTTTTGCGGCTTTGTAGATTTTGTTGGAGTCGGCCTGGGAGAGGAAGCCGTCGCGGATGCGCTGGAGATTGACGCGGGCGCAGGAGCAGAGGAGACGCTGGACAAGCTGGCTGCTGGACATCTCCAGGCTGAAGACGCCGACGGCTTTGCCGAGGTGGACGGCTACGTGCTCGGCGATGTTCATCGAGAACGCGGTCTTGCCCATGGAGGGGCGGGCGGCAATGACGAACATTTCGCTGCCGCGCATGCCGCCGGTCATTTGGTCAAGGACCTTGAAACCGGTGGAGATGCCGGTGAGGCCGCCCTTGTTCTTGTAGAGTGCTTCGATCTCCTCGATGGCGGTCATCACCATCGCTTTCATTTCTGGGAGGGTGCCCTTGAAGCGGTCCTCGCCGATGGCCATGACGCTCTTTTCGACGTCGTCGAGGAGGACTTTAACTTCGCCCTGCTCTTCGTAGCAACGGGCGGCGGCCTCGGTGCAGGTGGTGATCATCGACCGGAGGAGAAATTTCTCGCGGACGATCTCGAGGTAGAACGACGCGTTGGCGGCGGTGGGGACGAACGTGAAGAGCTCGGAGATGGTGGCGGGGCCGCCGCAGGCTTCGAGCTGGCCGCGGTCGCTGAGGATCTGGGTGAGCGTGATGAAGTCGACGGGCTTCGAGTCCTTCCACTGCTCGATCATGACCGCATAAATTGTCTGATGCGGTGGGTGGTAGAAGTGATTCTCGCCGATGCGCTCGACGCAATCGCCCATCACCCCCGCGGGCGAGAGGAGGGCGGAGCAGAGAAGACCCTTCTCGGCGTCGTTGCTCTGGGGGAGCGTTCTGTGAATATCGGGTAAATAACTCCCCGATTTTTGGGAATAACTCCCGGTTTTCTGCGGACCGTCGAATTTACCGTCCCCGTTTTGTCTCTGGGGATTCTCTGGCTTCGGGGCCTGAGAATCGGGCGGCATTTGTTGTCTGGTGGGCGTTGGTGAGGTGAGGTGGCGAGTATGCGGCCTTTGGCCGTTGGGGTGGTGGAGGACAGGATGTCCTCGCCCCGCTGTGATGGAGGACGGGTTGGCCTGCCCCGTTGGGGATTCGTCCGTTGGTTTTAGTCGTCGTCTTCGTCGGGGGCTTCGGCCTTTTCGATGACGTGGGCGTTGACTTTGACTTTGAGCTTGGCGGTGACGTCGGGGTGGATCTTGACGGGGACTTCGTGGTCGCCGGATTCCTTGATGCCTTTATCGAGGACGACGGCGTGGCGGGGGAGGGTGACGTTTTGGAGTTCCTGCTCGATGCGCTCGGTGAGGTCCTTGGCGGTGATGGAACCGAAGGCTTTGCCGGATTCGCCGGTTTCGAGCGTGAGCGTGATGCGGAGCTTGTTGATACGGGAGGCCAGTTCCTCGGCAGCATTCAGCTCACGGCCTTCGCGCTCGGCGCGTTTGGCTTTGAGGTGATTGATGGCGCGCATCGAGCCGGCGTCGGCTTCGAGGGCCTTGCCTTGGGGTAGGAGAAAATTGCGGGCGTAGCCGCGACGGACTTTGACGATGTCGGCTTCCGCGCCGAGCGGGCCAATGTTTTCAGTGAGGATAACTTCGGTAAGAGCCATAATGGTGTGATTGGTCGGAGGGCAGAGGGTAGGGGGCGGCTGGGGGGAGTCAATTTATTTTGGGGCGGCGGGTGAATTTGCCGCAAAGAGGCGCAGAAGGCTCAAAGGGGGTGAGGGTTCACGCGCCGGGATTGAGTTCGGCGATGATACGGAGGCCTTGGAGGGTGAGGTTGGGGTCGATGGTGTCGAAGATTCCGAGGGATCCGCCGATGAGTTTGGCGTCGCCGCCGGTTGCGATGATGCGGGGCCGTCGGCGGGGAAAGGTTTCCCGGCGGATCTGGGTGAGGATCTCGGTGATGAGTCCGCGGTATCCGTGGACGGCTCCGGCGAGCATGGCGGCTCGGGTGGATTTACCGACGGCGGTGAGAGGTTCGGTGAGGGTGATGGCGGGGAGGAGGGCGGTGCGGTCGTGGAGGTAATGGGTCATGGCCTCGAGGCCGGGGGCGATGACGCCGCCGATGTAGGCGGGGCCGGTGGCGAGGATGTCGAAGGTGACGGCGGTGCCGAAGTCGACGACGATGGCGGGGGTGCCGTGAAGGGCGGCGCAGGCGGCGGAGTTGGCGAGGCGGTCGGCTCCGATGCTGGGTGGGTCCGGGTAGTCGAGGGCGACTCCGAGCCGGGTGCTGGCGGTGACTTCGACGAGGGGGGTGCCGCGGAGGACGCGGCGGATGACGGTCGCTTTGGCGGGGACGACCGACGCGAGGATGGCGCGATCGTAGCGGAGGGGAGCGAGGGCCTCGGCGAGGGTGCGGGCGGTCAGCGTCGGCGTCGGGATCCGGTGGACGCGACCGATGCGAGTGCCGGTGGAGACCGCGAATTTCGTGAACGAGTTACTGTTGTCGAGGAGGAGGGTGGGGAGGGCAGAGCCGTGATTTGTGACTGGTGAGTGGTGATTGGTGGTGGGGTGGCGGGCCACTTTTTTTATGCGAGCGGTTTGCGGCCGGCGGGCTTGGCTTTTTCCTCGGACTCGGAGGCTCCGGAGCTGTTGGCGAGGTCGGCTTCCTCGGGTGGCAGGAAATTCCGGAAGCGGCCTTTGTCGATCGCCTTCATGTAGGCCTCGTGAGGGGAGACGTCGCCCTTGCGGAGTTGTTCCCAGATGGCGTCGTCCATGAATTGCATGCCTTCGCCGCGTCCGCCAATGATGACGTCCTGCAGCTTTTGCGTGGCCCCTTCACGAATGATCGCGGCTGCGGCCGAGTTAACGACGAGGATTTCGTTGACCGCGACGCGGCCGGTGCCGTCCTGTTTTTTCATGAGCAGCTGGGCGATGACGCCGCGGAGGGAGGACGCGAGCATGGTGCGGACTTGGGCCTGCTGATCGGAGGGGAAGACGTCGATCATGCGGTCGACGGTCTTTTGGGCGTTGTTCGTGTGGAGAGTTCCGAAAACGAGCATGCCGGTCTCGGCGGCGGTGAGGGCGAGGGAGATGGTCTCGAGATCACGCATCTCGCCGACGAGGACGATGTCGGCGTCTTCGCGGAGAGCGGCTTTGAGGCCGCTTGGGAATGAGCTGGAGTTCTCCGGCACCTCGCGCTGGGTGATGATGGATTGTTTGTTTTTGTGAACGAATTCGATGGGTTCTTCGATCGTCACCACGTGGCGTGAGGAGGTGGAGTTGATGTGATCGATGAGGGCGGCCAGGGTGGTGGATTTTCCGGAACCGGTGGGGCCCGTGACGAGGACGAGGCCACCGCGGAGGTCGGCGAATTTTTTGATCACTTCCGGGACCTTGAGTTCGTCGAGTGTGGCGATCTTGGTGGGAATGAGGCGAAAGACGGCACCGTAACCGTTCGACTGCTTGAGGTAGTTGCAACGGAAGCGCGAGTCGGCGTCCATTTCGTAGGCGAAATCGAGGTCGCCGGATTTTTCGAAATCCTCCCAGCGCTCCGGCGAACAAATTTCGCTCAACATGTAGGTTGCTTCTTCGCGGGTGATGACTTCGTCGCGGATCGGGAGGATCTCGCCGTGGCGACGGACCTTCGGCGGCTCACCTTCCGCGAGGTGAAGGTCGGAGGCACCGGATTCGATGAGGACTTTGAAGAATTGGTCGATGTAGGCCATTGGATTTGAGGGGGCGAAGGTCGGAAAGTCTGAAGGTCGGAATGTCGGAGGATTACTCCAGTCCGGTGGCTTTTCGCATGGACTGTTTTTGGTCGGAGCGAGAGACGGCTTCCTGGGCGGTGATGAGATCCTTTTCGAAGAGTTCGAAGAGGGAATCGTCCATGAGTTTCATGCCGAGGCGTTTTCCGGTTTGGATGATGCCGGGGAGCATGAAGGTCTTGGCTTCCCGGATGGTGTTCGCGACGGCGGGAGAGTTCATGAGGACCTCGAGCGCGAGGACGCGGCCGGTGCCGTCGGCGCGGGGGACGAGTTGCTGACTGATGACGCCGCGGAGGGATTCCGAGACCATGATTCGGATCTGGTCGCGTTGGTCGACCGGGAAGACGTCGAGGACGCGGTCGAGGGTGCGGGCGGCGTTGGCGGTGTGGAGGGTGCCGAGGACCAAATGGCCGGTCTCGGAAGCGGTGATGGCGAGCTGGATGGTCTCGAGATCGCGCATTTCGCCGACCATGATGACGTCGGGATCCTGACGGAGAGCGCCACGGAGGGCAGCGGCGAAGGAGCCGGTGTGGGTGTGGACTTCGCGCTGGGTGACGTGGCAGCCGCGGGACGGGATGGTGTATTCGATCGGGTCCTCGAGCGTGATGATGTGGTCGTGGCGCGTCTTGTTGATCTCGTCGACGAGGGCGGCGAGCGTGGTCGATTTGCCGCTGCCGACGGCTCCAGTCACGAGGACGAGACCGTTGTGGTATTGGGTGAGCAGCTTGAGCGCGGGCGGCAGACCGAGTTCGTCCATCGTGCGGATGTTGCTGTTGATGATGCGGAAGGTGAGGTCGAGCCCGAGTCGCTGGCGGACGACGCTGGTTCGGAAACGGCCCATGTCGTTCGCGTAGGCGAAGTCGACGTCGCCGATGTCGGCGAGGTGGTGTTTCTGCGCGGCGGAGAGGAACCCCATGGCGAGCTTCTCGGTATCCTCGGCTGTGAGCGGCGGCGCGTCGTCCCAGATCGGGGTGAGGCGTCCGAAGCGCCGCCACGACGGCGGCGAATTCACGCTCATGTGAATGTCGGAGGCGTCGTATTCCTTGCCGATGTTGAGAAATTCGTCGACGTGCTGGAACTTCTGCTTGGGTTCGTGCAACAGTTCTTCGGTATCGGGGGCGGGTTGGCTCACGGAATGAAACGTTAGATTGGTGATGTTGCGGCAAACAAACGAATTCGTTGCGGCGGCGGGGCGCTCCCCTTGGGTTGGGGTCGGGGTGGGATTTTACAGAGGATCGCGGGCCGGGTCGCTGAAAGATGGGTTTTTCCCGGCGTTCGGGGCGGTTTTTCTGGCGAGCTGTATTCTGCTCGTGGGGTGTGGCGATCGTGAAGCCGCCGATGGCGGCAGGGCGACGGACGCGGTGAGGGCCTACGTGGCCGCCTACCCGGCTGGTGAAAAAGCGCTGGAGACGGTGGTGGACGGCAGCCCCGCGGCGCTCGACCTCGAGGTCAGTCGCCCGCGGTTGACGGAGGTTGGTGCGGCTTTTGAGCTGATCGAAACGCGAATCGAAGCGATGGGTCCCGAAAGCGCGACGATCGCTTTCGAGTTGGAGGTGCGTGGCGATCCGGGCTTCCGGGGTTACCGAATGAAGGGAACCTGCGAGTTGCGGCGGGAAAAGCGGCGCTGGCGGGTGTTCGCAACCGACTTGATTTCTCTGGAATACCCGGCTGCTCCGAACGTGCAATCCGAGCTTTCAAAAAAATAATCGATTTCGAGAAGCGCGGTGTGTGTTCGGTGAGCGATCCCTCCTCAACCAAACACTATTATGCTCTGGACCATCCTCATTATTCTTCTCGTCCTGTGGGCGCTCGGCTTCGGCTTTGGCGTTGCCGGCAGTCTCGTTCACCTCATCCTCGTGATCGCCCTGATCGTGCTGGTTGTCCAGCTCGTGACCGGGCGAAAGGTCCCCTGACCCGAGTCTCACGATAGCAGGCGTCGCAGGGTTGCGGCGTCTGATTTGAACTGCGACGGAGTGCCGTCCTTGACGAACTCAAGGAGGATGTGGCGCTCCAAGGCGGATTCCTTCAGTTTGGCAACGTAGGCGGACCAAGTGGCGTAGCCGTCGGCCAGTGGGCGTTTGTCGCGGTCCGGGTGCCAGTGAAAAGCGTGGACGTTGCTCGTCCGTCGAATGCATCGTCCCAGGCTGTGCAGGCAGTCTGCTTCGGACATGCCGACGGGCGGCTGCCAAAGAGTGGTGAGGTTCGGATGATTCACCGTGTCCAGCAGTCTTAGCGTGGATTCCGTCGTATTGGTGTAAGTGCCGCCATGAAATTCCAGGGCGATTCGAACGTCCTGGGCCTCGGCGCTTGTCGCCATCCGGTGGAGGCGGTCGCGGAGGTCGCCAAACGTGATGTCATCAACGTTCTCGGAATCCCGGCACCCGGCCCAGACTCGAATGGTTGGTGCTCCGAGTTCGACCGCGGTGACCAGAGTGGACTCGAATTCCGGGGTGGAGCCGTCCGCTTCGATGATTCGGAAGTAGGACCCGTAGGCGGCGACTTGCAGACCGGCATCGGCGGTCATCCGGCGGACTTCGCGGGCGTTTGCGGCATCACCGGGTAGGACGTGAACGTCGCCGCCCCACTCGATCGATTCAAGCGCGGCTTCGGCGACGAGGTTGACGATCTCGCGGGGTGAGCGGTCGCGGAAGGTGATGGAGACAAGGCCGGGGGTTAGGAGCATGGTGACTAGTGAATGGTGAATGGTGGTCAAGCCATCCGGGCGGCGGCCTCTCGGGTGACGGCGGCTTTGAGGGGTTCGCCGGCGAGGTAGCGGCGGCATTCGTCGACCATGAGCTGGCCCATGCGGCGGCACTCGTGGTCCTGACTGCCAGCGATATGCGGGGTGAGAATCACGTTCGACATTCCGAGCAGCGGGGATCCGGGGAGGGGTGGTTCGGGATTCGTGACGTCGAGGATGGCGGTGAGGTCCGGGCGTTTGCAGAAGACTTCGACGAGCGCGGGCTCGTCGACGATTTTCCCGCGCGAGGTGTTGATGAACGTTGCGCCCGGCTTCATCGAGGCGAGGAGGTCGCCGGTGATCAGACCGATGGTTTCCGGTAGCAGTGGCGTGTTGAGGGAGACGACGTCGCTTCGGCTGAACAGATCGGCGAGCGCGACGAGTTCGACGTCCAAGTCGGCGGCTTGTTCGGTCGACAGGAACGGATCGTAGGCGATGACGTGGTGATCGAATGGGCGGAGGAAATCGCGCAGGAGTCGTCCGGTCATTCCCATCGACACGATGCCGACGGTCGACCGGTAGTTTCCCGGCACGGACCTTCGGGCGGGGAGGAGTCCGGTCTGACGGACGGCCATCGGGTAGGTCCAGGCGCGTTTGTTCGCGAGGAGGATCTGGGCGAGGTTGAATTCGGCGACCGGGATGGCGTTGGCGGCCCAGGCGGAGCAGATCGTGATGCCGCGGTCCCACGCGGCGTCGGTGGCGAAGTTGCGGATCGATCCGGCGCCGTAGAAAACGACGCGGAGTTTCGGCGCGGCGGCCAGGAAGGTTTCGTCGAGGGGGGTCATGCCCCAGCCGGAGAAAATGGCCTCGGTTTCCGCGAGTGCGTCGGGGTGATCGGCGACGGTTTCGATCGATAGTGGCGGCCCGACGACGTCGACCATCGACTCGATTTGGGCGCGCTCGTTGGGTCCGTAGATGTTGTCGAACTGAGCGGGTAGGAGCAGGTAAATGGCTTTCATGGGTTGGCTTCGAGGCGAGGAGGGAGCCTACCGGTTTGCCGTTCCGAGCGAAGCGCAGAATCGCTGTCCTTTCGGCGGAGGAAGATGCGGGTGAGGTGAGAGATCAGAGATCCTTCGCTTCGCTCAGGATGACAGGTTTTGGATTCAGGGAGCATTTCCGCGGAGCAGCTCCGCAGTGGACGGGACGTCCTTGATGATTTGACTCCGGAGTGGACCGACGCCGATGTAGCGGAGGTTGGGGGGGGCGGCTTGGGCGTCGGCGACTTCGATGATTGCGCGGAGGACCACTTTTACGTAGCGGCGGGCATTTTCCGGCAGATCGGCGTAGTGACGGATTCCGCTGAGGTCTTCGCTCCAGCCGGGGACGTGTTCGTAGATAGGTTTGAGCGTGCGGCGGAAGGCGTCGTCGCGGGGGACGTGGTCGACGCGCTGGCCGTCGGGGGTTTCGTAGGCGACGCAGATGGCGAGGTCGCCGTTCGTCCATTCGCCGTTGTAACTGAGGGCGTCGAGTTTGTTGAGGACGAGATCCTGATAGCCGCCGTAGCGAAGGGCGTCGCCTTTTTCGACGGCGTCGAACCAGCCGACCATGCGTTGGCGACCGGTGGTGGAGCCGAATTCGATGCGGCGGAGGGTGCGGCCGAGCGGGTGGTCGTCGGTGAGCTCCGTGAGGAAGAGGTGGGTGCCGACCTTGGTGTCGTAGGCTTTGCAGCAGCCGATGGTGTGGACGGGTTGGGCGGGAATGCCGGCGGATTGAAAAAATTCCGGCGTGAAGGTGTGGGAGGCGGTGACGTTGGGCGGGAAGCCGTGGCGTTTGTCGAGCCAGTAGGCCTGGCCAAATTCGCCGAGGATCGACTGGCCGCGGGCGAGGGCCTGGAGGGTGAGCTCGCGGACGTCGGTGACGCTGGCGACGAGGGCTTGGCCGGCGACCCAGTAGGTCTCGGCGAGGAGTTCGAAGTCGAGGGTGAAGGGTGGGCCGCCGTTGAAGCGGGTGAAGTCGAACTCGGCTTCGGAGAAGAGATCGGCGCCGATGACCTCGGCGTGGGCGCGGGTCTCGGCGGTGGTGAGAGTTTCGAAGAGTCCGGCCCAGCGGTCGGGGGCGAGTTGGCAGACGTGCTGGATGACGCGGAGGGCGCGGTCGACGCGGGCGCGAAGCTTGCGTTCGAAGATCGCGCGGTCGGCGCGGAAGTCGGCGTAGGTGATTTGGAATTGGGCGATCTCGTCCGTGTAGGCGGGCGTGATGCCGCGACCGGTGGAGCCGCGGGGTTCTTCGTTGAGGATTTCGGTGCGGTAGAATTCCCACGCGAGGTCGAGGAGGCGGTGAGAAAGATCGGAGACGAGGGTGCGCTCGTCGATGCGGAGGCGGGGGAGCGCGGTGTGACCGTGGAGTTCGCAGTAGGCGGCTTCCCAGAGGAATTTGCGTGGATCAGCGACGACGCCCGCGCCGATGGTGAGGTGGGGAATGAGCGGGTCGACGACGCCGCCGGGGAGGAGGTTGAGTTTCACGTCGCCGACGGAGTGGCCGGAGTTCGACCCGCCGTTGACCTTCATGACGGCGGCGATGGCGTCTTCGCGGCCGGTGGCTTCACGGAGTTCGTCGATGACTTCGAGAATGACGCGGCCCTTGCCTTCGTCGCCGGTGGAAATGCCGGTGTCGGCGATGAGGAGGGAGGTGAATGGGGTGAGCATGCGGGTCGGAAGGTCGGAAGGTCGGAAGGTCGTAACGTCGGAAAGTCAGGAAATGGCTGTCGCCATTCAACAATCGCACCAGCGATTCTGAAATGACTTTCCGACCTTCGACCTTGGACTGCGCGTCATCGCGCCTCCGCCTCCGGCGTTGCTTTGACGGTGATGACGTCGTGGGGGGCGCTTTCGCGTTGGCCGGCGGGGCTGACGCGGATGTAGCGGGCGTTGGCTTTGAGGGCGGGCAGGTCGCGGGCTCCGAGGTAGCCCATGCCGGATTGGAGGCCGCCGATGAGTTCGCGCAGAACGGTGTCTAGGGGGCCGCTGGATTCCTTGAGGGCCTCGATGCCCTCGGGCGCGGCCTTGGCCGGGGCGTCGCTCTTTTCGTGGCCGTAACGGGCGGCGCTGCCGTCCTGCATGGCTTCGCGCGAACCCATGCCGCGGTATTGTTTATAGACCTTGCCGTTGATTTCGATGATGCGGCCGGGCGATTCGTCGGCTCCGGCGAGGAGGCCGCCGCAGATGACGGTGTCGGCGAGCGTGAGGGCTTTGACGATGTCGCCGGACTTCGTGATGCCGCCGTCGGCGATGGTGGTGACGCCGTGCTCGGCGGCGGCGCGGGCGCAGACGTAGAGGGCGGTCATCTGCGGGATGCCGACACCGGCGACGACGCGGGTGGTGCAGATCGAGCCGGGCCCCTGGCCGATCTTGATGGCGTTGGCTCCGGCGCGGGCGAGGAATTCCACGCCGTCGCCGCTGGTGACGTTGCCGGCGATGAGGGTGAGGTCGGCGAATTCGTCGCGGAGGAGGCGGACGGCGTCGCCGACGCCTTTGGTGAAGCCGTGGGCGGTCGAGACGGCGACGGCGTCGATGCCTTCGTCGACGAGGCGGCCGACGTGGCCGACGATGCGGTCGCGGTCGAGCGTGCCGTCGGCGTGGCGGTGCGGGGAGACGGCGGCTCCGCAAATGAGGCGGAATTTCGCGTCGCGGGCGGGGCGGACGAGGCGGCGGGTTTCCTCCTCGATGCGCTCGATGTCGGAGAGCGTGAAGAGGCCGCGGAGGCGGTCGTGGTCGTCGACGACGAGGAGTTTGTGGATGCCGAGGTGCTCGGTGAAGAAATGGTCGGCGGTCTCGATCGGCTGGTCGCGGATTTTGCTCTCGGGTAGCGTGAAGACCTGGTCGCGGGGGGTCATGGCCTCGCGGACGGTGCGGTGGGCGTAGCGGGATTTCACGACGCGGCCGGGGAGGAGGCCGAGGAGGCGGTTTTCGGCGTCCACGACCGGGAAGGTGCTGAAGCCGAACCGTTTCTTCGCGATGAGGTCGAGGATTTCGCCGATGTGCTGGTCGGGTCCGACTTTGATGGGTTCCTGAATGAAGCCGTGGATGTGGTTTTTGACGCGGGCGACCTCTTTGATCTGGGCGTCATCGGTCATGTTGTAATGGACGAGCCCGAGACCGCCGTTGAGGGCCATCTGGATGGCCATGCGCGATTCGGTCACGGTGTCCATGTCGGACGAAATGATCGGAAGTTGGAGCTGGACCGAGTCGGAGAGCGAGACAGCGAGCTGGGCGTCGCGGGGGAGAATCTCGGAGTATCGCGTGGCGAGCGAGATGTCGTCGAAGGTCAGGCCGACGGGCTGGCGGAAGAATTCGTCCGCGGGGAGGTAGAGGTCGTGCGCCATGGGGGAGCGTGGTTTGCGGGGTTTTTCCGGGCAAGGGAATTCTGTGATTGGTGATTAGTGAGTGGTGATTGGTGGGTGAGCGGGTAGTTTCTGCGCGTGGTTCGGCGGATTTTGCGGTGGGTTTTGGGGGTGGCTTTTGTCGTGGCGGGGGTGAATCACTTCGTGGATCCGGCGACTTACGTGGCGATGGTTCCCGAGTGGTTGCCGTGGGCTGGGGCGGCGGTTTTTTGGAGCGGGGTGGCGGAGGTTGCGGGCGGGATTGGCGTGCTGGTGCCGTGGCTGCGGCGGGCGGCGGGGTGGGGGCTGATCGCCTTGTTGGTGGCGGTTTTCCCGGCGAACGTCGATGCGGCCTTCAACGGGATGGAACTTCTCGGCGGGCCGGTGCCGGCGTGGGTGCTCTGGGTCCGATTGCCATTCCAGGCCGTTTTTGCGGCCTGGGTTTGGTTCGCTTGCGGGCTGGGGCGCCGCTCGGAGGATTAACCGAGCAGGCCGCCGAGCAGCCAGGTGCTGGCGGTGCTCACAATCGAGATGATGAGTGCGCCGAGGAGGGCGTTGCCGAAGCCTTTGATCGTGAGGTGATCGGTGAGGGCGTCGGTGAGCTTGAGGAGGATGGCGTTGATGATCCAGCGGGTGATGAATCCGAGGAGCCAGGCAATTCCCAGCGTGGCGATGGCGAAGACGCCGAAGAGGAGCCAGCCAAGCAGGGCGTTGAGGAGGCCGAAGATGGCGGCGACCAGGATTGCGCTGGCGAAATTCTTGACCTGAAATCCCGGGAGGATCAGGGCGGTGACGTAGACGGCGATGGATGTGATGAGCCAGGTGATGAGAAGCGACATGGTGGTTTTTTAGGTGGGATCGTGGGTGAGGCGCAAGGTGGATGGTTCGGCTCTCTCGCTTCGCTCGATTTGCCGGGTGCTGCGGCGGGACGCCGCAGCTCGCACGCGGGGACGCGTGCGCTCCCCAATTTCAGCTTGTTTTGAGGACTTCGATGAAGGCTTCCTGGGGGATGTTGACGCTGCCGATGGACTTCATGCGCTTTTTGCCCTCTTTCTGCTTCTCGAGGAGCTTGCGCTTTCGTGTGATGTCGCCGCCGTAGCATTTGGCGGTGACGTTTTTGCGCATGGCGGTGACACTCTCGCGGGCGACGATTTTTCCGCCGATGGCGGCTTGGATCGCGACCTGGTAGAGTTGTTTCGGGATGACCTCTTTGAGTTTGGCGGCGATCATGCGGCCGCGGGATTCGGCTTTGTCGCGGTGGACGATGGAGCTGAAGGCGTCGACGGGCTCGGCGTTTACCAAGAGGTCGAGTTTGACGAGGTTGCCGACCCGGTAGCCGGCGGGCTCGTAATCCATGGAGCCGTAGCCTCGGGTCATGGTCTTAATTTTGTCGTTGAAATCGACGAGGATCTCGTTGAGCGGGATGATCGTGGTGATCATGATGCGCTTGGTGTCGATGGACTCGGTGTGCTCGACGGTGCCGCGTTTTTCCATCATGAGCTGCATCATGTCGCCGATGTTTTCGTTCGGGACCATGACGAAGCACTTGATGACGGGTTCGCGGATTTCCTCGACCACGGACATGTCGGGGAGGTTGGCGGGATTGTCGACTTCGAGGACTTCGCCGTTGGATTTGACGATTTCGTAGATCACCGACGGGTAGGTCGAAATGATGTCCATGTCGTATTCGCGGCGGAGGCGCTCGACGATGATCTCCATGTGAAGGAGGCCGAGGAAACCGCAGCGAAACCCGAAGCCGAGGGCGACGGAACTTTCGGCTTGGAAGTGGAACGCCGCGTCGTTGAGCTGGAGCTTGCCCATGGCGGCTTTGAGGTGCTCGAAGTCGGAGGTGTCGATCGGATAGATGCCGGAGAAGACCATCGGGTGGACCTCCTTGAAGCCCGGGAGCGGCTCGGTGGCGGGGCGTTTGGCGTCGGTGAGAGTGTCGCCGATCTTGATCTCGGCGGTGGTCTTGATGTTGGCGATGAAGTAGCCGACGTCGCCGGATTCGAGGCTGTCGGTGGCGAACATCTTGGGGGTGAAGACGCCGACCTCCTTGATTTCGTAGTTCCTGTTGTTGTGCATCAACTTGACCGGCGTGCCGGGTTGAAGTCGGCCGGAGAAGACGCGGACGTAGCCGACGGCACCGCGGTAGCCGTCGAAGACGCTGTCGAAGACGAGGGCGCGGAGGGTCTCGTCGCCGTGGTTGGGGCCGGGGATGCGGGCGATGACGGCTTCGAGGATTTCTTCGATACCGATGCCAGCCTTGGCGGAAGCGGCGATGGCTTCGTCGCCGGGAATGGCGAGGATGTCTTCGAGCTGTTGTTTGACGTTGGGGAGGTCGGCGTTCGGCAGGTCGATCTTGTTGATGACCGGGATGATCGTGAGATTCTGCTTGGTCGCGAGGTGGACGTTGGCAACGGTCTGCGCCTCGACGCCCTGGGCGGCGTCGACGATGAGGAGGGCACCTTCGCAGGCGGCGAGGGAGCGGGAGACCTCGTAGGAAAAATCGACGTGGCCGGGGGTGTCCATCAGGTTGAGCCGGTAGTCGATGCCGTCCTTGGCCCGGTATTTCATGGTCACCGGGTGGCTCTTGATGGTGATGCCGCGCTCGCGCTCGAGGTCCATCGAGTCGAGGAGTTGGTCCTGTTTGTCGCGGTCGGCGATGGTGCCGGTGCTCTCGAGGAGGCGGTCGGAGAGCGTGGTTTTGCCGTGATCGATGTGGGCGATGATGCAGAAATTGCGGGTGCGGCTGCTGGCGTGGGACATGGCGGACCGGGGACTATCGGGGGGAACGGGGGTGCGTTCAAGGAATTGCGGTGGGGGTGAATTTTCGACCGCAGAGAACGCGGAGAACGCAAAGATCGTGCGCTGGGATTGCTGGTCGACGGTCGGGGGTTGTGGGTTACGTTGGCGGACGATGGTCGAGATGGTGATTTCTCCGGTGGACGCTTTGAAAGTGGCCAAGGATTTCTTTCGGACGGGGCGAACGCGCGAGGAGGGGTTTATTCGGGATCGGCTTGGGTCGTTGCTCGATGCCGTCGAGCGGCACGAGGAGCGGATTACCGAGGCGCTGCGGGCGGATCTGGGGAAGTCGGATTTCGAGACTTACACGACGGAGATTCTCGGGGTGAAGTTGGAGATCCGGCACGTTCTGCGGAAGCTGCGGCGTTGGCGGGCGAAGCGACGGGTGGGGACGCCTTGGTGGATGTGGCCGGCTCGGAGTTGGGTGCGGCCGGAACCGTTCGGGGCGGTTCTGGTGCTGTCGCCGTGGAATTTTCCGTTTCAGCTGAGTTTGATGCCGTTGGTTGGGGCGATTGCCGCTGGGAATACGGTGGTGATCAAGCCGTCGGAGGCCGCGCCGCGGTCGGCGGAAGCGTTGCGGGATTTGATCGACGACGCGCTGGAACCGGGGTTGGCGACGGTGGTGCTCGGGGATGGGGAGGTGGCGGCTGAGCTTTCGCGGTCGGCGTTCGACTTCATCTTTTTCACGGGCGGCGAGGCGGTCGGGCGAAAGGTGGCGGAGGCGGCGGGGCGGAATTTGGTGCCGTGCGTTTTGGAACTCGGCGGGAAGAATCCGTGCATCGTTCTGGCCGACGCGCCGCTCGAGAAGACGGCTCGGCGGATCGTTTGGGGGAAGCTGCTCAACGCGGGGCAGATCTGCCTGGCGCCGGATCACGCGTGGGTCGAGGAGTCGGTGGAGAAGCCGCTGATCGAGGCGATCAGCCGGGTGATCGAGGAGCTTTACGGGGAGAATCCGGCCCAGTCACCGGACTACGGGCGGATCGTGAGCGAGCGGCACGTGCGGCGGTTGGCCGCTTATTTGGACGGGGGAACGGTGATGCACGGTGGGGGATTTTCCGTGGAGGATCGGTATTTCGAGCCGACGATTTTGACCGATCTGAAGCCGGACGCGGCGATCTCGCGGGAGGAGGTCTTTGGTCCGATTCTACCCGTCTATTCGTTTCGGTCGCTCGATGGGTTGCTGGATTCATTGCGTGAGCGGCCGATTCCGCTGGCGGCTTACGTGCACACGCGGGACCGTCGGTTGGCGGATCGGGTGATCCGGGAGACGCGGTCGGGGAGCTTCTGCGTGAATGACCACATCGTCCAGACGACGGTGCCGGGTCTGCCTTTCGGCGGGGCCGGTGAGAGCGGGATGGGGCGGTATCATGGCCGGTGGGGGTTCGAGGCGTTTTCGCAGATGCGGAGCGTGATGTGGCAGTGTTGGTTCGTTGACAGTCCGATGCGGTATCCGCCGGGGGCGGGGAAGATTTCTCTCATCAAGAAACTGATCGGGTGAGTCGATGACTCAAGCGGTCGGCGGGGTGACCCGGGATCTGAAAGCCGCTTCGACTTCCGGGGCGATGGTTTGGAGGTGGAGGTCGCGTTGCGGGAACGGGATGCCGATGCTGGCGTCCGCGAGGGCGTCGGTGATGGCGACGGCGACGTCGCTCTTGATTTGGAGCCACTGGTCGTATTCGTCGGTCCACATGCGGACTTCGAAATTGAGCGAATCCGCGCCGAATTCGGTCATGAGCACCTGCGGCGCGGGATTTTTCGCCACCGATGGATGGGCGGCGGCGACGCGGGTGAGGAGTTCGATGACTTGCGGTGGCTTCGAGCCGTAGGCGACGCCGACCGGGAGCTCGATGCGGCGCTGGCGGTTGCTGAGCGTCCAGTTGGTGACCTGCTCGGAGATGAGGAGGCTGTTGGGCACGATGAGCTCCGAGCTGTTGGCGACGCGGATGACGCTGGCGCGGATGCCGATCCGCTGGATCATCCCGGTGGCCTCCCCGACCTGCACGACATCGCCGACGTTCACCGGGCGCTCGAAGAGCAGAATGATGCCGGAGACGAAGTTGCTGATGATGTTCTGCAGGCCGAAGCCGATGCCGACGCCGAGCGCTCCGGCGAGGACGGCGAACTTCGACATGTCCACGCCGAGCGCCGCGATCGCGAGGAAGAAGCCGATCATGAGGATGACGTAGTGAAGCAGCGTCGACGCCGCGTAGGAGGAACCTGCGGCGAAACGGAAGCGTCGGTAGATGTCCTCTTCGAGCGCGAAGCGGATGAAGCGCGACACCATCGCTGCGATCCAGAGCGTGAGCGCGAAGGCGAGCACGGCCCCGAGTGACAGATGCAACGATTGGTAGCTCAGCTCCGCGGACAGGATCCTGGTGATGCGCTCGATCACCGGGACGCGCAGCGAGAATTCCTCAAGTGCGAGTAGGGCCCACGCGACGGCGGCGATCACGAAGAGAATGCGGGTGATCCGGCGGTGGAGGAGGGGTCGGTGCAGGCTGACGAGGCGAAACTCCGAGAATGGCCGGACGCGAAGCGCGAAGAACGTGAGTCCCGCCAAAATCACGGCGGCGGCGTAGAAGAGGACGGCCGTGTAGGCGGCGGAAAGCGTGCCGGCCGCGAGGTAATTGGCGAAGCGGAAATAGCCGAGCACGGTCGCGCCGAGGATCACCGCCATCAGAACGATGCCGAAGCGCGCCGCGCCGCGCACGATTCGGTGCGACGTCGGGCCGGACGAGGACAGAAGCGTGGAACGAATCAGCCAAACGAGAAAAATCATTCCGCCGACGACTTCGACGATGAGCAGGAGCCGCGAAAGCCCCGGCATCGCGACGAGCACCTTTCGGAGCTGCGCGATTACGGAAAAAACCACGAGTGCGTAGAGAACCGGTTGGAACACCCGGTTGACGAGCCGGCGCAGGATGCTGACGATCGGGACGAGGGCGGCGATCGCGAGGATGGCCCAGAAAAGTCGCGGCGCTCCGTCGAACAGGGGGCCGCAAGCGAACAGGCTGATGACGGCCGCCGTGGCGAAGGGCGCTTGCAGAACCCGGTTGGCGCGTCGGAGCGCTGGATCCTGTTCGGTCCACTTCGCGGCACCGCGTTGGACCCAAATGAGAATGCCGACGATGCCGCAGAAAATCAGAGCGAGGTAGATGAAATGGGACGCTCGGGGCGCGACGAATTCGCGGAGTTGGTCGACCTGGGAGGCGAAGAGCGCGGATTTGTCCTCGGTGAATTCCGGTTCGGAATCGGGCTGAAAAATCCTCGCATTCCAGATTGGCGGACTGTCCCGAACGAAAAGACTGCTGACCGCTTCGGTCTGCGCGGTGCGGATCAGCTGGAGAGCGTCGGCGACGCGTTTGCTCTGTTCGGCGACGCGGCTTTGCTCGCTGAGGATTTTCGCGCGTTGCGCTTGGAGTTCGGACTCGGTCTTTGTGATTGCCGCGAGGACTCCGTCGATCCGCTCGCGGATTTCGGGCGGCGTGTCGCCGGTTTGCGCCGCTTTCCGCGTCGCCGTCCAAGCGGCTTGCTGGTCGGGTAGGAGTGCGAGCCGGTCGTCGATGATGGCCGCCTGCGCGGTGAGGGTGCGGGTCCAGTCGGTTAACGTCGCCGCGGTTTTCTGCCAACGAACCTCGAGGTCGCGGAGGGTTTCGAGCGCCGTGCTTGGTCGGACTAGCTCGTTGGTCTGCGCGAGTCGGTCGTTGATCTCCGCGGTTAGGGCGGGGAGCTCCGTGGTTTCCTGGGAAGGAGTTTCCTCCGCGTCAGGTGCCGAGGCTGGGTTTTGGAAGCTGGCTTCCGCGATCTCCGCCTGCGCGACCACGTCGGCGATGGGGATCGCCAGCGGCTTGGGCGTGGGGGACGGCGAGACCGTTGCTTCCGCCTCGGGGGCCGGTTCGGCGTTGTTTTGGGCGAGTGCGGGTGCGGCCAAGTAGAGCAGGGCGGCTGCCGGGATGATCTGTCGGAAAAGTTTGGTCACGCGCTGACTTCTGGGGATGGGGATTTCTGCATCCGGCGACGGTAGCGCGAGATGGCGGGGGCTTCCAACCCGGGATCGATTACAGACTGATGTTTGGGGCCCGGGGATGATGCGATGCTTGATTGCGGGGGAGTGGGCGCTCCGCATGCGACGAGTTTTGGTTGAGCCGGGTGGGTCGGTCGCTCCGAGGGGGGTGAGAAATTAGCGATCCTTCGCTTCGCTCAGGATGACAGCGGGGGAAATGGGAGGTCGGGTGTCGCGGGCGGCGGGAGAATCGAAAAATCGGTTTTGGATTTCTCGACGGGTTGGGCGATAGTCGCCGGGATATGGCTCTTGCGAAGATCGACCCGTCGCTGCATTTGGCGAAGAAGCCGGACTGGATCAAGGTTCGGCTGCCCTCGAACCCCGTCTTTTTTTCGACGAAGGGGCTCATTTCCGACCTGAAACTCCACACCGTCTGCGAGTCGGCGCAGTGCCCGAACCGCTGGGAGTGTTGGAGCGCGGGGACGGCGACGTTCATGATCGCGGGGGAGCGCTGCACGCGGGCATGCGGGTTCTGCGCGGTCTCGACGATGAAGCCTCTGGAACTCGAGGAGGACGAGCCGACGCGGGTGGCGGAGGCGATTCGGCGGTTGAAACTCAAGCACGTCGTGATCACGGCGGTGGCGCGGGACGACATTGCCGACGGTGGGGCGAATCATTTTGCGCGGACGATCGAGGCGATCCGCGCGGTCGATCCGGCGATCGTGATCGAGGTGCTGACTCCGGATTTCAACGGCAAGGATGCTTCCCTGCTGGCCGTGATCGCGGCGCGGCCCCACGTTTTCAATCACAACTTGGAGACGGTCGAGCGGTTGACGCCGTTGGTGCGGTCGCGGGCGAAGTATTCGTTGTCGCTGGAGTTTCTTAAGCGGGCGAAGGAGCTGGGGCCGGAGATGGTGACTAAAAGCGGGCTGATGCTGGGGCTGGGTGAAAAGGAGAACGAAATTTTCCAGGCGATGGACGATTTGCGGGAGGCGAACGTGCAGGTGCTGACGATGGGGCAGTATTTGCGTCCGACGCCGGAGCACCTGCCGGTCGTGGAATACGTGCGACCGGAGACGTTCGATCTTTACCGCGAGATCGCGGAGAAGAAGGGGTTCGATTTTGTCGCTTCCGGGCCGCTGGTGCGGAGTTCGTATCACGCGGCGGATTTCGATCCGACGGCTGTCAAGTAGCGGTTGGCGGTTCCCGGCGGGGAAGCGGCTTGGTCGACGAGCCGGGCAGGCTCATTTCCACCGCAAAGCCGGTGGGCTGGCGGTTCCAGCAGCGGACGGATCCTCCGCAGGTTTCAATGGCATTTTTGACGATGGCGAGGCCGAGGCCGACTCCGCCGGAGTCGCGGGTGCGGGACTCGTCGACGCGGTAGAAGGGATCGAAGAGTTTGTCGAGCGATGGCCCGGGCACGCCGGGGCCGGAGTCCTCGACGGTGATGGTGACCCAGTCGCCCGTCGTGGCACCGGTGATCGAGATGGGACCAGCCGTTCCCGCGTAGCGCACGGCGTTGCGGACGAGGTTGCCGGTCGCACGGCCGAGGAGGTCCGCGTCGGCGCGGGCGCTCAGCGAATCCGGCACCCGGATTTCGACGTCGGCCCCCGCGCCCTCCCGGCGGACCGCCGTCTTAATGACCGCTCGGACATCGACGTGGGTCAGCTTCGCGCGGTCGGCGTCGAGGGACGCCTTGGTGAACGAGAGGAGTTCGTTCACGAGCTTTGCCATGTCTTCGATCTCTTCCCGGAGGTCGTCCACGCGGTGCCGGTCGGCGCTGGCCACGCGTTGCTCGAGGATGCCGACCGCGACCTGCGCGCGCGCGATGGGGGCGCAGAGTTCGTGGGCGATGTCGCCGAGGAAGCGCCGCTGACCCGTCACGAACCCTTGCAATCGCGACGCCATCTCGCGGATCGAGCGCGCCAGAGACCCCAGTTCGTCGCGTCGGCGCAGCGCGCGCGAGAACGGGATGTTCAAGTCCTCCGGGGGCGGTGCGGCGCTTGCGTCCGCGATTGCGAAGTCGCCCCGGGCCACTTGGGCCGTGGCCGCCCGCATGGCGGAGACCGCGAGGGTGATCCGCCGGACGAACGGAAGCCACCACAGGATCGAGAAGCCGACCGCGACGCTGAGGCCGGCCACCCAGGGCCGGTAATCGACGAACAGGCCTCCGGCGCTCAAGGTTTCCGATCTCACGACCATCCAGCCGAGCGCGACGGGCCGCCGTTCTTCCCGCCGCGGCGGGGGAAGCCGTTTGGACAGCCAGAAGGATCCGTCCGCCTTCAGCACCGGCTCGTTCTCGCTCGGTTCGCGCGGTCGGCCCGACCCGCGTTGGGTCAATTTCCGAAGAATCGTCGGCGGAAGGACAATCGAGGGTCCGGCCAATGGCTTCCCTCTCGGATCGAAGAGCAGGAAGGTCACGCCGTAAGCTTCGTCGTAGCGATCGAGTACGGTATTCCATTCGGGCGGTGGGACGCGGCGAAGTTCGGAGACGAGGAGCCTGCCGACCGAATCCAATTGGCCGCGAGCGGTCGCGGAAAACGTCGCACCCAAGTCGATGCCGAAGCCCGCGCGCAACACCAGCGCGAGGATGATCGCCAGCGCCACGGCGTTGAGAAACAGCCAGGCGAGGATTTTGCCGTAGAGCGGCCAGCCGGTGCGGGCGTTCATTCCGGCCTCCGCAGCAGGTAGCCGGCCGAGCGCACGGTCTGGATGAAGCGGGGATCCCGGGGATCGTCTTTCAATTTTTTCCGGAGGGCCGAAACGTGGACGTCCACCGAGCGGTCGTAGACGTCGTAGTGCCGATCCCGAATGTCCTCGATCAATTGCTCGCGAGATCGGACGCGACCGGGGGGATTGGCGAGCGCCGCCAGCAGGTCGAACTCGACGGGCGTGAGGTCCAGTGGCTCGCCGTCGAGCGTGACCTGGCGCGTATCCAAATTGATCACCAACTCCCCGACCGCGCGCACCCGGTGTTCCGAGTCGGCCTCGTCTGCTCGGCGGACCCCGCGGCGGGTGACCGCGCGGAGACGGGCGAGCAACTC
This sequence comes from uncultured Verrucomicrobiae bacterium, assembly GCA_963719495.1. Lineage (GTDB taxonomy): Bacteria > Verrucomicrobiota > Verrucomicrobiia > Chthoniobacterales > JAATET01 > CAVVKW01. Next base: position 368,652 of record CAVRCI010000004.1, read on the forward strand.
GCGGGTCGAAAAGGTCTTCGGCAGATAATCGTCCGCGCCGATCTCGAGACCGACGATTCGGTCCGCTTCTTCGCCGCGACCCGTGAGCATGATGAGCGGGACGTCCGAGGTCGCGCGGATGCGCTTGAGCACCTCGAAGCCGTCGAGTCCCGGGAGCATGACGTCGAGGATCACCACGTCGAAGTTTCCGGTCGCCGCCGCCTCCGCCCCCGCCGGTCCATCGTGCATCGCCCGGACCGCGTAGCCCATCGGCCCGAGGTAATCTCCGACCAGTCGACAGAGCTTGCGGTCGTCGTCGATCATGAGGAGGCGGGTCGGGTGATCGGTGGTCATCGTCGGGGGGAGTGAATCACGTCGCTGGAACGCGGACGCGGGATTTTACCAAAGCTTTACAATTTTGCCCCCGATTCCACACGGATTCTTAACGATGGCGGGGTCTAATCCCCTTGAAGCGCAACGCTTCGAACAACCAAACACAAACACCATGAAAATGAACCTCATCCTCGGCGCCGCCGCCATCACCCTCACCTTCACCGCGAGCGCAGCGTTCGCCAAACCCCCGGAGGGCGAAGGTCGTCCGGCCCGGAAAGCTCCGCCGCTCGTCGCCGCTCTCGACGCCGATCACGATGGCGTAATCTCCGCGGAGGAAATCGTCCGCGCTCCGGCGGCTCTCGCCAGCCTCGATGAGAATGGCGATGGCCAGCTCACGGTGGACGAAATTCGTCCGGAGGGCGGGCGTCCGGGCAAGCGGGATCGGAAGGCGCGGGAGTAGCTCGTGATTGGTGACTGGTGAATGGTGAGTGGTGGAATGCAATACCTCCATTGGCCGTTCACCTTTCACCCATTCGCTTAACCTGGGGGCCAGGTTAGTTTTCTTCCGGCCAGGAGGTGGACGTGGAGGTGGGGGACGGTTTCTCCTCCGTCGGGTCCGTTGTTGATGGTGATGCGGTAGCCGCTTTCCGCCACGCCTTCGGCTTTGGCGATTTTTGCGGCAGTTACCAAGAGGTGGCCGAGGAGGGATTCGTCGTTTTTGGTGGTTTCGGCTAAGCGGGGGATGGGCGTTTTTGGGATGATGAGGATGTGGGTGGGAGCTTGCGGGTTGACGTCTCGGAAGGCCAGGCAGCGGTCGTCTTCGTGGACGATGGTGGCGGCTCGTTTGCGGGCGATGATTTCTTCGAAGAGGGTCATAAACAAGGGGCGTAAACCAATGACTAAAAACTAATAACCAACAACTCCGTCATGAGAGTTCGAGTTGGAGTTCGTCGGCGCGGTGGCCTTCGTCGAGGGAGCCTCGGACGAAGCGGACGATCTCGGTCCGGAGGCCGTCGCAGTCGCGGCGCCAGATTTTCGCCGAGCGGAGGAGTTTGACGCAGGGGGTGAGGTCGCGGAGTTCGGCCTGGAGGGTATTTGAGTCGACAATCTCGCGGAGGCGGTCGCGGAGGAGGTGGAAGAAGGTGAGTTCGTAGCCGGTGCCGGCTTCGTGGGCGAGGGCGGCGAGGGAAAAGCGGACGGGAGGCGGGAGGGGCTCGAAGTGGGCGGCGACGTCGGCGTAGCCGATGACTTGGAGGACGGACTGGACGGCGGTGCGGAGCCGGGAGAGGTCGACGGTGGTGTCGGTGAAGTCGGTTTCGAGGTAGGCGACGACGGATTCGGTGACGTGCCCGGCGAGCCACCAGCGTTCGTAACCGGCCTGGGCGGCGGCACGGGCGAGACCGCGGGCGAGCCAGGAATTCTCGAAGGCGATGACCTGGCCGTCGTCGAAGCGGACGAGTGGGAGGTTGTCCTTGAAGGCGATCATGGGATCACGCGGGGAAGAGGTCGGGCTGGTCGGGGGCTTTGACGCTGCGCTGCTCGAAGGATTGGATCTCGTCGATGAAGTCGCCGATTTCCTGAAATTCCCGGTAGACGCTGGCATAGCGGACGTAGGCGACGGGATCGAGTTCGTGGAGCTTCTGCATGACGCGCATGCCGACCTGACGGGTGTCGACTTCGCGCTGCTGGGCGGCTTCGAATTCCGTGAGGATGGCCTCGGCGGAGCGCTCGATGACGTCGATGCTGATGGGGCGTTTTTCGCAGGCTTTGAGGAAGCTGTTGAGGAGCTTGTGGCGGTCGAAGGGCTCGTGGCGGCCGTCGCGTTTGACGACGCGGAGCTCGACGCGCTCGATTTCCTCGTAGGTCGTGAAGCGGGCGTCGCAGTCGATGCATTCGCGGCGGCGGCGGATGGACGACCCTTCCTTGGAGAGGCGGGAATCGATCACCTTGTCTTCCAAGGAACCGCATTTGGGACAACGCATTGTGGGTGAGGACGAACTCGGAGGCAAACTGACACAACAGGTTGTGGTAGCAAGTCATTTCAAATTTTGAAATTTGAAAGTGGCGGGTTCGGCTGTAGCTGTCGCTTGGCTTCCGTGCCGCCAACCGACAAGAGCAACACCAACCGCTCTTCATCTGGAAACCGCCATCGTCATCGGCCTTTTGGTCATCGGGATCGTTCTCTTCGCCCGTGAGACTTTTTCGGTCGACGTGGTCACCTTGCTCCCGTTGTTGGGCCTGCTTTTCTGCAGCATCCTGCCCCCCCCGCGGACGCGTTTGCCGACTTTAGGTCCGACATCATCATCCTCGCGTCAATCTTCGTCATTAGCGGTGCCTTGCAGGCGACGGGAATACTTACCGTCGTCGGAGGGTGGCTGATCCCGGACCGGGTGACTGCGAACCGGACCGACGACTACGAGTTGAGAGAGTTTTTGAGCGAGATCACGGTCGAGCCAGACTCCCCGCTGACTGGCCAGGACTCGTTCGAATCCGATCTGAGCTTGTTCAGCTTCCGGGTGCTCCGGATCTTCCGCGGCGTCGACAGCTTCGAGCACTCGGTCCCCATTGAGGCGGGCGATCGGATTTTCCTGGAAGGCCGAGCTGATAATTTGCCGATCATTTACCGAAAAACCGGGAGATCGAAGGGATCTCCATCGGCCCGGACCGCTCTTTGGGGGAGATCGAATCCGGCGAAATGGGCGTCGCCCATTGGAAGACTTACGCTTCGCGCGGTGGCGTTCGAACTGCGTTCTCATCCCACCATCCGTCGGGCTGGCGGGCTCGACTCGGCGGAGCCCGAGTCCCCGCGAGGTGGGCTTCGTCTCGGTGGGACTGACGCGCTTCGCGCGGTGGCTCTTTCGGCGGAAAACAGGTGCGGAAAAGTCTTGAGACCTCCGAAGAAGGCCGGGCCATCGAGCGAGCGGCCGAGGTTCGGGAAAACCATGGTCGTCGAGTTGGTCACAGTGATGGTTGGGAGAAATCAATCGCAAGATATCTCGTAGAAAAGCAGCGCCCACAGCGACCTCCAGGTTTCAAGGGAACGTGGCGAACATTCAGGCCGAAGACTGCTGCGTCCGTAGGATATGCGCTGCGTCCGTTTGCCAAATGGACCGGGACGCGATCAGCAGGGGAGGTGACTACCGGGCATCTGGAACAATATCTTGCTCTACACAGCAAGCGGTCGAAGGCCGGCGGGAAAACGACAATTGCGACGATTCAGGCATTTCTCACGCATTTGGGCTGCTCCCCTGGTAAGATTCAGCTTCCTGCCGCTCGCGAACTGGAATCTCGGAAGCTAGTCTATTCAGTGTCCGAGTCGAACGAGTTCATTCGAGGCACGGAAAACTTCACCCGGCTTGGGCGGGCTGGCGCTGGTGCGCCTCGGTCCGAACGCTCTCTTGCGATCGAAGAGGACCTCAATCTGAAGACGCGATTCGTCTTAACGTGTGGCTTTTGGGCTGGATTGCGCTCGAATGAAATCCGCCACGCAAAACCGAGTTGGTTTCGTCTGAACAGCGGTATCCTCCGCGTCCCGGCCAAAGATGAGCTTTTTGAGTCGAAAGATGGTGAGAGCCGCGAAATCCCGCTCTCGGCGGAATTTGTTTCGTTTCTCCGAGGATACCTCAAAGGCAAGCCCAGCACGGAGTTTATCCTCAAGAGCAGAAAAAGCCAAAAATCTCGGGATGGAACTTACGATTTCAAGCGGCCGGTTGGCGACTACATGTCTGGAATCGGTCATCCCGAGTTCTACCCCCATGCGATGCGGCACAGCTGGATCACGGAACTCGTAAATAGTGGGAATCACACCCTTCAAGAAGTGGCGGCGTGGAGCGGTGATAATCTCGAAACGATTGAGAGTAACTATTGGAAGAAGAGGGTTGTTGCTGGGTCAATCGACGCAACGTTGCGCGGAGAGCGAAATCAAGAAAAACAGGCTCAACAAATCGAGGATATGGTAGGAAAACTAGGGGAGTTGCTGGAGGCGAGCAAAGGACCCAAACGCGTCAAAGCTCTTCAGAAGATCAGTGAATTCGTTAAGCGGCATGACTCGAGTTTGGGAGAGCTACTTCCGACCGTTGGAAGTTCGCGCCGATCATCAAACGACAATAATACGCGAACGGTATGGGCTCGTGCCAAGGCTGAGCGATGATGCATCGGGCGGCAGCTTGGTTTGAACTAACGACCTTCAGGTTATGAGCCGAGTAAGTTGCTCTCTGTGAGTAGCTTATAAATGATTGTCTCTGTATTCGCGACCGCGCATCGTGAGCATGTTGCGCATGATGGAAGTCCCCCGAAAAAACGGAGAGGTGGAGCGCAGGTTAGTTTAGGTTATGTTTTTGGGTTGTAGAGAGTGAGTTGAGGAAAGCGAGCGGAGATTGAAAGCCGATGGCGGTGTGGATGCGCTTGCGGTTGTAGAAGGACTCGATGTAGTCGAAGACGGCGGTTCTCGCCACGGCCTTTGATTCGAAGGGTTGGCTATCGGGGATGAGTTCGCTTTTAAGGGAAGCGAAGGCGCTCTCTGCGAAAGCGTTGTCATAGCAGTAGCCTCGGTCGCTCATGCTCTGTCGGAAATGATTGCGTGCGAGGAGTTCTCGGGTGGAGCTGGCGCTGTATTGGCATCCTTGATCGGAGTGGAAGATGGCATCGAAGGGAATTAGGTCGGTTTGCAGAGCTTGTCGCAAGGAGTCGCTGACGATGGTGGCGTGGAGGCTGTCGGCGATCTTCCACCCCAGTATGGCCCGGGAGAAGAGGTCGATAACGACAGCGAGATAGAGCCAACCTTCGCGGGTCGGGATGTAGGTGATATCGCTGACAAGATGGGTGCCGACGGCGGAAGGAGGGCACTGCTCCTTGGCCAGCCGGTTGGGTGAAGGGTGGGCACGATGATCGGGCTGGGTCGTGCGCGGGCGGTAGGGACGCCTGGGGCGGGCTTGCAACCCAGCTTGGCGCATGAGCCTGGCGACGCGATTCTCCGAGGCGTCGAGGCCCCTCGCCCGGAGTTCGTGACGCATGCGAGGACTGCCGTAAGAGTGGGTGTGACGATGGGCATGGATGGAGGTCATTTCTTGAATGAGTTTGGTGTTCTCGATCTCACGCGGGCTGCTCGGACGTTTTCGGGCGGCATGGTAGCCGCTGGACGACACGTCCAGCGCCCGGCAGAGTTCGGTGATGGAGTAATCTTTCCGCATCGATTCAATCAGCGCATACCGCTCTGCGGATCCTCCGAGAATCGACCGCAGGGAGATAGACTATCCGCAGGATAGCCCCGAAGGGGTGAGGCGAAGCCGAATCAATATGCTCATTGCTTTTTTTAAGATCTCTCGCTGGCGGCGAAGGTAATCGACTTCTTTCTGAAGGCGGCGGATCTCCCCCGCCGCGTCGGCAACGGGGGCTCCGCTCCGGCCTTTCGACTCCGTCGATGCGGCCTGCGCTACGCACCCATTGCCGAGTGCCCTGTCCCGCCAAGTTCGCAACGAGTTGGCCGATATGCCCAGATCGGCCGCCACCCGCTTGAGCGGACGACCGCTGCTCAGCAGCATGTTTACTGCTTCCTGACGGAAGTCCTTGTCATAGATTCGATGTGTTTTCCGCATATTGCAGTTCCTTTCTCAAAGGTCTGCGCACTGCCTGTCCACTGATTCGGGGGAACTTCATT
>CAVRCI010000005.1:0-236001 GCA_963719495.1 uncultured Verrucomicrobiae bacterium
ATCAGACACGTTGGCCGCCGTGCCGACGACGTGGTGAACGAGTCCGCGTTGCGCATCGACTCTCACGTGAGCTTTCATGCCAAAATACCACTGGTTACCCTTGCGAGTCTGGTGCATGGCGGGGTCTCGCGCCCCGGATCTATTCTTCGTCGAGGAGGGTGCCGCGATGATGGTCGCATCGACAATCGTGCCTTCCCGGAGACTGGCTTGCCGGATCTGAAGATGGTCGCCGATTTGCTCGAAGATCGCTTTGGTCAGCACGAAACGCTCAAGCAAATGCCGGAAATGCAGAAGCGTCGTTGCGTCAGGAACGGACACTCGACTCAGATCGATGCCCGCAAAATTGCGCATCGCCTGGCTGTCGTAGATGGCATCTTCCAGAACCTCGTCCGCCAGTCCATACCACTGCGAAAGAAAATAGATTCGCAGCATTCGCTCAATGCCAATCGGAGGCCGACCGCGCTTACCCTTCGGGTAATGGGGTTGGATCAAACCCACGAGTTCCCCCCACAGAACGACCTCCTCCATCTGAGCAAGAAACTTTTCCCGCCGCGTCACCTTCTTCTTGGCCGAATACTCCACCGCTCCAAAGCTGATCTGACTTTCCATTCCATACTTCTATCACCACGCTGATAATCTGGCAACAACTCCTCGCCCGGATCGATTAAATCAGCGGTTCCCTAGGCTGGTGCGCGCCTCCTCGACGAGTTCCATCTGAACGACGAGACACCCGCGCCGTGTGCGTCATTTTCCATTCCTTCGAAACTCGAGCGGCCCATCAAGACTGTCGGGACAGATTTGCATCGTTGCTTCCTTGGCCACGACGAGTTCCGGCAGAGCACGGCGCGAGACAAGAAGAACGACTGCTCGCGAAACATGATTTTGCTCAATGGCAGCACCAAATGGGGTCGCTCGGGGGTGCGCGAATATCTTTCGCCAACGCCCTCCGTCCGCAGAATTTCTTCCCGCCAAGCTACCGCTTGGACGGTTTGATCGGAATCTGGAGGTAGTCGGCAATAGCTCGACGTCGGTTTTGCATTCCCCTAGCGCTGTATTTTATTTGGGAACTCAGAAAACCACTGATGGGGATGCATGTTTCATGGAAGGCTATTAGCTCACTTTGGGTCGCGGTGACCACCAGTTTTCCCTTGTGCTGGACTGTTGCGACATTCGGCATCAGGGAGGAGGCGATCATCGCGAGGCTGTCGCTCTCCAAGTCGGAGAAAAATGTCCAGCAAGGCTGCCATCGATGACATTGGCGAAAATACGCTCGGACTTCAGGGATAGCGCAGAGTGACTCGGACGTTTCATCGTATCCGTCAACGGCGAAGACCACTTTACCGAGCATTCTTCGCATAGTTGAGGGATTATTCTGATAGGTGAATGTCCCAAGAAATCCCATGATGTCGTGTTGTTCGATTTGCTCGCGGGTAATTGCGTAAACGGCTCGTTCGTCACCCGCTCGTGCTCTTGCGGTAAGCTGTTCAATCTCGAAACCGAGCTTCCCGGTCCGGGCGTCCATGAGGCGTTTTTGCGTTTTCACGACAAGGGGAACTCCTCCGCGTGAACCGCCTCCCGAAGGTATTTTCGCACCGGAGCCAGGCGTTGACTGATCGCTTGCCGGGTGACGCCGCGTGTGTCTGCAAGTTCAGATTGGGAACAACCTTGGTTGAGAAGCGTCCGCACGATCTCAATGCTGGTTGCCGAGAGGGAACCGTCGAGTGCAGCTTTCCTCAGAGCGCGATCAACGATCTGGATTCGATCGTCGAGCGAGAGCTCTGTCAAATCCGTCCTTTGGGCGGGATGGCGGCATGAGTTCTCGAGGTGATCATCGAGCTCGCAGGAAGGATCGAATAGGTGGCAATACGCGCGGAAGCGCCGACGAAACTCCCGGGTCGTTGTCCGCAAGCTGGTCCAAGCCGCGGCGTGAATTCGGTTTTCGATTTCGGCCCGATCCGCTCGCTGTGATGCCTCGGTCAGTCGTTTGTTCCCGGCAAGGTAGCGCCAAAACAGAAGATGCCCGGCTTCCTGAAGGACATCATGTCGCCACGAAGGCGGAGTCTCACGAAATCGTCTTGCAAGAAATCGTTGGAGTATCGCATCGATCTCTACTCCGAGGCGGTTGAGAGCTTCGGTGTCGTGCGGGTTTCGCCAGAACGCCAGCCAGGCCCTGGCCAAGCTGAAATATTCATCGGAGGATGTGTCATTGTCTGTTGCAGAGGTGTTTTTGGTATTCACACCGTGCCTCAATCTTTTCCTGGTCCGCCCACCTTGAAAAAGGTGGGCGCGGCCAATCGCTGAAACTGATTTTCGAGAAATCGGGTTTACAACGAGAGGGTCGATGCCTGATCCGGGTATGGACAACTTCTACGACAATTACGGGCTCACCATTGATGATCTGGACAGGTTCGACGCCTCCGTCGGCAGGGATTCTCTGATCAATGGAATCCTTGATGATGCCGCCGCGCAGTGGCGGTATCATCTTCGGCCAGGGTTAAAAACCGAGGGGAACTGTCGACGGCGATTCCTGGAAATCATCACGGGTCGGAACGGGTTGCGTGTTCCGACTGGGGCGGGCATGGAAGAACTTCCAACGCTCGCCCGCTATCTCTGCATGAGAGTCGAGCGGCGCGTTCGAGAACTGGACGCAGCCGATAACTGTTCCTTAACAAATTGGCAGCAGGTGCCTGCTCGTAGAGAAAACCCATGAAAACTACGCACACCTGCATCCGGCCCAAATTGGGCAGCGTCATCGAAATCGGCGTCCGCCAAGGTCGCATCACGTTCACCGTCGGCCACTGCCGAGGGCTGGTTTTGTCCGAAGGATTGATCCGTTTTGTCGGAGGTTTCCGGCGCTGCACCGATCCTGCAATGAGCGTCACGTGGGCGGAAGCATCCGACTGGCGCTTCCTTGCAAAGCGTCAGTTTTCGATCGCTTGCGTGCCGGAGCAGGAGTGGATGACTCCATTGATTCCACACGCCGCAGCCTCTCAACCAGAGGAGGCAGCGTGAGACTTCTCTGGCTGACCGATCTCCATCTGGACCGAGTCGAACCGGGCTCGAAGCAACAATTCTATCGACGACTGGAATCCGAACCGTTCGACGCGGTCGTCATCACGGGCGATATTTCCGTCGCCCGCTTGCTTTCTCAGCACTTGTGCGAGATTGCGGAAGTTTGCTCCCCGCGCATGGTGCATTTCGTTTTGGGAAATCATGACTTTTACGGTTCGAGCTTCATCGAGGTGGAGCGGATTGCAGATGACTGTTGTGTCAAGAACCAGAATCTCAGCCATCTTGGCTGCGCGGAGGAAGTGCGCCTCACCCCTACGACGGCTTTGATCGGGCACCGCGGATGGGCTGACGGACGGGCCTGGGGGAGTCGTCGAACTTCCAAACAAGACCCGGATCGGTTCAGTATCCGCGACCTGCGCGGCCATTCGGCCAAGTCTGCTTACCAGAAGATGGATGAGCTTGGACGGGAGTCGGGAAACTATTTCAGGCGCATGCTACCACGAATTTTGACGTTCTACCGAGACGTCATCATCGCGACGCACGTCCCGCCGTTTGCGCGAGCTGCGCTGTTCAACGGGACAAATTGCGATCGAACCCGGTTGCCTCACTACACCAATATTTCGGCGGGCGGCGTTATCCAACGGATCACGGAACAGTTTCCGCAAACCCGGACGACGGTGCTGTGTGGACACACCCACCACTCCGCGACGATTTCCATCACACCCAATCTCGACGTTCGCGTCGGCGGGGCGAGAGTTGGGCTTCCCGGAGTGCAGGACTGTATCGACCTGTAAACGGCGTCGGTGTCGAACAGGAGAATGGCTCCCGAGTTGCCTGCGCTTCGGCTCATTCTCGCAACCCAAGGAGCATGAGTTTATTCCGTAATCGAACGCTTCCGAGATGGTTTTTCCAACGATGAGGTCCAGAACCGTGAACGCCGGGAGCGCATGGTCGGCCCCTCCGGCAATCAGCGGTTCAACAAGGAGTCCCAAGAGCAACGCAAGGCTCCCTGTAATCGAAAAATGGTCGTTAGGAGTATGTTCAGCTGGCCGGCTTCGATTTTCTGAACCGTTCGTGGGTTGATGTCTGCCAGTTCGGCGAGCTTTTCTTGAGTCAACCTACAGGCAACCCGCTCTCGTCGGAGATTGGCTCCGAAAGCAGAAAGCTCCGGCTGGATTGAGCGTTTTTCTGCCACGCCCCATGAGGGCGCATTATCGACTTGAAGAACACGCCCCACTGGGGCGTAATCGTTCGTTGGACATGATGCATATCACTTTTTCATTGTTTGAACGTCGGTCGCCCCCAAGCCAGCATCGGTCGTGGGTTTTCTTAGCACTGGCATTTGCTCTCGCGGGATGTGGCGGCCCGAATTACGCGAGGGATTTCGAAGAATGGCTGGGACTCAAACTTGCCTCGACGCAGCCAATGAAACTGGAGCGCTTGACTGTCGAGGAGATCAGCGGCGGCAAATCCGAATCCGTATTCACGTTTCGCGCTCAGTTTAGCGTCACGGAAGATCTCTATGAGGAAGCAGAATTGCCGGATGAGTTGAGCTTCGGGTTCATTATCGGTCGTTTCTCCGAGGTGGGCCAGTTCGATAAAGGGATTGCCGCGCTCTATGCCATCGAGGAACTGAATACCGAATTTCTAAGAGTCGTAACTCCGAAGGGCAGCGAAGGAGAGTTTACTGGAAAAGCCAGAGCGGAGAAAAATCACGATGGGTCTTGGGCTTTCGCGGTGCTCGACGGCGATGGGACTGTCCTCAAGGGTAGGCGGCCACCGCAGGAGAAGAAATGGGTCATCGAGGGCAGTGACGAGGCGAGGGAGGTCCTCGCGACGTTGAAAATCAAGATCGACGCACTGCGAGACTTGGCTGACCAAACCGAAAAGGAGGCTGCCGAAGCGAAACGGAGAGCAGAAGAGGAATGAGTATTCGTTCTCATCAATTGTGGTGTCGCTTGGCGTTGATGTTTTTGGCCCCCGCCGTAAGTGCGCTGGCCGCCGAAGAAGCCTTTCTGGCCGCGCCGACCGAAATGCCGATCATCATCGACGGAAGATCGTCCGGCAAAATGACGTTGCCGATAGGCGCTCCGGTGCAAGTCCTCGAGCGACGCGGTGGCCGGGTGCGAATCCGCGCCCGGATGGGCAACGAACTTTGGATCTCCGAGAATGGTATCACGGCAGAATCCGCCCCGGCAGTTCAGGTTGCCCCATCGCTCAAGGCTGAGCCGTCCGGAAGTAAATGGGAATGGGCTATCAAGCCCCGTTATGACGATGCGACTCGGTTCGGCTCGTCCGGTTTTGCTTGGGTGAAGCGGCAGGGTAAGTGGTTTCTACTCGACCGGCAGGGCCGAGAAATCCTCCAAACTCCATTCGAGCGCGTGGCAGCTTTTTCCGAACACGGTTGTGCCACTGGCGAGATTGGCCGTGGGTCCGAGCGCAATGTTGGGTTGGTGGGGCCGGATGGAAAGCTGGTTCTGAAACCGGAATGGGAGGAGGTCGGGGAGCTGATCCGAGGGTTCGTGCCCGTGAAGCGCGACGAGAAATGGGGATATGCGGATGCGAGTGGAAAACTGGTCATTCCCTGCGAGTGGAATGATGCCTGGCGCTTTTCACCTGTAGGAACAGCGATTGTCACGCGCGATGGCAAACGGGGCTTCATCGACGCCAAGGGAAAACTGCTGGTCGAGCCCGTCTGGGATGGCGCAATCAATCATGCTGCGGAGGGAATCGGCGCGGTGCGACGCGGCGAGGGCTGGGCGTTAATCGATCGGAACGGCAAGCTCCTTTGCGAGCCGGAATGGCAAATGCGCTGGGCGCAGCAACGGTTCGACCTCGGCTGGATCCCGGTGTGGAAGACCGAAGGGGGGCGGGACAAGATCGGCCTGCTGGGCAAGGACGGCGAGCTGCTCGTCGCAACCGAATGGGACGGGCTTCTGCCCGCAGATGGCGGCGTCTTTCTCTACAAGACCGACGGAGAGGGCATTTTTGTCGCGGTAGGCGGGAAGGTCATTTTTACAGCGCCGCAGGGTGTGGTCGGCATTCCCGAGGCGAGGGTCGGATTTTTCGATGGCCTCGCGATGGTTTCCGACGCGGGCGAGACCGATGGTTTCCAGCGTGGCTTCATCGACGAGCAAGGGAAACTCGCGGTGCCGTTTCGCCCCGGCGAATTCCTGCCGTTCTCAGAGGGCCTCGCCGCCCATCGAGTCGAGGGAAAATGGGGATTCGTGGATCGCGCTGGCAACGATGCCGTGCCCCATGAATGGGACGAAGTGCGATCGTATTCCGAAAAACACGCGGCTGTCTGCCGCGCTGGAAGGTGGGGATTTATTGACGCCAGCGGAAAAGTGATCGCCGCGCCCGAATGGGACGCCGCCGGCGACTACATTGAGGGGCTTGCCTCCGTGGCGAAAGAGATCAACGGGAGAAACGTTTGGACGTTTCTGACTTTGGACGGCTCCGAAGCATTTACTGTCGATCCGAAAATCCGACCAACGCTTTTCGAAGACCGTGAAGAGCGAGTTTCTGCCGCAGCGGCCGAGTTTCCGCGTTTTCGTAAAGGATACCTCAAAGCCTACGCCGACGGCGTGATCCGGTTCGACAACGCGGGCCGCATTGTTTCGAGGTATCCCATTTCGGACTCCAGCCTTTTCCTCGCCGGACTGCCAACGCCTTTTGCCCGGCGTTACCCGGAATGGGACGGATTCCGCCGGAAGTATGACTACGGTGGCGGACGCCATCTGGATCTGGTGGACAGGGATGGAAAAATCGTGCTTCCCGGTGTTTCGTCGGACCTCGATTTCGCCTCGGAATTGATCCCCTATCCCGGCATCCCGGCCTATGGCTGGATTGACGACGCAACGGGCAAAGTGATCGCGCCTCCGGCCTTCGATTATGTCCGGCAGCTTTCGGACGATCTGATTCTCGTCCGAAAAGACGGGAAATTCGGCGTCAGCACCCGAACAGGCCAACCGGTGCTCGCGGTCGAATGGGATTCCATCAGCATCGAAGGGCACGGATTGCTGGCGACTCGCAATGAGAAGAACGAATTATTCACCGCTGAAGGACGTCGGATCGAGTTTCCCAGCGCGTTGCCGGGGTGCGAATACGTCGATTTCTACGGGCCGGATTTCATGTTTCGCCAGCCAGATGGCAAATACAGCCTTTGTTCAACGGCGACCGGCGAGTTCGTCACATTCGCGGATGCCGCGAAGGTTTATTGGAATGGGAATCAGGCCAAAGCCGGCTTGCTTTGGGTTCAGGAGGCGGCAACCGGAAGATGGTCGCTCGTGCGCCGGGATGGAACTCCGCTCGGATTTTTTGAAAAGGAGCAGCCTCGTGATTGGATGCACCACAGTTCCTTCGGCTTGGTGCGCGACGCCGAAGGGCAGGCGTTCTTTATCGATTCGAACGGAAAACCGCTCGGCAGCGAGCGGTGGGACGACGCCCGCCCTTTCCAAAACGGCTTTGCTGCCGTGAATCGCAAAGGGCAAGGCTGGGGATATATCGGCGAGGACGGCCAGGTGAAAATCTCTCCAGACTGGGATTTCGCCTCTTCCTTCGAGAATGTAGGAACCGAAGCAGCTCCGAAACTCGTCGCCAATGTCTCGCGTCAAGTCGATGGCCAGAGCAAGGGCAGGAGGGCTTCGATCTGGGGGATCATCGACGCGAGTGGAAAGACACTTTTGGAGCCGCAATCCGACACCCCGGTCCGCGTGTATTCAGACCGCGGCGAATCGGTCGCCTCCATCCGGAAGGACAATCAATATGAACGAATTCCCATCGATCTCGGCGAAGAGAGCCAGGAGACTGCTGCGCCTGCTGAAATTGTCAGAAACTACGGCAACAACACGGTCGAGTTGGTCGATGCGACAGGACGAACATTGATTCCCGCCGACTGGGAGAGCATCGTTCCTGTCGGTCGTGGACTTTTTCTATGCTGGTACGAATCTACAGGCGCGCTGCTTGATCGCGAAGGTCAAGCCGTCTTCCGCGACACGCGAGATACGCGTTTGGTGCGGCTCGATAAACGATCGTCTGCGCCTGAATTCAGTCATCCGGTTATCTTCGTCGAGCGACCTCCAGCCTGGGGCTATGTAAAGAGAAAGGACTAGATCATTCGCCGAGAATGCAAAGAATCCCATCACCTCAATAGTTCCCCCCTAGCCGTAGGGAGGGGGCCAGCGGGGGAGGGAAAGGGCAATGACTCTCCCTCCCCCGCGAGATCGGTCAAAGAGTCGCATCGTGAGTTGTAGACAGAAAGACGGAAGGAATACCTGACCCACGGAGGTGCCAGCCGTCACCCGACTCATCATGAATCGAAAAAGAATCGATCTGATCGCACTTGAGCCGACTGAAGCAATCACAACCCACAATAAAAAAAGCCCGGTGCGCGTTTCCGCACACCGGGCAGAGATGAATTGGTAATTTCAAACTCCAAAGAGTTCGAGATGACAAATTTTTCTCTGGGCTTATTGCCAAAGGTTCCTCGCTTTCGCGAAGTTCGGGGTAAAGCTACGAGAGATTCTCTCGATGTCAAGAAGAAATTGTCGATTTCTGCAGCCGATGGATTGCACCGATGCCTTGAACGTGATTGAGCGTGCGCATGAGACCAGCAGCGATGCTCCAAAAGTCCTTGTCGCAATGAGATCAGGAGGTGGCCTGGCTGCGGAGAACTAAAGAGGGGCCTCATTGAGCCGAATGAGACCGAGTGCGACGAGACTCTGATACGGACTCAACTTTCCGGACTGATAGCCGACGACGAATCGTTGAAATTGAGTTCCAGCTCTGGGGAGGAAGGCGTGAAACTTCGCAGGGCGGAGCGTTCGATCAGGAGCGTATCGAGCATAAGTTCTTCCAAAAAACGCGTGCCCTGCCGTAGCCGGGCGACTTCCGGTATTCTGGCACTCCCAAGTTCAAGGAATGTTTTCCGAAGATAAGCCGGAACCAGCGACACCGTCGAGTCGAGCATCGCTTCGTAGTCACTTAGTGTCAAAGGTGGCAAAATTTGAATCTCACTGCGAAATCGGTTAATCAGTTCGGTCGGGAGAATTTCCGTTAGAGTGCGCAAGGTTGGCAATGCTTGTTCGGGCTGCTCGTTACGGAATCCGATCTGAACAGTGTCCGACTCTTCCCAAATGTTCTGAAATGCACCTGCTCCAATGATCATCGTACGATTCGCGAGGACCTCTTCAATCTCGGACAAATCATTCGGGCTAAAAGTTCGTTCGCCCTCCTCGCGGTCGATTTTTGCCGACAGGCCGCGGGGAACCCGCAGATCGAGCAGTGAAAAGAGTTCCACCCTCAGAAATCGCTCCCAGGAACTGTCGCCGCAAGCGTGTTGAATCTCATCAATGCAGATTACTACTCCTTCCTTCCGGCGATTGATTTGAAGAAAACGAGCAATAGACGGCCACGTGTTGATCCCGCCGCGCTCGCTACATCCCGCCAGAATCCAATCTGCTACAGAAATCGGGAGAAAGGGGACGCCAAGGTGGTCGGCAACGGCCTTGGCGAGAAAAGTCTTTCCAGAGCCGCTTTGGCCGATCAGCAGACTCTGAGGTCGGATCGCTAGAGGGAGCGAATTGCGGGCGCTGAAAAAGCACGCCTTCGTGATTTCAACCAGACGGTCGAAAGCATAACGCTGATGCGGCAATATGATCCGGCTGCCATCTGCCGGAGGGGCAGGTTGTATTGATTCCATGAGATATGGACGTAGGCGGGGCAACGTTGCCCCGCCCACGCAGTGTTTATTATCGCGGCAAGGTGGCGCGCAGTGCCTCGAGGTGATGCGGTTCGAGGACCTTTTCAAGGAACTCCCACTCTTCCTCGTCGCTCACGGGATGGATCACCGCTTCCAGCGGGCGAATCGCTTCGAATTCACTAGGATCGGTCTTTTCAAGGATCTCCGCTATCGGAGCCGGTTGTCGCCCAACGGAGAGACTGTAGGTCGGATATTTGGCTCCGGGAGCCTTGTTCTTCGTCACAGCGATCAGAACACCCCGCTCAGGATGGACCGGCTCAGCCGTGAGAGCGCCAGTTTCATCGGTGCGTTTGGTCAGTCGAAGAATCTGGTCTCCGAGTCCCGACACACCTCCGCGCGAACCATCGTAACCACTCGCCTGAACCAGCCGAGCAACATAACGACCTTTAGTCTCAACCAATGCCCAGAACACGCAGACCGGATCTGAGAGCAATCGGATACCATCTCGGTTGGCTTTGGAGAACAAGGCGCCTGGATCATTCTCTTTCAGCCAGGAATATGCACCGTCGAAGGCGGATCGTGCGTTCTGCTTGAGGGTCTTCGGATGGGCGAAGACCGCCCCCGGGACGCTCAAAGAGTGGACGCCGAGCATCCAGCCGTATGGCGAAGATGCAAAAGCCGGCACGATCCGCAGCCACGTCTGACCGGGTTCGAATCGGAGTCTCCGGGAACGGAATTCCGCCCTCAAGATGAGATCACGGAAGCTGTCCGGCTTCGGGCGCCCCCAAGGGTTGTTATTGTTACTGTTGCCGTCGTCATTGGACGACCATTGGATGTCTTTCTTCATGTGTTGGTTGTTATTTTTGGGACGGCGTTACGCCGCCCCGGGTTGATTGCCTTCAGCTTCAACGTGGAGAGAAGACTGTCTTCTCCTCTGCTTCACTTTTGGCATTAGACCAGTCCTTGCACTCAGCGACGGGCCCTCGACAGAGGGCGCTGCTCGCGGGTCTCGCATAAATTCCTCCCGGCTCAGCTCGAGACTCTATTCTTGCGAAGACGACATATCAGCTCCGGCACGGCACTGATTGGTTGGCATCCAAACGCCCCACTTGCGAATCTTTGCCATTGGAATATGATTCCGGAGAGAACAGCTGCGGGCACACAATCCGGGCTGCGACAACACCGGGTTTCGTTTTAGCTATTGCAGCCGCCGGGCAAATTAACTGCCCGGCTTTTTGTCCTGAAGAGTCTGAGTCGATTCAAAAGGACAAAAAGATGATCGATACAAAAATTCAGTGGTGCCACTCGACCGTTAACCCGATTATGGGCTGTGGAGGTTGCGAGCTGTTTCCATCTCCGGCGAAGATTCTGGCCGCTATCGACGATGCCCTCTTTGGCATGGTGGATTGGTTGCCCGGAAAAAGTGGGGAGTTTTTTCGCGAATTGATCGCAGACACCTACGACATAATTGTTTCTCCACTCCCAGGTCATTCGAAGGCGATCTCGACAACGAACATCTGGCACCTGCGGCTCCAGTTTATAGATGCGGTGCGGACTCAGCACGGACGGGAGGCTGCCGAGATGGTCGACTTGGCCATCACCGGAGCCATCTGTTGTTACGCCGCCCGCCAGCACTTGAACAAAGGGCGATCTATCGTGAATCCGACCCGAGGCGCGAATCCGGGCTACGCGCCGACATTCGAGGTTGTCACGCGGTTCTCCGGAAGAGTTTGGGATATGGCGAAGAAGTCCGATCTTCGCGGCACTTCAGATCCTGAAAAACCGTGGCTGGATGGCTACCCTCGATTGATCTTCGTTTCGGACATGGGGGATGCCTTTTCGCGGGAGAGCGACTTTGAGTTTTTGGAAGCCGAAGTCATCGAACCTATCCGCTCACCCCTGGGCCAACGGCACGTGTGGCTTTGGCTCACCAAACGCCCGGACCGGATGGCGAGGTTCGGAGAGCGCATCGGGGGATTTCCAGAGAATGTCTGCGCTATGACCACCTTGACCGGCCCGGATAAACTCACGCGGATCGATCAACTCCGCGAAGTGCCGGCCACTGTAAGAGGCTTGTCCGTAGAGCCGCTCTGGGATCGAATCCCTCTTGAGGAACTCGATCTCAAGGGAATCAAGTGGCTGATTCTCGGCGGAGAGAGCGGACGGATGGATGCCGTCCGAGCGTTCGACTTGGCTTGGGCCCGAGAGCTGATGGGATTTTGCAGAAAGAGGAACGTAGCGTTCTTCCTCAAGCAACTCGGACGTCGTCCTGTCGACGAAGGGACCGATTTACGCCTTCAGGACAGCCACGGTGGCGACTGGCACGAGTGGCCGGAGGACCTCCGGGTGCGCGAAGTGCCGCCACCCTTCCTGAACGAAGACAGTCGCTGAGACGAACTATGAAACCGAAAAAAAAGGCATCGTCGACTCGTTCTTTCGCAACCCTTGAGAGGTCTCATGATCGCACTTTCATCCATGATTTGCCAAATGTGCTCGCGCATGAGTTTGGACATTACCTCGTTACGCTCGACTTCGGGGGCAAGGCGGGTATTTCGGTTTGGCGCGCCTATGGCAGCAACATCCAGAGTGAACTCACGGTCTTCGGGAACTGCTGGTTCGATTACGCCAATGCTTTCGAGCGGAGCTGCATCGGCTGGGCGGGTGAAATCGGGAAATCGATCTTCCACGACGATGCTCCCAACCAGAAAGACCTGTGGGTGACCATGATGGATCAATTGAGCTGCTGCGAAGACGAATTCAGTGTCTCGGACCTCGCGGCGATCAGGGCCCACCCCGATCCGGAGGAGTCCCTCGACCGCTCGCTGAAGATCTTGATCGAACTCGCCGGCCCGCTGCGGAGCTTGGTGAGGAAGTTGGCCGCAGAGTCTCTCTTGGCCGGCGGCGATCATCTCATCTATCCCGATATGGACGAGGACGAATCATCTCGCGCAGCGTAGCCCTCTCTGGCCCCGTGAGCGGGCACGGCGGCGGCGAACTGTGCCGACGTCGTGGCGTGGCGAGCCTCGATCACGAGCAGAAGCTCGCTGGTTTCGGCACCAAGAATGACAGTCACGTAACGATCCACGCCGAGCACTCGTCCCGTCGACCGGAATGCGATGGAACCCCCACTAGTCCCGGCCGGTATGGGCCGTGCTCACGTGATGATCGATCAGCCGCCAAAGCGGCTTCTCACCCAGATGCCGGGCTGCAACCGAGACATTTGTCTGCTGAGGCAACAGCCCATAATCATCGCGTCCATCCTCGAAGTAAACCCGCCGCCGCTTCGTGCCCACGGCATACAAACTCGAAGCAGTCCATGCTCAGTGCAAGTCACTCGCAGCACCCGCGCCGCAAGTTCGGCGCGTTGATGCCTGAATTCCGGATGCCTCCATCTTGTCTCCACGGTGTCATGCACTGGCAAAAATTTGTTGACGACCGGGGGATACGAACCCACAAACTCAGAATGAGTTCTGCGGAGTCTGCAACTATCGACCGTTTCGGCATTTCATGCGACCGCATCCTGTTGGGCCAAGAGGTGAGAATGGCGCTTCTTCGCGTATCGGCAGAGGAGCTTTGGTATCGCGTTTCAGCACGACGGTGGCGGACATCTATGATGCACAGTCGGGGCCTTGCACATGTATTGGTGGTGGCGTTGGCAAGATCTCTTTTGGGGGCGGTGCTGCAAGAACGGTTTGGGAAACGTGGTTTCATTGATCAGCGTAAGAGTTCGCGATTCGGAGGAGGCGCGCCATGATCAACCTCGAAAGGCGGAAGGGCACGAATGGATTGGCCAACTACCACGGCGGCGATTTTTCGTCAGCGGCTTGGGATGCGCTCGATTTTCGAGCCATTGGAGAACCGCGGATTTGCCGAGCAGTGGTTGGGAGCGGGAGTCGCCCGGATGTGGTGTGGCATCCGCTGACGAAGCAAATTTTTGACAGGACGCTGACCCAGATTTCGCAGCGCAGCAAGCCGGGCATGGTGGTGTCATTTGATCTGATCTGCTCTCCACCGAAAACTTTTTCAATTGCCGCTCTGGCGGGTCCCGAGGTCAACGTTGAGCTAATCAGCTATCAGGATCAGGCCGTCCGCTGGGTCACTCGCGAAATTATCAACAATACAGCCCTTCGGATCGACGGAGGATCTAGTCGCGTGTGTCCTAGCGTTTGGAAATTCTCCCATCCATTCAATTGGATCCTTGAACCGCAGCTACACGACCATCTTTGTGTGCTGGCGAGAGTTGGGATCGGGGATCGAATGCGCAGCTTGGACGGAAGGCCCTTGTATTCGCTTAAATCCGCCTTCGAGGCGATTTATCACTACGGTTTGGTGAGCCAACTGAGAACAGGCGGTTACGGCGTCGAATTTAAGGGGCCGGGTATCAAATCCTGGGAAATTTCCGGTATAGATCCCGGCTTGATCGATGTCTTCTCCAAACGTTCTCGAAAGGCTTTCCATGAAACCGAGGGATTGACGGAGCGGGAACGGGCCGCCAAGAAGCGATCCACCATGGCGTCCGAGAGGAAAAAGCATCCCAAACTACCAGCGACTTCGCTCGTAGAGACAAGAGCAGGCTGGGCTGAGCAGATTGGGAGTCGGTGTATAGTGCCTCGCCGGTTGGTAGCAGCAGTTCCGACAGTTCTCGATCCGCGCCGCGTCGGGCAGATTTTCGGGGACGATCCGGTCCTTACCAGAACGGAGGTTCTTGCGGAGGTCCTCCGAGGCGCTTTTCGGACAGGTTCCCCGTTCTCACAAGTAGACGCCGCTTTGGATCGAGCGCTTGAGACGGCCGTGAACCTTGGGGGTCTTGCGACATCGGGCGGCCAGGTTTTTTGCCACCTTGGCCAATTGGATCGCCAGCGACTCGTTTGGGATTTAGTTCGTATCGGACGAGACACCGTCTCACCCTCCGTGCTGAAAACCACCGGGAAAGCGGCCGGTTGGATTGATCTCGGGCGGTTGGAATCGGCCGTCGCCAGTCAGGATAGGATACGGATCGTGCCGGTGAACTCGTTTGTAGACCCGCGGTCGGACCAAAGAAACGACACTCTGCTGACTCAGGCGGATTTCGAGGTCTCGGCGGACGCCAAACTGGTCTGGGAGAAGCGGCGGAGCGTCGAAAGGTTGTTGGCCCACATCGCGACACTGGAAAGGGACAAAAAGCTGGTCGTCATCGTGCCGAAGGCTCACACCAGCAGGCGATTCATCGGACAGCTGCTGCGATTGGGCCCATCGCCTTCGAAGGAGGATTTCGCGACGCAACGGACCTTCAAAATGGGAAACGTGACGATCTCGGTGCAGCAGGGCCGGGTCGCGTTGGGATCGCAATCTTTACTCCACACCTTCCGGAAAGATGCGCGGGAACACCCATTGGTATTGAGACCTTCCGGAATGTCTTCGAAGGCGTGTGCTGAACTGACAAGCGAGTTATTGTCGCATCCACCTCGACGACGGGGCCAGAAATTGATCTCGCTGGTGATAGACGATGTCGTTCCTTGGCCGAAAACGGTCAACGATTGGACGAAAATCGATCTCCCGGTCTGGTTATGTGCCCTCCACAATGTCAGTGGTGTCGCCAGACACGGAGATCGCTGGGCAATCAAGAGCGTTTCGAATGAAGCGATCGTCTTGGAGCGAGGCCGCAAGGAGAAGAAGATCAGTTTGGCCCACCTGCTCATGCAGCCAACGGGCGCGGTTCTCGTGCGCGAATTTGCCTTTCAGGTTCCTGCGGGCTTAACCTGCGAGGCTGCTGTCGACTTTCGTCGGAAGGAGGGAAAATTGCGGAAAGGCAATTTGGTCTTCCCCGTCCATGTCGCCGAAGATGGGTCGGTTCTGACCTCGGACGGGGGTTGTTTCCTGCCGGGATTCAGGTTGTTTTTTCCGATTCTGACAAAGGATTTTCGGGCGGGGAGCGGCCGAACCCTGATCGTCGAGGCGACATCCGGCGACAAGTTGCTGCAAACGCTGCTGGCCACAGCCTCCAGCGGGAAACTAGTGATATTGTCTCCAGAGCCCGATGCGGTCAGGCACGACGTTGCCTGTTTCGTCGCTGCGCGTCTCGCAACGAAGAGGAAGGAACACGAGGACACCGGGCCTGGCACACCCCTTCCGCAAATGAAGTTTCTGCCTCCAGTCTCGTTCTGGCTCGGGTTTTTGGAGCGATGGAGACGACGGAAGCCGAAGGTGGTCGCCAAAGAGAAGGCGGGCGCTTCCGTCCTGACCCCTCAAGTGATCGATTCGATCAAGGGGAAAAGGGCGTTCAAGCAAAAATCCGCGAAGATGGGCGCTGACCCGGAGATTACTCGGTCTTAGTGCGCCAGAGCCCAACTTCCGAGACTCCATCTCACCGAGGTCGGAGCCAATCGTCGACGGCTGCAAATGAGCGAGTTTCTGTCCGGTTCAGACCATTCACATCGTGTCTTCCGGCGGGAACCGTTCAAGCGATTGGACGAATTCGGCCAAATTTATACCGATTTGCTTCAAGAACACTGGAACGCTGACCTTGAGGAATAAATCCCAATCGTCAGGGTTTGACTCGGCAAGTTTTGCCACAATCTCCTTAACCTGGTTAAGGTCT
This sequence comes from uncultured Verrucomicrobiae bacterium, assembly GCA_963719495.1. GTDB lineage: Bacteria > Verrucomicrobiota > Verrucomicrobiia > Chthoniobacterales > JAATET01 > CAVVKW01. Next base: position 16,293 of record CAVRCI010000005.1, read on the forward strand.
TCAGCATTCAGGAGGCAGAGATTTGAAATGTCGACGGCTGTTGTGCGGCTCGGACTGAGACCGTGGGAAAAATTTTTGAAGCTAGCGGCCCGATCTGGGTTCTGAAAACGGTCAAAGTCTTCGATGGAAGCGTTGGGCTCGGGTTGCTCCAATTCATCCATACCACAGGGATCATCATTCTGCTTAGCTGGGCGAGGGAGTTGAAGTCCATGTAACACCCGATAGCTTTCGAGGGCTTTCGCGAGAACGGCAGGTCCGGGGTCAACGCCTGGAGAGTCCTTGAGAACGCAGTGCCAGAAATTCACCCAATGTTTCTCGGGCAGCTTTCGGATGGTTTTGACCGTATTGATCTCCCCGGGAAGGGCCAGCCCTGGGCATTCCTCGCAAATGCGGACCACGACTTCCCCGCGGTGGAGCCAATGATACAGCGTTCCTTTCGCTATTCCCAAGCGTTTCCCAAACGCTTCGAAAGTTCCCGCAACCTTGTAGATTCGGGCCCGGTGAACCGCATAGACCATGAGGCAATCAACGGCTCCATCGAGGGATCGCCCTGTAAAATAGCGTTCGAGGTTCGACATAAGACTCGGCAACTCATCAAGCCGGGATAGATCTGCTTCACCGCAGGTCTTCACCTTTGCAGCCAACTCGGTGAGGCGCTTTTGTCCCCACTCTTGGCGCTCAGCAGGAGACTCGGGAAGCGATCGAAGCAGCGAAAGAAGCTCGCCTGGCCCGTCACTGTCGTGGGCAGATATGTCATCTGATATGTTCATAAAAATTTGCTGTAAAATTGAGATCGGTTCGATATGCCGAATCTGGCGAGGCCCATACAAATTCGAGAATTACTCAGAGCGAAGTTTTTTGACGCGGGACGGGATTGGCGGGGGCTTGATCCCGAGCTTGTAGAGCTCATAGGCACGGTCAATGCTCTGAGTGTCGATCATCGTTTCACAACCTCGTCCGCCTTCGCGGACGATTAGGATCCACTGTTCTTCGCCTGGTTTTGCCCTTCGCGAAGCGTATAGCCAGTCTTGAACAAGGCTGGGGATCCCTACGTAGCGGTAGGCAGTTCGTTTCGAAATGGCTCGAGGTTTTAGCGCGTCGGGCAGATTTGAATCCACGGCGGGTGTGCAACCGCCATGGCCAATCTGCGAGGCGCGACCTCGTCAGTCCCATGAAACGCAGGAAGCCCTTTGTCTTCCTGGGGGGATTCCAACCCCTCGGCTCCCGCACCAGCGAACCGGGCTATTGGGAGAACCGATCTAACAATGAGGAACGGTTGACAGCACCCGCTGCCACTTCCCGGGAGATCGTGCTTCTCCCGTGTCGATACCGTCCCTAGCTTTCGCTCGTAATTCACTTTTCAATGGTAGGACGGGCAACCTGAAAAATCAAATCGGTTGACGATCCGTCGATCAATTCAGACGTTTTTCTCCGATGATGAGAGCCTGCCATTACCAATCGGCGGGCGCAGTGACCAGAATGCCGCCGCCGCTTTTTTGGTGGTCAACTTGACGTAGTGCGCGAAGAGCACCTGCTCTGTTTTCTGTCCAAGCATCTTCCGGGTTTCGTCTGCATCTCCACCAGCAACATAATGGTAGCTAGCGAATGTGTGCCGAAGTGCATTTCGCTTCTTCGGCACACCAGCGATGGCGTGAAAATCGTCAAGTCGGTGACGCCAGTTCGTCGGATTGACGAGAATTCCTTTGCGCTTTCTGAAATCAGGGAGCTTCCGGATCCACGCCTTGAATGTTTCGGAAAGAGCGATATGCCGTGGATCACCTCGCTTGGCAACGACATGCTCATCAAGTGTGATAGACTTTTCATTCCACCGGAAGCACTCCCAAGTCATGCGCCCCATTTCGTCGACCCGGATTCCTGAGAAGAAGCACACAGAAAACCAGATAAGCATGTCCTTGTCCGTATGGTTTATTGCGGCACCGAGAAGCTTGCGAGCTTCTTCAACGCTGTAAATGACGACATTCTTTTTGGCCTTCAGATTCTTTCGCAAGGGCTTGACCCAGTCGAACATTGCGTTTTCGAGCGGATTGCTCGCAATGAAATCTTGGCGCATGCAAAACCTGAAAAACATCTTGAGGTCACGCACGTAGTTTAAGGTGTTGAGATCACCCCAGCGCCGGAGTTCGCGTTGTTTGGTAAACCATTCGTCCAAGACCGCCGGGGTGTAGCCGGAGATTGGTAGGTCCCCTGTGGTAGATTGAAGCAAGGTGATGCTGATTTTCTGCGCTGTAATGTATCCTGGTTTGCTCTTCGCCTTTTCATGGTGGTCTTCATACAGGGCAAGAACGTCGTCGAGTTTCGTTGGCTGCCGACCTCCGGGTCCGGCCTTAAAATAAAATTCGACGGCTGCTGCCAGCGGGACGTCGCCGAGCCGCCGGAAAGCCATCTTGGCCTGCGCAAGCTGTTCAGGGGATAGCTGCATTTCCCGCAATGCAGCGCGGTCGCGGGTCTGCTCTTCGATCCACTCGCGGCCTTGACCGAGAATGGAGAAATCTCTGGTCCTCGCATTCCCCTTCGTAAACTTTTTCCCCAATCGAACCCGAAAGGATCCGTTTCCAAGGCGGTGGACCGAGACCCCGGATGGGAGGTCGGCAACGACAGACCGCTTTTTTTTCACCTGATTCTTCCTTCCCGTTTCGATTGGTGTCGAAGGGGCGGATTCCATGAAAACAGGCTACCCGGAGTGTCTACAAAAATCTACACATTTTGACCGCAACAGTAGTGCACGGCTCTGCACCAAAAAATTGGAGCGTGGTGAGCGGGAAGTTTTTGATTCACCGCAAGTGGCTCAACCTGTGACTGATGCTGATAAAATGGCGGATGGGGTGGGATTCGAACCCACGGTGACATCGCTGCCACGCTCGATTTCGAGTCGAGTGCCTTCGACCGGGCTCAGCCACCCATCCGTTTGAAAATCAAAGGATAAAAGACCCGGTCGGGAATTGCAACTTCCGCGTGGAGCGATTCCACCGTTTTCAGCAACGCGTGCGGGTGTTACCTTCCTCCGATGAACATTCTCTTTGCAGCCAGCGAATACGCACCCTACGCGAGCACCGGAGCTTACGGCGAATCCGTGCGCTCGCTTGCCGCCGAGTTGACGGCCCAGGGCCACACGGTGAGCGTTGCGCTTCCTTTCTACCGCTGCGCTCGCGAGGTCGCCGGCAAGGACGCCCGGCGGACGGGTGCGGATTTTTCGATCCCCGTTGGGGGCGCGGAACTTTCAGCGGAGATTCGCGAATTGGAAACGAAGGACGGTGTGCGGGTTTTCTTCGTGGCGCGCGACGAGTTTTTCGACCGCTCGGGCATTTACGGCGCGGACGGACGCGACTACCAGGACAACTCGGCCCGGTTCGCGCTCTTCGCGAAATGCGCCGTCGAACTCGCCAAGCGCATGGATCCAGCGCCGGATCTCATTCAGTCGTTCAACTGGCAGGGTGCGCTCGTGCCGGTCTTCGCCGCGCATCAACGTCTCGGTATTCCGACGGTGCTGGCCGCCGATTCGTTGGAGTATCAGGGGAATTTTTGGAGCTACGATTTCAGCCTCCTCAACCTGCCGAGCGAGTATTTCTCCGCTCGGGGCCTGGAGTATTTCGGCAGCCTGAATTATCTCAAGGGCGGCATGCTCGCCGCGAACGCGATTGTCGTGCCCGGGCCACGGTTCGTCTCCGAGATTCAAACCCGGGAGAACGGCTGCGGGCTCGATCCCGTCACGCGGGAGCAGGCGGGCAAAATCGAAGGGATCGCGTCAGGACTCGACGCGGCGGCCTGGAATCCGGCGACCGATACCGGTATCGCGAAGAAATTCAAGACTCCGGACGGCAAGAAGGCCAACCGCAAACCCTGGTTTACCCGCACCGGACTCGACGCATCGCCGGAAGCGGCGCTCGTGCTCGTGGCGACCGACGCGATGATGAGCGACGGCATGGCCGCCACCCTGCCAGCGATCGATCGACTAGTCGAAGCGGGAGCCCGGATCGCCGTGGTCGGCCCCGTCCAGCCGGACAATCTTGCGGATCTGCAATTTGCCGTCCGCAAACACGCGGGCCGACTTGCCTGGCTCCCCGAAGCGGACGACGACACGCTCCGGCTTGCCGTCGCCGCATCCGACATCCTGCTCTCCGCCGACGCGATCGAACCTTCCGCCGCGTTGCTCCGCAAGGCCCTGCGCTACGGCGTTGTCCCGGTAAGTCTCGCCTGCGGCGGGCTGGCCGCACTCACACCGACCTACCGTCCCGGCAGCCAGACCGCGGTTGGTTTCACCTTCAACGTCCGAAGTGCGGATGCGGTGTCGGACATCATGCGGTTCGCGTTGACGGTCCGGGACTCGGCGGACGATTGGTCCGCGATGAGTGGACGGGCGATGGCGACGGATGTCTCCTGGACCGCGTCGGCCAGCCATCACGCTTCGCTCTACGCGAGCTTGGTCCGGACGGCGGGCCAGCGGATCGCGGCCTGACGCGACGCCGATGTTCCCGGAACTCCGAACCCAGGTGCCCGGCCCGGAGTCGCGGGCGCTCGCCCGGGAGCTGCGGCGCTACGAATCGCGCAACGTCACGTTCGTAGCCGACGATTTTCCCATCTTCTGGGACCGGGCGGAGGGATTGAACGTCTGGGACGTCGATGGCAATCGCTTCCTGGACTTCACGTCCGGCTTCGCGGTGACCGGCCTCGGCCACGGCGCTTCGCGGGTCCGCCGCGCCGCGCACGAACAATTGGATCGATTGGGCCACGCGATGGGCGACGTCCACCCGGCCCGGGTCAAGGTGGAGCTCTGCCGCAAATTGAGCGAGATCACGTTCGAACGGTGGGGCCGGGGGACGGGCCGCACGATCCTGGGAAGTTCCGGTTCGGAGGCGGTCGAATCGGCCCTCAAGACTGCGCTGCTGAGAACGGGACGAGCGGGGGTGCTGACGTTCGAAGGAGCCTACCACGGGCTGGGTCACGGGGCGCTGGCCGCGGGCGGCTTGGATTACTTTCGCGGGCCTTTCGAGGCGCAACTCGGGCGGTTCGCCGTTCGGGTGCCTTTCCCCGCCGGGCCCCGGGCCGATTCGGGTCCGATTTTCGAGCAAATCCGAGCTTCACTGCGCGAGCACTCGATTGGGAGCATCCTCGTTGAACCGATCCAGGGTCGCGGCGGCGAGGTGGTTCCGCCCGCCGATTTTCTGGCCGGTCTGCGCGAAATTTCCGATGAATTTGAAGTTCTCCTCATTTTCGACGAGATCTACACGGGCTTCAATCGGACGGGCGCTCTCTTCGCGTGCGATCGCGTGGACGTCGCTCCGGATCTGATTTGCCTCGGTAAGGGATTGACGTCCGGCTTTCCGCTGTCGGCCTGCGTCGGGTCGGCGGAGATCATGGACGCCTGGCCGGAATCGTCGGGGGAGGCATTGCACACAAGCACCTACCTGGGTCACCCGGTTGGGTGCGCGATGGCCTTGGCGGCGATCGCCGAACACCTCCGACCGGAGACCCGGGAGTCCGTTGCGACCGCCTCCGCGGCGTTCGATCGGGCGTTTGCCGATCTGAATGTGGATTGGATCGGGGGATTTCGGGGAGCCGGGTTGCTGCGGGGAATCGAGATCGTTCGTCCGGACGGTTCGCCGGACGGAGCATTGGCCGGAGACTGTGTGACCGGACTGCTCGGGCGTGGTCTCCTGATCCTGGCCGGGGCGCCGGATGGCAACGTGGTCTCACTCACTCCGCCTTTCGCAATCAGCGAGGCGGAAATTCGTTTCTTCACTGCGGCACTTCAGGAATACGTGACGTCGCGGGCCGGATCCATTTCGTAATCGAGAGCGAGCCGCTCCGTCGTGTGGGGACGAATCACCTCTTCGAGAAACTTTACGTGGTGCGGCGCATCCCGATAGATCGCCAGCCGCTCCATGTTATCAACGTCGACCGCCAGAAAAAACGGCCAATCGGCGTCGGGGTCGATCTGTTTGCCACATTTGACGCTGAGGACCTCCGGGATCTTGAGCAGCCGGATTCGCGTCTGCCGCATCATCCACTCCACCCGGTCGTCGTCGACGTCGTCAGCCAGTTTGAAAAGGACCAGGTGGTGAATCATCTCGAAAAAACCGACCCGACCGCGCCCAATCGGGTCAGCGAGACCAGTCGAGCGCTCCCTTCTTGACGGCGTAGATGTATCCAAAGAGCAGGATGGTCACGAAGCTCAGCATGCTCCACAGAATGATCGGCCCGTGGATCGCGACGAAGTCGCGAAAGACAACCGCCCACGGATACATGAAGACCACTTCAATATCGAAGAGGATGAAGAGCATGGCCACGAGGTAGAACTTGACGCTGAACCGAGGCTGCGGGCCCGCTTCGGGGAGCATTCCGCATTCGTAGGCGACGTCCTTGACGGCGTTGCGCTTACCGGCGCGCCCGAGAACGACGTTTGCCAGCAGCGCGGACGTGGCGAAGCCGACCGCCACGATGACGTGGATGAGCACGGGGACGTAATTCTCGAGCATGCGAGCGTCGTTTTAAAAGGCCCACGGGGTGAAGGCAACCCCGGAAACGGTCAGCCTTGGATCACTTCGAAGCCGGAGCGGGTGCCGCGCCCGCGCCGCCTGCCGCCTGCGGAGCGGGCGGCGGGATGAGTGCCTTCGAGATCGAGGCGAGGGCCTTGTATTTCTTGCCGGTCTTCTTGACCATGCCGCGCGACACGAGGTTTTGAAGTTTTTCGTAAGCACGGAGACGGAGCATCTCCTCACCTCCACTGGCGGCGTTCCGAGCCTTCAATTTTTCGTGGACGACGTCGAAGAGTTGCTTGAACTCGAATGCGGTGCTTTTACCCGTGAGGGCGGCAACGAGTTCTTCAGTAACAAGATCGGGAAGGCGGCGAGAGAAGGCACTTTTTCTTTGCATAACGAGTGTCGCATAGAATAGCACCCTTCGATCATAAGTCAGGAAGTTTTTGCGGCTCCTTCGCCGGACCTCCCAGCGTCCTCCTTGGATCCCGACTTTCCCTCGCTTTCCCGGATGCGGCGCGGCATTTTCAGCCGATGATTTTGACGGGATTGACCAAATATCGCGACCTCGGCCTCCTCTTTCTTCGTCTCGGGATCGGGGCGATGTTTGCCTTCGTCCACGGTTGGCCGAAGATCGCGGGAGGACTCGAAAAATGGCGCGAACTCGGCGGAGCGATGAGTCACGTCGGGATCGATTTCGCACCGGAGATCTGGGGTTTTCTCGCGTCCTTTGCGGAGTTCGGCGGCGGCCTGCTGCTGATGGTCGGGTTTCTCTTCCGACCCGCGGCGATCGGTCTCGCCTGCACGATGGCCGTGGCCGCGTGGATGAAATACCACACCGGAGGATCGCTCTTCGCAGCGGCGCATCCGCTCGAAATGGGAATCGTCTTCGCTGCGCTGATTCTGATCGGGCCGGGACGGTATTCCGTCGATCGCTCCTGATCGGCCGACGGAATAAGACCCGTCGCCGCGACCTCGGTTCCCCACTATGAAATTACGCGCCAAGATCATCGCCGCCATGGCGATGGTCGGGCTCGTCGTCGTGGCGGCGAGCCTCGCGGTCTCCGGATTCCTTCGCTACGGCGAGATCCTCGACGAATTCCAGACCTTCGTCCGCTCAGTCGCGGGCACCACCGCAATCTCCATCGACCCCGGCGACCTGGCTGCCATCCACACCAACGACGACGCCGACACCCCGGCTTTCCAGCGCGTGCGGGCCACCCTCCGGGCTTCGCAGAAGATCAACGGCCTCGAGGAGGCGGAGATTTACATCCTCCGCCCGTCTCCGGCCAATCCCTTCGAAACCGAGTTCATCGCGATGCTGCAGAAGGACACTTTCATCGGCGACCGCTACACCATCCCCGAGATCAATCGGCCCACGCTGCGCGACGCTGTCCGAATGCGACGTCCCTACGCCTCGTCCCCCTACAAGGACGAACACGGGCGCTGGATCAGCGGCTTTGCGCCGATTTTCGACGCGGACGGCGAGCCGGTCGCCCTGTTGGTGGCCGACGCCGAGATTTCGAAATTTCTTACCCGGCTCCGCGACGACCTCCTCTCCTCCGCCGCCGCGGGCCTCCTCGCTCTCGCTCTCGCCATGGTCCCCGGCATCCTGCTCGCGAACCGCATCACGGGCGGTATCCAACTCCTATCCGCGGGCATGCAGCGCTTTCACGACGGCCAAACCGACGTCATCGTCGACGTGCGCACGGGCGACGAGATTGAAACCCTCGGGTCTGCTTTCAACGAAATGATCGTCTCGCTCGCGGAGAAGCTCGCCCTCCTCCCCTACGTCTCGCGCTTCACCGCCGAAGCTGTCCGACGCAGCCGCACCGATCCGTCGTGGCTCACCGGCTCCGAACAGGACGTCACCGTCCTCTTCGCGGACCTCCGCGGCTTCACCCGCTTCTCCGAGGATCGCGAAGCGAACACTCTCGTCCGCGAGCTCAATCAGCTTCTCTCCGTGCAGGCCGACGTCGTGGTCTCCGCCGGCGGCGACGTCGACAAATTCATCGGTGACGCCGTGATGGCCGTTTTTCTGAACTCCGAGCACGCCCCCGCCCGCGTCCTCGAATGCGCCTCCCGCCTCATCCATCGCGTCCGCGACGAGACCCGGCAATCCGGCTGGCAGCTGGGCCTCGGGGTCGGCATTCACACCGGACATGCCGTCGTCGGCTCGATCGGCAGCGAAACCCGCCGCGATTTCACCGCCATCGGCCACACCGTGAACCTCGCGTCCCGCCTCTGCGACCACGCCGCCTCGTGGCAGATCCTCGTTTCCTGCGATTTTTACGATTTGCTTCCGCCGGAAACCCGCGCGCATTTTCGCGTCACCGACCCCATAGAATTTAAAAACGTCGACCGCTTCGTTGCCACCTACGCCAGCGACCCCGCACCCGAAGCGATCCCGGTGTAGAGTGGCCGCGATGCAACCCGCCCGCGGAGCCGCCGCCAATCCGAAGAACCGCTTCACCGCCCTCGAGGTCGAGCTCGACCCCGCCGAGACCGCCGACGATAGCCCAGCGCGAACGCAATTTCTGCGCGACGACAGCCAGTCCATCATCACAGCGAACACCAGCCCCGACGTTCCCTTCGACGCCAGCATCAATCCCTACCGCGGCTGCGAGCACGGCTGCGCCTACTGCTTCGCCCGCCCGACCCACGAGTATCTCGGCTTCTCCGCCGGTCTCGATTTCGAGTCCCGCATCATCGTCAAGGAGAACGCCCCCGAGCTCCTCCGCGCCGAACTCCTCTCGCCCCGCTGGCGACCGCGCCCCCTCGCAATGAGCACCGTGACCGACTGTTACCAGCCCGCCGAGCGCCGCCTCGAGCTCACCCGCCGCTGCCTCGGCGTCCTCGCCGATCTCCGCCACCCCGTCGGCATCATCACGAAAAACCACCTCGTCACCCGCGACGTCGACCACCTCGCCGATCTCGCGAGATTCGCGGCCGCCCACGTCGCCATCTCGATCACCACGCTCGATCCCGACCTCGCGAAAAACCTCGAGCCCCGCGCTTCCACCCCATCCCGCCGTCTTGCCGCCGTCCGCGAGCTCACTGCCGCCGGCGTCCCCGTGAGCGTTCTCATGGCTCCGTGCATTCCCGGCCTCACCGATCACGAAATCCCCGCCGTCTTCGCCGCGGCCGCGGAAGCCGGAGCGCTCGACGCCCACCTCATTCCCCTCCGCCTGCCCGGAGCCGTTGCGCCGATCTTCGAAGCGTGGCTCGACCAACACCGTCCCGGCAGCAAGGACCGGGTGCTCGACCGAGTCCGCTCGATGCGTGGGGGCAAATTAAATGACCCCCGTTTTGGATCGCGCTTTCGCGGCGAAGGCCCGTTCGCCGAAAGCCTTCGCGCCCTCGCCAGGCTCGTCCACCGGGCCGCCCGTTTCCCCGGCCTCCCACCCCTGGCGACCACCGCCTTTCGCCGCCCTCAGCTCGAGCTGTTTTGAGCGGCTCCGGCGAGTGTCGGAACAAGCGCTCCGCGAACGCGGGGTGCGGCTGCGGAATGATCGTCGGGACGCAGGAATCTCAACCCGGAGGGCGCAGGGTGTGATCGAAAATGCGTTCAAGCAAAGCCCGGAAGGTGCCAGTGAACTCGGGATCAACGAGCCCGCACGCGTCGAACCGCATGTAAGGCCCACGCACGAATGGCCATGATACCGCCCACGCGGCGAAGCAAACCTCCAGTCACCCTCCGAGTTTGCGGTAGAACGCCCCACGGACCCCATTACCGATAAAATGTAACGGCCGTTACATTTTATCGGTAATGGGTTGCTGGCGGGATTTTCGGGGGAGCCCCGCGGCTTGCAGCTGGCAAGCCGGAGCTTGCCCGTTCAAAGGCCGCAGATCCGCGGGCACCCGGACAGCGAGCGGCGACCCAACGAGCAAATCCGCTCCCGATAGAATGTAACGGCCGTTACATTTTATCGGTCGACTCTGCGGGGACCGGGGAGGCGCTGGGATGACCCGGGAGTCCCTCTGCCGCCAGGCTTTGGATCGCGGCGATCTTCCACGGATTCGTCGCCAGCCTCCTGGCATCCCCCCGGTCAGACATCGTTGGCCTTCGCAAGATTCTTCTTCCGATCAAGACGCGCTCTCGATCACACCCGGAGGGCGAAGCACCCGCCGAGCCGCATTTTATCGCACGGATGCGAGTGATAATCGGGTGCTTCGGAGGCGATGTTTTAGCCGGGGCCTGGTCCTTCGGGGACGATCGCCCGGAAGGGGACTCGACCCGAACCGAATAGAAAACTCTTTACGAGATCGTCGGGAATTTTTCCGATCGATCGTAGGTGCAAAAAGTGGGCGGGGCGGGCGGGTCTCGACGTTTGTCCGCGAGCCCGTCTTTGCCAACACGCTTTCGCTCGACGCTCCCGCGGAGATCTCCCGCTGCGGGATTCCGGTGCGATGGTGTGATGGCGAAGGAACCCGCGGCGCGGCTCCCTACCTTGGTTTCGGAACGGCTTCGCTTCAGCCTCGTCTCAAGCCGCGAGCTTGGCGAGGAGGTCGGCTTTGCTGGCCATGCCGGTGATCTGCTCGACCATCGCGCCGCCCTTGAAGATCAGGAAGGTGGGGATCGCCTGCACGCGGTATTTGGCCGCGGTGGCCGGATGATCGTCGATGTTGAGCTTGCCCACTTTCGCGGTGCCGGAGGTTTCGTTGGCGATCTCGTCAATCACCGGAGCGATCAGCTTGCAGGGTCCGCACCAAGGTGCCCAGAGGTCCACGAGAACGGGGACTTCCGAACCCGAGATCTCGGCTTCAAAATTGGAGTCGGTGAATTCGACGACGTTTGCACTGGCCATGATAAAATTTTTCGAAGTTTAGGTTCGTTCCGGGGAGCAACGTTCCCGCCCAACGCACTTCGCGTCGGACCGGGCAACGAAACCTACAGGAGGAACAAAACTTGAACGATCAGGGCTAGGACGGCGGCGATGGCGGCGATGGCACTCAGGGTCATATCGTATTCCTCGGATGATTCTGCTTCGACGACAGTCGGAGCGGTTTTGACTGGAAAATTTGGGCTGGCGGCGGAGGCCGATGGCTTCTGGAGCTGGACGGTTGCCTGGGGCTTCGGCGCGGCGGTCGGAGCCGGGGTGACTTTGGCGGTCTCCTTCTTCGGCTGAGGCTTCACGGCGACGGGAGCGGGTCCGGTCGGCGTGGGGGCCGCTGGCTTGAGCGGCATCGGGCTCGTGGGAGCAGCCGCCGGCTTGAGTCCACCCGCGGCGGGTGCGGCGGGCTTGGGTGCCAACGGAGCGGTCGGAGCGCCGGGAGGCTTCGGCGCGGCGGGCTTCAGACCGGAGGGCGGTGCTGGCGGCGCGGGAGGCTTGGGACCAGAAGGAGGAGATGGCGGTTTCAGACCACTCGGTGGCTTCGGTGCCGCCGGAGAGGCGGGTGGCTTGGGCGCGTCAGCCGGAGCGGAGGGTGCCGCCGGGGCTTCGGGAGCCTCGGGCGCGGACGGTGGTTTCGCCGAAACGGGCTTCGGCGGGAGATTGATCATGGCCGACTCGCGGGGCGTGGAGGTCGCTGCCTGTCCCTCTTTGCGCGGGGGGAGGACGATGCGGACGGTTTCTTTCTTCGGTTCGCTCATACGGTGGGAAAACTTGCGGCAGGGTTCAGGAGGTCTGGAAAAACTGCCGTTTTTCGGGCTATCGTGTCAATCCTGTAACTGCCCGCCGCTCTTTTTGTCGCGGTTGACCGCTGCCGTTTTGTCCTTCGATTTCAGCTCGACCATGTCGGTGGCAATTCGCAGGGCCTCGTTGCGGATGGCGTCGGGAAAGACTTCCTCGTCCTCCTCGTCCCCGCTGGGATCGAACATCTGGCGGTCTTTTTTCCGATCAAACTCGACGGAAGTCAGCCCCTCGGCGGCGGCGTTCTCGAGCGTCACCTCGTAGGCTTGAGCGGTCAGGACTGGCCCCCGCTTGGCGCGTTCCGCCTTGCGAGCTTCCTTCCGCTTGTTTTCGTCGTCGATCTCCTGCTGCCGCGCGGCGAGGTTGAGCGAAATCGCGTTGCTGTCGATTTTCTCCTGGAAGCGGCCCAGATCGCTCTGAAGGTATTTGAACTCCGGATCGCTCGCGATGCGGGCGTTCGAGCGGTCCCTGAGGATGTCGAGCATGGCCCCGACGTCACCGCTCGAGGTGAGGATCTGCGGGGCGACCTCGTCGTAGGGCAGCGGATTCGGGAGAGCGTTCTCGCCGATCTCCGGATTGTCCGTCATCGACGGCAAAACGATGTCGGATTTGACCCCCTCGAGTTGGGTCGAGCCGCCGCGAACGCGGTAAAATTTGTTGATGGTCAACTTGAGGGCGCCGGCCTCGGACCCACCCAGGCTGAAGAAGGGCATGAAGCGTCCAATATCGAGCATCGTCTGCACGGTTCCCTTCCCGAAGCTCTTCTCGTCTCCCACGATGACAGCCCGTCCGTAGTCCTGCAGAGCGGCGGCGAAAATCTCGCTCGCCGAAGCGCTCAGCCGATTCATGAGCACGATCATCGGACCTTCGTAAGCGACCGATTCGTCGCGGTCGAAGGAGACTTCGACTTCGCCGTTGGAATTCTTGGATTGGACGACGGGGCCTTCGGGGATGAAGAGACCGGTAAGGTTGATGGCCTCTTCGAGCGATCCGCCGCCGTCCTGCCGGAGGTCGATCACGAGGCTCTCGATGCCTTCGGCCATCAGGCGATTCAGCAAGGCGAGCACGTCCTTGGTCGTGCTGCGCGCATTCTCGCCGCCGCGCTTCTCGGGATCGAAGTAGAACGAGGGCAGCTCGATCCAACCGACGCGCACGGGCCGACCGTCGGCGCGCTTCATGTCGATGATCTCGGCTTTGGCCTCCTGGTCCTTGAGGCTGACCTGATCGCGCGTGATGGTAACGATTTTGCGCTTCGCCGCTCCGGCGGTGTTCGCGGGGATCACCTGGAGCCGCACGACGGTGCCGCGCTTGCCGCGGATTTTTTCGACGACTTTATCGAGCTTCATGTCGACGACGTCCTCGAAGGGCGATTCGCCCTGCGCCACGGCGGAGATGCGGTCGTTAACGGTGAGGTGACCCTCGAGGTCGGCGGGTCCGCCGGGGACGATCTCTTTCACTTTCGCGTAGCCGTCCTCGGACTGCAGGACCGCTCCGACGCCTTCGAGTGAGAGGCTCATCTGGATCTCGAAATTCTCGAGTTCCGACGGGCTCATGTATTCGGAATGCGGATCGTAGGTCCGGGCGAGGGCGGCGAGGAAGTCGGAGACGATCGATTCGTCGTCCATCTCGTCGACGTTGCGCTGCAGCTGAGCCTGGCGCTTGGCGATGATCTCGGCCGGGGTGCGCTCAAGGTCGGGGTGTTCGTTGAGACTCTCCTGCAGGAGTTCCGCCTCGATCCGCTTGGCCCAAAGCGAATCGGCTTCGGCCTGGTCGGCGGGCCAGCTCGCGTCCTTTCGGTCGATCTGGACGGTCGCATCGGTGTCGAATTCGTATTCCTCCGTGATCCGGGGCGCGTTGGCGGCGACGCGGTCCTCGACGCGGAGCTTGAAGCGAGAAAACATCTCGCGGGCTGGGTTCAGATCGCCGGAGAGAATGCGGTCGTCGAGCCGGGTCGCGTATTTTTGCTGAAACTCGTCGACGTCGGCCTGCAGGAAGAAGAGCTTTCCGGGATCGAGATTGGTGAGGTATTGGTCCAGCAGCTCCTGCGAGACGGAGTCGTCCAACCTCTGCCGGGAATAATGCCCCTGCTCCAGGAGACGCGCGACCGAGACGGCGACCTTGTCGAGATTCACGTCGGCCCGGCCCGGCACGACGCCGAGGATTGCAACCGTCATCGCCAGGATCAGCGCTCGCGCGCACAAGTTTCTTCTCATACTGGGCGGAACCGTTACAGAAGGTTCGTCTAAAATCAAACTACGCATTGAGACGTAGACCACATTCCCATGATTCAGTTCGAAGAATTTACCGGCGGCGCCCTCGACACAAACGCTTTCCTCATCGATGCGCCCGAAGGTTCGATCCTCATCGACGCGCCCCAGGGGGCCGACGCTCACTTCGTGGACAAGCCGATTCACACCCTCCTGCTCACCCACGGGCACTTCGACCACACCGCCGACGCCGAGGCCATCCGAGCCCGCCACGAATGCGCGGTCTACTGCCACGCCGAAACGGTGCCGATGATCACGGACAGGAATTTTTTTCGGAATTGGGGCTTCGGCCTCGAGGTCGAGCCCGTTCGTGATCCGCGGATCATCGGCAATACGACCGCGGCGACCTTCGCCGGGCGGGAGTTTCGCATCCTCGAGGTACCCGGGCATTGTCCGGGGAGTCTCTGCTTTCTGGCGGAGGAGGACGGCGACCTCTTCGGCGGCGATGTCCTCTTCCGCGGCGGTCTCGGGCGGGCCGATCTACCGGGCGGTGACGCCGAGCTTCTCCTGACCGGCATCCGAACGAAAATTCTCAGCCTGCCCGACGCCACGCGGGTCCTCCCCGGTCACGGACCCGCGACGACCGTCGGGATCGAGCGCGCGACCAATCCGTGGCTCCAATTTTAGCGCGTTCTGTGCTGGACTAAACCAAGCCGACAAGAGACCTTATCGACACTTTCAGAAAATCATTTCCGAAGTTTCCTCACCCGATCATGCCCAACTTTTCCTACGTCGCCCTCGACGCCCGCGGCCAGCAAGTCACTGGTGAAATCGACGCCCCCTCCCAGAACGAAGCCGTCGGCCAATTGAGGCAGGCAGGCTACTACCCGACGTCGGTGGACGAGGCGTCCAAAGCGGCGAAGTCGAAGAAAACCGTGGCTCCGAAAGTCGCCGCCGGAGCACCCGCCAAAAAGAGCTCCTCGCTCTTCGCCAAGCAAACCATCAAGGGCAAGATCCTGATGATCTTCACCCGGCAGCTCGCGACCCTCATCGACGC
The DNA here is from genome assembly GCA_963719495.1 of uncultured Verrucomicrobiae bacterium. GTDB lineage: Bacteria > Verrucomicrobiota > Verrucomicrobiia > Chthoniobacterales > JAATET01 > CAVVKW01. The sequence continues at coordinate 31,684 of CAVRCI010000005.1, forward strand.
GGGACTCCCCCTCCTCCGCAGTCTCACCGTCCTCGCCAAGCAGGAGCGCGACCCCGTTCTCAAATCGACGATCAACCAGCTCGCCGAGTCCGTTCAAGGCGGCAGCACCTTCTCCGACAGCCTGACCGGCCATCCGAAGATCTTCAACAAACTCTACGTGAACATGGTCAAAGCCGGTGAGCTCGGCGGTGTGCTCGAGCTCGTCCTCCTGCGGCTCGCAGAATTCCAGGAAAAAGCCCAGAAGATCAAGAACAAGGTCGTCGCGGCCATGTTCTACCCGATCATCGTTCTCGTCATCGCCATCGCAATCATGGGCTTCCTCCTCGTCTTCATCGTGCCGAAGTTCGAAGCGATCTTCGCGGACATGCTCGGTGGTAAGCCGCTACCGGCGCTCACCCAATTCGTCATCGCCAGTAGTAATCTGGTCAAAAACCACATCCTGCTCATCATCGTGGGCGCGGTGGTTCTCTTCATCATCTACAAGCTCGTCTCCCGCACCGCGAAGGGCGTGATGGCGATCGACAACATCAAGCTCAAGGCCCCGCTCTTCGGCGACCTCACCCGGAAGAGCGCGATCTCCCGCTTCAGCCGCACGCTCGGCACGCTGGTCACCAGCGGTGTCCCAATCCTCCAAGCTCTCCTCATCACCCGCGAGACCGCGGGCAATACCGTGATCGCCGACGCCATCTCGAAGGTGCACGACGCGGTGAAGGAAGGGGAATCGATCGTCCAGCCGCTCGAAGCCAGCGGCGTCTTCCCACCCATGGTCATCAGCATGATCGACGTCGGTGAAGAGACCGGCCAGCTGCCCGAGATGCTGCTCAAGGTCGCGGAAGTCTACGACGACGAAGTCGACAACGCCGTCCAAGGCCTCACGTCGCTGCTCGAGCCGATCATGATCGTCTTCCTGGCGGTCATCGTGGGAACGATCGTCATCGCACTCTTCCTGCCGCTCATCAGCATCATTCAAGGGATGCAGGCCCAGTAAAGTTGGGCTAGATTTCCGACGTGAAAAGTCTCCCCCCTCCCGTGTTCATCCTCCACCGCAAACGCCGAAACGCGTTCACGCTCATCGAGCTGCTTGTCGTCGTGGCGATCATCGCCATTCTCGCGGGATTGATCCTGCAAACGTCAGGTTTCGTTCAGGAAAAAGCCGCCACGTCGAGGGCGACCACGGAGATTGCGGCTCTGGAAAGTGCGTTGGAGAGCTACAAGATCGATAATGGAACTTATCCGGATGGGGACGGTAGCGACGCGTCGACCGGGGAACTCATCCGAGTGCTCATCAAGGATCCGATCGACAACGGCACCAAGATCTACTTCGAGATCCCAGCCAACATGCTGAACGTCCAAAACAAGAACGACGATTACGACACCAACGTCGCTGCCAGCACTCGACTGATCGATCCTTTCGGGAACGCCTACCACTACGAGTTTCCGGGCGATCCCAACCGAAGCGGAGAATTCTTTTTCGACCTCTGGTCGCAGGGCAAGAAGAACTCCGCCGACGAAGTGAAGTGGATCAAAAATTGGTAAGCGCCCCGCGCTTCAGAGTTCCGCGCTGATCTCGGTCCAGGCCGCCATTACGATCTGGGACCAAGTCTCCAGCCGATTCTCCCGGTTCGACAGTTCGTCAACGGCCAGAAATTCGAGCTGCTCGATCACAGCTTCACCGGCTGTCACCACGTCGGACCGCAGATCGACCAAGTGAACGACCCCGAGGTGAACCCGGCCTACGTCGCTGCTGTCGTCGTTGATCAGCCCAACGATGCGGTCCGTAAAACCGTCACGAATGACCAGTTCCTCGCCGATCTCGCGTTCGACCGCCGCCCGATAAGATGAAGTGTCGAAAGTCGGCGTCGACACATCGAAATCGTTGATGTGGCCACCGATGCCCAACGACCCTTTGGCCACCAACCGCTGCTCGCCGCCCTTTCCACCCCGCACGTAATGCAGGATGCGGCCCTCGTGACGGAACACCGCGTAGGGAATGATCTGTTTGAGCGAGGGGTCCGTTTCCACCTCCGACCGCGGCGCGAAGAAATTACTGCCGGGCTGGAAAAACGCCTCCAAATAAGGCTTTGGATCAGCGTGGAACCCTTGAAAACTGCCGATCTCTTCAAAAAGAGATCGGCGAACGACTAACACATTCTCATCAGCGGACATGGACCGAGCGTCGCAGGCACCGGCCGGGCCCTAAAAGCCAAATTCTCCCTTCCGACGGCGATCTTTCGGATTTCCCCTTCGAGCGGAAACGGCGTCAGCGGAGCGAGATCGACGTCGGCCTTGCAAGCGGAGTCACCCGCCAGCGTGCGCGGAGCGCCCGCTCCACCCGCCGAAATGCGAAGAACGCGGAGACCGCGGGCTCACCTTCATCGGCGAGCAGCCGGAATCCAAACCCGGAGGGCGAGGCTCCTGCCGAGCCGTGGCTTCTCGCAGCGACGTCCTGCGAGAAATCGGCCGGTTCCAGTGTGGGGCCACGGCTCGGCGGGAGCCTCGCCCTCCGGTTGGGACCGGTTGGGACGGGTTGGGACGGGCTTTGGGAGACAAGAAAATCTGACGTGAGGACGGTGATGCCGCCTGATCGCCGCATATTGCCAGCCGGGCAGCCACGTAGCTGGCGCAATCAATCGAGCCCGAACGCGATCGTCGCCGCGTTCCGCCTTGCCTGCTCGATTTGCTCGCCGCTGAGTCCCGCTTCGACCGCGGCGACGTTCAGTTCGTGGTCGAGATCGATCGCGCTGATGCCCGGGTCGTCCGTGTTGATGGTCGCCAGCAGCCCGGCTTCCAGGAAAGCTTTAAGCGGGTGACTGGCGTAATCCGGCACGGTGCTCGTCTGCACGTTCGACGTGAGACAGCACTCGAGGCCAATCTTGTTTTCCAGCAGGTATTCCATGAGCCGGGGATCTTCGAGCGCCCGCACGCCGTGACCGATGCGGGTCGCGCCCAGCATCCGGATCGCCGTCCAGATTCCCTCCGGCCCACCGGCCTCGCCGGCGTGGACGGTCACCGCCCAACCGACGTCCCGCGCCTTCCCGAAGTGTTCGGCGAAAAGCTCGGGCGGAAATTGCGCTTCGTCTCCCGCCAGATCCAAGGCCGTGATGTCCTGCCAGTGGGCGAGCAGCGCCTCGAGCTCCGTCCAGCCCGACCCGACTCCATACGTCCGGCTGATGATCCCGATCAGCTTCACCTTCACGCCGAACTTCTCAACCCCCGCCCGCACTCCATCGATCACCGCCTCGACGACCGCCCGCGGGCTGAGACCGTGGGGCTTCGCCATGAAGACCGGGCTGAAGCGCAGCTCGACGTAATCCAATCCCTCACGTTTGGCGTCCTCGACGTTTTCGTAGGCAACGCGGCGGCAGGCCTCGGCGTTGACAAGCACGCCAACCATCCAGCGAAACTTATCGAGAAAAGCCATGAGACCCGGCTGCGGCGTCGAAATTTGCACGTGGGGCCGGAGTCCCTCCAACGTTTTCGCCGGGAGGCCGAGGTCGTGTTTGTCCCCCAGCTCGAGGATGGTCTCCAGGCGGATCGAACCGTCTAAATGACGGTGCAAATCGATTTTCGGAATCAAGTTTTCGGCCACGCCGTCACTCAACGCCTTTCATCCCGGCGACGCAAGTCGAGGCGGGCCCCGGGGAGCCGCGCAAATCGGCTCTGCGCGAATCGGGGTCGACGCCAAACCTCACGATTACAGAGACGCTCGTAGCGACGGTCTGTGCCGACGTCCAAGCCCCGCGGATGATCGTCCGTTGAGAAGATCAGCGGCGGCCGCAGACGCGCCGCTACATTCGACGTGGAGACTCCGCGAGCGAGCCGGACACCTATTTTTTCGGGTATAGAAGTCGTCCAGCAATAACTTGATACTTCTCTAGGTTGGGCAAACTTTTGGTTGTGGCCGAACTTTGATCGAGCATCGGCTCTTCTGTCACATCACCCAGAACTGGCGGGGCAAAGCCCTCGTCAGCCACGAAGTCGTCGTCGAACTCATCGCCGCGACAACCACCCGGGCTGGCCTCAAAGTCAGGGCCGAGGCCGATCAATCGCACCATCGAACCAAGCTCAAACCCACCCCCGAGCAAACGGCCTCCATCCGCATGACCCGCAATGATTTTCACGGGGAATGGACTACACCATCAGCCCTTCACAGCTGTTTTGTATCAGGTTCCTTCTGGAACGATGCCTTTAAGCAGTGCCATTCCGGACTTGAGACCCCTTAGACGGCTCCAGCCGCCGACGGGGAGCGCACGCGTCCGCGCGTGCGAGCTGCGGCGTCCCGCCGCAGCAACTCGGCAAATCGATTAAAGCGAGAGAGCCGCCCACTCAAGGAGCGGCGATTTGCAATCGTCGGACCCACCCCACGACGAAACCGCAAATATTGCCCTTGAAGCAATCGTGGTTGACTGCCGAGCAACCAACTTCCATTCTTCTCCCGTGAAATTCCCGCTCGCCGTCGCCGCACTAGCCATCCTCCTAGCCACCACCGCCCCGGCCGCTCTTGTCTTCCAGCTCGACCCCGCTCTCGAAACGTTCACCCTCACCGGTTCCGACACCGGAACGCCGAATCCCCCAAGTTCCAGCGGCAGCCGGAGTGCGTGGTCGAGTTTGTTCAACCTCACCGACGCGTCGAACACCAACCTCGCGATCACGTCGGCCGTGGGCGCCGACAGCGGCATCGCTTTCTCGCCGACCTCCTTCTTGCGGATTCAGGGGGGTGCCACGACGCCGGGTTACGTGATCGAAATCTTCACCGGCAACAGCAACACGCAAACCATCACGGGCAACGGGACTCCCATCAGTTACGCGGGCCTCGGCGCTGACCAGAAATCCGACTTGGAGCGATTCGTCGCGAGCCCGAACAACGGGCAATTCATGCTGGCAGCCGGCAATAACTTTTCGGCGATCACCACCCAGGCCGTGCCCGAGCCGTCGACGGTGGCGTTCCTAGCCATTTCGCTGATGGCGATCGTCGGGGTTTCCGCCTGGCGACGGCGGGGTGCCTCGTAGGGACAGGGGTTACGACGCACTGCTGAGCCGGAGGCCTCCCCCAATCTGGAGGGCGAGGCTCTGCCGAGCCGTTGCCTTCACTGGAATCGTTGCCGCCACGCAAAAGCACGGCTCGGCAAAGCCTCGCCCTCCCCAAGTTGGGAATCGCCGCGCGATATTCTACGCGGTAGCGACCGCCGTGTAGCTGAGGCACGCGATCTCTTCGAGCGTCGTTTGGCCGCCGAGGACCTGAATCAGCCCTTCCTGATACAACGACAACACCCCCTCGCGGTTCGCCACCTTCCGCATCTCACTCTGCGGCGCGTTCCGCGCAATCATGTCGGAAATCTCTCCGCCGACCTCGCACATTTCCATGAGAGCCACCCGACCCGCGTAACCCGTCTCCGCGCACTCCGGACATCCTCCCGGCAGGTAGAACAGACTCTGGTCCCCCGCCACCACAACCCCGTTCCGTCCAAACCGCTCGCGCATCTCCTCCGTGATCTCCGCCGGGCGTTTGCAATGCGGACAAAGCCGCCGCACGAGCCGCTGCGCCTGCGAGAGGGCAAGGGAGTCCGCCAGCAGATACGGCGCGACGCCCATGGAGATCAGGCGCGAGACGGCGCGCAGCGAATCGTTCGCGTGCAGCGTCGTGAGCACCAAGTGCCCGGTGAGCGCGGCGTTCACCGCCGCCGAGGCCGTCTCTTCATCGCGCGACTCCCCGATGAGAATGACGTCCGGGTCCGCTCGCAAAATGCGCCGCAGTCCCTCACCGAAATCAATCCCGTTGATCGGGTCGATCTGGGTCTGATTGATCCCCTCGATCTCGTATTCGATCGGATCCTCGATCGTGTGAATGTTGATCGACTCGTTGTTGATGCTGTTGATGAACGCATACAGCGACGTCGTCTTTCCGCTGCCGGTCGGCCCGGTGACGAGCACGAGACCCTGATCGCGAGTGAGCGTGTTCTTCACGATACCGGATTGGCGCGCGGACAGGTTCAGCTCGCTCAACTCCTTCACGCCATCGCGTTTGTCCAGGAAGCGGATCGTGATTTTTTGCAATTCCTTGCTGCACGGGATCGCCGAGACGCGGCAATCGATCCGCCGCTGTCCGATCCGCATCCCGAAGCGCCCGTCCTCCGCCGTCTGCCGGCGCTGACCCATGTTCGAGTAATTTTTCAACAGACTCACCAGCCGCGGCAGGAGGTCCTCCGAGCACGAGTGGATGAGATTGAGCTCCCCGTCGATCCGCGCCCGCAGCCGCGCGGTGTTGAAATACTTTTCCACGTGCAGATCACTCGCGCCCTGCGACGCCGCTCGGTAGAGGACCCATTGGACGATCTGCTCGGGCGTCGTGTTGATGTTCTCCGGATTGATCCGCTGCATCTCGCCCGGATCGATTTCCACGACGTTCGCGTCGTCCGAGTAGATCAGCTCCCGCTCCGCGACCTCGGCTCCGCCCGCCACGGCGCGGCCGCGATTTCGGTTGATCGCTTCGCGGATGCCCTCCGCGTCGGCGAGCACGTTGATGATCCGCACCGCATCCTGACCGCTGGACAACCATTCGTCCTCGAACGTGTAGTTGTCGCGGTCCGACGCCAGCAGGTAGATGACCCGCTTGCCGATGTAGAGCGGGTAAACCGTGTGCTTCTCGAGCAGCACGTCCGGAAAGATCTCCTGCGCCGGGGTGAGTTCCGGCGCAAAAATCGGCTTTCCGGTCGTCAAATAATTAAAAGCCGGCCCATGACTCGGCGGCAGCAGCCGGTAATCGCCGACCCGCCGCATGTCGATCTCGCCGAAGGAATGCTCGCTCTGCCGCAGCTTTTCCGCGTCGCCCTCCGACATCGGGTAGTTTGCCAGCATCCACCGCGTTGCCGTCCGCAATCCCGTGTTCCGCTCCGGCCCCTCGACGCCCTCGACCGGGCTCGTGGCCGCCAGCGGCGTCATCCGCACCCGCTCCATCACGTCGCCCAGCAGCCGTTCGTATTGCGCCCGCCCGACGAGCACCCGCTCGAAGAGGTAATGCGGCATCCCCCACGACTCGACCGTCGACGGATCGTAGTGCGCGCAGAGCAGCACCGGCCCGACCGCGCCGAATGGCAACCAGGGAGCGTCCGCGTCGCTCGCCCGCGCCACTTTTCGAAAAATCTGCTCCGCCCGCGTCGAGCACGCCGCCCGCGTGAGATCGTAGGGCACCATCGAGAATTTCTCGGCCAGCCACTCGAGCGCTTCGTCCGCGCCCACGCCGTTCGAAGCCGCGATCGTTTCGACGAAAAGATCCCCCTCCCGCGAGGCGGCCGGGGGACAAAACAACCCCCGCTCCTCGAGCAATCCGCTCAACCGCGAGGTGGGGAATTCGACTTCTTTCGCTTCGACCTGCAAGACTCCGGCAGTGTTGCGCCAAACCCCCTACGGCGCAACCACGATCCCGGCCCCCGCGACCCCCACGTCCAGCGCTTTGAAGAACTTCCCCGTCCACTGCAACCGCACGACGTTAGGATCACTCGAACCCACTGCCGTGAATTCCGTGGGGACAAACGGCGATCCCGGGACGTCCGCGACCGGCGTCTTGAGGAGCATCAGCACCGCCTCCTCGTCCGCGAATCCGCTCGCCGCCGCGTTCGGCACCGTCTCCACGACCTGCCCGTAGTGCGTGACCGCCCGGTTGAGGAATTCCATCGCGTCCCCCGACACGCCGGACTTCGCGGCCGACAACAGCCCGCCGAGCCGCGGGATCGCGATCGCCGCCAGGATCCCGATCACCGCGATCGTCACCAACATCTCCGGCAACGAAAACCCCCTCCGGCCAGCGGCAGCTCGTCCCAAATCCGGAGGGCGAGGCTCCGCCAAGCCGTGATCTCCACGCGACGGTCGCAGCGTTTTCAGTCCACACCGTCCCGCAAGGCGCACGCCAACCACGGAAGCCACGGCTCGGCGGAGCCTCGCCCTCCGATCTGGGGACACGCTTCGCGGCATACTCAATAGGGCACGGCCGCCCCGCCCTTGGTCAGGTCCAGCTTGCGCAGCGTCAACACGTCATTCGGCAGATCCATTCCGTAGCCGCCCGGCACGTATCCCGCCAACGTCGCCGGTGCGAACGCCAGATAGGGCGCGGCCAACGCGTAGCGAGCCGGGTCGTCGGTTGCCCCCGACCACGCGCTGTTCGCGACCGATTTTCCTTTCGCCTGAACGAACGCCGCCGTCGCCAGATTGAGCGCCTCCGCCCGGGCGATCGCCAGGTGCGTTTCGCTGTCGTCCTTCACTTGCACGATGTTCGGAATCGCCAGGAATACGATCACGCCCACCAAAGCCACCGCCACGAGGACCTCGACCAACGAAAACCCGGTGTAGCGGCGGTCTGTGACCGCCGCACTTCTCGTCGACAGCTTGTCGAGCGTTCCCGCTTCACGTCCCCGGCGCTCACAGAGCGCCGCTACAGGCAAATGCGACCATTCCCTCATGGCCCGACCTGCACCTTGGGGTAGCTCCCCGCCGTCCACGTGGAAAACGTGACGTATTTACCCGTTTTCTCCATCGCGTCCGTGTTGAGCGCATCGCCGATCGTCGCGTGAGCTTTCAATTGATCTTTCGTCGACTTCGAGATGTAGGGCTCAATCAGGGCAACCTTCTGCGCCACGGTTGTCTGCGCCTCGTAGAACGACCTCGCCGCATCGAGACTTCCCCGGCCCGTGACCGAACTCGCCTTGGAAACCCAGGTATTGAGCGCCTCCTGCAGCACCGCCTGCTGCTGCTTGACGACCACGCCCCGCGCATCCTGCGTCGCATTCGCGAACGAGGCGACCACCATGGACGCCATCACGCCGATGATCGCGATTACGATGATCAACTCGATCAACGAAAACGCCCGGAAAGTTGTTGAGCCGATTTTCATGAAACCTTTCGCCGCAAAAGCCCCCGGCGTTTCCGCCGGAGGCTGGTGCGTTACAACGGGGTTGTTTCCCGGTGCAAATTAATCGGCGGTGCCGCCACCTCCCTTTACGTAAGAAAAACCACTTCCAGCAGCGTAGTTGAGATATTGACGAACATTTGCGTCGTAATCTCCTACCGCCATGTCCAGTTTGTATGAATCCCCGGCAATATCTGGCGTGTCAGCGTCGACCACTCCAGCGATCATTTTTGTGACAGCCAAAGTCCCTGTACCCTCAGTGAAAGGATACCCCGCGGCACGCGCCGTCGAAGAAACCGAGGCAATCGTTTGTGCGTTCCGCTGATCGCTCGCAGTATTTGCACCACTGGTCAGCCCAGCAATATTCGGAATGGCGATCGCCGCGATGATACCGATGACGGCGATGACGACGAGGAGTTCGATCAAGCTGAAGCCCTTGCGGAGTGCAGCTTTCATTCTGAGTGGCGATTTTGTTTTCATGTGGTTTTGGTTTGTTGGTTGAGGTTTTTCCTAACGCAACGAAGAATCCACCACACGAAACCATGCGTCGAGTCAGGGAATCCCCTATTTTCTCATAGGGAAACCCTGTAGCGCCTCAGAAGCAACCAACCCTGGAACCGGCTCCAGCCGATCACCAACCCACAGCGCGAAGCGCCTGCCACCTCAACGCATCAAGGCTCGATGATGTGATTGCGGATCGCATACCGCACCAGATCGCTGAACGTCGCCATCCCGAGTTTCCGCATGACCGCCGCCCGGTGCGTCTCCGCCGTCTTGACGCTGATCCCCAGCGTGGTCGCAACCTCCTTGTTGCTCTTGCCCTCCGCCAACAACTGCACCGTCTCCCGCTCCCGCAACGTCAGCCGCGATTCCTCACCCGCCTTCGCTTCCCAGCCCTCCGCATCCGCGGTCGCCCCCGCTTTCAGATAAGCGTCGAAGACCAAGTCGCTCACCTTCGAGCTGAAATACCGTTTGCCCTCGCCCACCGTGCGGATCGCCTTGAGCAGGTGCGTGCCCACGTCCGACTTCAGCACGTAACCGGCGGCGCCCGCCTGAAACACCTCGTGCACGAGCCGCTCCGCGTCGTGCATCGTGAAGATGATCACCTTCGAATCCGGAGCGACCCGCCGGATCTGCCGCGTCGCGTCGATCCCGTTGAGTTCCGGCATAGAGATGTCGAGCAGCACGACGTCGGGCTGCAATTTCTCGGCCTGCTGCACCGCGTCCCGCCCGTCGACCGCCTGACCGCAAACGCGACAGCAATCCTCACCTTCGATCATCGCCGCGATCCCCTGCCGCACGATCTCGTGGTCGTCGGCTATCAGGATTTTCAATTTCATCGCGCGGGGGTTACGGGAGTTTCCCGATGCCGTTTCTACGAAACTCACCCCGCGATCGGATGGCAATCCAAAGAAACGAACGCCTGCACCTTCGTTCCAGCCGCGCTACCCGTCACCGAAAGGGTCCCGCCGAACTGCTCGATCCGCTCCCGCATTCCCAAGAGACCGACGCCCAAAGGGGCCATGGCGCCGCCCTCCCCGTCGAGTCCCACCCCATCGTCCGCGACTTGGACGGCCACCCCGGCCTCCAAGGCCTCGATCGAAATCTCCACCCGCGTCGCGCCCGAATGCCGGTGCACGTTCGACAGCGATTCCTGCACGACGCGAAAGAGCGCGGTGGCCACGTCCGACGGCAGCCGCGGCATCTCCGTCGCCGCCTTCAAGTCGACGACCGTCCCCGTCCGCTTCGTGAATCCATCGATGAACAGCCGGACCGCAAAAACCAGCCCCACCTCGTCGAGCAGCGGCGGGTGCAGCAGGTGCGAGATGGTTCGAATCTCGTCGCAGCACTGATTCGCCATTCCGCGCGTCTCGTCGACGATCCGCCGAGCCTGCGGACTCCGGTCGCCCGGCAGACCGTCGAGAATCGCCAGATTCATCTGGATCGCCGTGAGGACCTGCGCCGTCGAGTCGTGCAATTCCCGGGCGATCCGCCGCCGCTCGTCGTCCTGCGCGGCCAGCAATTTCCCCGAGAGCTGCCGCCGCTCATCGTCCGCCGCCCGCAACGAGTCGCTGAGCCGCTCGATCTCGCGCGCGAGCAACGACACCTCGTCGCGGCCCGCCGTCGCGAGCTTCAGCGGCTTCCCGCGCGCCTCCGCAACGCTCCGCTGCAGGTTGCGAATCGGTGCCAGCACCGCCCGGTCCAGCCCGAAAAAAACCAGGAGAAACAATCCGCCACCCGCGACGGTGAACGCCACCAGCAGCACGCTCACGAATTGCCGCCGCGTCTCCACCGCCGAAGTCAACGGGTCCATCGCCGCCCCGCCGTCGAGAAACCCCGCCACCAATTGCGTCGAAAGCACGAACACCCCCGAAAAGAGCAGCACCATCGCGCCCGCGAAAATGAGCAGCGTCTTCGTGCGAATCTTCATAATTCAAGGGAGTGAGGCCGTCCCGTCCTCATGAATGCATTCGCGCGGACGAGACGTCCCCACTCCGATAAATTCACCGCACCACCCCCGGCGCGCTCACCGCCGCCGGCGGCTTCGTCTTCGGCAGCATGATCTTGCTCAACGAGAAGATCGGGCCGTAAATCGCGTAAACCAGCAAACCCACGAACACCCCCATCACCACGATCGTGATCGGCTCGAGAATCTTGTCGATCTGACCCGCGATCGTGTCCAGGTCGTCCTCGTAGTCCGCCGCGATCTCGTCGAGCATCTCGTTCGCGCTGCCGGTCTCCCCCGCGATCTGCATCATCGCCGCCATCATCCGCCCATCCGGTCCGAGCCGCCCCGACTCCTGCAAAAAACTCTCCGGCAGCGACTCGCCCTCCGCCACGCGGTCACGGATCACCAGAAAAAATTCCCGAAAGTCCACGTGTGAAGAACTCGCCGCCACGATCTCGAGCGCCGTGCTGATCCGCACCCCCGCCTGCAGCAACATCGCGAGCACGCGGAAACTTACCGCCGCCGCCGACTTCCGAATGATCGGCCCCACCGTCGGCACCTTGACGATGAACCGCTGCACCGCCGGGATCCGGTAAATTTCCGGCCACTTCTTGAAAAAATAAAACAGCCCCACGAAAGGCAGCACCGCCAGGTAGGGTCGGTGCAGCAGCAGGTCCGAGAGCCACATCATGGCCCGAGTCGCCAACGGCAACCCCGCGCCCATCGACGCGTAGAGCTTCGCGATCGCCGGCACCAACGTGAAGCTCATCACGATCACCACCGTCACCGCGATGAACAGCACGATCGCCGGATAGATCATCCCGCCTTTCAGCTTTTTGATGATCCGGAGCGTCTTCTGGTTGCCCGTCGCGATGCGCTGACACACCAGCGACAATTGACCCGATTCCTCGCCCGCCCGCACGAGGGCCAGCACGTCATCGGTGAACAGCTTCGGGTAACGCCCGAGCGCGTCGCTAAATTTTTCCCCCTCCAAGATTTGCTGGATCACCCCCGCGATCGCGCCGCGATACGCCGGCGACTTCACCCGCCCGGCCTGCATCCCGAGCGCCTTCACCGCCGAAATATTCCGGTCGAGGCAGCGCCCCAACCCCCCGAACAACGCGATGCGATCCTCGATCGTCGGCTTCTTCCCGGTCGAGCGATGCGTGAATTCGTCCGCGCCCGTGATCGACTTCACGACCGCCGTCTCCGTCACCGCCTTCCCCGATCCCAGGATCGCCAACTCGTCGTCGTCCGTGTCGACCATGAGGACCGTCCGCTTCGCCGTGATCGTGTCCGTGAGGGTAACCTGCTTCAGCATCCGCAAAAAAATCAGCGCACCGTCGGCCGCACCAGCTCCATGTCGTGACTCCGCGTCGCGCTCGCGTCGCCGCCCGTCCACGTCCCCGCCGACCACGAACCGGTCGCCGCCGAAGCCCGGACGACCAGCGTGCAAGTCGTCCGCTCCATCGACAACCCATCGACGTCGACCAGCACCGCCGGACTCGGCGAGAACGTCACCGACACCACGGCGGGATCCGCCGGGAGCAGAGCCGCAATCTCGTTGGTGTTCATCCCGAGATGGTAAAGCCGCGCCGCCTGCTCTTGAAGGTTTAACGCCCGCGCGACCCGCGCGTTCGCCTCGCCCTGCGCCGTGACCGCGAGCGTCATCGACACCGCCGCCAACACCGCCACCGCGAGGATCGCGCCCGCGACCATCACTTCGACCAGCGAATATGCGCCCTTCCGGCTCACGGCGAAAACACCTCCAACCAGCCGTCCCGCGCCGTGAGCTGATCCAGCAAGCGCGGCTCCGGCTCCCGGGCAAAAGTCAGCGTCCCGGTCGGCACCGTGACGTCCCGATCCGACCGCAGACCGCCCCGGATTCCGAGAGCGGGCGAGCTGATGTTCAGAGTCAGCGGGCAATTTTCCAGCGTGAAAATCCCCCGCCATTCAGCCGCCGCCCCCGACAGGAAATTAAAGTTCACGCCAGTTCCATCCAGCTTCTTCACCGCGAACACGAGCTTCCGTTCACTGAACCCGGTAAAATCCACATTGACCAAGTCCGGTGATCCCAACGGCTGAACGAACACGACGAGCAACGCGATGTGGAGATCGGCCGCATCGCCCTCGGCCACGGTCGTCTGACCGGTGAATACGATCCGCGATGTATTCCCCTCGATGAAAACGGCCTCCAGATTCGGGTTCGACAAATCGAGCGTCACCGTCCCAGCCCCGTCCGAGCTCCAGCCCACCCCGCTCGTGCCACTGGTCCCGTCGACGAGCACCGGGCTCTTCAACTTCGCAAAGAGCTCATTCGGGCCCCCGCCATTCTTGATCACGTTCAACCGCCCGGCGAAATCCGCAGACGTCCCGACATCTCCACTCGTCCGCGCGACGAACGGGAAGTTCGCCACCAGCACGTCGGGCGGCAAGCTCGACGGCGCGTTGAAGGTCGTCGCTGAGATCGAGCCCGCGCCCGCGAACCACACCACCGCTTCACCCAGCACACCGACGGATCCCGACACCAGGGTCGTCGGTGCCGCGTTGAGCGTCGGCTTGTTTCGGGTCAGCAACGTTCCCGCCAACTCCGGCGAATAAGAACGCAGCAAAACATTCCGGACGGTCGGAAAAGGATCGCCCGCCACCGCGGCCAACGCGACCGACCGCGTGACCGAGAAACCGGCACCGTCGGCCGGATTAAAGTGATTCCAACCATTCGGACCGACCGTGGACTCGAGCGGAACCAGCGCGGACCCAATCGCCGCCGTCGACATCACCCCCCAACCACCGCCCACGTCGGCGGTGACCGCCGGCGCGTTTGCGACATTCTTTGTCAGCAGACGCGTCGCGAAATACTGCCGCGCCAACGCCGTCGCGTTCAGCTCGGCCACCCGCCGCTGCGAAGCATCCGTCATCGTCTCCACGTAAGCCGTCTCCGCCGACATCACCGCCACCCAACCCGCCGACAGCGCCCCGCCCACCAGGATCACCACCAACACAATGAGTAACACCCCTCCCCTTGAGGAGCGGCGATTTTCAATCGCCGAACCAACCCTCAGGCGAAGCCTCATCCCCCCCCTCATAACGCCGGAAACATCGGAACCGCAAAAAACAGCGAAGTCCGCCCCCCCATGCCCGCGTAGCTCGCCCGCGCCTCCGTCGCGCCGTCGGCCCCCACGGTCGCCGCCCCGAAATCCATCGCCGCCGGATCCGGCCACCAAAGAAAATAAAACGGCCCACCCCGCGCCACCTTCAACCGATCCACGGCATCACCCTCCACCGACACCCGCCGCGCCGACCGTTCGAACGCCACGACCACCGGACTGAACGCGACCGACCCGCCGCCCGCAATCTCCGGGTAAAACACATCGTAAAAATCCGTCATCGCCGTCCCCACGTAGCGCCGCACGCTCACGTAAGTCCCCTTGGGCGAAGTCGTCGTCACGAAATCAACGTCGTAAATCGCGTGCACTACCAACTCCTCCGGATCCGCCGAAGGTTGCAGCAAAAACACCGACGCGTTCTGAGCCCCCGACGCACCGCGGTAGGACACGAAGGCCGCCGGATTCGGGAGCAAAGCCCGAAACGCGTCCGGCGAATCCGTCCCCCGCCCGACCGCACCCGCCGCCACGGCAATAATCTGCGGACGTTGCTCGTTCAGCCCGCTGCGACCCAGACAGAAGACCGCGCTCGACCGCCCGACATCCTCCCAGAACAAATCGCGCAACCGATCCGCCGCCGCCCGCCGCCCGTAATTCGGAGCCACGAACGCGTCCGTCCCCACGGCGTCGAGCCCATAGAAATTGAGCATCGCCGGCTTCCCGATCGTCACGAACTCGAACGTTGCCGTCGCCCGCCGCCCCGCGCCCAGACTTTGAAAAACGATCACCCCCACCGTGATCACCGCCACCCCGATCGCGAGAGCCACCGCCACCTCCACCAACGAGAAGCCCCTCGTCCAAGGGTAGGGCAGCCGGGCCCCGGGTGCCGTCGCCTTCACGCTCGCGCGCCCGACCCGACCGATTCGCTCCGCCAAGCCGGGGGTCTCGCGAGATAGCGGTCCCGCATCCGAAGAACCTCGCGATTGGTGAAAGAAGTGGGCACCCGGCGGCGCGGCTGCCCTACCCGGGCAACGAAGCCGCCGGCGGCGGCTGAGGCTACCGGGCGGCGCGAGCATCTTTCGCCACCTCCCGCGGCTGCTTGGTCACGACCATCGGCACCCGGCTTCCGTTCGCTCCCGCCGCCGCGGAGCCGCCGCTCAGCGCCTCCGTCACGCGCGGCTCCAGCCGGATCGGGATGAAGATCTTCCGCGTCGGCTCGCTTGGCTGCGTCTCGATCCACTCGATTTCCATCACCGTTTCGAAGATTTGGACCACCCGCAGCGTCTGCGTCTGACCCTCGAGCACGGGCGGAAGCGTCGTCCCATTCTCCAGGATCAAATCGCCGAAGAGCACCTTCCACCCATCCGCGCCCCGCGTCCGCCCCGTCACGCGCAGTCCGTCCAGCACGGCGCGGATCTGATTCTCCTCGCTGGCCGTGTTGTCCGGAGCCTCTTCGATCTCGAGCTTCGGCACCTCTTTTTTGGCAAATGGATTCCGCGCCGTCTCCGCCACCGACGCCGCCCGACGATCACCCGGCAGGATCCCGACCGCATCCGCGACGTCCTGCGACCAACCCGTTGACAAAAACGTCAGCGAGACCAAGGCGGCGACCAACCATCTCGCGATCCCCGCTCCCGGCCCATCCGCGGAATCCGCAAAATCCGCGGTCCAAAAAAATTCACCGTCCGAGGTCTTCATGGTGCCGCCGTCACCTCCTTCGCGAGCAGCGGCACGTCGAGCACGAGATTGAGCCGGATGTCGTTGCCGTTCTCGCCGCGCACAATTTTGAGGTCCGTCACCCGTGACGACGGCATCGTCTCCTCGACCTGTCCGAGCCAATTGAGCGTCTTCGCAAAATCATCTTCAAAGGTCAGGTGCGCCCGCAGCACCCGCGGGATCGCGTCGTTCCCCGCGTTCGCCGCGACTTCGAAGCGCTGCGCCAGCGTGACGAGACCAGCCTCCTTCACCCGTGAAGCGACGTTCAGCTCGCCGCCTTCCGGCGTGTCGACCTGCGACAGCGGACCCACCCACGCGTCGAGAAATTCCCGCATCGCGGCCGACGTCTCCTCGATCCCCCGCATGGCCGCGCGCTCCGTCCCGAGCAGCAGCTCCGTCCCGCCAGCCAGGGCCTGCGCGTCGGCCACCTCGTTCTGCAAAGCCACCAGACGCTTACGCACCTCGACCACACCTTGAAGCATGAGCAAGGCGAGCAGTCCGACGACGATCACCGCGAAGTGCTTGCGGTTCATTCGTCCGCCCCCCCGCCGGTTTGCCGGATGAGCGTGGCCTCGTAGGCGATCTGATTCCCCTCCTGACTCTGCTGCGCGGAGAATGGCCGGAAATCGGCACCCCGCACGGCGGCGATCACGGGTTCCAACGCCGCGCCTTCGCTGGCCTGCAATTTGATCGCGATCTGCACCTGCCGGTCCGTCGCGGTGTCTCGGCTCAGGTCGAGTTCCACGATGGCCGCCCGCTCGGAGACGCTGTCCGCGACGGCGACCGCGAGCGGCTGGAGATTCGCCGATCCTTCGACCCAGCGCAGAACGTCGCTCGCGCGCTTGGCCTTGGTCTCGAGCGCGGCGCGTTCGATCTTCGTCCGCTCCAGGTTGGTCTGCGCCTCCGCCCCGCGCTCCCGGGCGGCCAGCAGCTCGCCGTTGGCCTGACCAATTTGCAGGATCGTCACCGTCGAGAGCACGATGGCCGCGAAGGTGCAGAGGTAAAACAGGAGCGGCACCAGTCGCAGCGTCACCGCCAGCGGCGGCAGCACGTCGGGCCGACCCATCTTCAGGTCGTGAACGGTCTCCGGCGCGATGATCACGAGATCCCGCCCTCCAATTTTTCACCGCGCGCGCTCATCGATCCGCCAGCACGCTCCACAGTTGATCGTCCCGTCCGTGCTCCACGATCTCGGCCTTCGGGAGTCTTTCGCGCAGCGCGCCAAGCATCGCCGAATCGGCGTGATCGGCCGCGAAATGCACCACCGCCCCGCCGTCCAACCGCGCGATCAGCGGCTCGAGAATTTTGGTCACCGGCTCGACGTCCCCGTCCTTGTAGAGATCGCTCCGCGACCGCAGGTCCGTCCACAGCTCGCCCGATTCGAGCATCGCGCACACCGACCCCTCGCAACACACCACGAACAAAACGCTCGAACGCCGGGCGGTCGCCTCCTCCTTCTCCCGGCCCGCCTTCCCGCCCGGATGCACGATCTCGAGCAGCCGCCGGAGCATCGCGTAGGTCCCGCAAGAGATCCGGCCGACGCTCAACCCGGCATCGCGCAACACACCCTCGGTTTGTTTGATCTGCTCCTCTTCGACGGTCAGCAGGATGGTCGCGACGCTCTCGGGATTATTCGTCAGAGCGTAGCGCTTCCCCCGCTCGTAACGTCCGCCGAGCACCGCGCGTGGATTCGATCGCAGCAACTGCTCGATTCCGGGTTTGCGCGAAACGTTCGTCTCGAGGCTGATCACGTAGCGGGCGTTCAGCGACACCGCGCACCACCCGTCGTCGGTGAGCGCCCGCCACTCCGCCGCCATCGCCGCAGCGATTTCCTTGAAATCTCCAGCCTGCTCGCCGCCCTCGACGAACTTCCCGTTTCGGGCCACGCCCTTCCACGAGGTTTGCCCACGCCCGACGTTGAGAAGCAGCGTCCGCTTTCCCGCAAACCGCCGCGCCCAGGACTCCGCCGGATCGTCCGGCTCGGGTCGGAACGCCCGGAAGGCCAGCACGCTCTTGATGTCGGCCAGCATCAGACCTCGATCCTCCCCTGCGCATCGAGGTAATCCTCGACCTCTTCGCGACCAAATCCCGTCGGCCGCGGCGAGCTGCTGCGGAACCCATCGGCCTCCCGCAGCTCGATGCTTTTGTCGAAATTATTCATCCCGCGTTTCCAGCCGGTCTCGAGTTCCTGGTCCAATTTTTTGAAATCCCCGCGCCGGATGAGGTTCACCACCCCATCGTATTGCAGCAGCACCTCATGGATCGGGAACCGCTTGTTCTTTTCGGTGTCGAGCATCAGGCGCTGACACAAAATCAGCCGCAAACAATCGGCCATCGTCGCCTGCGCGGTCTCCATCCGGTCCGACGGAATCAATTTGAGAAAACGGCTCACCGTCTGCGCGGCCGACGACGTGTGGAGCGTCGCCACCACCGCGTGCCCGGTCTCCGACGCCTGCAGCGCGATCTCCGCCGTCTCGCCATCGCGAATCTCGCCCACCACGATCACGTCCGGAGCCTGCCGCAGAGCCGCCCGCAGTGCTCCGGCGAAATCGTGTTCGTCGCTGCCCATCTCCCGCTGCGACACCAGCGAGGGATAGGTCTCCGGGTAAACGAACTCGATCGGATCTTCGAAGGTGATCACGTGCTCCCGCCGCCGCTCCGCCCGATACCGCACCATCGAGGCGATCGTCGTCGACTTGCCGCTGCCCGTCGCCCCGCACACGAGAAAGAGCCCGTTCTTGCTCTCGAGAAAAGCTTTCAGCGCCGGCGGTGGGATTTGGATCGCGTCCGGATCGGGAATGTCCCGCGGCAGGAGACGCAGCACCCAGCGAAACCGCCCCTTCGTCACCATCCGGCTCACGCGGAACCGGTGCGGCCCGATGTCCATCGCGTAATCCAAACACCCGGCGTGCATCTCGGGCAAGGCCGCCGGTTCGTAGCGAAAGTCGTCGATGATGAGTTCGCCGTTCGTCTTGTAACAAAGCGGGTCCCCCGGCGTGACGTAGAAATCACTGACGCCGGAATCCTCGGCAAGCGCGACGATGCGCGCGCCGAGCGGGGAATGTGCGGTGACGTCGTCCATGAGCTTAGCGAGTTCGAACCACGGATGGACACGGATGAACCCAGATGGTCTCAAAAACTTCGGCGCAACCATCCCCCAAACCTGTTCTCGTTGCGAGGACCCCGAACGCGCCAGCGAGTCGGGAAGCCGGGGATGACATTGGCAACCCCGCGGCAGCAGCCGCCCCCATCGGGCATTCGGAGGGCGAGGCTCCTGCCGAGCCGTGGCCTTCACGTTGGATTCGGCCCACGCAGACCGATGTCATTGGCAGCGAAGTGAAAGATCTCCGGCCTCGCCTGCGAAACCGCCCACCACCCAGGAAAGTCAGAGATCCTTCGCTCCGCTCAGAATGACAAGATTGCAAAAAGCGATCCGCGTTCATCCGTGTCCATCCGCGGTTCCTCATCAAGTATGTCCATCCGTGGTCCCGCATCAGAACTCCTCCGTGATCGTCGCCTGCGTGATCGCCACACCGTTGCCGTTGATCGAGAGCGTCTTCGCTACGACGCTACCCGTGAACGTTCCGTTCAGATTCACCCGGCTGTCCGGCGCCGTCAGATCGGTGTAGGCCTGCGCCCCGCTGTTCACCGTGAAATCCCCCGACGCGATCCGCAGATTCAGCCACTCCGGGTGCTCCGAATTCCCCATGATGGACGAATTGATGTTCACGCCATTGGCCAGCGTCAGGATCACCGGACCCACGACTTTGAGCTGACTGTTGCCGTTGAGATTCAAACGTTCGAAGTTATAGACCGTCGGCGTCGTCGCGCCAACCGTTCCGATCACGAAGCTGGTTCCACTGCCGGAATTCAGCTGACCCCAGTTCCCCGGCAACAACTCGACGTTGCCCGCGTTGCTGTTGAGATTCACGTTCGCCGCGCTGTTCGCGTTCAGCGGACTCGCGGGCTGCGAGTTGACGTTGGCGGAGTTTCCGTTGCTCGGACTCGGGGGCCGCGGCACGCTCGGCGGAACGAACACGTCGACGCGGCGGAAGATTTTCCCCTCGATCGTCGACCCCGAGTTCAACCGGATGACGTAGTTGTTCGGGTTCGGGCTGCCGTTCAGATCGACGATTTTGCGCGTATCCGTCGCCGGGATTACCTCCGATCCGTCCGACAAAAACTGCCGCCCCTCGATCACACCCCCATTCCCCGTCTGCACCTGCGGCGTCCCCCGAACGAAGAGATTACCCGCCTTGATCCGAGCGCCGCTGTTGAAATTGAAATCCCGGGTCGACGTCAGGATCAGCGACCCGATGTAGGTCCCGTTGATCTGCGCGTCGCCGACGAGCGCCCCCGTGCCGCCGGAGCCATTCGTGTAAACCGCCGTTGAGACCGCGCTCGGCACGAACCATTGCGCCAGATTCGACGGGGGAAAAATCCGCGCTTTCACGATGCCCGACCCATCCGTCGTCCCGGTCTGAAACGCTCCGGTGTAAAGGATGCCGCTGGTCGGCTCGCCCGCCGCCATCCCCGGCTCCGCGCCATTCGTGAGGTAGTAAAAACGAATGCCCGACGGATAGGGTTTGTTGATGCCCTCGTAGAGGCTCACCGGCAGATCCGCCGACCGCGTCGTGCTCCCCGGATCGATCAACGGTCGCCACAACGTGATCTTTTCGATCCCGACGTTTCCGCTCTTCACGGGCGAACTCGCGAAATACGTCGTATCCACCGCCCGCACCGCCGCGCGGATCTCCAACCCGGTCGCCGAAAATCCCGCCAGCGGCAAACTGATCGTCACGTCGCTCACTCCGTCCCACGAACCCGGCGGCGTCTGCGCGGTGCCGGACGTCAGCGGATCGGTTCCGTCCGTCGTCCAAACGACCTGATAAAATCCGCTCCCGCGGTAGGCCGCCGGGACCTCGCTCGTATTCGTGCTCAACGTCGCCGTGCGCGGCGCCGGATTCGACGAATTCGACATCGCACCCCCGACTTCCAGATACGTCAACGCAGTCTTCGCCGGCATCGCCAACTCCGCCGTCAGTTGAAACGGCACCGCCGAATACGTCGCCGACACCGGCGGGCTGTCCAGCCACCGCGTCGGATCGATCGACTGCGCGTAGATCCCCGAGACCGTCCCGCCCGGCGACACCACGATCGGCGTCCCGTCGTAGATCGTGTCCGGTTGCTGACGCAGCCGCGACGCACCCGCCGGGTTGAGGTTCGTCAGCGTAACCGTCATCGGAAAATCGAAGATTGCGTAGGTGCTCCCTGGCGGCGAAAGCGTCGGCGCCGCCAGCACTTGCGGCGTCGGCGCACCGGGCGTGCCCGTCGCTGTCGCCGTCCCGGTGTCCGGAGTCGTCGGCCCCGTATTCGCCGTCACCGTCGCATCGACGTAATCCCACACCCACGGTTCCGTCACCGCCTGCTCGTTGCTCGTCGTCCGCGCCGCCGCCGCGAGCGCCGCCTCACCCGTCGCCGCGTCCAGTTCGAACCGCTTCACGCCAATCCCGCCCGAGCTCACGATCACCATTTGCTTCGCCGTCGCGTCCCACCGCGCCCGCGGCCGCGACGAAGCCGCCTCGTCCGAATCCTGCAGCACCCCGACCATGCGCGGATCCAGCGTCCCGCCGCGAAACCCCGTCACCCGCGCGCCGGTCGACGCCGTCGCCGCGCGCTTCAATTCGGTGAGCACCGCATTCACGTTCGTCGTCGCCGGCAACGCCCCACCGCTCACCCGGAAAACCTGCACCGCTGTATTGATCACCGCCACGTCGCTCTCGAGCTTCGTCACGCGATTCCCCTCCGCGACATTGCTGACCACCACGACCCCAACGCCGCTCAAGATTCCGATCACCGCGACGACGATCAACACCTCGATCAAGGTGAACGCGGCCATCCGTCCGCGACGAGCTTTCGAAGCCGCGGAAAAGCAGGGCACGGAAGTGGCTGGACTTTCTTTCACGATTTAGGGTTGATTCGCGAAGGAAACTCCGTTGTAACGCGCTTGAGAAGAAACACGGATTGCGATTCCACGCAACATTTAAGCCGAACATTCTGAAGACCCCGCCCGCCAAACCTTCCCCTTTGCCTCGCCTTTCCCGACCCGTCCTCGTCGTCCTCTCGCTCCTGATCTGCGCCCTCGGCGCACCGGTTCAGGCGCAGCTCGGACCCGACCCGAACGCCGCGATCGTCTCGACCAATCTGCGCAGCCAACCGCCGCGCGATTACGATTTCAATCGGGCCTCCCTTCGCGACGTCCTGCGCTTCCTCGCGACCGACGCCGGCATCTCCTACGTCTCCGTCGCCGAAGTCGCCGACGAAGAGGAAAAACTCGTCACCTTCAGCCTGCGCGCCAGCCCCTTCCGCGCCCTCGAGATCATCGCGAAGTCCAACGGCATCGATGTCGTCTACGACGACGACGTCTGGTATCTCCGCCCCCTCGACAAAGAAGAGCTGGTCGCCCGCATCTACAAGCTCCGCTACAACACCCAGGAGAAAGTTACCTCGGACTCCGCGGCATCCACCGCGCCCGGATCTCAGAACGGTGGTCTTGGCGGTAGTCAGGAAAGCAGCACGGGCGGTGGACCCGACCTCGGCCTCTCCCTCTCCGGTGTCACGAACATCTTTCAAACCGACCCGAAGCAACTCATCGCCGACATCACCAGTCTCATCGGCGTCCCCGAGCCTGGCCTCGCCGCGTCACTCGGCGTCTCCGTCGACGGAGCGGAGAGCAACACCACCGGTCGAGTCGGCCCGTCCTCCGCCGGCGAGCCGGGCGGCCCGCAGGTCATCTGGAACTCCGATTCCAACACCCTCTACGTCGTCGCCACCCGGAATCAGCAAGGCCTCGTCGAAGGTTACCTCGAATCGATGGATCGCCCGCAGCCGCTCATCGCCATCGAGGTCAAATTCATCGAAACCAACCGCAATCCCCGCGAGCAGCTCGGCGTCGATTGGTCCGGCACCCTCCAGGAGGGCTTCACCGCCGCCGCCCGCAACATCACCGCATCGCCCAATGGCTCGCTCGTCTTCTCCTCCGACACCAACGACTCGTTGCAGACCGGCAACCCCGCAGGAGAAGGTGCCAATTTCGACATCCGCACGAACGACCGCCTCCGCAGCATCTCGGCGTCCGCCCCCTACTCCGCCGTCCTCTCCGCCAGCGACGTCGCCATCACCCTCCGCGCCTTCCTCGACGACCGCGACAGCACCCAGACGGCCTACCCCCGCGTCCTCACCCGCAACAACCGCGAAGTCGTCATCCGCAGCGTCCTCAACCAACCCGTCCTCGCCTCCAGCTCCGCCGTCACTCCCGGAATCGGCGGCACCACCACCTCCAGCATCAGCTACCTCCCGATCGGCACCATCATCAACGTCCTGCCCAAGGAAATGGAAGACGGCACCGTCGCCCTCAACCTTTCCATCTCGATCTCGAATATCGTGAACCAAGTCCGCATCGGCCAGACGCAGGACCTCTTTCCGGTCGCCAGCACCCGGGTCTTCAGCGCCGCCCTTTCCGTGACCTCCGGCTACACCCTCGCGATCGGCGGCCTCGAAGAAGCGCAGGACATCGATAGCGACAACGGCGTCCCCTTCCTCAAAGACATTCCCATCCTCGGCTACGCGTTCAAAAGCTCCGACCGCACCCGCGCCAACCGCAACCTCCTGCTCCTCATCACCCCGACCCTCCTCCCGGCCAACGGCACCGACGGTATGACCGCGAAACCCATCAGCACCGTCCCCCTCCCGCGCGACGCCCCCACCCCGCCCGCCTTCACCATCGACGGCACCCTCGTCGGCGGAGCCCCCGCCCTCGGCGACGCCGTCCGCTGGCTCGCCTACCAATCCCGGTACTTCGACAACCTCATCGCCGAAGCCCGCTTCCTCCCCACCGACCTCGGACGCCTCCGCAGCCTCGTGACCACGAGCGAAATGCTCATCCTCCAGATCGAGCTGATGAAGGACGGCAACCCCGACCGCGACGCCCGCCTCGACATCGAGCGCGACCAGGTCGCCGACCTCCTCGAACGCCTCGAATCCCAAGCCAAAAGAGGCCGCAAGATCATCGTCCCAATCTGAGCGCGCCATGACACCCAACGACCTCCGCAACGCGAAATCCCCCGACAACCTCGCCCCGCTCCAAGCCGCCCTCTGGCACGAAGCCCGAGGAAACTGGGAGAAATCCCACGAATTAGCCCAGAGCGACGAGACCAGAGCGGGAGCCCACGTCCACGCCTACCTCCACCGCAAGGAAGGCGATGAAACCAACGCCCGCCACTGGTACGAGCGAGCCGGCCAACCCTTCCCCACCGAAACCCTCGAAGCCGAGTGGGCCAAAATCGCGCAAGCGATCCCCAATCGTCGGTAGGGAAGCCGCGCCGCCGGGTTCCCACTTCCGGTCACAGGCGACGGACCCGCCGCAAAAAAACCTCCGATACCCCGCGACAAACGCCGCCGAAAACCTCACCCTCACCCTCCGCTGAACCAGCCCCCACGCTTCGCGAACGAACAAATATCCGAATGAAAGCTTCCGCCCCCGACACCGAACGCCAACTCGAATTCGACTTCCTGCGCGCGACCGAAATCGCCGCCCTCAACACGCTGGCCTGGCTCGGCAAAGGCGACAAGGAGTCCGCCGACCTCGCGGCCTGTGACGCCATTCGCGGCATGTTCGACCTCATGGACATGCGCGGCGAAATCGTGATCGGCGAAGGCATCAAGGACGAGGCACCCGGCCTCTTCGTCGGAGAAAAGGTCGGCAATTGGAAGGAGGGCACCTCCCGCTTCGAGATCGCGCTCGACCCCGTCGACGGCACGACGAACGCCAGCAAGGGAATGCCGAATTCGCTCAGCTGCATCGCCGCCGCCCTCCGCACCGACGAAGGCGACGGAGCCGCCTGTCTCCAGGACATCCCGGCCTTTTACCTGAAGAAGCTGGCCTACC
Source organism: uncultured Verrucomicrobiae bacterium (assembly GCA_963719495.1). GTDB lineage: Bacteria > Verrucomicrobiota > Verrucomicrobiia > Chthoniobacterales > JAATET01 > CAVVKW01. The sequence continues at coordinate 56,799 of CAVRCI010000005.1, forward strand.
CGCTGGCCGTGCGCCGGGCCTGGATGGAGGACAACCACCTTCCGATCGACATCGACGCGCCCATCGAAGAGGTCATCGACGTGACCGCCAGGATTCTCGAAAAGGAAGTGCGCGACGTCGTGCTTTGCGTCCTGGACCGTCCGCGCAATCAGGACCTCATCGAGGCCGTCCGCCGCAAGGGAGCGACGCTTCGCATGATCGTCGACGGCGACATCTCCGCCGCCCTCGCACCCGCAATGCTCACGTCCGGGATCGACCTCTACGCCGGCATCGGCGGGACGCCCGAAGGCATCCTCTCGGCCGCGGGACTTCGCTGCCTCGGCGGCGGCATGCGCGCGAAGATCTGGCCCCGCGACGACGCGGAGCGCAAGTCGCTCGTCGACGCCGGTTGGGGCGACCGCATCGACCAGCAGTTCATGTCGAAGGACCTCGCGCGCGGCGAAAACATCATCTTCGCGGCGACCGGCATCAGCCAGAGCCCGCTCGTGCGCGGCGTGAAGGTGCGCGGCTCGATCGCGACCACCTACTCCGTCCTCATGCGCGCCCGCAGCGGGACGGTCAGATTTCTGGAAACCCACCACAACCTTCGCCGCAAGACCATCCACCTCCGCTCGACGCAGAGCGAGGCAGCCGTCTGAGGGCGGCGCGCACGACTACGCCAACGATCTCGGTCACCCCAAAGACCTGGGGCGGAGGTCCGGGCCGCCCTCACCCACATCGAGTCGGCCACCGGAAAAACGTTTGGCAGCACGCCCGATCCACTCCTCGTCTCGGTTCACTCCGGCGCCCGCGAATCCATGCCGGGGATGATGGACACCCGCCGGATCAATCCGCGCTGGTCGGCACGGGAACCGGGCGATCGCTCACGCCGGGCGGAGCGACTTTTTCGTTCTCCGGGGGAGCGGCATCCGGATCGACGTAGATTCCGTCCACAACCTGCACGCCGCCAGCCGTGTCCCGGACGAGGCGCGTCTTTTTATTCACGGCCTGGTAGGTCTTCCGCTCGAGGACGGCGCCGGACAACGAGATGCGCGAGTAGAGGAATTGCTTGGGCGCGACATTTTGGAGGATGTGCACGTCGTTCGTCGAATCGAGTTTGATGTCCGGGACGCCGAAGGACACGAAGCGACCCAGCGGATGGGTGCAGAAGATCCGACCGTCGGCGTCGACGATCCGGAGGTAGAGTTGGGTGAAATTCGGCAGACGGTGCGCGAGGAGCGTGACCGTTCGCGCGGGGCTTCCGTCGGGCACACCGACCGTTTCCTGCCACAATTCGCGGCCTTCGGTGATCTCGATGTTCAGCGGCGGATTCGAGCTGAAATATTGTTTCAATTCCCGCGAATAGATCGTCGCGGTCACCCGGTAGGCACCGAATTCGGTGAGCGGATAAAGCGGCGTGAGATTCACGAGGCGCTTCGCCTTCTGACCCGGACCCAGCTGGATGGGCGAGAGCTGGTAATTCGGATCGTAGGGCGGGACGAGCCGTCCACCGGCGGTCTGGATCTTGAAGCTGAACCACTTGTAATTCCCCTCGTCGGCCAACTCGAGCTCACGCCCGCTCTGGTTCGTGATTGTGACGACGGCCAGCAGTGGCTCGTAGCGAATGAAGAGGCTGCGCGGCAGCGACAGGTCGACCCGCACCTGCGCGACGGCCGCCGGGAGGAAGCAGCCAATCAGAACGATCGGCAGAACGATGCGGCTCAACGATTTCATAGCTTGGCGGGCGCCGTGTCCGAGGCGGTCCGGAAGCCCAGCCCCTGCTCGCTCTGGATCGGGTAGTAAACCTGGATTCTCCGGGTGACGCTGGTGTCGGGATTGTTCCAATTCCCACCGCGGATCACGGGGAGCTCGTCGCCACTCGCCGGATCGGGGGCAATCGTCGCGGTCCACTCCGAGACGTTGCCGCCCATGCCGCCAACTCCGAACGGACTCTCGTCCTTCGGAAAGGCATCGACCGGGGACCAGCGGATGTAGCCGTCGATCTCCCCGCCCTTCGTCGCATTCTTCTTATCGATGTCGGACCCACTGCTCACCCACTCGGGCTTCGGTTCGTTGCCCCATGGGTGGGTGCGCCCGTCGGTGCCGCGGGCCGCTTTTTCCCATTCCTTCTCCGTCGGGAGGCGCCGTCCCTTCCACTTCGCGTACGCGTAAGCTTGGAACCAATCGACGTTGAAAACCGGGGAATCGACGTCGAGCGCGGCCTCCTGAAATCTCCCCCAGCGCTTCGCCCGCTTGTAATACCCCGCAAATGGACCGGTCGCGAGATCCTGATCGGCCCACTGCCCCGGCACGTAGGAGCTACCCGAAGGCGCGTCCGGATGCGCGAGCTCCGCGGCCTTGTCGGGATGCTCCTCGACCCACGCGAGGAACTTGGCGTATTGGCCGATGGTCACTTCGTATTGGTCGATCCAGAAAGTCGGCAGCGTTTCCTTCTCACCGTCCTGATAGATGAACTCGCCGGCGGGGATCTCGAGCATCGTATCGAAATTCGTCGCGGTCGGCTCGCGGATCAGCATGAAATAAACGACCGCCAGCACGGTCGCCAGCAGAGCCAGCGATCCCAGCGAACTGAGGAGCACCATGCGTTTTTGCTTCTGCTTGGCTTCCTCGACCGCTTTCACGGCGGCGCGGCTGCGGGCGTCGAGTTTGTAGGCGTCGGCTGGGCGGACCTGCGGGAGCCGGTTCTTCGCTTCCTGCGCAACGGCCGCCCAGGACCGGTATTCGCTCTGCGGCTGACCCGCCTCGGTCAGCAACTCGGCGGCGAGCGCGGACTCCGGACTGGTGGCCATCACGGGCAACAGCATCGCGGCGAGGGCTCGGATCTCCTCGCCGCTCTCGGCTCCGGACGTGCCCTCGTGGGCGGCGACGTTCGCAATCCTCGGCTGGCCCTTTGCGTCCAGCAGAAGCTGGGAGGCACGAAACGGATCGTGCTGGATCTTCTCCCGCCCGAAATAGGCCATCACCTCGGCCGCGGTCTGGAGAAATCGCAGCACGGTCGCCGCGTCGAGCTTGCGCCCCTCTTCGGCGAGTTCCTCCACCGTGGTGTTGGGGACGAATTCGCAAGCGTAGAAGTAGCGACCGTCGCGCTCGCCGGCTTCGAAGACCGCCAGGACGGCGGGGTGGCGAACGTTGGCTTTCACGCTCGCGTTGGAAATGAATCGCTGCACCGAGTCGCCGTCGGCGGCCGAGTCGGCGTTCATCACGTAGAGCCGGACGGTGCGCCCCATGCTCGTCTGGAGCGCACGGTAGATCCCGCCGAAGCGGTGCTCGTCGATCCGCGCTTCGATCTGGTAGTCGCCGAGCGTCACACCGACCATTTCGTCGGGCGGCAGCGTTCGATCTTTTGGAACGATCACGGGGGCATTTGCCTTGGCCGCGACCGGGGCGGCGGCAACCTTCGCGGCACCACCTGCCTTGACGGCGACAGCAGGTTTCGCCGAGACGGCTGGCTTCGCGGAAACTGCCGGCGTCGCCTGGGGCGCGGCCTTCGGCGTCGCCGTGGGGGTGGCTCGAGGTGTCGCAGTCGGCGTCGCCTTCGGTGTCGCGGCTGGCGTCGCCTTCGGCCCGGCGCTCGGGGATGGGGAAGCTTTGGCCACCGCGGCGGGCCCGGCCTGCGGCGAGGCAGCGGGAATCGCCTTGGGCTGCGCGATTGCTTTCGGAGTGGCTACGGGCACCGCTGCCGGCTTGGCGGTCGGTGTGGGGATGGCCCGCGGCGTCGGCGCGGCGGGCGCCGAGGCGGCGGGAGCCGGGGCGACTTCACGAATCTTGCCGGCCAATGCCTTCGCGTCGACCGGCTTCATGAGCACCTCGCGACCGCCAATCCGGTCGGCGTAGTCGGAGAGGTCGTATTCGGTGAAGAAGATCGTCGGCAACCCGGGGAATCGGGGATCGAGCGTTTCGCGCAGCGTGAAGCCATCCGTGCCATCCATGATGACGTCGGTGACCAACACGTCGACGACGACGCCCGCGTCGACGGACTCGATCGCGGCCCCGGCGCTCCCGGCGACGGTCACGTCGTCGAATCCCTCGGCGCGCAGCCCTTCGGCCAGCCGCTCGGCGACTTCGGGTTCGTCATCGACCAGCAAGACTCTCATAGATCGTCCCGGGTGAGCGGCAGGGGAAATTCGTCCAGCAACGTGACCGGCTCGGCCCGCGAATCCTGCAACCCGCCCTTGTAATAGATTCCCAGGACCCAGCCGTAATACTGCAACGGCGGCAGGTCACCGCGGTCATCAGCCGGCATCGAGTAGCGCACATCAACCAATTCGGGTTCGCCGTTTGCCCAGTCGATCTCCGGGGTGAGCCACTCCGACTTCATCCCCGACGTCGTCGGCAGGATCTCGCTGTAGTCGTTTTGTTCGTAGAAGGTGACCGCGATCTTGAGATCACCCGGCTCGATCGTTTCCGTCTGCGTGGCCTTGGTGGCAATCTTGAGGTGTTTAAATCCGGCGTCGGAGTCGTCGATCCGGGCTTCGATGATGCCGAGCGATGAGCCAATGGGAATGCCGATCTCGTCCCGCATGAGCGAAGCGGACGGCGCGCCGCCCTCCGAAGCGGCCCCGCCTCGCAGCGCGGCGGCGCGCTGCTCGGCCTGGAGCCGAATGGCCGGAAAATCCGGATTCGCGGGATTCACCGGCAGTGCGAGAATCGCCTGATACGCCTCGGCGGCCTCGACGCGCTTGCCCATCGCCTCGAGAACGCCCGCCATCTGAATCAGAATCCCGGGCTCATTCGGCACGAGGTGGTCCGCTTCGCCGAAGGCATTGAGCGCCGCCTGGAGGTCGCCCCCGCCCCGGGCTTCGTTGCCCTGCTCGAGGAGGCTCTGCGCCCGCGCAATTACCTGCTCGGTCGGAGTGCCGGCGGCGGCGGTTGTCGTCGGCGCACCCGGAGACCCGGTGCCCGCTGCCGCCCCGTCCGAACGCGACCCCTCCGTGGTGAAGCGGACCTGCGGCGCGAGCGCCACGACGGCGGCGATGAGTTGAACGAACGCGAAGAGCCCGAGAATCACGGCGGCCACGACGAAGGTTTTCTCGGCGGCTGGTTTGGGAACGGTCGGGATCACTGGGGAAGAGAGAAGTAAATAGCCACCCGCTCGCGTGTCAAACCGCAACAACCGCGAGAACCGCACGCCCGACAACCGCAAACGTCGGCGCGCGATGAAAAGTGCGATCAGCCGTGAAGGGACGGATCTCCGATGCCCACGGCGTTTCACCCGGGAGCCTTCGAGTCGCCCGGAATAAATCGAGCCGAATGGCCGGAACGATCCCCACAACCCACCGCAAGACCACGGACTCTTCGACCATCCCAGCATCGACCGAACCGCCCCCGATTAAACGTAACGGGCGTTACGTTTAATCGGGGGCGGGATTGATCCACGCCGTCGCGACTCCTGATCACCAATGGTTGGATCCACGGCCCATTTCATGAGCTGGACCAACACTCTCCGCAGAAACCACGCGGGCACCCCCGATCCCTGACTTCACCGCACTCATTCCCGATTGAACGTAACGGCCGTTACATTTTATCGGGGGGGATGAGGGCGACGCTTGGTTGAAAAATTCGAGGGTGCCGAGGTTGGCCTCAGATTGCCGCGAGGTGGGCGGGAGGCTCGCACCCATCGCGTCAGCCGTCTCCGAACATACCTGGGCCGCTGGTCGCGGACGATATCACCCTGCCACGCCCACCTCCCGGGAAGCGGATCCCCACTCGAGGCGGGCTTGGATGACTCCCAGCGCTCGCCGCCCGCCACTCAGCGCGGCTGCTGCTCGACGTCGACCGGCACCTCAAACGTCCGGCCGTCGCGCAGAACCCGCGTCCGGACCCGGTCGCCGATTTTCATCTCGGCGAGCCGGTTGCGCACGTCGACGGCGTCGCGCAGTGGTTTGCCGTTGAACGCCTGCAGGACATCGCCCGGCTGAATGCCCGCGCGGGCCGCCGGCGAGCCGTCGAGCACGGCGACGACGAGATTGCCCCCGACCTGCGTGATGCCCAGTTTCTCGGCGATGGCGAGCGTGAGCGGATAGGCGATCGCGCCAAACCACGGCCGCGAAATCCGCCCGCGCGTCACGACGTCGTCGTAGACGCGCATCGCGAGATTCGACGGGATGGCGAAGCTGATCCCCTGACTGTCCATGAGCACGACGGCGCTGTTGATGCCGACGATCTCGCCCCGGACGTTCACCAGCGGACCCCCGGAGTTGCCCGGGTTAATCGCCGCGTCCGTCTGAAAAAATTCCGTGGTCAGCTCCGTGGCGGCCCGACGCCCCTTCCCACTGATAATCCCCTGCGTGACGGTCTCCTGCAGCCCGAGCGGATTGCCAATCGCGAAGACGACCTGGCCCACCCGCGCGGCGTCGGAATCGGCGAAGATCAGCGGAGTCAAATCGCTCGCCTCGATTTTCAAGACCGCGATGTCGGTGAGCGGATCGGCCCCGAGGAAGGCGGCCGGGAAGCTCCGCCCGTCGTTCGAATGAACCACCACCCGCGTCGCCCCGGCGACCACGTGAAGGTTCGTCACGATGTGACCCTCCGCCGAGACGATGGACCCCGAGCCGAGCTGCGGCTTGGATTCGTCCAGCCCGAGCAGGCCGCGGATCCGGTTCATCCGCGCGGCGACACTCGGCTCCTGGTCGGCCGTGATGCTGACGACCGACGGGACGACCCGGTCGACGAGCGAGGTGACCGCCGCGTCGAGGGCCACGAGTGGATTTCCAGCGGCACCTCCGGCGGATTCGATCCCGCTCCGGCGGGCGAAGTAAACCGCCGCCACGAGCAGGGCGATCACACCGATAAACGTGAGAAACCGCCCGACGCTACTCACTCTCGGCAGCCGCCTCCGGCTTCTCCGGGAAGCGCTGTTCGAGTTCGGCCAGCGCTTTTTCGGCCTCGAGCTCGTTCCCGGCGCGCTGGTAAGCGTCCGCCGCCCGGCGCAGAGCGCGCGGCGTCACGGCCGGATCGTCGTAGAGCACGGCGATCGTGAGGAAGCCCCGGGCCGCCGCGTCGTATTCCCCGGCGGCCATCTGGATGTCGCTCATGAGCATCCGGCCGGCCGCGTTGTATTTGCCCTCGGGCTGCAGCAGCAAGGCCTCCTCGCCGAATCGTTCGGCCTCGGTGGGCTCGCCCTTGCCGAGCGCGATTTCGCCCTTCGCGAGCAACGCCCGCGCGCGGCTCACCGGGTCGCGCGCCTCGGCCATGTAACGGTCGACTGGCCCCCGCGCCGCGTCGTATTTGTTCTGAGCCAGCCGCGCCTCGACCAGACTGATCAGCACCTCGGCGCTCACCGGAATCGAGGGGTCCCGCTCGGCCAGTGGCGCGAGGAACGACTCGGCCTTCGCGTAGTCGCCTTCCTCGAAGTATTGGTTCCCCAGCCAGATCATCACGTCCGAGGGCACGACGCCGGGCGTCGCCTTCTCCGCTTCGGCCGCGACGGCCGGGCGGTCTTCCCGGTAGAAGTGCGCGAGGATGATGCGCACGGTCGAGCGGTCGCCGAACTGCTCGGGATCGAGCTCACGCGCCCGCTCGAGGTGCGTGATCGCCTCCGGGTATTCCGCCTTCTCGAAGAGCGCCCATCCGATCCAATACTCGGCCTGACCCGCCGCGTTCGTCTCGGGATATTCTTCGAGCAAGCGCCGGAACGTGTCCCCCATTTCGTCGAATTTCTCCTGCTGGCCGAGCGTCAACGCCATTTGCTGGAGTGCGAGTTCCCGCTCGGACGCCTTCGGGAATTCTTCGACGAGCCGCCGGAAGTCCGCCATCGCGTCGTCGTAGGCCTGCGATTGCTGCGCGGCCAGGGCGCGCTGCGCGAGCGCCGATGCGAGCAGATCGCTCTTCGGATACGTGTCGACAAATTTACTGAACGTCTGCCGCGCCGCGATCCAATCCTGCGTCTGCGCGTAGCACCAACCCAGCTTGAAGAGCGCCTGCTCGAGCTGGCGCTTCGGCAGCTTGGAGTCGAGCGACTTGGTGTAGAACTCGATCGCCTTCTCGTATTCGCCCTGCTTGAAGAGCGTCTCGGCTTTCAGCAGAAACGCCCGGCCCCGCTCGCGTGGATCGGTGCTGTTGGCGAGAAAATCGTCGACCTGCTCGAGCAGCTCGGCGCCATTGGTCTGATCGAGGCTGACCAGCCGCTGGAAGCGCGCGCTGGCCGCCGCGTCGCTGTCGGGATACTCGGCGAGGACCTGCTCGTAGAGCGCGATCGCGCCCTCCTTCTCGCCGAGCTGCCGCTTGGCATTGGCCGAGATCAGCATCGCCTCGGGGATCGCTTCCTTCGGGAGATCCGCGATTTCCTGATTCGTGAGACCGGCCGGCTCCTCGAATTCACCCGCTTCGTAGGCGAGCCGGATCGCGCCCAGTTTCGCCACGCCCCGCCAGTCGCCGATCGCCGGCTTCGCGAGCGCCTTTTTGAAGAGCTTGCGCGCCTCGTCGTCGCGGCCGAGTTCCGCCGCGATGGCTGCCGCTTTCACGGTCGCTTCGGCTTGGAGATCGGCTTTGTCCGCCTCGTCCCCGAGCCGGGCGTAGACGTCGAGCGCTTCCGCCTTCGCGCCGGCTTTCGAGAGCGACTCGGCGACGTAGAAATCGGCGGCGTCGCGGTAGGGGTTGTCGGTCCGCTTTTTGGCGAGCTTTTTGAAAATCTTGAGCGCTTCGGCTTGCTTGTCGTTGGCGTCCAGCGCGTTCGCCTCGTAGAAGCTCGCCGACAGCTGGACGGCTTCGGATTCCGAATTTTCCCGCGCCGTCCGGAAGAGCTCGATCGCCGCGCCGTAGTTGTTTTCGCCGTAGTAGATCTCGGCCAACCGGTAGGCGCCCGATCCCACGAACTCGCCGGTGCGAAACTCCTCCAACAACCGCTCGTAACCCGTGCGCGCGGCCTCCGAATTCCCCAGGAATCGGTGACTCTCCGCCAACCGGAACATCGCCCCGTCCCGGCCCTCGGCCTTCGGCGAGGCGATGAGAAACTTCTCATATTCGTAGACCGCCATGTCGTACATCTCGCGTTTGTAGAAGCCGTTCGCCGCCAGCAGCGATTGATCCTCGGTCGCCGACGACGGCCCAAGCCGGATCGACCCCGCCTCGTCCCTTGGCGTCGCGGTGGGACTCCGGCGCTGCGGCTCGGTCGGCTGTGGGTCCCGGGGCGGCGGGGTGTTGGGAGTGGGCACCCGCTCGCCCCGGTCCGGCGTCGGCTGCGGAGTCGGGATCGGCCCGGGCGTCTCGTCGACCGGCGCGGGCGTCTCGTCCACCGACGCGGCGGGCTCGACGGCTTCCGCCGCGCGAACGGGCAGGTTATCCATCCAGGCCGGATTCTCGATGGTCGCCGGATTCACCGGCTCGGCCCGCCGGATCTCGGGTTCGTCTCCGATGATCGGACCCGGCGTCACGGGGACCGCCCGCCGGATCTCAGGCTGCTGCGCCCCGACGCTGCCCGCGATCAACCCGAGCGCCATGATCGCGAAAATTTTCCTCATTTCGGCTTGCTGGTCGCGAACGCGACGTTCCAGATTTCCACCGTGCGGCACACGTCGAGCACTTCGACGATGCGGCTGTATTCCGTGGCTTCGTCGCCGCGCAGCACGATGGCCTGGTCCGGATAGAGTTCCTGGATCCTCGCCAACGCGACGCGCAGCTCCTCCATGTTCATCTCCCGCCGGTTCATCATCACGGACCCATCGGCCTTCACGTTGAGAATGACCTCGCCCACCGCGCGGCGACTTTCCTTGCCGGCCTTCGCCGTCGGCACCTGCACGTCGAGCTCCATTTCGTCCTTGGAAAAATTCCACGTCACCAGGAAGAAAATGAGCAGCAGAAACACGATGTCGATCATCGGTGCGATCTGAAATCCCGACGACTCGGGCTGGGCGCGGGCGCGGAAATTCATCGCCTATTTGTCGTCGCTCTCGTCGGACGTCCGGATCGAGCCGGGTTTGAAATTCGCGCTCATCAGCGCCATCAGCTGCGTCGTCGCCGCCTCGAGGTCCGCGATCAACGACTGCACCCGCCCGCGGAAATACGCGTAGGCCGCCATCGCCGGGATGCCGATGAGCAGCCCCGCCGCCGTCGTCACCAGAGCCTCGGCCACCCCGCCCGCGAGCAGCATCGGCCGGGATGCGTCGAGGCCGTTCGCCACCACGCTGAAGGATTTGATCATGCCCAGCACCGTGCCGAACAACCCGACCATCGGCGCGATCGTCCCGATGTCCGCGAGGTAGACGATCTGCTGATTGAGACCGCTCGCCTGCCGGGTCCCCTCGGTCTCGGCGATTTCGCGCGCCTCGGCGATGGTCGCGCCCGGGTTCTTGGTGAGAAATTCCAACGTCCGCCGCATCACGCGCGCCACGAATTGGTTGTGCCGGTTCGACAGCGCGAGCAGGCCGTAATAGTCGCCCTTCCGCAGCAACGCGTCAGCCGACTTCATGTAGCGCCCACTCACCACGCCGCCCCGCCGCAGCGAGAAAAAGAAGATGAGGATCAGCATCACCGCGATCACCGACAGACCCGCGAGCGGATACATCACGACCCCGCCCTTCATCAGCACCGCCACGAGGTCGGTCTGCTCGGCGGCGACCTCCGCCCCGTCCTGCGCTCGCGCGGCCAGCGCGCTCAACCCGGCGATGGCCGCAACCCAAAGTGATGTTTTCCTCATGATCAAGGTCGCGTATCTTATGCGGGGTTCGCCCGCGCGCAAGCCACGGATGGACGCGAAACAACTCGCAACGTCCGGCGAACAACACCTAACGTGACGCCCGTGCTCAAGAGGTCGAAGTCAGTCCCTCCCCGCTCGACGAACGAAGAAGCCGACCGGTCGGACACTCCCGGCATCCTGCCCAGCCTCCTGAACTGCCTGGCGGTCACCCTCGTCCTTTCGCTCGCGGCGACCCTCGCCTTCTCCAGCGAGCGACGACACGCCACCGACCGGCTCGCCGACCGGCTAGAGACCGAACTCGGCAGGGAGGTCAGCGTCTTCTACCGCGAGATCCGGATCGCCATCGCCGACCTGCTGCTCCTGCGCCAGTTGGCGACCTCCACGATTGCCGACCCGAGTCCGACGACCGCCCGGCTGACGTCCATCGCCAGCGACGCCGACCAGCTGGCGTCGAACCGCGGGACCTACGACCAGATCCGACTGCTCGCGCTCTCCGGCAAGGAACGCCTCCGCGTCAACCTCGCCGCCCCGGCCAAGGGCGCCGGCCAGATCGCCGATGTCCGCCGGGTCGGCCCGGCGGAGCTTCAGAACAAGATCGACCGCGATTGGTTCCGCGCCGCGCTCCGGCTCGGACCCGGCCAAATCACCGCCTCCCGGCTTGACCTCAACGTCGAGCGGGGCCAGCTCGAACGCCCCCTCAAACCGACCATCCGGCTCCTCACCCGCCTCCCCGGCACCCCGGATTTCGCCGAGAGCTTCCTCGTGATCAACTACCTCGCCGGCCCCTCCCTCGAGCGCCTCCGCGAACGGGACCTCACGATCGGCGGCATTCGCGCGGCCATCGCGGACCGGACCGGCAATTGGATCGTCGGTCCGGACGCGACCTGGGACTGGAGCGCCGCCATCCCCGAACAAACGGACCGCACCGTGGCCGATTTTTCACCCGAACTCGCCGACGCCCTCGAGCATTCCTCGAGCACGCGGATCGCGACCTCGAAAGGCCTGTTCGTCGTCGAGCGCACCGGACGAAACCTCGCCGCCTACCTGCCCCGCAGCCGCCTCCTGGACGACGTGGGTTCGCGCAACCTCGGCTTCGATTTCATCGCCTTCGCCACCAATGACCAGATCATCGCGAACGCGCGCGACGCCACCGATCTGATCGTCACCGCCTACCTCTTCAGCCTCGCCATTCTCCTTCCCATCACCTGGTTCGGAACCCATTCCTACCAGAACCGCGCCCACGCCGTCCGGGACCTCCGGCGCAACGAGGAACGACTCCGCGAAGCCGAGCACATCGCCCGCACCGGATTCTGGGAATGGGACTTGGCCACCGACCACTTCGTCCTCACCCAGCGCGCCGCCGAGATCCTCGACCTCGCGTCCAAACCCCGCCCCGCCACCCTCGCGCAATTTCTCGCCCTCCTGCCCGCCGACGCCGCGGCCCTCGTCACCGACGCCCTCGAGCGCGCCCGCTCCGATCGATCCGCCGCCCAGTGCGATCTCCAGATCCCCACCACGGGCACCGAGCCGCGGGCGACCGCGTTCACCGCAAACGCCGAGCCGTCCCGCGTGCGCGGCGTCGTCCAAAACATCACCGAGCGCAAACGCGCCGAACGCGAGCTCGCCCACGCGCGCGCCACCGCCGACACGGCCAACCGGCAGAAGAGCGAATTCCTCGCCATCATGAGCCACGAAATCCGCACGCCGATGAATGGCATCATCGGTTACACCGGCCTCCTCGGGGAAAGCGACCTCACGCCCGACCAAAACGAATTCGTCTCCATCATCTCGTCGAGCGGCGAAGCGCTCCTGCGCATCATCGACGACATCCTCGACTACTCCCGCATCGAATCCGGCCAGGTCACGATCCAACCCGTCGTCTTCGATCCCGCCACGACGCTGCGACTCGTCCACCGTCTGCTCGACGTCAAAGCCCGGAGCAAAAATATCGAAATCATCCTCGAGATCCCGCCCGACTTCCCCCCCCGGATCGAAGCCGACGAGGTCCGCCTGCGTCAGATCCTCATCAACCTCCTCGGCAACGCCATCAAGTTCACGCCCTCCGGCACCATCCGCGTGCGTGCCCGGGCCACGGAAAACGGGACATCCCATCGCGTCGCCCACCTCCACTTCGAGATTCAAGACAACGGCCCCGGCCTCTCGGCCGAAGGAATCAGCCGCCTCTTCCAACCCTTCGTCCAGGCGGACGAAACGGTTCAAGTCCGCCACGGCGGCACCGGACTCGGCCTCTACATCAGCAAACGCCTCGTCGAGCTGATGGGCGGATCGATCCACGTCTCCTCGGTCCTCGGCGATGGCGCGACCTTCAACTTCTCCATCGCCGCGCGCACCGTCGCCCTCGCGTCACCCACCGTCGCTCCCGACCAGGGCCCGTCCTCCGACGACACCAACCTCGCCGTTCGCCATCCCCGGACCATCGCCATCGCCGACGACGACGCCGTCAGCCGCCAACTCCTCCAGCGACTCCTCGCCCGCTTTGGTTACGAAAGCACCGTCCACGCCGACGGGCACGATCTCTTCGCCAGTTGGCGGGACAACCCCACCGAAATCATCTTCACCGATCTGCAAATGCCCCGCCTCGGAGGCATCGAAGTCACCCGCCGCATCCGGGCCACCGACGGCGACCGAACAACGTGGATCGTCGCCCTCACCGCCAACGCCATGACCGGCGAACGCGAACGCTGCCTCGCCGCCGGAATGAACGACTACCTCACCAAACCCATCTCCAAGACCGCCCTCCTTCGCTCCATCCTCCGGGCCAACGACCACTTCAAAACCCGGCGGCTCCCAGCCGCCAAATAACCACCCCGGTCATGCCGAGGGCAGCGAACGCGCAAGTGAGTTATGAAGCCTGGGATGACAGCGCGGCGCCAGCCGACCCCATCTGGCATTCGGAGGGTGAGGCTCCTGCCGAGCCGTGGCATTCTCATTGGATTCTGGTCGCTCGTTCAAATTCAACAGCATTGAATCGCCACCACCCCCTTCGTTACCTTCTGTTCATAACTCACCACACCCGCACCGCCATGAAGCCAGCCACCAAGTCCAGCAAGCCCAGCCTCCGCCCGCATTCCTCCCTCGTCCTCGACGGCCCCGCCCGCGCCGCCAGCCGCGCCATGCTCTATCCCGCCGGCTTCACCCGAAAGGATTTCGCCAAACCCCAGATCGGCGTCGCTTCCACCTGGAGCATGGTCACCCCGTGCAACATGCACATCGACGCCCTCGCCCGCGAAGCCGCCCTCGGCATCGACGCCGCCAAGGGCAAAGCCACCATCTTTAATACCATCACCATCTCCGACGGCATTTCGATGGGCACCGAAGGGATGAAATACTCCCTCGTCTCGCGCGAAGTCATCGCCGACTCCATCGAAACCGTCATGGGCTGCCAGAGCTACGACGGCCTCGTCGCCATCGGCGGCTGCGACAAAAACATGCCCGCCTGCCTCATCGCGATCGCCCGCCTGAATCGCCCGTCCGTTTTCGTCTACGGCGGCACCATCCTCCCCGGCTGCCTCAACGGCAAAAACCTCGACATCGTCTCCGTCTTCGAAGCCGTCGGCCAGCTCGCCGCCGGCAAGATCTCCCAGACCGAAGCCGACTCCATCGAGTCCTGCGCCATCCCCGGCCCCGGCTCCTGCGGCGGCATGTACACCGCCAACACCATGGCCTCCGCCATCGAAGCCATGGGCATGTCCCTCCCCAACAGCTCCGCCCAGGCCGCCGTCTCCGAACACAAACGCGAGGACTGCCGTAACGCCGGAGCCGCCGTCATCGATCAGCTCAAACGCGGCATCCGCCCCTCCGACATCCTCACCAAGGAAGCCTTCGAAAACGCCATCACGGTCGTCATCGCCCTCGGCGGCAGCACCAACGCCGTCCTCCACCTCCTCGCCATCGCCCACAGCGCCAACGTCAAACTCGGCCTCGACGACTTCACCCGCATCGGACGCCGCGTCCCCGTCCTCGCCGACCTCAAGCCCTCCGGCAAATACCTCATGTCCGAGCTCATCGGCATCGGCGGCATCGTCCCGCTCCTGAAGGATCTCCTCGGCGCGGGCCTCCTCCACGGCGACTGCCTCACCGTCACCGGCAAGACGCTCGCCAAAAACCTCGCCCCGTTCAAGAGCTACCCCGAAGGCCAGAAGATCATCCTCCCGCTCGACGCCCCGATCAAGAAGGAAAGCCACCTCGTCGTCCTCCGCGGCAACCTCGCCCCCGAAGGCGCTGTCGCGAAGATCACCGGCAAGGAAGGCGAGAAATTCGAAGGCAAAGCCAAGGTCTTCGACGCCGAGGAAAAAGCCCTCACCGCCGTCCTCGAAGGCAAAATCAAAGCCGGCGACGTCATCGTCATCCGCTACGAAGGCCCCCGCGGCGGCCCCGGCATGCGCGAAATGCTCTCCCCGACCAGCGCCGTCATGGGAGCCGGCCTCGGCACCTCCGTCGCCCTCATCACCGACGGCCGCTTCTCCGGCGGCACCCACGGCTTCGTCGTCGGCCACATCACCCCCGAAGCCCACGAAGGCGGACCCCTCGCAATCGTCAAAAACGGCGACCCCATCACCATCGACGCCGTCACCCACGAACTCACCCTCGGCGTCCCCGCCGCCGAGATCAAATCGCGCCTCGCCAAGTGGAAGCAACCAAAACCCCGCTACCGCCGCGGCGTCCTCGCCAAATACGCCCACACCGTCACGACCGCCAGCAAGGGAGCCGTCACCGACGCCAATCTATAGCCCTCCGCCTCGAGGAGCGGCGATTTGCAATCGCCGACCCACTCCCATCCGGCGGAGCCGGACACTTCAAATGCGTCGAGGGTCGAGTGACGAGCCTCGGCGTCACCCTTCCCTTCTTCGCGACCTTTGCGACCTTCTGTTCAAAGACGGTATTGTATTTCCTTCGTTCCCTTCATTCTCTTTTGTTCCGACTCAGGTCGTCAACTCACCGAGCCACATCCCATGCGCGAATACCCACTATCCCCGCTGCACCACCAGCAACTCGCCGCCTCCGGCCAGCCCGCCGGATCCGCTTTCCACACCCGCCAGCTCTCCTTCAGTTTCGGCGAGCGCATCGACCGCGACCGCCTCGTCGCCGCCTGGGGTGACCTGACAACCGCCCACCCCATCCTCCGCACCCGCCTCGACCCCGCCGGCCCCCGCTGGGTCGAGTCCGACGACGACATCACCGACTGGCAAGCCCTCGATTGGCAAACCGACGCCCCCACCGACCTTGGAGCCGCCTGGCAGGAACTCGTCACCACCGACGCCGCCCACCCCGTCACCACCGGACACCGCCTCACCACCATCCAACTCCCCAGCGGCGACCTCCACCTCCTCTGGTCCTACGACGACCTCCTCATCGACGAATCCGCCCTCGAAGTCCTCCTCGTCGAGTGGCTCCTCCGCTACGAAGGCGACACCTCCGACACCGCCCCCGACGACCCGGCCCCCGCCTTCGCCGCGCTCACCGAGCACGATTCCGAAGAAAAAACCTGGCGCTCCCATTTCCAAAACGTCCCCGCGATCCGCCCCCTCATCCTCCTCCCGCTCCCGCCCGAGTCCGCCCCCACCGCCCGGCGGACCACCGTCACCCACACCTTCGAGCGCGAACACGGACAAACCCTCACCGCCGCCGCGAAGACGATGACCGTCGAACCCGTCGACCTCGTCAAAGCCGCCTGGATCTCCCTCCTTGGCCCCGCGCTGTCGTCGCACGAGATCATCCTCCTCGAATCCATCCGCCTCCCCCTCACCGCCATCGCCCGCGCCGAGGCCCGCGTCCCCCGCCGCCACCGCCTCGCCCCCGACGCCAAAGTCTCCGCCCTCGCCCAGGCCGTCGCGCAAACCCGCGCCGAATCCACCGGCATCGGCACCTGGACCGCCGAACAAATCGCCAACGTCGTCTCCGGTGGAGCCGCCTCGACCCGCCCCGCCGCCGCCTTCCGCTACCGCCGCGGCACCCTCAACGACACCCTCCACGCCCGCCTCCCCCGCTGGCTCGGAGCCGACGCGCAATTTCTCAGCCACGACCCCGCCCCCTTCACCCTCATCTACACCGCCTCCGACCGCGCCGAAGTCGCCCTCGACTTCGATCCCGGCCTCTTCAGCGAAGCCGCCGCCCGCCGCTTCCTCGAGCGCTGGGTCTCGCTGATTGGCCAGCTCATCGCCGACCCCGACCGCCCCCTCGCCGACCTGTCGATCCTCCTCCCCGACGAACCCACCCTCGTCGCCGGACCCGAAGCCGCCCCCCCCTTCCGCAGCCTCGTCCCCCAATGCCTCCACGATCTCTTCGCGGAGACCGCGAGTGACCTCGGCGACGCCGTCGCCCTCGAGACCGACGGCGGCCTCGTCACGTTCCAGACCCTCGACCAACAATCGAACCAGGTCGCCCGCGCCCTGCGCAAACTCGACGTCTCGCCGAAGTCAACCGTCGCCATCGAACCCGGCCCCTCCCACCTCTGGCCCGCCGTCATGCTCGGAATCTGGAAAGCCGGAGCGACCATCGAACTCTCCGGCGGCAGCGAAGCCGCGCCGAAAAAGCAGTCGAAGGGCAAGAAATCCACGATCTCGATCGGCGAAAGCCAACCCAATTCCCCCGACGGCCACGCCCTCGCGAAGTTCTGGGATCAAGTCTCCGCCGAAAAACCCCGCCCCATCCCCAGCGAACTCTCCGCCACCGACCCCGCGATCCGCACCGCCGACGGCCGCAAACTCACCCACGAAGAAGCCGGCCGTCTCAGCCAGGCCTCCGCCGCCGCCCTGCTCGTCGCGCCCGGCGACCGCACCCTGCAATCCGGAGCCCCGAGCGACCTCGATCCCATCGTCGAGCTCTTCGGCGTCCTCCTTTCCGGAGCCACCGCCGTCCTCGCCGCCCCCGGCGGCTGGTCCACCCGCACCGCCTTTCAGGAGTTCGCCGACCAGCACAACGTCACTCTTCTCAGCATCCCGACCCCATTCTGGAGTCAATGGACCCACTACCTCGCCGAGCTCTCGCTCCCCGCACCCGCGAGCGTCCGGCGCACCGTCATCCACGGCGGCCGCGTCGCTCCCGCCGCCCTCGCCGCGTGGCACGCCGCCGCCCCGACCGCGACCCTCCTCCACTCAGGCATCGGCTTCCACGGCCCCTCCTCCGAGATCGACCCCGGCGACGCCTTCGAGCCCGCCTCCCACCCCCCCGCCGGCAGCGTCGCCCGCATCACCTGGCAGGGCAAACCCCTCCCCCCCGGTTTCGCGGGCCAACTCGAAGTCGGAGCCTCCGAGGACACCCTCCTCGACTCGGGTCGCGAAGCTTTCCTCGACGACACCGGCACCTTCTACCCCCGCAACGAACTCGAAGCCACCCTCCGCCCCGGCACCCCCACCTCCCGCCTCGAGACCATCGAGCGCGCCATCCTCGCCCACGCCGAGATCTTCGACTGCGTCCTCGCCCCCGGCGAAGCCGACGTCTGGAACGTCTGGATCGTCCCCGCCGACTCCCAACGCGGCGAACCCATGGATTTCCGCGACCACCTCGGCAAGCACGTCCCCGACCTCGAATTCGCCGTCGCCTGCATCCCACGACTTCCCCTCGACTCGGGCGGCCAACTCGATTCCTCGGCCCTGCCGAAACCCACCCGCGAAGCCGCCCCCACCCGCGCCGCCGATCCCGAAGAACCCCAAAAGCCCCGCGGCGAGGACGAAAAACTCCGCAGCATCCTCTCGCGCGCCCTCGGCGGACGCGCCATCCAGAACGACACCTCGATCTCCGACGGCTCCACCAAACCCCACGTCGCCAAACACCTCCACGAAACCTGCGAGCGCACCGGCTACCCCATCGCCCGCCTCGCCGACTTCCAGCGCACCTTCACCGTCAAATCCCTCCTTCGCGAATGGCGCGCCCGCAAGACCGCCGGAAAATGGGAACCCCTCACCGCCCTCCGCGCCGCCGGTTCGCTGCCACCACTCGTCTGCTTCCACGATTTCGGCGGCGGCTCCGACCTCTACCGCGAGCTCACCCTCCAACTCGACCCCGAGCAACCCGTCTACGCCGTCACCGCCCGAGCCACCATCGAACCCGACGCCGCCCACAAAGACGTCCTCGAAATGGCCATCGCCTACGCCGAAGCCATCCGCGGCTTCGACGCCGAAGGCCCCCACTCTCTCGTCGGCTTCGGCTTCGGCGGCATCCTCGCCATCGAAACCGCCCGCCTCCTCCTCGAATCCGGTCGCGAGGTCGCCCTCATCGTCACCCTCGCCACCGAGCCACCCAAACCCGTTGGAGGACTCGCCACCACCTTCGCCAAGCTCCTCGGCCGCAAAAAAGACCCCGCCCCCCGCCCCGGCGACTCCCGCATCGCCACCGCCAACCGCCTGGCCGCCGCCCACCACCGCGTCGAACCCCTCGACGTCAAAATCCACGCCTTCCTGCCCGAACTCGATTTTCCCACGCTCGCCGACGTCCAGAAAGGCTGGGACGCCATCTCCGACGAAGTCCAAATCTACCAAGTCCCCTGCGCCCCCGCCGACCTCCTCGAAGAACCAGCCGTCACCGCAATAGCCGACGCCCTCACCAAACTAGCCGCCAACGAAGACCTAACGGACGAAGAGTAACGCAAGCATCCTGCTTGCCCCCCACCTGTCATGCTGAGCGAAGCGAAGCATCTCTGGCCTACACTCCTCACCTCACCTCATCCCACGAACCAACCACCCCAAACTCCCCAGCACCACCCCCCGCAACCGCCGCCGCGAGATCTTCACCACCCCCGCCGAGTCCACCCGCAACTCCGGTGCCATCGCCAACCCAATCCGAGCCGGCAGCACGCAAGCCAGTCGCATCCGCCGACGGTCCACGCGCCGGGCCCACTCCAGCCCGGCCTCCAGCCCCATCCGAGCCTCGTCCTTCACCCGATCGAAATCCGCGTCCACCACGTAAACCCGCCCGATCTCCCGATCCGCCGCCCGGTCCCGCAGAATATTCACCCGCTGCAACCCTTTCCCGTAATCCACCCCCAGCCGCACCATCTCCCCCCGATCCGCTTGGGAAAACCCCGGCACCCGATCAAAACTCAACTCCGTCCAAAACTCCCCCACGCACCCCGCGACGAGATAAGTGTATCCGTCCAACTCCTCCGCCCCAAGGTCACCGCCGCTACCCCCAAACCGCTCCAAATCAAAAATCTGACCCCGCAAAATCCGAGCCCACACCCACTCCAGCCGCCCCCGGTCCGGCGAGTCCCGCAACCGCTCGATCAACCCCGGCAGCGCTGTCACCAACTCGGCCTCCGCCGCCACCTCCTGCCGACCCGCCATCGCCGCCACCACCCCGGCCCCAATCCCAAATCCCTCCAACTCCCGCAAAGCCCCAACCCGCCGACCCACCTCCGCCCCGGAAGAGTCCGCGATACTGTCGGAAGCCCGCGCCAGCAAATACCCCAGCGCCACCGTCTCCCGAATCTCCCCAGGCAACCACCGAATCGTCATCGCAAACGACCGAGCCACCCGCCCCAAAAGCGCCCAATCCATCAAGCGAACCCCTCACCCCAATCCGCAATCCGCAATCCGCAATCCGCAATCCTCACAGTCCCACCCGCACTTGCTCGATCTCATCGGCATAAAACCGACCCAGCCCCATCGCCGCCGCGCTCTCAACGTGCCCCGCCCGCAGCCCGATCGACGGCAGTTTATTGCTCGTCTTGTATTCCTCCAGCAACCGAATCGCCACCGCGTCCAGCGCCACCGGATCCGCGCTCGCGAACAGCGTATAATAGGGCCGCACAAAATTCGGATTCGGCAAAGGCCCACCCGCAAACTGCAAAGTCAGCCCGTCCATCAAGGTAAACACCACCTTCCCGCGAATCATCGGATCCGAGTAAATCTCCGCCAGATACGGGTCTCCAAACGTCGGCGGTTTGATGAAACGCCGCCAATTGTCGACGTTCCAAAGCGTCATGTTCGCGATCGCCCCGTTGATCCCCGTCATGAAGCTGTCGCACAGCGAAGGCACGTTGATCACCTTCGTCACCTCCTGGCTAAGGACTTTCGCAAAGTAACTCGTGCTACTCAGCTGATCCCCGTTCGAGAGCACGTCCTCGAGCCGAGTCCCCTCCCGCACCCCGAACTTGCTGTCCCCCCAGATCAGCCGCCCCAGCACCGGAGCCGTCAGCAACGCCTTCGGATCATACCCCGACGTCGGGTCCGTCCAGCGCAACTGGTAGTCCGGCGAATCCTTCGAAAACCCCGCCTTGATGAGATCCTCCTCGTTCCGATCCCAGACGAGAATCTTCGAAGCCGGCACCCCCGCCGACTGCAACCCCCGCGAAATCGCCCGCACCACCGCCACGTGCGTCCCGCTCACGTCCCCCGGAGCCGCCGCCACCTTGATCCCCACCACGTCCTCCGGCCCCGCCAGCGACCGCCAGGCCTCCGCCGCCGAACGTTTCCGAGTCACCGCCGCCACCAGCGAATCCACCATCCGCCCCACCACCGCCTCGTCCGCCCGAAACCCCGTCACCAACGACTTCGGGTCCATCGCGAAATAAACCGTCGATCGCTCGGCCACCGCTTGCGCAAATGTCCCGCCCGCGCCCGCGAGCAGACACACCATCGCCATTCCGATCCCCCTCACGGCCGCACCCCCCGCGGATCTTCGACGACCACCCGCACCGGTGCCGCCACCACCACCGGACGCGGATCCCATCGCTCGATCGCCGCCCGCAACGGCACCGCAACGACCAAAGCCCAGCCAAAACTCAGGAACGTGCCGATGATGATGTATTCCGCCATCTTGCGCTGACTCGATTCTTTGATCTCGCCGAATCGCAGGATCGATTTCGCCGCCAGCAGAAACCCGATCCCGGTCGGCTGACCGATCAAATAAAACAGCACCGCGAGCAACCGCTCCAGCCACCCGATCATCCGCCCCCCGCCCGCCAGGCCGTCGACCGCGGACGCCCCCCGAGCCGCCTCCGCCTCCGCCACCTCCCGGCGCAGCGGCTCGGTCAATTTCCCGATCAAAATCCCGCCGACCGGCCCGGTCAGAATCACGCCGCAACCGACCGCCACCCCCACCCGGCACCACCCCAACACCTCCGGATCCAACCACGCCTCCCAGCAACCCCCATCCGCCGCTAGCGGGAACAACGCAGCCAGCAACCCGATCACCGCCACGTGCCCGATCTGATCGCCGACGAACGCCCTCGGCCCGTCTCCACCCAACCGCGTCTTCACAAAGTCCAGAGCGGCGTGGCTGCCAAAGATGGCTCCGAGAATGATCCAAGGAAACGACCCCAGGAAGACTGCCGAAAGCCCGGTCACGATCAAAACGTGCAGCCCGAACACGCCGTAGCGAGCCTTCCGAGCCACCATCCAATCCGGTTGCAGGACGAAATCCGCCAACAGGTGCGCCGCCAGCAATGGAAGGAATGTGTTCATGTCACCGTTTCGAGGACGTCGATTTGCCCATCATCCCCTGACAGCCGTTTTCGGCTGTCTTACCCCAGACAGCCGTTTTCGGCTGTCTTGCCCCCACAGACTTTCGAACCGCTCCACGGCCACTTCGATCGCGTGCCAGCCCGCCGCGTTCAGCGCCTTGGTGACGGTTTGTTTGGTGACGGCAGGCCGCTGCGCTTTCGCGATTTCCTCGTGAGTCGGCGCGCTGGGATGCAAAGCCCGCGCCACGAATTCCGCCTGCCGCCAGGACCACCGCGTGATCAGCTCGTCGCACAGCACACCCACCACCGGCAACCAATCGCCGCCCGGTCGCGCGGCCTCGATCGTCATCCGCTCGCGCGAGTCCATCCCGTCGAGCGCCCGACCCGACACCTCGAAAGCCTCGCCGCTGGAAAGCGACGTCCGCGTCCGGGAAATCTTCCGAACCGTCCCCAACCCGATGGCCACGCGCGAATCCGCCCGCATCCTCGCCCGCAAAGTCGCTCGCAGAAAGATCGCCACGCGCAAGGCCATGCCCGGATCCTCCAGCACGAGCTGCCAGGCGTCGCCGCGAAAAAACTCCGGCTTCGATCTCACCAGCCCCCGCCGCCAGGCGCGCACCTCCCGCGTCGCTTCCAACCAACAGTCCCGCAGTGCCTCCAACCCATTTTCTCCGAGCGCGGTGGATTTCACGACGTCGCCGGAAAGAACGGCGTAGGTTGACGAGTTGCGCATCGAAAGACCCCGCTCCGGGGTGATCACTTCAAACCCAATCCCCCCACTTTTGCAACCGACAACGAATCAAACCGGCTCTACGTTCGACTGCACCGACCTTCCGACCCGTGACCACCCCTATCTCCCACCTCTACGTTCACATCCCCTTCTGCCCGAAGGTCTGCCCGTATTGCAGCTTCTACAAGGAGGCCAGCGACCGCAACCGCACCCGCGCCTTTCTCGACGCCGTCCTCCTCGAAGCGGAAAAACACGCCGCCACCCTGCGCCCCACCACCATCTTCTTCGGCGGAGGCACCCCCAGCGCCCTCAGCACCAGCCAGCTCGACCTCCTCCTCACCGGCCTCCACGACCGCCTCGACCTCACCGCCGTCACCGAGTGGACGCTCGAAATGAACCCCGCCACCGTCAGCCTCGAAAAGGCCCGCGCCCTCCGCGACCTCGGCGTGAACCGCATCAGCATGGGCGTCCAGTCCTGGGACGACACCCTCCTCCACACCCTCGGTCGCGTCCATTCCGCCGCCCAGGCCGAGCGCTCCTACCACCTCCTCCGCGAAGCCGGCTTCACCAACGTCAACCTCGACCTCATCTTCGGCGTCCCCGGCCAGACCCGCGACCAGTGGGCCACCTCCCTCGACCGCACCATCGCCCTCGCCCCCGACCACATCTCCGCCTACTGCCTCACCTACGAAGAAGACACCGACTACTTCCTCCGCCTCCAGCGCGGCGAACTCATCCCCGACAACGAACTCGACGCCGACCTCTTCGAACTCACCATGGACCGCCTCGGCCCCGCCGACTACGAGCAATACGAAATCTCGAACTACGCCCGCCCCGGCCGAGCCTGCCGCCACAACCTCGCCTACTGGCAATCCGCCGACTACCTCGGCCTCGGCCCCAGCGCCTTCTCGACCGTCGGCGACCAGCGCTGGAAAAACGTCAGCTCCACCGAAGACTACGTCCAAAAAATCAACGCCCACCTAGACCCCGCCGACTTCCGCGAACCCGCCCCGCCGACCCTTCGAGCTGCCGAACGCCTCGCCTTCGCCCTCCGAACCTCCACCGGAATCCCCGCCGAAGACCTCGCCGCCTTCCCGACTGAACTCAACCGCCTCCAAACCGCCGGCTACTTGGAACCCATCGAGCAAAACTACCGCCTCACCCGCCAAGGCCGAATGCTAGCCGACGAAATCGCCGAAGCCTTCATTTGAGCGGGGGAGCGCACGCGTCCCCGCGTGCGAGCCGCGGCGTCCCGCCGCGGCAACCCGGCAAATCGAGCAAAGCGAGAGAGCCGAAGAACTCAAGGAGCGGCGATTTTCAATCGCCGAACCAACCAAATTCCGCGAAGCGGAACAAAAATCCCCCCGGCAACCCGCGCCAGCGGGAGCCGACCGCATCCCCCTTCCGTATCCTTCGCGACCTTTGCGACCTTCTGTTCAAAACCCGTATTCGAATTCCGCAAGAGTGTTGACTCGCGCTCTCCCGAGCGTCTCGCCCTTCGGGCTGCATCGCAGAGCCGATGCAGTCTGCCCCGAGCCTTCCCAGCCTCCGGTGCTCTGTTCAAACGTATAAAACCCAAGTGACCCACGACATCCTCATCATCGGAGCCGGCCCCGCCGGCTCCGTCGCCGCCGCGCACCTCGCCCGCGCCAACCGCCGCGTCCTCGTCATCGAGAAGTCCACCTTCCCCCGCCACAAAGTCTGCGGCGACTGCCTCAACCCCGTCGCCTGGCCCATTCTCGAGCGCCTCGATCTCGCCGACCGCATCCTCACCCTCCCCCACGCCCAGGCCGACACCGTCGAATTCCTCGGAGCCCACGGCCAGCGAGTCACCATTCCCGCCCCCGCCCACTCGCCCGCCACCGGTGAACTCATGGTCACCCGCCGCGACCTCGACGCCCTCCTCATCGCTCGCGCAACCGAGCTCGGCGCCGAATTCCGCGACAACCTCCCCGTCACCCGCATCGAGCGCACCGGCGGCCACTGGACCCTCCACACCCCCACCGGCCCACTCACCGCCCCCATCGTCCTCGCCGCCGACGGCCGCAACTCCACCACCGCCCGCCAGACCAACCGCCTCGGCCGACCCCGCCACGACCGCGTCGCCATCCAAACCCACGCTCCCCTCGCCGACGACCTCGGCAACACCGTCCGCATGATCTTCCACGCCGACGGCTACGGCGGCCTCGCCCGCGTCGACGCCACCACCATGAACGTCTGCCTCGTCGCCCGCACCAAGCGCCTCCCCGCCCTCCGCGCCTACGCCGAACGCACCTTCGATCTCCCCGTCGACACCGACTGGCGCTCCATCACCCCGCTCACCCGCGCCGATTCCTCACCCGTCGCCGCCGACGGCCTCTTCCTCCTCGGCGACGCCGCCCGCGTCGTCGAACCCTTCACCGGCGAAGGCATCACCTACGCCCTGCGCTCCGGCGAACTCGCCGCCGACGCCATCGCCAATCACCCCCTCCCCGCCGCCGAGACCACCTACCGCCGCACCCACGCCGCCACGTATCGCGGCCGCCTCTGGGTCAACCGCCTCGCGCGCCAGGCCAGCCTCCACCCCCTCGCCACCTCACGTCTCCTCAGCCTCCTCAAACTCTACCCAGCCCCCCTGGCCCTCCTAACCAAAAAAGTCGTCCGCCCCACTTGAGCCAACCGCCCCCCCCAACTGTCATGTTGAGCGAAGCGAAACATCTCTGACCTCTCACCCCCGCTTAGCAAGCTCATCTTCCCAGCACCCGAACCGTCCGCCAACCGCCCCAAATCCGTTCAATTAGATATCATGAAACCACTCATCCTCACCCTCGCCCTCGTCGTCACTTCCCTCGTCCTCACCGGCTGCGGCTCGATGGGCAACCCCGACGGCGCACCGGCAACCACACCGAACAGCAACGACAGCAACATCGGCGACGTGAACAACAACATCCTCAACCGTTAGGTTGAAGGAATGGGAAATTTGAAATGCCAAATGAGAAATGGATTCGGCCTTCGGGCCGCTCGCCATTTCTCATTCAGCATTTCTAATTTCTAATTTTCAAACAGCCGCCATCCGGTCCAACCCCCGCCGGACCGCCGCAAACAACTCGTCGATCTCCGCCACCGAGATCACCAGCGGCGGCGACAGCGCGATCAGATCGCGGATTCCCCGCACGATCGCCCCTTCCTCCCGAACCAAACCCGAAGCGTGCGCGCCCAGCGAGGCCAACGGCTCGCCACCCGCCCGCCGGATCTCCGCCGCGCCGATCAACCCGAACCCGCGCACCTCGCCAACCAACGGGTGATCCGCCAACTCGCCCAACCGAGCTTGAAAGTGCGGCCCTAGTTCGTCCCGCACCGCCGGGATCAACCCCTCGGAGTCGATGAACCCCAGATTCGCCAACGCCGCCGCGCAGCAGCTCGGATGACCGCTGTAAGTAAACCCGTGTGAAAAATACCCGCCCGAGTTGATCGCCTCCACGATCTCGTCACTCGGCATCGTCGCCCCCAGCGGCAGGTAACCACTCGTCAGCCCCTTCGCCAGCGTCATCAGATCCGGATCCAATTCCCAAAGCTCGCTCGCAAACCAAGCCCCGACCCGCCCGAACGCCGTGATCACCTCATCCGCCACGAACAAAATGTCGTTCTCCCGGCAAAGCTCCCGCAACCCCCGCAAATACCCAGCCGGCGGCACGATCACGCCACCCGCCCCCTGAATCGGCTCCACGAACATCGCCGCGATCGTCCCCGCCCCCTCCCGCTCGATGATTGCCGCCGTCTCCGCCAGACACTTCTCCCCGAACGCCTCCTCCGAAAGTTCCGACTTCGCCGCGTAACGGTAAGGCGCCGGCACGTGCACGAAATCCGCCAGCGGCAACCCAAATGGATGATTGCAAACCGGCAGCCCCGTCAGGCTCGACGTCGCCAGCGTCACCCCGTGATACGCGTATTCCCGCGAGAGCACCTTCCGCTTTTCAGGTCGACCGAGGATCTCATTATACAAACGGATCATTTTGAGCGCCGTCTCGTTCGCTTCCGACCCGGAATTCGAAAAGACCGCCTTGTTCAAGCGCCCCGGCGCCCGCGTCCCCAGCCACTCCGCCAGCAAAATCGCCGGCTCCGTCGTCGAATTGAAAAACGACGGGTAATAGGGGAGCGACCGCATCTGCCGGTTCACCGCGTCGATGATCGGCGCGCAGTTGTAACCCACGTTCACGCACCAGAGCCCCGCCAACCCATCGAGCAACCGCTTCCCGTCCGCGTCCGTCAACCAGCACCCCTCGCCCGACTCGATCACGTGCGTCCCCGCCGGATGCATCGCCGTATGATCCGTGAAGGGATGAATGTGAAAACTCCGATCCTTCTCCCGCAGCTCAGCCAAGGTGTTCATAAGACCCATTTTACCACCGCCATCCCGCCGCCGCCAAGCCCCAGAAGACGACCGTCTCCCAGGTCCCAACCTGATGACATGAAGTCCAGCAGCAACCGGCACCGGGCAAACCGCGAGGAGAGAATCCGACTGTTTCGCGGACCAAACAACGCCTTCTTGATCAGATCGGAGCAACCTCTCCGTCCGGAGATATCAGAACGGCTGCAGCCGTGCTGAATTGGGTCTCAGCGACGCAACCAGCATCAACCGCTTCGATCAACTGGTTTCCAGAAATCATCGCTGCCCCTCCCAACCCGCTCCGGCGACGGATTCCTAGCTCTCAATTGCCGCCGCACTCGCTCGTGGGCAAACCGAAATTCGCCACCTCGTCCATTGCCCTGGACCCGCCTATCTGCTACCTCCCACCGCCCGCACGTCGCATCCGAATCTTCCCGCTCGCCCGGTGACCAAATCAGTCAGCATCATCGGAGTCGGGTCCGCTGGACTCCCTGCGGCAGCATGCTCTGGGAAGCCACATCCCGCAAGGTCCAGAAACAAGGCGGAACCGTCGAGATGGGCGCAAACGTCACCCGCTGCCGCCACGACGCCGACTCCGGCGAGTGGGAGACGACCTTCGAGCGAAAGGGCGAGACCGGCACGATCCGGTCCCAGCACGTCATCTCCTCCACCCCCATCAGCCTGCTAGCGTCGTTGCTCGCCCCCCCCCCTCTCGGCGAGAAGGCCGCCGCCGCCCAACAACTTCGCTACCGCGACTTCCTCACCGTCGCCCTGGTGGCGCGCGAGCGTCACCTCATCGAAGACAACTGGATCTACATCCACGAGCCCGGCGTCCAGGTTGGTCGCGTGCAGAATTTCAAATCCTGGTCGCCCGAGATGGTCCCCTCGCCCGACCTCGCTTGCTACGGACTCGAGTATTTTTGCTTCGAAGGCGACGGCCTCTGGAATTCGTCCGACGATGACCTCATTGCCCTCGGGCGCCGCGAACTCATCCAACTCGGCATCGCCGAAGCCGACGACATCATCGACGGCACCGTCGTCCGCCAGCCGGAGGCCTACCCGGTTTACGACGACACCTACGCCGCCCACGTCCGCGTCATCCGCGACGAACTTACCGCCCGCTACCCCGGCCTCAACTTCGTCGGCCGCAACGGCATGCACAAATACAACAACCAGGATCACTCCATGATGACCGCCATGCTCTGCGCGAAAAACATCGCCGCCGACGAACCGCTCTTCGACCTCTGGGAAGTCAACGAAGACGCTGAATACCACGAAACCGAGTCTCCTTCGACCGGCTCCTCGGGACTCCGACAGGTCCCACGGAAAATCGACGCGTAGAGTCGGTTCGCGACTACCTTCTACCGAGCCTTGCCCCGTTGGGTCGCGACCCGCTGGAAGCAGGTGAAATGAAGATGATCGAGTCGAGTGCTCGATTCGCTTTTTCAGAACGTAATCGTCCGAAAGTCGTAATTTCCAAACCGAGACGAATGGACGATCATCAAACTACGGCTGATTTTCGATGGAAGAGTTTCTTAAACCCCGCATGCACCGCTCTCACGTCCTTTACGCCCCAAGCAATCCTGGCGTGGCGATCTCCATCGACGAATACATCGAAGGGGCTCGGGTCGGGATCAGCTCCGAAGCGGTCCGTCACTTCCCGTCATTGAAACAACAGCTCGAGGCCAAGCTGCAGGGCGATCACGCGCTTCAGCACCGCGACTTGTGCGACGGAGTGAGGGCCATCCACCGATTCCTGTCGTCCGCCGAGGCTCAGAACGCGGACGATCCTCTACCTCGTAAGATCGCGGAAGCGGCCGTCGCGTTGAACTATTTCCTCAAGGGATTCGATCTCATCCCCGACTCGATCCCCGAGATCGGATTGGTTGATGACGCCCGCGTCATCGCCTGCGTCCTGGCCCGAAATCCTACCATTTACCAATGAACATCCCAAACATCACCGCCGGAACAAACAACGAAAGCCTGACTGCCATTTGCCTCTTCGCCGCCTTTGCGGATGGCGAGAAGTCGGAGTCGGAACGCGAGGAGGTTCGGCGACTGGCTGCGGACGTCGGCATGGAGGACCTTTCGTCGATCTCGCGAAAGATCCTGATGGGAAAACTCTCGTTGGAGTCCGCGGTAGCCGGACTCGGAGGATCCCAGGACCGACTGCTTGCCTACGAGTTGGCGCTCGGCGTCTGCGAGGCTGGCGGCGACGTCACCACCGAAGAGCAGCAGTTTCTGGCAGACCTTCGGCGACTCCTCGATCTTGGGGACAACGACGCCAGCGCGGCGGAAGCTTCGGTCGGCGCCCTGGCCCTCGCGGAAGTGACGGGTTCCGGGCAGAACCTCGCGATCCCCGCGGCTCCGGACAATGCGGGTATGATCCTCAAATACAGCATTCTAAACGGCGCGCTCGAGCTGCTTCCAGAATCCCTCGCGACGATTGCCATCATCCCGATGCAAATGAAGATGGTCTATCGGATCGGCCAGAACCACGGCGTCGAGCTCGATCGCTCGAACATCAAAGACTTTCTTGCCACCGCGGGCGTTGGATTGGGTTCGCAAATCGTGGAAGGATTTGCGCGCAAACTCATGCGGGGGATTGGGAAGAAAGTCGGCGGGAAGCTCGCCGGTCGCGCGGCCAGTCAGATTACCGGGTCCGCGATCTCCTTTGCGTCCACCTACGCGATTGGGCACGTTGCCGAGAAATACTATTCCAGCGGGCGAAAGCTCGAATCCGGAAATCTTCGGGCGATGTTCGAGCCGCTCCAGAATCAAGCGCGGGAGCTGCATCAGAAATATCTCCCCGAGATCCAGGAGCGCGCCAGCTCGCTCGGCACCGCCGAGATTCTCTCGCTGGTCCGTGGCAAAACGCCCATCTGACCGGGGCCCCCAAGCCTCTCGTAACTCTTCGTCTGTAGAATCATCCAAATTTCGTGCAGGAAAAAATCTCCGACGGTCTGAGAAGAGTCCTCGTCGTCGCTGATGGTCAAGGTCTGGCGATAGGACAGATGGTGCAGATCCTGCAAGGGCGCGGGTTGCTCATGATTGTGATCCTGCTCTGCCTGCCTTTTCTGAGTCCGGTGAGCGTCCCCGGGATCTCGATTCCCTTCGGGTTGGCCATCGCCTTCAGTGGTATGCGGATCGCTTTCGGGCGGGAGCCTTGGATTCCAGACTGGGTGCTTCGGCGTTCGCTGCCACCCCGCGTTCTCGAGAAGATCGTCTCGGTCGGCATCCGGCTTCACGAACGCCTGGAGCGAATCACGCGACCCCGCTTGATCATCTTTCTGAGTCAGACTGGCCGGATTTTTGCGGGATTGGCGATCGCCCTCGCGGGCGTCTTCCTGTCGCTGCCGGTTCCCCCGCCCTTTCCGTTGACCAATACCATCCCGGGCCTCGCGATCATCCTCATCTGCCTCGGTCTCATGGAACGGGACGGCTGGTTTCTCGTCTGGGGATACGGCCTGATCTTGATCGGGACGGTCTATTTGGCGGGGATCGGGTTCCTCGGCGGGGCGGGGATCGCCCAGGTTCGCGCGTGGATGGGCTGGTAGACTCGCCGCGTCAGGATGGCCAGAGCGCGAAAAGGTAGACGGCAAATCCCGTCAGAAGAAACCCACCCTCCCAGCGCTGTAGATTGCGCCCCGTCCACATGAGGGGGAGCAAAGCCACGGCAAACGCGCCCATCACCACGAGATCGAGTGTCGAGACTCCCGTGGCCTCGATGGGACGCACGACGGCGGTGATGCCGAGAATTCCGAGCACGTTGAACAGATTCGAGCCGATGACGTTACCGACAGCGATGTCGGGCTGGCGGCGGATCGCGGCCATCACGGAGGTCGCGAGTTCCGGCATGCTGGTGCCCGCCGCGACGATGGTGAGGCCGATGACGGCTTCGCTGACCCCGAGAGTCGTCGCGATCGAGGTCGCCGACCCGACGAGCCAGTGCGACGCCAGCACGAGCAACGCGAGTCCTCCCGCCACGAATGCCAGGTCGCGGAGCAGCGAACGCGACACGGTCGGCACCCCCTCTTCGAACTCCGCTTCCGCTTCCGGCGGCGACGTCGTCTTCGCCAGCCAGACGGTAACTCCGGTGTAAAGGAGCAGAGCGGCGACAAGGGCAGCCCCAATCCCGGATCCGAGAGAACCCCGCGAAAGAATGAGAGCGCCGACGATCGTCGCACCGACCATGATCGGGGCATCGATCTTGAGCACCGGAAGCGCGATCCGAATCGGGCAAATCAACGCGGTCAACCCGAGGATCACGCCGATATTGAGAATGTTCGATCCGACGATGTTTCCCACCGCCAAGCCACCCTGCCCGGCCAAGGTCGCGTTGACACTCACGACCAACTCCGGAGCGCTGGTCCCGAATGCGACGACCGTCAGACCGACCACCAACGGAGTGAGACCGAGCCGGATCGCCAGCGACGCACTACCGCGAACGAGACCTTCGGCTCCCACGAGGAGAACGCCAATGGAGAGGAGGAGGATAAGGATTTGAGTGATCATGGGGCAGCTTTCAGGGGCCAAAGTAGGGGCAGTATTGCGAGGGTCACGACCGTCAACAGCACCGTCAGCCAACCGCCGACCCGAATGAAATCCATGAGCCGATATTTCCCTGGGCCGTAGACCAACAAGCAAGAGGGTTCGAATGGCGTGATAAAAGAAATCGACCCCGCGAGCATGATCCCGATAGCAAACGTCCGCTCGTCCCCTCCGATCAACCGCGCGGCTTCCAAAGCGACGGGGAGCACGACCAGGGCCGCCGCCGCGTTCGACATCGGCTGGGTCAAGAGAATCGTCAGAACGAAAAATCCAGCCAACACCGGAGCGATTCCGAGAGGTCCCAGAACTCCCACGATCTCGTCGGCAAGAAACGCGGCGGCCCCCGAGTTCTGCATCGCCGTTCCAAACGCCGTCATGCCGCCGATCAAGATTAACAACCGCCAGTCGATGATCGTGTAGGCCTTCTCGACCGTGATGCACCGCAGCACGACCACGCCGACGGCCGCCGTCAGGAAGGCGGCAGACATTGGAATCCACCCCGTCACGGAGATGAGGATCGCCGCGACGAAGAGCCCCAGAGCGGTCAATCCCGCCTTGGGCGATTGGGATTCCGCGTGAATCTCTTCGAGGATCGAGAAGTCATCCTCCAGTCGCAGCGCTTCGATGCGTTCCGGCGTTCCCTGCAGGAGCAGGACGTCTCCGGTTCGCAATCTCAACGCCGAGAGTCCCTCGTGAAAGGACCGACCGCGCCGGTAAACCGCCAACGCCGATGCGCCAAAACGTTCCCGAAAAGCGATCTCCAGCAGGGTCCGCCCGACCAGTTCCGAGCGCGGCGTGATCACGGCCTCGACGACCCGCGAGTTGCCCCCCTCGATCTCGTCGAGAGATTGACCTGCTCCGATCTCCAACTTTTCCATCGTCCGAATCTTGAGAAGATTCTCGGCCCTCCCTTCGATCAGCAACACGTCGGCGGCCTCGATCGGGACAGTCGGCTCGATCCCTTCTCCATCCCGCCAAAGCCGCAGGACCCGAAAATCGAGCAGCCCGAGATCGTTCCGATCGGCGCCTTGGCCGATCAACGGAGACTCGGCCAACACGGTCACCTCGCTCAAAAAATTGCGCAGCTCGTAGTCATCGGTCAGATCGCCCCCCGAATCGACCGGCAGCAGACGTCGCCCGACGAAAAACATGAACAGTAATCCAGTGACCACGATCACCAGTCCGATCGGCGTCATCTCGAAGAAACCGAGCGGCTCCATGCCAGCCGCCTCGATGTAGCCACTCACCGCGACATTCGTAGACGTTCCGATCAACGAGCACGTCCCCCCCAGAATCGAGGCGAAGGCCAGCGGCATCAACAGTTGGGACGGACTTAATCCCACCCTATTGGCAAGACCCGTCACCGCCGGCAGGAACATCGCCGTGACCGTCGTATTGTTCATGAATCCGGATAATCCCGCCGGAACGATCGTGATCGCGGCATACAACCGACCCACGCTCCGCCCGGAGATCTTCGCCAACCCTCCGCCAACCGCGTCGAGAACGCCCGTCTCCCGCAGCGCTCCGCTGATGACAAAGATCGATGCGAGAATGACCAGGATGTCCGAGCTAAATCCCGCGAACGCCTCCGCGGTCGTCAGAATGCCGGTGAAGATCAACCCCAACAGCAAAAGCAGCGTGACGAGATCGACCGACAACGTCTCCCGCGCAAAGAGAACGACGCCAATAACCAGCAGTCCAAGGACGATCGCAATTTCCATTTACGCGGTAATGACCAGCGGAAGTATTACGCCCAAGTCCGGTGTCAAGGGACCAGAAAAATCGCGATGCAGGGTCGGCGAGTGAGCCGTTTCCGCGATCGTCGTCGCGGATGACCCGCAGCCACGTTCGGGGACGCGGCGGCGGAAAGCAGAGGTGACGTGCGTCGAGGGGCGATGCCAGCGATCAGGGAGTGAGTCAATCGCGGCGAATCCAG
This sequence comes from uncultured Verrucomicrobiae bacterium, assembly GCA_963719495.1. Taxonomy (GTDB): domain Bacteria; phylum Verrucomicrobiota; class Verrucomicrobiia; order Chthoniobacterales; family JAATET01; genus CAVVKW01. The sequence goes on from CAVRCI010000005.1 coordinate 90,437, forward strand.
GGGACTCTGGCACCTGCCGCCTTCCCCAAATCACCACCCATTTTCAAACTTGACGCCAACCGCCCCATCCGGTTGGTTGCGCGCCAGTTTTGAGCAGCAATATCACCAACTAGCCGCCTTGATGGATTCGGTTTTCAACAACGCGCTCTGGAGCGTCTGCTACCTCTTCGTTCTGCTGGGGCTCTCCGCCTACGGCCTGCATCGCTACTCCATCATCTACCTCTTCCTCAAGCACATCGGACGGAAGATCGAGCCCGCCTCGAACTTCGCCGAGCTTCCCACCGTCACCGTCCAGCTCCCGATCTTCAACGAATACTACGTCGTCCGACGCCTCATCGAAGCCGTCGGCCGACTCGACTATCCCCGCGACCGCCTGCAGATCCAGGTCCTCGACGACTCCACCGACGAGACCCGCGTCATCGCCGAGGCCGAAACCGCCCGCCTGCGCGACCGCGGCTTCGACGCCGTCCACATCCACCGCACCGACCGCACCGGCTACAAAGCCGGAGCCCTCGAAAATGGCCTCGTCACCGCGACCGGCGAATACGTCTTCATCCTCGACGCCGATTTCGTGCCGCAGCCCGACATCCTCCACCAGTCGATCCACCACTTCACCGATCCCAAGATCGGCATGGTCCAAATGCGTTGGGGCCACCTCAACCGCAACCACTCCCTCCTCACCCGCCTCCAGGCTCTCTTCCTCGACGGCCACCTTCTCCTCGAACAAACCGCCCGCCACCGAGGCGGCCGTTTCTTCAACTTCAACGGCACCGCCGGCATCTGGCGCCGATCCGCCATCACCGAGGCCGGCGGTTGGCAGCACGACACCCTCACCGAGGACCTCGACCTCAGCTACCGCGCGCAGCTCAAAGGTTGGAAGTTCATCTTCCTCCCCGAGATCGTCATCCCCGCCGAGCTCCCCCCCGACATGAACGGGTTCAAGAGCCAACAGCACCGCTGGACCAAGGGCTCGATCCAGACCTGCAAAAAACTCCTCGGCCGCATCTGGGCCGCCCCGCTCCCCCTCGTCATCAAGATCGAGGCCACGATGCACCTCACGTCGAATTTCGGCTACCTCCTCCTCGCCATGCTCTGCGTCCTCGTCCTCCCGCAGACGATGTCCGGCGACCACCGCATCACGAATACCCTCCTTATCGACCTCCCGATCTTCCTCGCGACCACCGTCTCGATCACCCTCTTCTACATCTGCGCCCAACGGCACCTCAACCCCCGCAGCTGGACGCGCGACATCATCCTCCTGCCCTGCCTCCTCTCGCTCGCCATCGGCATGTCGGTGAACAACGCCCGCGCCGTCATCGAAGCCCTCGTCAACTACCAGACCGGCTTCACCCGCACGCCGAAATACGGCGACGCCGCCCGCTCCCGCCTCACCCGCCGTAAATCCTACCTCCCGCTCACGTCGATCCTTCCCTTCATCGAGGCCGCCTTCGCCATCTACTTCGCCTACTGCGCCTGGCAGTCCGTCCTCCTCCAGCAATGGACGTCCGTCCCGTTCATCCTCATGTTCTTCGTCGGCTTCACCTACGTCTCCGGCAAATCCTTCGCCTTCTGGCTCAGCCGCTTCACCGGCCCCGCCAGCGACCGCAGCCCCGTCACGGCCTAGCCCCGAATCCCGCGAACGAAGTGAGCGCAAACCACTTCCCATTCCGCATTCAACAGTTGCCTCGGTCGCTCCCGCTCCTCTCGCCCTTCGGGCTGCTCCGCAGAGCTAGAGCAGGCTGCCCCAAGCCTTCCCGGGCTCCGGTGCTCACATTCCTGAGCGTTCTCGCTCTGGCAGGCTGCGCCGGAGACACCCGCCACCAACTCCTCATCAGTGTTCAAGACCAACGCATGGTCGTGCTCGACGAAGGAGAATTCGTAGCCGCTTACCCGGTTTCGACGTCGAAATTCGGCCTCGGCAGCGCCCCAAGCAGCAACCGAACCCCCGTCGGCCACTTCAAGATCCGCGAAAAGATCGGCGACAACCTCGCGCCCGGCGCCGTCCTCAAGCACCGCCGCCCCACCGGCGAAATCCTCGGCGTCAACGCCCCCGGCCGCGACCCCATCGTCACCCGCATCCTCTGGCTCGACGGCCAGGACCCCGGCAACCGCAACGCCCACGACCGCTACATCTACATCCACGGCACCCCCGAAGAGCGCACGATTGGGACCCCCGCCAGCTACGGCTGCATCCGCATGCGCTCCCAGGACGTCATCGCCCTCTACGACCGAGTAGGGTCCGGCGCCCGGGTCGTGATTCAGGAGAGCTTCTAGCTTTCCACCCCCCGGAGGGCAAGGCTCCCGCCGAGCCGTCATCAACGCGCCACCCGTGCGTCCACGCCACAATTCCGAACCCCACTCACGACCCGCTAAAACCCAAACGCTTGTCATGCTGAGCGAGGACAAGCATCTCTGACTTACCCTCCTCACCGAATTCGCAAACTCGGTCATGTCCCGCGAGCACTAAAACGAACAAGAGGAGATTCGGAAAGCGCGCCAGAAGTTGCCGATGGTGGAATCAACTGGCAGTCTCGTAAATTAGTCATGGGGGATCCGGTCGTTCACATTCCGAGGCATCGAAAGGCTCGCTGGTTCCTAAACGAACGGCTTCTAGAAGGCGTCTCAACGTTTTCTCAGTTAGAGGATCGGCTTTCTACACGACTTTCGGAGAAAACTCGGGGCGACGCATTCGAAGTCTTCGCCGAAGCCTGGCTCGCGACCCAACGCCTTCCGCAGGCCCAACAAATCTGGACCGAACAATCCCTCCCCACACGGCTCGCGACGCAGTTACGCCTCCCAACCGGCGACATGGGAGTGGACGGTGTTTTCGAGACAAGCGCCGGTGATTATTGCTGCTACCAAGTCAAGTTCCGCACCGGTCGCCCTCGCCTTCGCTGGAGCGATCTGTCCACCTTCTTCGGACTCGCCGACGCCTCGTTGCTACGACTCGTTTTCACGAACTGCGATGAGGTCGCCGGGACCGCCGAAGATCGCCCGGGTGCCATTTTTGTCCGAGGCACCGATCTGGACCGGCTAGGCCCAGCGGACTTTGCGGCTATGGCAGCGTGGCTCGACGGGGTCACGGTGCAACGAAAACTGAAAGAGCCGAGACCTCATCAGGTCGAAGCCGTCCGGAGCATCGTCGACGCATTCGCCGCCAACGACCGAGCGACCGCCCTCATGGCCTGCGGCAGCGGGAAAACGCTGATCGCCCTCTGGGTCGCCGAAGACATTCGGGCGAAGACCGTCCTCGTCCTCCTCCCCTCCCTCGCTCTCGTCGGGCAAACGGTTCACGAGTGGCTCAAAGAGACCCGCTGGACGGACGTGGACTACTGCTGCGTCTGCTCCGACGATTCCGTGCAATCGGAAGATGACGCGATCGTCGTCCGCCCGTCGGAACTCGACTTTCGCGTGACCACCGACAGCGCACAACTGGCCCGCTTCCTCGAACATTCCAAAGCGGCGGTTCGCGTCGTCTTTTCGACCTACCAATCATCACCCGCCATCGCCTCGGCAATGACGGGACAGCCTCCGTTCGACCTCGCGGTCTTCGACGAAGCCCACAAGACGGCGGGTCGTGAGGGCGTCCGCTTCACGTTTGCGTTGGACGATCAGCGCCTCCCAATCTCCAAGCGCCTGTTCCTGACCGCCACACCGCGCCATTACAAGCTCAAGGGGCGCGAAGGCGCGACCGAAAAGGTTTTCTCGATGGACGCCAAATCAGTCTACGGCTCCATCGTCCACCGACTCTCCTTCACCAAAGCCGAGCGCCTCGGGATTGTGACGCCTTACAAAGTCATCATCTCCGTCGTCACGTCGCGAATGGTGACCGACGAACTCCTCCGCCGCGGGGTGGTCGTGGTCTCCGGGGAAGAGATCAAGGCCCGGCAGGTCGCAAATCAGATCGCCCTGCGCGCGGCGATCGAAATGTATGACATCCGGAAAGTCTTCACCTTCCACTCGCGAGTCCAAGCCGCCCGATCATTCGTTCACGAGGGCTCCGAAGGCGTCGGGCAGCATTTGCCTGGATTCGAATGCGCCCACATCAGCGGAGCGATGCCGATGACGCATCGCCGAAAGATCATGCGCGAATTCGAAGCTTCCTTCCGGGCGATCCTCTCCAATGCGCGGTGCCTCACCGAAGGCGTCGATGTTCCCAGCGTCGACCTCGTCGCCTTCCTCAGTCCCCGGAGAAGCTTGGTCGACATCGTTCAAGCCACCGGTCGCGCGATTCGCACGGCTCCAGACAAGACGTTCGGCTACGTTCTGGTGCCCCTGTATGTCGAGCAAGCTCGCGACGAAACGGTGGAAAGTGCGGTAGCCAGAAGCGCCTTCGACGAGGTCTGGAACGTTCTCAATTACCTGCAGGAACACGACGATTTTCTCGCCCAGGTCATCTCGGAAATGCGGGCAGAGCGAGGCCGAACGGGCGGATTCGACGATACGCGTTTTCGGGAGCGCGTTGCGATCCTCGGACCAACCGTCGCCTTGGCCGCATTGGAAAAATCGATCACCGCTGCCTGCGTCGATGCGGTCGGAGATCCGTGGTTCGAACGGTTCGGCCAGCTTAAGGCTTACCACCAAGAGCATGGCGACTGCGACGTGCCCGCGCGCTGGAAAGGCAGCAACCGGCTTGGAACGTGGGTTGTCACGCAACGGGTCCACTGGAATGACGGCCTGCTCGACTCGGCAAAAATTGCCCTTCTCGATGAACTTCAATTCAACTGGGATCCGAAAGGACGAGCGTGGCGCGAACGATATCTGGAACTTTGTGCCTACCGTGAACGGTTCGGCGACTGTCGCATTCCCCAGGATTGGTCGGAGAATCGACGTCTCGCCCAGTGGGTTTCGACCCAGAGACATCGGCTTCAAACCGGCCAGATTAGAACTGAGCAGAAGGAGTTACTGAATCGGCTTGGTTTCGAATGGAGTATTGATTTTCGAACTTGGGACCATCGATTGGAAGAACTTCGCCAATTCAAAGCCGACCACGGACATACCCGCGTTCCCGCTAGATGGGCTAAGAATCGAACGCTGGGTGCCTGGGTTGCTACCCAACGTTACGAGAATCGACAGAAACGGCTTACCGTTGACCAAATTGCGTTGTTGGATGCCGAGGGTTTCGAATGGGATATCGCGGGTCGGCAGTCGACGGTTGACGAAAAGCTCGCGCTTCTCATCGACTTCCAGAATCGGACCGGTCATTTCCGGATCCCAAAAACCGATGCTAATTTGTCACACGTGGTTGATTGGCTATCCACCGTGCGTCGACTCAAACGGCTCGGCACTTTGGACGCTGACATCGAACGGCGGTTCGATCAGATAGATTTCCCGTGGATCCCTGTTCCGGCACCCCCGAAAGATCGATGGAATGAAAGATTCGATAGATACCGTTCAGCTATTCAAGAGCATGGGCGATTGCCGCTTCCAGCCACCCAAGAAACCAGATGGCACCGCACATGGGCGGGTCAGCAACGGCGGGATCGAAAATTGGGAACGCTTTCCGATGACCGGATAGCCGCGCTGACGAACTTGGGATTCGATTGGCGGACTCCAGAGACAAATGCCGGTGCGTCAACGGGGGAGACGGACGCGCCGGTCAAACGCAACGAGGCTCAGATGAATGCGTCCCTCGGCGAATATTTTAGGCTTCATGGCCACGGGAACGTTCCAACGGGTTGGCCCGCCGATCCCGCGTTGGGCCGATGGGTGACCCAGCAACGGCAAGCTCGGAAGAGCGGGAAACTCTCTGGTGACCAGATTGCCAACTTGGAATCGAAAGGCGTCGACTGGTGTCGCGAAGACATCGTCTGGAACGCCAGACTACGAGAATACCGCGCAGCGAAAAACGCTCAACGCCGGATGGCGAGGGGCGGCAAAGAACCTAAACTCTCACAGCGAATTGAAAGCTGGATCGCAACTCAGCGAAAAAAACGAAAACAAACGCGTTTATCGGAATTCCAAATCGAGCGGCTCGACGCTATCGGGTTCGACTGGACGCCCGATTTTGGCGAATGGCACGTGAGATTTGAGGAACTTAAAAAGTTCAAACAGGCAGAAGGTCATTGTCGAGTTCCGCAAATCTGGAGCGAGAACGGGAAACTTGGTCGATGGGTGAGCACTCAGCGCCAAAAACTCAAAAGGGGGAGATTGTCCGAACAACACCGATCGAAACTTGAGTCCGTGGGATTCGAGTGGGACCTGAGCGGAGCCAGAACGGGTTCTGCGAGATCGGACTGGGATACAAAGTTCGACCTCCTCCGAACTTTTTTCGAGGCAAGCGGTCATTCGAAGGTCCCGCAATCAGCAACCGCCTACCTGTCGCTCGGAAAATGGGTTTCGCGGCAGCGCGGCAAGCGGCGCCGCGGGACATTGTCACCAACGCGGATCGCCCAGCTCAACGGCTTGAACTTCGACTGGAATCTAATCGATCAGCCGATTGAAAATTCCACAGCCCGACTTTCGTCGAATGATTCATGGAACAAAATGCTCGCCGCGCTCCTCGCCTATCGAGACGAGCACGGCGATTGTCTTGTCCCTCTCCACTACGCCGCCAACCCAGCGCTTGGGCGCTGGGTTGGCAAAGTCAGACAGTCACACAAACGGGAAGCATTCTCACCCGAAAAAACCGCAGCCCTATCCGCAATTGGATTTAAATGGGTTCCCCTCGACCTTCGCTGGGAAGCAATGTTCGAAGAACTCATTCAGTTCGGATCAAAAAAAGGCCACCTGGACGTTCCTCAGCAGTATCCAGAGAATCAAAAACTCTCGAGTTGGGTCTATCACCAACGCAACGAATTCCGGATCAAGCGACCGTTCTTCATGGCACAACGCGCCGGAAAACTCGAATCGATTGGTTTTAAGTGGAAGCTGGTCGAGACAATTGGCTGGGACGGAATGTTCGAGCGCCTCGTGCAGTTCAAAGAGCGCCACGGCCACTGCAGCGTGCCACAAAAATCCACTGAGGATCGAAGACTTGGAAAGTGGGTCAATTCGCAAAGGACATTTCACTACCGCGGCACGCTTAGCCCTGACCGAGTCGACCGACTTGACAGCATCGGCTTTGCGTGGTCGGCAAAAGCATAGTAGTCACAGCCCTCCGACCAAACGCTAATCCGTCAAAGAATTTTCGTCCCCGACAGGCGGGCTTCGGCTTTCTCGAAGGTCAGCGATCGACAATCACGACCGCAGGCTTCCGCGTGCATGATGCGATCCACAAAACCCGGTTTCGCGGACGCTAGATTGGGGGTCGCCTGGATCACCGGAAGAGCAAAGCCGAGCGGTTCCACGTCTCCGCTTTCCAGCAGCGATTACAGAGCCCCGAGCGCTTCCGCCTTCGGGACCGAGTAGTGGGTCTGGATGGCAAAGTAGGTCTCCACGATGACAATGTGGGCCGATCGCCCCGGCGGAGGCAGCTCTCCAACTCCTCCCGAGCTTTGATGGCTTGATCGGGAGGTTCTTCCGTCAAGAGTCGCACGATGAAGGTCGTGTCGAGACAGGATTTCATCCCACCGCTTCGTTGGCCATGGCCCGCCCCGCAGAATCTCCGTGTTTCTCGCGGCTCCACGGTTCCTTCGCGCTTCTGGAATACTTCCGGAGTGAACCGATCCACGGGGATCGGCGTTTGACCCGTGGCTTCAGCACCCAGACCGTTTCGCCCCCGTGACGCCGAGGATGCAATTCCATCGAATCCCCGGACCCGACTCCAAGCGCTTCGCACACCTCGACCGGGAATGTGGCCTGGCGCTTCGCAGTCAGTTTGATTGTTGCCATCCATCACCAACACCACGGACGCCTTACCCACCAACCAATGGTAAGGCGGACCCATCAGAGCTCCCGCCGAGGCTCGCGGGGACGCGCGCCCTCCGAAAGCAACAGCCGCAGTCCCAATTCGCGTTCATTCGCGTCCATTCGCGGTTCCATTTCTCTGCCTCGGACAAAATGCAACACCCCTGAAACCTGCGAATGACGAGGAACAGAATTCACGCTACGTTCCTCCACCCGTATCCCATTCGCGCCAATTCGCGTGTTTCGCGGGCAACCTCACCCTTCATGAATTTCCTAAAGCCAGTCCTCTGGGGCAACACCGTCGCCCTCTCGTGGATGTGGGGCCTCGGCCTCTTCTTCTCCGTCCAGTTCACCCAGCAATTCGGCATCCTCGGGCTCCTCATGTTCGCCATCCCGAATTTCCTCGGTCTCATGGCCTTCGGACTCGTCACGCAGATCATCGCGAACCGCCAGCCCGGCACCGATTCTCTCAACGCCTTCTTCACCACTTGGTCCCGACCCTTCCGCCTCGTCTTCTTCCTCTACCAGCTCCTCGCGATCACGCTCACGATCTTCGCGTTCATCCACTACGTCTGGCAGCCTCTCGGTCTCCAACCCGCCGTCCTCTTCCTCCCGCTCACGCTCCTCATCATCCTCGCCGCCGCCGTCCTGTTCGGGGAGGAATTCGACATCCGCCGCATCAAATACTCGCACGGCGTCCTGTTCGCCATCGCCCTCGTCGCCATTCTCGTCCTCATCTTCGGTCGCGACGAATTTTACAACCTCTCGTCGCTCCTCCCCGGTCGCCTCCCCGCCGACGACCTCAGCTTCTGGGGCTACGTCGTCCCGATCACCATCGGCTTCCTCGTCGGCCCCTGGCTCGATCTCCAGCAAGAGAAGGGGTCAGAGAAGGGGTCAGTCCGTGCATTGGTTCAGAGAAGGGGTCAGTCCGTGCATTGGTTCAGATTTTCGGTTTTCGGTCGTAGCCACATCTGCAGATTACACTTCTGAACCAATGAACGGACTGACCTCTTCCCTGAACCCATGAACGGACTGACCTCTTCCCTTTGCGCATTCCTACCGAAAACCCGCTTAAAACAGTGGCATTCGGGTCAGTCCGTTCATCGGAAGGGGGCAGGCAAACAATTGAGAAAGCAAATATGTCAATAGGAATGACCTCTTTTCGACCCCATTTTTCCAGCCAGAGCGGCGGAGAAGGGGTCAGTCCGGAGAAGGGGTCAGTCCGTGCATTGGTTCAGATTTTCGGTTTTCGGTCGTAGCCACATCTGCAGATTACACTTCTGAACCAATGAACGGACTGACCTCTTCCCCGGACTGACCTCTTCCCTTTGCGCATTCCTACCGAAAACCCGCTTAAAACAGTGGCATTCGGGTCAGTCCGTTCATCGGAAGGGGGCAGGCAAACAATTGAGAAAGCAAATACGTCAATAGGAATGACCTCTTTTCGACCCCATTTTTCCAGCCAGAGCGGCGTCCCGCCGGACGGCGAGACGATCTTCCTCGGCGAGCAACGGCCCCCGCCCGACGTGGCATCGCGCGAGGCGTCGGCGCGACCGTAGCTCCGCGGCGCCAATCCCCACGTTCAGTCGCCGTGCCGAGGCGTGACTTCGAAACCGCGGTCATCGAAGCGCATCGACCAGCCTTGGCGTAAATTATGAGCGCTGAAGGCACCGTCATCTCCCGCGCCCATCCAGTGACGTCCACGTTCGCGCGCTGCCAAAATCCCGTTCCAGTCATCGGCCGTGACCACCGTCGGACTGTCTCCGGACTTTGCAAAACTCGTTGAAGCAAGCAGCCCTCTAATCGTGAAGAAAAGGAGTAGGCGGACTGGATTATTCATCACCGAGTAAAACCATCCGCGTCAAATCACGATCACTTGCAACAAAGTGGAACGCACGTGGCAGCGCGCTTCCAGCCGATGATCAATCCAAACGCGAAAGCGCTGACTCCCTCGGCTTGGTCCGCCGGGCTGATCGGCCATTTCTTGAGGGTCCCGTCTCCTCGTTTTCGATCAAGTCGTTCCGGACCCCAAGTTTCAGGGTGCCTCCGAGAATCCGGCGGCGGCTGCGAGCTTCCTTTGGCGTTGGTCGAAGGAGAGAAAGACGGTCGCACCAGATTCGAGGGCGATGGCAACGTGGAGGAGGTCGATGGTCCGCTGACCCGAGACCGCGGCGTATTTTTCGCTCAATTCGTCGGCTCGACGGAAGGCGTCGGTCCAAGTGACCGGGTGGTGAACCAAGAGGCCTTCGCGCAGGTCTTCGTCGATCCGGCTGAACGCGACTTTCTGTTCGGATGGGTCGATTGCGCCTCGCGCCGCCAAATTGCGAAGCGCGTTCCGCACTTCAATCCGGTGGAGCGGGGTGAAAAGCAACGGCTCCTCCCTTTGTACCATGCAACCGACCGCATCAGCGGTGCGGCTGTCCCGGGAGATCAACGAAATCAGGAAACTCGAATCGGCGTAGGTGAGGCCAGCCACGTCGGTCGTCAATCGCGCAAGTCCGACCAGAGTTGCTCCGTCGCCTCGGTCGACAGGCCCCTGCCGATCGGTGGAAAAGTTTTCAACCGTGCGGCCCAATCGACTTTGCGCGCCTCGACGTGCTTCATCGGGGCGAGGGTGGCGAATTCCGCTCCGTTCCGCGTGATCGTGACCGGCTCCCCAAATTCGATCCACTTCGCGACATCAGCGAAATGGTTTCGAAGGTCACGAACGGTGGCGGTTTTCATCGTTAGACACGATTTGTATCACCGCGGAAGGAAGTCACCCGCAATGGCAACGGGTCGAGCCAGCGGACTGCAATTCTGCAGCAAGTTCGCTGGGCGAATCTTCACGCTGGACGATTCAAACCCCTCCAGCGACGAGCCACCGATCCGGCGGCCATTGCAAGCCGCCGCGCCGGAGTGAATCGACCCAAATGCGAAAGCGCTGACTTCCATTCAGGAATCAGCGCTTCGCAATTTGTTGAAGATCGGCTGGAAGCCGGAGCGCAGCGGAGACCGCCGAAGGCAACCTGATTCGACGGGGCTTCTACCGGAGGAAGGCCTCGTGGAGGCCGCCGTCGACCGTGATGACCTGGCCGGTCGTCTTGCTCAGGCGCTTGCTCACCAGCAGGAAGTAGGCCTCGGCTTGGTCCGCCGGGGTGATCGGGCTCTTGGTCAGCGTGCGGTCGGCGTAGAATTGCGCGAGCTTCGTTACGAGCGATTCGGTCTCCTCGTCTTCGGTGTAGTCGATTTTGTATTTCGCGAGCGATCCGATCACTCGGTCGCGTGGGAACATCGCGGAACCCTGGACGACGGTCGCCGGCGCAACGCCGTTGACGCGAACGAGCGGCGAGAGCTCCATCGCGAGTTCGCGGACGAGGTGATTCGCGGCGGCCTTCGAGGTGTCGTAGGCGACGCTGCCCTTCTTCGCGACGGCGGCGTTCGCACTGGTCGTGAGGACGAGGTTGCCGGTGAGACCCTGCTCTTTCCAGGTTTTGAACGCCTCGTTGGCGACGAAGTAGCTGCCGCTCACGTTGATCGAGAACGTCAACGCCCACTTCTCATCGGGGATGTTTCCGCTCGTGTCGCTCGGGACGAAAATCCCCGCCGTCACGCAGATGTGATCGAACCCGCCGTAGGCCAGCGCGACCTGATCCAGCATCGTGCGAATGCTCGCCCGGTCGGTGATGTTCGCGCCGAACCCGATGGCCGGACCGCAGCCGCTGACCCCCGTGCCGGCGACGCCGATGCCCTGCCCGTAGGCGTCGGTGATTTCCTTGGCCGTGGCCTGCGCGGCTTCCGCGTTGAGGTCGACGCAGACGATCTGCGCGCCTTCTTTCACGAGGCGGTGGGCGGTTTCCTTCCCGATGCCACTGCCCGCGCCGATGACGACAACGATCTGGCGGGCGAGTTCTTTTTCAGCAGGCATGCGCTGGAGTTTCGCTTCCTCGAGGAGCCAATATTCGATGTCGAACGCTTCCTGCTGCGGGAGCGCGATGTATTCGTCGATGGCTTCGGCACCGCGCATCACTTCAACGGCGCAGTTGTAAAATTCGGCCGTCACGCGGGACTCCGACTTGTCCTTGCCCCAAGCGATCAGGCCGAGGCCGGGGATGAGGACGACCGTTGGGTTCGGGTCGCGCATCGCCGGGGAATTGTCGTGTTTGCACTTCTCGTAGTAGGCGGCGTAGTCGTCGCGGTAGGCGGCTAGGCCGTCTTCGAGTAACTTTTTGAGGCCGTCGAGGTCGCCGGTCGTGGGGTCCCAATCGACGTAGAGCGGCTTGATCTTCGTCCGCAGGAAGTGGTCGGGGCAGCTCGTGCCGAGCTCGGCGAGACGCTCGGCGTCGTTCGAATTCACAAAGCGCAGGATCTTCTCGTCGTCCTGGATCGTGCCGACGAAACGCTTCTGCTGGGAGACGCGACCGCGCAGCCACGGCGCAATGGCCGCGAAAATCTCAGCCCGCTTCGCCTCGTCAAGGGATTGGTATTTCGACCCGCCGAAGGCCTTGGCGTCACCACCCTTGGCCTCGTATTTCTTCTCGATGAATACGGACGCCGTCTCGATGAATCGCAGCGTCTCGTCGTAGCATTTCTTGTCGTCGTCGTCCCACGAAATGAACCCGTGCTGGCCCATCATGATGGCTTTCACGCTGGGGTTCGCTCGTTCGATCTCCTGCATGGCGAGACCGAGTTCGAAGCCGGGGCGCATCCATTCGACGTAAGCCATTTCGCCGCCGAAGATTTCCTTCGTCAGCTCCTCGCAACGCCGACTCGCCGCGATGGCGATCACCGCGTTCGGGTGCATGTGGTCGACGTGTTTGCCGGACAGAAAACTGTGGAGCGGCGTGTCGATGGACGACGGGCGCGGATTGAGATTGAAGGTCGTGTGGGTATACATGCCGACCATCTCGTCCTCGGCGGGCGTCTTGAGACCCTTGTCGGCGCGGGCGGCGTAGAGCGGCTGCAGCGCGAACAATTTATCCTGACAGAGCGACGAAAAATTCTCGCGCTTGGACGTGCGCAGATCGCCGCCGGATCCCTTGACCCAGAGGACCTCGGTCGTCTCGCCGGAGAGCGGGTCCGTTTCCATGATCTTCGACGACGTGTTGCCGCCGCCGGTGTTGGTGATGCGCTGATCGGATCCGAGGAGGTTCGAGCGGTAAACGAGGCGACCGACGGGGTCGAGTTTGGCGGCTTCTTCGGCGTTCCAGCGGTAGTTAACGTAATTGGTGTTCATGTGGGAATTTCTGCGTTTGATTGGGGATTCGGGTCAGTAATGCGTTGACTCGGACTCGAAAGCAATCAAAAATCCACATTCTTCCTCGAAAAACCATGCTCGCTCCCGAACGCCACCGCCGAATCCTCCAACTCGTTGGGACCCGCGGCAGCGTGCGCACGGCCGAGGTGGCCCGGTCGCTCAGCGTGACCGAAGAGACCGTTCGCCGGGACCTCGAGAAGCTGGAGACGGAGGGCAAACTCAACCGAACTCACGGAGGCGCGATGCGGGGTGAATCCGGGCGGCGGGACCTTCCGCTCACCAGCCGCGAGTCGATGAACATCGTCGAGAAGCGCGCCATCGCCCGGCACGCGCTCCGCCACATCGAGACCGGCGACACCATTCTCCTCGACGCCAGTTCCACCGCGCTCGAACTCGCGCGCCTGCTTCCCGACTTACCCATCACGGTGCTGACCAACTCGCTCAAGATCGCGTTCGAACTCGCCGACCGCGATCAGTTGCGTCTCGTGATGATCGGCGGCGTCGTGGGTCCGACCTCACTCGCCTGCGTCGGGCCCCTCGCCGATCAGGCCATCGAGTGCTACAACGTCCAGAAGGCCTTCTTCTCCTGCCGCGGCGTCGACGCCACGCGCGGCCTCAGCGAATCGAACGACGAACAGGCCCGCTTCAAGCGCCGCCTCCTCGCCCTCTCCGAACGCAGCTACCTGTTGGCCGACCACACGAAGTTCTCGCTCAAGTCGTCCTTTTTCTTTGGCCAGGCTTCCGAGGCGGACATTCTCATCACCGACCAGGACCCGGCACCGGACTTCGCGACGGCGCTCCGAGCCGGAGGGGTCGAAATTCAAATCGCTTCTCCCGAATGAACAAACGTCATATCTGTCTCGCCGTCGATCTCGGCGCCGGCAGCGGCCGCGTGGTCGCTGGCATCCTCGAAAACGACCGCCTCGACCTCCGCGTCGTCAATCGGTTCAGCAACAAACCCGTCAAACTCGACGACGGCTGGCACTGGCAATTCGACCGCCTCTTCGCCGAGATCCAGACCGGCATCCGGCAGGCCATCGAAACCTTTGGCACCGACGTCCGCTCGATCGGCGTCGACACTTGGGGCGTCGATTACGGCCTCCTCGACGCGGACGGCGCTCTTCTCGCCGCGCCAATGCAATACCGCGACAGCCGCACCGACGGCATGATGGACGAGGCGTTCACCCGGATGCCGCGCACCGAGATCTACGATCGGACCGGCATCCAGTTCATGTATTTCAACACGCTCTACCAACTCCTCGCCGAAGCGCGCGGACCGGAGAAGCGCCTCGACCGGGCCAAAAGCCTCCTCCTCCTCCCCGATCTCATCAACTACCGCCTCACCGGTCGCCAAGCGACCGAGCGTTCGATCGCCAGCACCGGCCAGCTCCTCACCGCCGCCACGCAGGATTGGGACCGCGATATCCTCCGCGCCATGGACCTGCCAGAGGCGATCTTCGGCGACCTCGTCGACGCCGGCACCGACCTCGGACCGCTCCTGCCCGAGGTGGCCGCTTCGCCCGGCGAGGACGCGATCCGCGTGATCGTCTCCGCCGGCCACGACACCGCCGCCGCCGTCGCCGGCGTGCCCGCCGCCGAGAGCGAGCCCGTTTTCCTCAGTTCCGGCACGTGGTCGCTCTTCGGGCGCGAGTTGCCCGCCCCGGTCATCACCGAAGCGGGCTACGAAGCCGGTTTCTCCAACGAAAGCGGCGTCTTCGGGACCACCCGCTATCTCAAGAACATCGCCGGCCTCTGGCTCCTCCAGGAATGCAAGCGCCACTGGGACGCCGCGGGCAGCACGCTCGACTTCGGCGCGCTGGTCGACGCCGCCGAGGCCGCGCCCGCCTTCGCGGCGGTCCTCAACCCGGACGACCCGTGCTTCCAAGCCCCCGAGCACATGCCGACGGCGATCGCCGATTACCTCGAACGCACCGGCCAACCCGGTCTCACGGAACCCGGCGACGTCACGAGGCTCATCCTCGAGGGTCTCGCTTTCCGCTACCGCGACGCGAAGGAAACTCTCGCAGTCCTCACCGACCGCCCCGTCGAGCGCATCTACGTCGTCGGCGGCGGATCGCAAAATCGCCTCCTCAATCAATTCGCCGCCGACGCCACCGGTTGCAACATCATTGCCGGTCCGGTCGAGGCCACCTCGGCGGGCAACGTCCTCATGCAACTCTACGCGCTGGGCGAGATTTCCTCGCTCGCCGAGGGCCGCGAGCTGATCCGGCGCTCGTTCGAAACCGTAACCTTCGAGCCACGCGACACCGCCGCCTGGGCCACCGCCAGCCTCCGCTTCAACCAACCACCCGCCTAACCCCACCCCCTCTTTCTCTTAATCCTAATCTTAGTCTTTCTCAGTCGTAACAATCCGCACTCTCCACTCCAAAACCAACCCGGGAGAAGAGTAGGGCAAAGATTATGATTAAGAGAAAGAGGTGAAACATTCCGCATGAACTACTCGACCCACATCGAAGATCCCGACGTCGTCCTCATCGGCAGCGGCGTCATGTCCGCCAACCTCGGTGCTTTGCTGAAACGCCTCTCGCCCGACCTGAAGATCCAGGTCTACGAAGTGACCGCCGACGCCGCGCAGGAGAGTTCGAACGGCTGGAACAACGCCGGCACCGGCCACGCCGGCATCTGCGAGTTGAGTTACACCCCCCACCGCGAAGCCGATGGCACCGTCGACGCCTCCCGCGTGATCGGCATCTTCGAGCAATTCGAGGCCTCGCGCCAATTCTGGGCCACCGCCATCGCCGACGGCATGGTCACCAACCCCAAGGAATTCATCAATCCCGTCCCGCACCTCAGCTTCGTCCACGGCGAGGAACAGGTTGATTTTCTCAAAGCCCGCCACGCCGCGATGTCGGCGCACCACTTCTTCGCGTCGATGGAATACTCGACCGACCGCGAGACCATCGGCGCCTGGTCGCCCCTCCTCACCGAAGAGCGCGGCGAAGTCCCCATCGCCGCGACCAAGATGGACGCCGGCACCGACGTGAACTTCGGCGCGATCTCGCAAAAACTCATCGCCTGGCTCGCCAAGCAACCCGGCTGCGGCGTTGCGTCCGGCCACCGCGTGACCGACCTCACGAAGACGAAGTCCGGCTGGGATCTGCGAATCAAGGAACTCACGACCGGAAAAATCCGAAAGAACCGCGCGAAGTTCGTCTTCGTCGGAGCCGGCGGCGGCAGCCTCCCGCTGCTCCAAAAGGCGGGCATCCCCGAAGCCAAGGGCCTGGGCGGCTTCCCGATCGGCGGCCAGTGGCTCGTCTGCGACGTCCCCGAGATCGTCGACCGCCACCAGGCGAAAGTTTACGGTCAGGCGCTCGACGCGGCGCCCACCATGGCTGTTCCCCACCTCGACACCCGCATCCTCGACGGAAAGAAAACGCTCCTCTTCGGCCCCTTCGCCGCGTGGACGACGAAATTTCTCCACAAACACGGCAGCTACCTCGATCTCCCGCTCTCCGTGAAAGCCGACAACCTCGCGACCCTCGTCAAAATCGGCATCCACAACCTCGACCTCGTCCGCTACCTCATCCAGCAGGGCACCCAGAGCATGCGGGACCGCATGGACGTCCTCCACGTCTTTTACCCTGCCGCCGAGGCCAAGGATTGGAAGCTCATCGACGCCGGCATCCGCGTCCAGGCCATCAAGAAGACCGACGGCGAAGCCGGCATCGTCCACTACGGCACGGAAGTCATCACCGACGCCGACCGCACGATCTCCGCCCTCCTCGGCGCGTCCCCCGGCGCGTCCGTCTCGGTCGACATCGTTCTCGAAGTCGTGAAAAAATGTTTCCCACAACTCCTCGAAACCGCTGAAGGCCAAGAGCGCATGAAGCACCTCATCCCCACGTGGGACGTCGACATCAAGCTCCCGGAAAACGCCGACTACTACCGCGAAGTCGCCGCCACCGCCACCGAGCGACTCCAGCTTGGGTGACGAGGAATGCGGTTGTGGACAGGATTTACAGGATTGAGAGGATTATACTTTAGTGACTTCGAGCCGCGCCTCCGTCCAAGTTCTGCGCTTCCAATCATTCCTCACGCATCCTTCAGGACAATCCCGTAAATCCTGTTAATCCTGTCAATAAAACCCTCACCCATGCTCCGCGGAATCTCCCCCCTCATCAGCCCCGACCTCCTCGCCGTCCTCGCCCGCATGGGCCATGGCGACGAGATCATCCTCGCCGACGCCCACTTCCCCGGCGACACCTGCAACGCCCGCGTCCTGCGAGCCGACGGCCTCCGCATCCCCGATCTCCTCGCGGCGATCATGCCGCTCTTCACCCCCGACCAATACGTCGACCATCCATTCGCGATGATGGCCGCCGTCCCCGGCGACGAACTCGATCCGACCGTCGAACAATCCTACCTCGCCGCGATCCGCGAGACCTGGCCCGACATCACCGCCGTCGAACGAGTCGCGCGAATGGCGTTCTACGACCGAGCCCGCGCCGCTTTCGGCGTCGTCATGACCGGAGAGACCGCCAAATACGGCAACATCGCCCTCCGCAAAGGCGTCACCGGCTGACGTGCGCCGCGCCTTCGTAGTCGCCGGGCTTTTCGTCGCCGCGACACTCCACGCCAACACCGCCTCGGACCGCCTCGCCGAATACTCCGCTTCACTCAGCGAGAAATTTCCGGACGTCCCCACGATCACAACAGCGGAACTGGCCGCACTCGCGCCACCGCCCGTTCTTCTCGACGCCCGGTCCGCGAAGGAATTCGCCGTCAGCCACATCCCCAACTCTCTCCGTTTCACCGGCACTCCGGACCTGGCGCGCGACCAACCGATCGCCGTCTACTGCTCGGTCGGCTACCGCTCCGCGCTCGTCGTCCGAAAGCTCCAAGCCGCCGGCTTCACGAACGTCCGCAACCTCGAAGGCTCCATCTTCGCCTGGGCCAACGAAGGCCGCCCGCTCGTCCACGCCATCGGTCCCGCCACCGGCGTCCACCCGTTCAACTTCCTCTGGGGTCGCTACCTCGACCGCCGGCTCTGGAAATGGAATCTCGATGAAGATCAAAACCGCGAATGAACGCTAATGGACGCGAATAATGCCGATATCTCTCTCAAAGCGCATCAATTCCCAAGGTCGTGCCATCGGCCACCACGCGATGGCGCGGAATTCTCACTACATCCGCGTCCATTCGCGTCCATCCGCGGTTAAAAATTCACTGAAAATTCAATCTCATTTTTCGCCGAGATTTTCCCGAAACGCCGCCACGTCGTTCGTTGGCAACCGGCACACGAAATTCTCACAGACGTATCCCGTCGGTTTCCCGCCGATCGCCGCCACGCTCTCGTAAAACTCCGCCTCGCTCGCAAAAAACGTCCGGTCTACCTCCCCGTCGATCAGCGCCAGCACGGTCCCCGGGCGATATTCCGACCACACCGCCCGCAGCATTTCCTGCGTCGCCTCGGCCTCCCGGTCGCCGACAATTACGATCTGCCGCGCCGCCGAAAGCTCGACCTCGAGCGCAACCAACCCCATCGGCATCGCGAGCGGTGCCCGGCTCATCGGCTCCCCAAGCGCACCCAATGTTTCCCCGGCCCGCTCGGTCATCGCCGGGTCTCCGAGCAGATGCCCGAGCCGCGACAAATTGAGCGCCGACACCGTATTCGGCGAAGGCTCCGCCGCGTCCGACAGCTCCTTCATGCGCAGCAACACGTCGGCATCGTCCGCAACCGAGCTGAAATACCCGCCGCCCTCCGCGTCCCAGAAAAGCTCATCCTGTTTCGCCTGCAACGCCTTCGCCCACGCAAGCCGTTCCACGTCGAAGCCCGATTCGTAAAGATCGACCAACCCCCCGATCACGAACGCGTAATCCTCCGCAAACCCATCGATCCCAGCTCCCTCGCCCCGCCAGGAACGGCCGAGCTTCCCCGTCGCCTCGTCGAAAAGATTCGCCTTCAGAAACTCCGCCGCGCGGTTCGCCGCCGCCAAATATTCTTCGTCACCGAGGACCTGATACCCCTTAGCGAACGCCGAGATCATCAAACCGTTCCACGCCGCCAGCACCTTGTTGTCGAGGTGCGGACGCGGCCGCGCCTCGCGGACCTCGAACAGTTTCCGCCGACTCTCCGCCAATCCGTCGGTCGACCCGCGCTCGATCAGCACGTTCTTTCCGCGTAATTCCGGTTCCGCTCCCGCGTTCCCGCCCGGCTCGACGCCGTAAACCGCACCAAATTCCGCCGCGGCCTCCGCCCCCAACACCGCCTCGATCTCATCCGCCGTCCACACGTAAAACGCCCCCTCCGCTTTGTCCTTAAACCCAGCCCGCACGTAGCTGTCCGCGTCCTCCGCCGAATAAAATCCGCCCTCCGGCGAAGTCAGATCCCGCAACACGTAGGTAAAAATGTCGCGCGCCGTCTCCGCGAATTCCTCCCGTTGCGTCATCTGAAACGCGATGAGATACGCTTCGGCGAGCTGCGCCTGATCGTAGAGCATTTTCTCGAAGTGCGGGACGTGCCACTCGGCGTCGACCGAATAGCGGTGAAATCCTCCGCCCAGATGATCGTGAATCCCACCCTTCGCCATCTTCTCCAACGTGAACGTCGCCATCTCGATCGCCCGCTTCCCGACCTCCGAATCCCCCCCAACCCGCCGCGCTTCGCTGAACAAAAACAGCAACTCCGAAGGCCGCGGAAACTTCGGCGCACCGCTGAACCCACCGTCCTTCGCGTCGAATCGCTCGACCATCTGATCGAACCCGGCCTCGAGAATCTGTGCGTCGAGCTTGGTCTCCGAGGCCTCGCCGCTCACAGCAAACTTCCGCAATTGCTCGGTGACTTCCGAAGCCTGCTCGCGGATCCCCGCCGCATCCGTCTTCCAGGCGTTCGCAATCTGTTCGATCACCGTCGGAAAACCCGGGCGCCCGTAAGCGCTCTTCGGCGGAAAATAGGTCCCACCCACGATGGGTTCCAAATCCGGCGTGAGCCAGACGTTCAGCGGCCAACCACCGCCGCCCGTCGTCGCCTGCAGGAACGCCATGTAAACCCGATCCACGTCGGGCCGCTCCTCGCGGTCGAGCTTCACGTTGATAAAACTCTCGTTCAACTGCGCCGCGATTGCGGGATCACTGAACGACTCCCGGTTCATCACGTGGCACCAGTGACAGGTCGAATACCCAACCGACAAAAAGATCGGCTTGTTCTGCTCCCGAGCCGCCGCAAAAGCCTCCTCGCCCCACGGATACCAATCGACGGGATTATCGGCGTGCTGCTGCAAATAAGGCGAAGTCGCGTCGGCGAGCCGATTCTTCGCGAAAACGGAACTCGCCCCGAACCCCACCATCACCACAAAGAGACACCACGCGGAACCCAGCCTTTTGATTCGCCCCACATTTCGGAGGGCGAGGCTCCCGCCGAGCCACCGCAAACCAGTTGGGCCGCTCAACAAACCAAGCTCCCGCGGTCCCGTCCTACCAAATCACGCCGCCTCCGCCAGCGATTGCCCAAGAGCATTCAGCACGATGTCGACGTTGTCGCTCGTGGACGATTCGCCCATCAAGCCGATCCGCCAGACCTTCCCCTTGAGCGGCCCGAGTCCCGCGCCCACTTCAATCCCGAAGTGCTGCAGCAAATGCGTTCGCACCTTGGCCTCGTCGACGCCTTCCGGCACGCGCACGCTGTTCAGCTGCCAAAGTTGGTGACCCGGCTGCGACGCGATCTCGAGGTCGAACTCGGCGAGTCCGGCTTTGAGTTTGTGGTGATTCCGCTCGTGCCGGGCGAACCGGTCCTCGAGACCTTCTTCGAGAACAAGGCGGAGTGCTTCGTGCAGCGCGTAGTTCATCGAGATCGGAGCCGTGTGGTGATACGCGCGCTCCGTGCCCCAGTAGGAGGCGAGGAGATTCACGTCCAAATACCAGCTCTGGACCTTCGTCTTGCGCGACGTCGCCTTTTCCATCGCCCGCTCGCTCAGCGAGACCGGCGACAGCCCGGGAGGGCAGGAAAGACACTTCTGCGTGCCGCTGTAAACGGCGTCCACGCCCCACTCGTCCAGCTTGACCGGACAGCCCGCCAGCGACGTGACGGTGTCGATGAGCAGCATCGCACCCGCGTCATTGGCGACCTTCGAAATCGGTTCGATCGGCGTCAACGCGCCCGTCGACGTCTCGGCGTGAACCACGCCGATGATCTTCGGATTTCGCCCCTCGATGGCTTTCGCCACGGCCTCCGCAGTGATCACGTGTCCCCACTCGGCCTCGACTTTGATCACCTCCGCCCCGCAGCGCGAGGCCACGTCGGCCATGCGACCGCCGAAGACTCCGTTCACGCAGACGACGACTTCGTCGCCGGGCTCGACCAGATTCACGAGACAGAATTCCATGCCCGCGCTGCCCGTGCCACTCACCGGAAACGTCATCCGGTTCTTCGTCTGAAACACCTCGCGCATCATCGTCTTGATCTGCTCCATCATTTCCATGAACGCCGGATCCATGTGACCGATCAGCGGCTTCGCCATGGCTTCGAGGATCGACGGCGCGACCATGCTGGGGCCGGGGCCTAGAAGGAGACGGGAGGGTGGGTGGAAAGTTTCCAAAGTGATTGGTGAGTGGTGATCAGTGATTGATAGGTAACTTCGCGGTGCCCGCGAGAGTCAGGAGGACGACCCCGTAAAAAATCGAATTGATGCCGTAGAGCAACCCGATAATAGCGGGCGCGTCGCCCGGGAACCCGGAGAAAATCAGGATGCCCAAGACAAAAGCGACGATGCCGTTGACGAGCATCAGCCACTTCGGACGACCCGTCGGACCGCGAAAGCTCCCGATGGCGAAGACGAGCCCCTCCGCGATGAAGAAAATCCCGAGAATAATTGCCAAAGACAACGCCCCGGCCAGTGGATCAACCAGCAGCATCAACCCGACCACCAACCGAATCACCGCCAGAATCACCGACGTCGTGCGGTGATGTTTTTCGTCTCCGAAAACCACCGCGCCGATCGAGAACACGCCGCTGATCACGCAGAAAATGCCGATCACCTGCGCGATCGCGAGGGCCGCGATGTTTGGCAGCAGGATGGCGAAAACGCCGACCAGCAGCGAAACGACGCCGAAGAAAATGAGCCAGCCGCGCTTTTTCGGCAGGAGAGCGGTCGCGGAAGCGGGGAGATCGGAGTCGGCCATGACTCCCAGAATTAGGCGACCACGCGGCCCCCGTCAAAAGCCAATCATTGCAGCGTCTTCACGAGCTTCGTGACGTCGAAGTCCCGCGCGACCGCTTCGGCGACGATCCGCTCGTAAACCGCCGGCGAGATTTTCGGATCGCGCGCGAGGATCCACAGATAATCCCGCGACGGCGATCCCACCAACGCCCAGTCGTAAGCCTCCTCGTCCAAAGCGAGGATCCAGTAGTCACCCGTGAACGGCCAAAAGAAGCTCACCTTCAGCTTGGAGTTGTCGCTGCCCGCCACGGGTTTTGCCGTGCCGACGCTCCGCTTGGTCTCGCCTTCCGCCGTCACGCACTGGTTGTCGACCTTGATCGTTCCGTCTTCCCGAGGCGTGTAGGTCGCCGTCACCGCGCGGGCGCAATCGCGTTGAAACCACGTCGGGAAGCGCGCGATCTCGTGCCACTCGCCGGAGTAACGTTTGAGGTCGACGCTCGCGACGGTGGCGGGCGGATTGGACGTGGCGCACGCCCCGAGGGCGAGGCTGAGGGCGGCAAGGGCGAGGAATTTCATTCGGAAACTGGGTTTGGATGTGACGCGGGCGGGTGCCCGTCCTAATTTCCACCCGATGACGCGCCTCTTCGCAAGCCTCGCCTTGATCGCCCTCCTCGCGGGCTGCGGCGGACCGCGCGACCGGGCGGACCTCGTTTTCATCAACGGCGCGGAACCCGAGACCCTCGACCCCGCCATCATCACCGGCCAACCCGAGGGCCGCATCGTCAACGCCCTCTTCGAAGGCCTCACCAGCTACGACCGCACCGGCAAGGCCGTTCCCGGCGTCGCCGAATCCTGGACCATCTCCGACGACGGCCGCACCTACACGTTCCGTCTCCGCCCCGACGCCAAGTGGAGCGACGGCCGCACCGTCACCGCCACCGATTTCGTCCGCTCCTGGCAGCGCACCCTCACGCCCGCCACCGGCTCCGCCTACAACTACCAACTCTACTACGTCAAAAACGCCCAGGCCTTCGCCAACGGCACCCTCACCGACTTCGCGCAGGTCGGCGTCCGAGCCCTCGACGACCGCACACTCGAAGTCGAACTCACCAATCGCACCCCGTTCTTCCTGGAACTCGCCGCCTTCCCCACGCTCCACCCCGTCCCGGTCGACCTCATCGACCGCGTCGGCGACGATTGGGTCAAGCCCGAGCACCTCGTCAACAACGGCGCCTACCTCCTCGAGGACTGGCGGCTCAACGACCACATCCGCCTCCGCAAAAATCCCGACTACTGGAACGCCGCCGCCGTCGCCGTCGAGACCGTCGACATTCTCCCGATCAATCAGGCCAACACCGCGTTCAATTTCTACGAAAGCGGCATCGCCGACCTCGCCATCGACAAAGGCCTCATGCCCCCCGCGCTCCTCGAGAATCTCAAGACGCGCCCCGACTTCCACGCCGCCCCCTTCCTCGGCACGTTTTTCCTGCGCTACAACTGCGTGGCCGGCCCCTTCGCCGACCCCCGCGTCCGCCG
Source organism: uncultured Verrucomicrobiae bacterium (assembly GCA_963719495.1). GTDB lineage: Bacteria > Verrucomicrobiota > Verrucomicrobiia > Chthoniobacterales > JAATET01 > CAVVKW01. Next base: position 114,113 of record CAVRCI010000005.1, read on the forward strand.
CGCCTTCTCCCTCGCCGTCGACAAACGCCGCATCGTCGAAAAAATCACCCGCGCCGGCGAGACCCCCGCCGCCGGTTTCGTCCCCCCCGGCATCGACGGCTACGTCTCCCCCGACGGCCTCCCCTACGACCCCGCCCAGGCAAAGGCCCTGCTCGCCGAAGCTGGCTACCCGAATGGCGAAGGCTTCCCCCTCGTCCGCTACCTCTACAACGAGAGCGAGCAGAACCAAGCCATCGCCGTCGAACTCCAGGCCATGTGGCGCGACGTCCTCGGCGTGACCGTCAACCTCACCCGCCAGGAGTGGAAGGTCTACCTCAACTCCATGAACGAACTCGACTACGACATCGCCCGTTCGAGCTGGGTCGGCGACTACCCCGACCCGAACACCTTCCTCGACATGTTCCTCACCGGCGGCGGCAACAACCGCACCGGCTGGACCGATCCCGCCTACGACGCCCTCATCGCCCGCGCAGCGGAAACCGTCGACCCCGCCGCGCGCTTCGACGTCCTCCGCGCAGCCGAGCGCCTCCTCGTGACGGAGGCCTCCCCCATCTGCCCTATCTACTTCTACGTCGGCATCCAGCTCTACGACCCCAACCGCATCGGCGGCATCGAACCCAACGTCCTCGACGAGCACCCGATCAAAGCCATGTTCGTCCGCGACGGGGGCGACTGACGACGCCCGAACCCACATCCAACCTTCGCCGACCACAGCCCCCTCCTGTCATTCTGAACGAAGTGAAGAATCTCTGACTTCTCCGGCAAACGACCCGCCACGCAGGAAGTCCGCGATCCTTCACTCCGCTCAGGATACCAGGTCGGGTGTCGACCCACTGCGATCGGCATCCTTTCGGAGGAAAAATCCCCTTGACGCCCGCGCCCCCCGTCCTACCTTTACCCCATCTTATCAAGAGTGGCAGAGGGACAGGCCCGCTGAAGCCACGGCAACCGACCCGGAATCGCACCCGCGACTCCGAGTGACCAGGTGCCAAATCCTGCTCGAAGGCTCCGGCCCTCGGGGAAGATGAGATGCGAACCGCCTCTTCGTAGGTCTGTCCGCCTCTGCCGCTCTTGATGGGACGAAAAGTCATACCCAATGAGCGACCGACCCTTCTTCAGTAATCTCAAGTGCCGCGAGTGCGGGCGCCTCTACCCCAAGGAAGCCCTCCACATCTGCGAATTCGACTTCGGCCCCCTCGAAGCCGCCTACGACTACGACGCCATCCGCGCCTCCATCAGCCGCGAAGTCATCGAATCCCGCCCCCACGGCATGTGGCGCTACCGGGAACTCCTCCCCATCGACGGCGCGCCCACCGTCGGTCTCCAGACCGGCTTCACCCCGCTCGTCCGCGCCGACCGCCTCGCCGAGCGCCTCGGCGTCGACGAACTCTACGTCAAGAACGACACCGTCAACTACCCGACCCTCTCCTTCAAAGACCGCGTCGTCTCAGTCGCCCTCACCCGCGCCCAGGAACTCGGTTTCAAGATCGTCGCCTGCGCCTCCACCGGCAACCTTGCGAATTCCGTCGCCGCGAACGCCGCCGCCGCCGGCCTCACCAGCTACGTCCTCATCCCCTCGAACCTCGAGCAGAGCAAAGTCCAGGGATCCCTCGTCTTCGGCTCCAACGTCATCGGCATCGAAGGCCCCTACGACCAGGTGAACCGCCTCTGCTCCGAGATCGCCGGCAAATACGGCTGGGGCTTCGTCAACGTCAACCTCCGCCCCTACTACGCCGAAGGCAGCAAATCCATGGGCTTCGAGATCGCCGAGCAGCTCGGCTGGAAGCTCCCCCGCCACACCGTCATCCCGATGGCCAGCGGCTCGCTCCTCACCAAGATCTACAAAGCCTACACCGAGTTCTTCAAAGTCGGCATCCTCGACGAACAACCCTTCAGCGTCCACGGCGCGCAGGCCACCGGCTGCTCCCCGATCAGCGCCGCCCTCAAGAAAAAGACCGACATCGTCAAACCCGTCCCGAATCCGCAAACCATCGTCAAATCCCTCGCCATCGGCACCCCCGCCGACGGTTACTACGCGATCCGCACGATGAACGAGACCGGCGGCAGCGCCGAGGATTGCACCGACGAAGAAGTCATCGAAGGCATCAGCCTCCTCGCCGAGACGACCGGCATCTTCGCCGAGACCGCCGGCGGCACCACGGTCGCCTGCGCCAAAAAACTCATCGAAAGCGGCAAGATCCCCCGCCACGAATCCATCGTCCTCTGCATCACCGGCCACGGCCTCAAAACCCAGGAAGCCATCACCGGCAAAGTCGGCGAAGCGAGAATCATCAAACCCAGCCTCCGCGAATTCGAAGCCCTCATCGCCGACGAAGTCGCCGTCCCCGCCTAAAAACTTAATTCTTAAAACTTAAAAACTTAAAACTCCCAAAAATGACCGTCCGCATCCCCACCCCACTCCGCAAGCTCACCGGCGACCAGGAAGTCGTCACCGCCTCTGGCGACACCGTCGGCGACATCCTCCAGAACCTCGACAAGACGTATCCCGGCATCGGCGAGCGAATCTACGACGAAACCGGAGCCGTCCGCCGCTTCGTCAACGTCTTCCTCAATGACGAAGACATCCGGTTCCTGGAAGGCCCCAAAACCAAAGTCGCCGAAACCGACGAAATCAGCATCGTCCCCGCCATCGCGGGTGGTTAGTTCTGATCTTTGAACAGAAGGCCGCAAAGAGCGCAAAGAATACCAAGAATTCAGAATTTGTATTTCTTCTGAATCTCCTTTGCGACCTTTGCGACCTTCTGTTCGAACCGTATTGGTATTTCATCATGTCCGCCCAATCCACCCGCCTCTGGCTCATGTATCCCGCGCGGCTCATCACGCGACCCATCGTGTATGAGCTCGCCAAGGAATTCGAAGTCGTCACGAACGTCCGCCAAGCCAGCGTGACCGACGAGATCGGTCTCGTTTCCCTCGAACTCGACGGCGAGCGCGACGAAATCAAGAAAGCCATCGCCTGGCTCGAAGACCTCGGCGTCAAAGTCGAACCCGTCGAGATCCAGACCATCGAAGGGTAAACCCCGCCCCCGCCCGTGGCGCTTCAACGACTCCTCCTCGTCGACGGCCACAGCATGATCTTCCAGTGGCCGCAGCTCCGCGCCCTGCACGACCGCAAGACCGCCACCGCCCGCGAGCAGCTCGTCACCCTCCTCACCCGGCTCCACGATTCGTCCGATTACCACGTCGCCGTCGTCTTCGATGGAAAAGGTCCCAAAGCCAACGAAACCGACAACCCCGGCGGCATCCAAATCTTCTACTCCGCCGTCGGCCAGACCGCCGACAGCGTCATCGAGCGCCTTACCGCGAAATACGCCAAGCTATTCGACCTCACCGTCGCCACCGACGACCACCTCGAGCGAACGACGGTCGAATCCTTCGGCGGCAACTGGATGTCCTCCGAAGAACTGGCCCGGGAAATCCTCCAAGCCGAATCCAACCTAACCGACCGCCTCGCCCGCCTCCGCAAACGGTAGAAAGAGTGGCATTGGCTTCCAGCCAATCACCAACCCTACCGGCCAAAGGCCACACTCTCCTCGCAGTGACATCACGATTCGTGACAGCCTCCGCCTGGGGTGCTAAATCCTGTCGGATGAGTCGCCGACCCGTCGTGATTGATCTGTTCGCAGGCGCCGGCGGCTTTTCTTTGGCTGCCGAACTGGTGGGTGCCGACGTCACTCACGCGTTCGAGATTGATCAGTGGGCCAGCCAAACGTTGCAGAAGAACCATTCGGACACTCGGGTCATCACCTCCGATATCCAGCGGGTCACAAACTCCTGGATTCGCGGGAACATCGAGAGCAATCCCGACATCATCATTGGAGGGCCGCCCTGTCAGGGCTTCTCGCAGGCCGGACCCGCCCGCAAGGATCCGAAAGATCCACGAAACTCGCTTTTCCGCGAATTTCTGCGGTTCGTGCGGGTTTTGAACCCCGAAACGGCGATCCTCGAGAACGTCCCTGGACTGTTGAAGGCCGTCACTTCAGCCGGAAAACCGGTTCCCGAGGTCATCACGGCAGAATTCGAAAAACTTGGGTTCGACGTCAGCATCTTGATCCTCGACGCCCATCGATACGGGGTCCCTCAGATCCGTCGACGGGTGTTTTTTGTCGCATCGCAGTCCAATTCTTCCACTCTTCCGCCAATACCGACCCACGGAGATCCGGACGGAGACCTGTTTCGCCAGCCTCGCCTCCCGCTTGTGACCGTCCGGGACGCCATTTCAGATCTCCCGATCGTCGACGTAGGCGATGCGGACGACGGCCTGCCCTACGCAACCCCGCCAATCCATCCTTTCCAAAAGGTGATGCGCAAGGCGGCGCCAGCTCTCATCGCGAACCATCACCCGATGCGTCACACCGCCCGGATGATCGAGCGTTTTCGCTCCATCTCGCCGGGACAATCCCAGAGCGACGCCCCGCCAGAACACGCGCCCCGTCGACGAATGCGCTCGGAGACCGCCGTCGCGAGTTACGACCAAAACAACCGCCGGATGCACTGGGACCGCCCGTGTCACACGATTGCCGCCAGCTTCTACGCCAATTTTCTCCACCCGGAACTGCACCGCAATTTCACGCCTCGCGAGGGTGCCCGGATTCAGAGCTTTCCGGACCGCTATGTCTTTTGTGGCAAACCCACGGTCGTCAGCTCCAAACTTCTCGAACGCGAGGGCCGGACGGCCGAGCGCTACCTCTCCCAATACAATCAGATCGGAAACGCGGTCCCTCCTCTGCTGGGTGCGGCGGTTCTACGACAGGTTCTTCGAAAAGACTCGCCGACCAAGCGTGAAACGACCGCCACTCCGGAAGCGGCCCTCTCCGCGGCCTCACCACGATGACCAATCGCCAAATTTTCGGTCGAGATCTCCCCTTCGGCGCCAGATACCCGCACGGCTCGAACATCTGTAAAAAGATCAAAGACCTCGACACCGCCTCCAGCAAACGGGCTGACAAACTGATCCACGCCGTCGCCATGCGCTATCGAGAGTGGCGGGAAACCAGCGAGTCCGAAGTCGGCGACGATGAGAAAAATGATGACTGGCGGGGCTTCGTCGAGCGAGTCGCGGAGGCCTACGAATCCTATCGAGCTTTTCTGGACGAGGAGCGAATCGACGCCTTCGACTCCCGAAGCGCGCTGCAATCCTCGGCACTGGAAGAATTCTGCACCTACCTGCTTTCACCCTTGGTCGCGGAATTGGGCGGAGACGTCGACTTGGGGCATCGGGATGTCTTTCACGGTCTGTATTTCTCCGCCGCCAACTTCGAGCAATTTTCGAAGCTGCCCGATGCCTTCTATCAGCGCGCGAACGTCGATTTTGTCATTTCAAAGCGCCTAGTCAGTTCGTTTTCGGACGGAGGCACCGCCAAAGAAGAGGTTATTTACATCCCCGTCGTGGCGATCGAGTGCAAAACCTATTTGGACAAGCCGCGCTGGTTTGAAAGCGAAATGCTCGCCGATAATTTGAAGCGCGGGTTTCCTTACTGCCGTCACTACCTGCTGGCGGAATTTCTGAAACTGGACACGCGTAAGGTGAATATTGTCGGCTCCCGACTTGATCACGTTTACGTTCTACGCCGCTCGCCGAACGTCGACCGACGAAAGCGGCGGGCCGACGGGGCGAAACTACCCCCAATCCACGTCCCGGCGGTGCATCATTTGTTCCTGTCCGTGAAAACGCACCTCACAACCCCTTGGGAACCGGAGCTGGGCTGGCAGGACTCCGGCGTTTTAAAATGATCCACAGCGAAGATTCTTTGTCATCCACCGTCCAGCACCGCTACGCCCAATCCGTCCTCCCCACCTACGGACGCTTTGACCTCGTGATCGAACGCGGCAGCGGCTCCCGCGTCTGGGACGACGCCGGTCGCGAATACCTCGACTTCGGCGGCGGCATCGCCGTCTGCTCGCTCGGCCACGCCCACCCGCGCGTCACCGCCGCCGTCACCGCCCAGGCCGCCACCCTCGTCCACACGTCCAATCTCTACTACACCCGCCCCCAGCTCGAACTCGCCGAGCGCCTCGTCGCCTGCGTCGGCACCCCGGGCAAAATTTTCTGCTGCAACAGCGGAGCCGAAGCCAACGAAGGCCTCATCAAAACCGCCCGCCGCTTCGGCAGCGCCACGCAGCGCCACCACGTCATCACCTTCACCGGCTCCTTCCACGGTCGCACCATGGCCGGCATCTCCGCCACCGGTCAGGACAAGGTGAAAACCAATTTCGGCCCACTCCTCGACGGCTTCACCCACGTCCCGCTCGGCGATCTCGACGCCGTCCGCGCCGCGATCACCCCGCAAACCGCCGCCATCCTCATCGAACCCATCCAGGGCGAAGGCGGCATCCGCCCCGCCGAAGGCAAATTCCTCGCCGACCTCCGCGAACTCTGCGACGAGCACGATCTCCTCCTCCTCTTCGACGAAGTCCAATGCGGCCTCGGCCGCACCGGCCATTACAACGGCTGGGAAGCCATCCCCGGCGCGACCGGCATCGTCCCCGACGGCATCAGTTGGGCCAAAGGCATCGCCAACGGCTTCCCGCTCGGAGCCTTCTGGATCCGCGACCGCCCGGTCGGCGACGACCGCGGAGCGCTCTGCGACCTCCTCGGCCCCGGCAGCCACGGCACCACCTACGGCGGCAACCCGGTCGCCTGCGGCGCCGGCATCGCCGTCCTCGACGAAATCGAAGAAAAAAACCTCCTGGCCCACGTCCGCGAACAAGGCACCACCTTCGCCCAAGCCCTCGCCGACGTGGCATCACCAAAAATCGCCGAGATCCGCGCCCATGGCCTCATGATCGGAGTCGAGTTCATCGCCGAAGACCCCGACCTCACGGCCCTCGCGATGACCAAAAACCTAATGGCCGCCGGCCTCCTCGTAGTCCCAGCCGGAGAAAAAACCATCCGCTTCCTCCCCCCCTCAACGTTACGAGCGAAGACATCGCCAAGGCCGTCGAGATCCTAGCCACCCAACTCGCCGCCTAACACCAAGCGCGAAGCGCCCCAAAAAACCTGTCATGCTGAGCGAAGCGAAGCATCTCTGGCAGACACTCCCACCCAGACCGCCACCCCGCGATGGAATCCACAAACCCCACCGCGGCCCCGCCTGCCAAGCCCCCCGCCGAAGCGCCACCCACTCCCCCCAACACCCCACCACCCACCCCCCTCCGCTTCCGCCGGATCGCCACCGCCTGCGCCCTCGGCCTCCTCCTCCCCCTCATCGGCGTCGCCCTCGGCATCGCCGGAGCCTTCGACCACGTCACCAACCTCCGCGAAGCCGGCTGGTGGCTCATCCCCACCTACGTCCTCACCGGAGGAGCTCTGGTCGGCCTCGCCCTCATCCCCTCCCACCTCACCTCCCTGGTCGCCGGCCTCCTCTTCGGCTTCGCCCGCGGCCTCCCCACCGCCATTGGCATCGTCCTCATCGGCTGCGCCATCGGCTACCACCTCGGACGCCGCTACGCCGGCCACGACCTCCGCGCCCTCGTCGACCGATTCCCTTGGGGACGCCGCCTCGCCACCGCCATGATCGACGCCCCACCCGGCCGCGCCATCCTCGCCGTCGCCCTCGCCCGCCTCCCGCCCCAGATGCCCTTCGCCATGACCAACGTCCTCGCCGCCAGCAGCGGCGTCCGCCTCGTCCCACTCATGATCGGCACCGCCATCGGAATGGCCCCCCGCATCGGCCTCGTCGTCTGGCTCGGGGCCGAGCTGTCCGAATGGAAATTCGGTGCCCCGATCCCGTCCGGCCTCTGGTGGGCCCTCGGCGGCGCGCTCGTCGGCTTCGGCGGACTCGGCATCTGGAGCTGGCGCCTGCTTCGCAAGTCTTCGCCCGCAACTCCGTAGCGGTCGGCATCAGAAGACTCTCATCACCCCCGCGTCCCAACGGTTGATTTCCCCCCGGAATCGTCCACTCTGTACGGCCACCCGATTTCCATGATCCTCGACACCCTCAAATTCCTCCTCATCTGCGTTGAAGTCATCCTCATCTTCAACCTCATGATCCTCGTCCACGAATGGGGTCACTACCTCGCCGCCCGTTGGCGCGGACTCGTCGTCGAAAAGTTCGCCATCTGGTTTGGCAAGCCCCTCTGGAAAAAAACCATCAACGGTGTCGAATACCGCCTCGGTTCCATCCCCGCCGGCGGCTACGTCGCCATCCCGCAACTCGCCCCGATGGAACTCCTCGAAGGCGAAGTCGAAAACGACCGCGCCAAATACCCGCCCATCGGCCCACTCGACAAAATCATCGTCGCCGCCGCCGGCCCCCTCTTCTCCATCCTCCTCGCCTTCTTCTTCGCCGTCCTCGTCTGGGGCCTCGGCCGCCCCGTCGGCGACATGGAGACCAGCACCACCGTCGGCTTTGTCGTCGAAGACGGTCCCGCCGCCCAAGCCGGCATCCTTCCCGGCGACAAAATCGTCTCCATCGACGGCAAACCGATCACCCAGTTCGGTCCCGCCGGCAACGCCCGCGAAAGCGTCATCTGGAACATCGCCCGCAGCGAAAACCCCACCCTCGCCGTCGAGATCGAGCGCAATGGCGCGACCCAGACCTTCGACGTCGCCCCCGCCACCCCCGACCGCTCCGGCTGGGGCCGAGCCGGCCTTCGCCAGATCGGCATCGCCCCCTCGGTCACGCCGAAGATCGCGTCGGTCGCACCGGGCAGCACCGAACAAGCGGCCGGCTTCCAAGGTGGCGATCTGATCACCCAAGCCAATGGCCAGCCGCTCCTCGGCTTCATGGAGCTCACCAAGCTCCTCGACGAGAACAACGGCCAGCCGCTCCCGGTCACCGTCCAGCGCGGCGACGAGACCCTCCAGCTCGCGCTTCCCGCCGTCGCGCCGACCGTCGACAAGCTCGTCGAAGACGGACCCGCCGCCAAAGCCGGAATGCAACCCGGCGACGTCATCACCGCCGTCGACGGCCAAGCCCTCACCAGCCGCGCCGCCTTCTCGAAGCAACTCGAAAACGGCGGCGGCACCCCCGTAGTCCTCACCGTTCGCCGCGGCGGCCAATCCACCACCGTCACCGTCACCCCCGAGGTTCCAAAGTCCGGCAAGATCCCAAGGGTCGGGATCGCTTGGAACACCGGCGCGATCGATTGGGATTTCGCGGGCGAACTCCACCGCGTCCACCCGAATCCCTTCCAGCAGATCGGCTCCAGCATGACCATGATGGTCGACACCCTCGGCGCCGTCATCTCGACGAAATCCGAAATCGGCCTCCAGCACCTCTCCGGCCCCGTCGGCATCATGAACGTCTACTACCGCCTCTTCGAGCGGCAGGATGGCTGGCTGCTCGCGATCTGGTTCAGCGTCGTCCTCAACGTCAACCTTGCCCTCCTCAATCTCCTCCCGATCCCGGTCCTCGACGGCGGCCACATCACCCTCGCGATCATCGAGAAAATCATGAAACGCCCGGTGAACGTCCGCATCCTCGAGTTCCTGCAGAACGGCTTCGCCCTCGCCCTCATCGGCTTCATGCTCTACGTCACCTTCTACGACGTCATCGACCTGGGCTGGGGCGGCAAAGGCGACGAACCCACGATGGAATTCAAAAAGTAACGCAAGCTTCCAGCTTGCACCCCCGCAACCCCGCGAAGCGGCACTCCATTTCGAATTCCGCATTTCAAATTTCAAATTCTTGAAGCTTTGAGACAAACCACCCGCGAAGTCCAAGTCGGCAAAGTCACCATCGGCGGTGCCCACCCCATCCGCGTCCAGTCGATGATCACTTGCGACACGATGGACACCGAGGCCTGCATCCAGCAGACCCTCGACCTCGTCGAAGTCGGCTGCGAGATCGTCCGAATCACCGCCCCCACGATCAAGGACGCCCGTAATCTCGAACTGATCAAATCAGGCCTCCTCGCCCGCGGCTGCGACGTCCCACTCGTCGCCGACATCCACTTCAAGCCCGACGCCGCCATGGAAGCCGCCCGCTGGGTCGAAAAGATCCGCATCAACCCCGGGAATTTCGTCGATTCCAAGAAGTTCAAAGTCCGCGAATACACGGACGCCGAATACAACGCCGAACTCGACCGCATCCGCGAGCGCTTCACCCCGCTGGTCGAGCTGTGCAAAGATCTCGGCCGCGCCATGCGCATCGGCACGAACCACGGGAGCCTCAGCGACCGCATCATGAACCGATACGGCGACACGCCGCTCGGCATGGTCGAAAGCGCCCTCGAGTTCGCCCGCATCGCCCGCGACCTCGACTACCACAACTTCGTCTTCTCCATGAAGGCCAGCAACCCCAAGGTCATGATCCAGGCCTACCGTTTGCTGGTTGCGCGGCTCGCTTCGCTCGACGAGCAACCAATGGGAAATGCGGAATGTGAAATGAGAAACGAAGCCACCCCGCGAAGCGGGCAAACCATTTCTCATTCCACATTTCAAATTTCAAATTCCTCCTGGAACTACCCGATCCACCTCGGCGTGACGGAGGCCGGCGACGGCGAAGACGGCCGAATCAAGAGCGCCATCGGCATCGGCAGCCTCCTCCACGACGGCATCGGCGACACCATCCGCGTCAGCCTCACCGAAGACAGCCCCCACGAAATCCCGGTAGCCAAGGAACTCATCAGAGTGGCATCGGCTTCCAGCCGATCACCAACCAAACCCGGCGAAGCCGCACTTCCCTCCAATCCGAAATCCGAAATCCGAAATCCGAAATCCTACGCCCGAAGGGCGTCAAGCCGCCTCCTCATCACCGACACCCCCGTCGGCGGCGACGAGACCGTCCGCATCGTCGTCCACCGCCCCACCTGGGACGCCCTCGCCCACAAGCTCGACCAGCTCGGCGACTACCAGCCCGAGATCATCCTCGACCAATCCGGCGTCACCGAGATCGACCCCACCGACGAGACCGCCATCGCCGAAGCCAACGCCAACCGCACCGCCCTCTTTGTCACCGTTCCCGACACCTGCCAGCTCCCGGTTATCGACGCCTACCGCCTCCTCGCCGCGAAGCTCGACCCCCGCCACCCGATCCTCCTCAAAGACGCTTTTGGATTTTCGAGTTTCGATTCTCGAGTTTCGAGTTTGCTCACCGCGGCCACCAACCTCGGCTCCCTCCTCTGCGACGGCATCGGCGACGCCGTCCTCATCCAAGGCGAGCCCGCCCCCGGCCAATCCCTCCGCCTCGCTTACCACATTCTCCAAGCCGCGGGCGTCCGCATTTTCAAGACCGACTACGTCGCCTGCCCCAGCTGCGGTCGCACCCTCTTCAATCTCCAATCGACCACCGCAAAGATCCGCGCCAGCACCGACCACCTCAAAGGCGTCCGCATCGCCGTGATGGGCTGCATCGTCAATGGCCCCGGCGAGATGGCCGACGCCGACTTCGGCTACGTCGGCGGGGCCCCCGGCAAGATCAACCTCTACGTCGGCAAGACGGCGGTGAAGTTCAACATCCCGGAGGAAGAAGCGGTCGACCGCCTCATCGACCTCATCCGGGAACACGGAAAATGGGTGGAGAATCCTCGGCCCCAGTTGAGAGTTGAGAGTTGAGTGAAATTTCAAGGAGCGGCGATTTGTAATTGGCTTCGCCTGTCTCCGCTTCGCTCCGGCTGCCGACCCAACCCAAAGGCGAAGCCTCACCTCCCTCATCCTAATCCTGAAAATCCCGTCAATCCTGTCCAAACCCGTATGCGCGCCATCACAATCCTCTGCGCCTTCTGCGCCTTTTTGCGGCCAGCCCTCACCGCCCCCCTCCCCTCCGACTGCCTCCAGCTCATCGTCGGCGTCACCGACACGTGGGACAGTTCCACCGGCACGCTCCAGCTCTACCAGCGCACGTCGCCCACTTCCGAGTGGACCGCCGTCTCCTCCCCCCGCCGCATCCTCCTCGGAAAAAACGGACTCGCCTGGGGCCGCGGGGTCGCCGGCCAGGACCAGCCCGGCCTCCGCAAGAAAGAAGGAGACAAACGCGCCCCCGCCGGCCTCTTCGCCGTCGGCACGATCTACACCTTCGACGACGCCCTCCCCGCCGGGACCAATTACCCGTTTCACACCATCACCACCGCCGACGCCTGGATCGACGACGTCACCAACCCGCTCTACAACCAACACGTCACCGTCGACCCCGCCAACCCGCCCGCTTGGTTCGCCAAGCAAGCGATGAAGCACAACGATCCCCCTCACCGCTGGCTCGTCGAGATCCGCCACAACGCCGACCCACCCGTCCCCGGCGCCGGTTCCGCCATTTTCTTCCACCTCCAGCGAGGCCCCGACCGTAAGACCGCCGGCTGCACCACGATGGCCGAAGACACCCTCGTTCCCCTCATGCGCTGGCTCCAAGCCGACGCCAACCCCCACTACGTTCTCCTACCGCGCAAAGAATACTCGACCCTCGCGCCAACCTGGAATCTCCCGAATCGGTAATTCCACCATCGACTCGCGCTCTCCCGAGCGTCTCGCCCTTCGGGCACCATCGCAGAGCGGATGGTGTCTGCCCCGCGCGTTGACTCGCTCGCTCCCGCTCGTCTCGCCCTTCGGGCTGCATCGCAAAGCCGATGCAGTCTGCCCCGAGCCTTCCCAGGCTCCGGTGCTCACCATTCACTATTCACTATTCACTTTTCACTTTTCACCATTCACGCCCCCACCCCTTCCCCCCACCCCGCAATTCCAGTTGCAACCCCATCCGCCACTGTTAGTTTTCTAGCATGAATTCTCTCCTCGCTCTCGGTATGCCCGGATTCCCGGAATGGACAATGATCGCCGTCATTGTCCTCGTTCTCTTTGGAGCGAAGCGTCTCCCCGAACTCGCCCGCGGCATCGGCCAGAGCCTCAACGAATTCCGCAAGGCCAAGGACGAGTTCGACAACGAGATCAAGAAGACCGCCGCCGAACTCGAGATCAAGGAGCAGCCGGGCAAACAGCCGCACAAAACGGCCTAGTCCGCTCGCTCCCACACCCCGCCCTCTCCCCGGTTCGCGCCTAATGTTCTCACGCCGTCTCTCTGGCGCAGTCGTCGCCATTGCGATGACGGTTGCCCTCGCCAACTGTCAGGAATCCCCCGCGACATCCTCGGTCGAGTCGACCGAGCCGATTGTCGTCGCCGCCTACAACGTCGAGAACTGGCTCACGATGCAGCGAGGCTCCCAGCCTGCCACCAAGCCAGACGACGAGAAAGCCGCCACGGTCGAAGTCATCGCCGCCGTCGCGCCCGACATCCTCGGCGTGATCGAAATGGGATCGGAGGAAGAATTCGCCGACCTCCAAGCCCGCCTCAAAGCGAAGGGTCTCGAATACGCCGACTCCGAATACGTTCAGGCCGCCGACCCCGACCGCCACGTCACCCTCCTCAGCAAATTCCCGATCGTCGAGCGCCGCTCGAAAACGGACGTCACCTTCGACATGGGCGGAATCGCCCGTCCGATGTCCCGCGGCATCCTCGACGTCACGATCCAGATCAACCCCCAATATCAACTCCGCGTCCTCGGCGTTCACTTCAAATCCAAGCGCGACGTCCCGGAATACGACCAAGCCGCCATGAGAGCCCGCGAAGCACTCTACCTGAAGAACTATTCGAACCGCATCATCGAGAAGAACCCCGACGTCAATCTCCTCCTCCTCGGCGACTTCAACGACACCCGCAACGAATACCCCATCCGCGAGCTCCTCGGAGGCTCCGGCGAGAAATCCCTCACCGCCCTCGCGCTCGCCGACGAGAACGGCGACGTCTGGACGCACTTCTGGGGCTACGCCGACATCTACTCCCGCATCGATTACCTCATGGTCAACAAAGGCCTCCTCCCCGAGATCGTCGCCGAAAAGAGCGGCATCGACCGCACCCCAGGCTTCGCCACCGGCAGCGACCACCGAGCGATCCACACCGCCATCATCCCGGAAAACAAATGACCCCAAAAGGGTCCCGAATCATTCAAGGAGCGGCGGGTTGCCTTCGGCGGTCTCCGCTTCCCTCCGGCTCCAGCCGCCGAAGTCCGGCAAAGCGAAGCGAGCCAAAGTTCAAGGAGCGGCGATTTGCAATTGGCTGCGCCTGTCTCCGCTTCGCTCCGGCTGCCGAACCAACTAGTCGGCGAAGCCGCAAACTCCTCGCCACCCTCACCCTCATCTGTGCCCTCTGCGCCTTTTCGCGGCCAACTCAAGCCGGCCCCACCGAAGACTGGGCCGTCATCACCGAACTCGACCAAGGTCCACAAACCACCCCCAGCAGCCGCGACGAAGCCGTCCGCGTCGCCCGCACCCACTTCACCAAACACCGCGCCGCCCTGCGCGCTTTCATCAGCCGCTACCCCGACGACCCCCGCACCTTCGACGCCCAACTCCGCCTCACCAGCATCGACGCCGCCGAAGGCAATCTCGACAACAAGCCCACCCTCGTCACCGAAGCCCTCCGCGAACTCATGCGGTTGGAGAAAACCCCGGGCATCCCGCGCGAAAAACTCGCCGACGTCACCTTCCGCCGCATCTCCCTCCAGATGCAAACCATCGAAGGGCGCGACCAGGACATTCGCGAAGCCATCGTCACCGCCGCCACCAACTTCGCCGCCCGCTTCCCCGACGACGTCCGCTCGCCCCGACTCCTCGTCGAAGCCGCCACGCTCTGCGACGAAGTCCCCGATACCATGCGCGACCTCCTCACCCGCGCCAAAAGCCTCTCCCGCGAGCCCGCCCTCGATGACCGCATCGCCGACGACTTCCGCCGAATGAACGCCCTCGGCCGACCCGTCACCGCCAGATTCGAGACCCTCGGCGGCCGCACCATCGACCTCGAGCGCCTTCGCGGCCAGGTCGTCGTCCTCATTTTCTGGGCGGCCGAGTCCCCTCCCGCGGGCCTCTGGATGCAGGACTTCGTCAAAGACATCCGCCAAATCCCCAAGGACGATCTTCAGATCATCACCGTCAGCCTCGACGAGGAACGCGCCAACCTCGACGCCGCCCGCGAAGCCCTCGGCATCACGTGGCCGACCTACTTCGACGGCAAAGGCTGGGAAAACGCCGTCGCCCGCCCGCTCGGGATCAACGCCCTCCCCACCGTCTGGATCCTCGACAAAAAAGGCACCCTTCGAGTCCTAAACGCCCGCAAATCCTACCCCCAATGGATCCGCAAACTCCAGCTCGAGCGAAGCTGAGGAATTGGGGAACGCACGCCTCCCGGCGTGCGAGATGTACCGTCCCGGTGCATCGCCCGGCAATTTCCGCCCAAGCGGAAAAGCCGCAACCGACCCGGTGGAGGTCAATCCAGCCCGGATTCGAAACACCCGAACAAAGCGAAGTCAGACCAATTCAAAGTCAAGACACGTCGCACCCCGGCCCCTAGCCAAGTCGCCGCCAATCGCGTGCCCAGCAGCCGCTTTCGCCCAAGTCGGTGTTGCTTCAGCCACCGCAGCATCTTTTCCACGTCGTCCGGCTGGGAAGCGATGAGCTGAACGCCCTCTCCCGCGCACCAATCATCGATCGCCCGCAAAGCCTGGCCCATTTGCATCGGAACCTCGAAACGCCGGGGATCGGTCACAACGTGTAAAAATTCCGGCACTACCTGAGCCGCCAACAGCACCTCCCCTTCCGACCGAAGAACTTCGGCGAAATTTTCCCGCACGCGAGCGTGATCGGGATGCCGCCGCATCTCGAAGGCAACCAGATACGATGTATCAAGTCCGTGTCTCATCCCGCGCTTCCAACATCTCCCCCAGCAAGTCGCCATCACCGTCATTCGCCACGGCGAAGACCTCGCCGCAATCCCAGCCCGGGCGATCCAGTAATTGAACCCGCCGCTGAATTCGACTCTGCCAAAACTGCTCCATCGCTTCCCGGATCACCTCCGCGGTCGACCGATCTCTCTCCCGTGAGTAACGCCGAAAATCCTCATAAACCGGCTCCGATACATTAACCGATATTGTTTTCATATACTTACGTATATTGATCCCCTGATGCAGGTCGTCAAGCGAATCCCCGACCCAACGCCCCTCTACTCCGGCGACGATCCCCAGAATCGCTCGAACGCCCTTGCCCAGTCCCGCGACTCGACCGCCGCACGGGCGGCTTTCCCCATCCGCGCCCGCAGTTCCGCGTCGGCCGCCAATTCCTGGACGCGGCCCGCGATCCCCTCGGCATCGAGCGCACGCGTCACGAAGCCATCGGTCCCGTCGTTCACCAAATCCCTCGGTCCTCCCACGTCGCTCACCACCGTCGGCAAACCGCTCGCCTGCGCCTCGAGAATGACGTTGCCGAAAGTGTCGGTCGTGCTCGGAAACACGAAGAAATCCGCCGAGGCGTAGGCCGCCGCCAGATCCTCCCCTCCCAGAACCCCCGTAAAAATCGCGTCCGGCAGCAGCCGCTCCACCTCCGCCCGATACGGCCCGTCGCCCACGAAAACCGGGCGCACGTTCACTCCCGCCGCCGCCAATCGACGCGCGACCGCCACGGTGACGTCCAAGTTTTTTTCCTTCGAAACCCGTCCGACGTAAAGCATCGCCAGTTCACCATCGCGCAGCCCACGCGATTTCCAAAATTCCCCGTCCCGCCGCGTGGGGTGAAACAACTCGATGTCCAACCCGCGCGGGAGAATCTTGATCCGTTCCTTGGGAATCCCCCGCTCGATCCACTCCTTGCGGTAGTCTTCGGAGTTCACCCAGACGACGTCGAGCTGGCTGTAGAACCAGTGCATGAAGTTCCACGTCAGCGTCTCCATGAACGAATCATCCGTGAGAATCCGCACGTATTGCGGAAAATCCGTGTGGTAAATCCCCGCCGTCCGCACGCCCAGCACCTTCGCCGCCGCGAGCGCCGCCAGCCCGACCGGCCCCGGCGTGCTGATGATGACCTCGCCCACGTTCTCGCTTGCCATCCATTCGGCCATTTCCAGCACCGGCGGGAAGCTCAACCGCTGCAATTCATATTCCGGCAACTCGAACTCCCCGACCGGCGGGAAATTCTTGAGCGGAATCCCCATATCCCCGATCTCCGCGCTCGACACGACGACCGTGAGGTCACGCCCCGCCGCCACGCCCGCCGACGTCATCCGTTTGATCGTCGTCGCCACGCCGTTCACGTCCCCCAGCGTGTCGGTGAACCACGCGCGCTTCTGATTCGTCAACGCCGCCGGCACCTCGCCGCAAAGCCCCCGGCTCATCGACGCCAGCCACTCGCGCTTCGGCATCCGGAACGCGTGAATGTAGGGACTCAGCAGCGCGATGATCGGCACCAGCGGACTGATCGTCTGAATGCTCTCGATGATCTTTCCCGAAGTGATCTGGCCGATGAACTGATTGAAAAACCGAAAGCCGAGCTGGTTCGCGATCAGGTTCGCCATCAGGAACGCCCGCCGCTCCGACTCCTCCACGCCAGCCGTCGCCTCCGCCAGCGCGGCTTTCACCTTCGGCTCGGAAAAATACGTCGCCAGCTCCTTCCACAGCGACGTGTTTCCAGGCTTCGCCATTTCGAAGATCTTTCCGCTCACCACGCCCTGCGCGAGGAAGTTCAACTTCTCGCCGAACGTAAACTCCGTGGGATCCCGCCCTTCCATGAACCGCGCAAACATTTTCTCGATCAACCCCACGCCGGGCTCGTGCGCCTTCGACGAAAGCCGTTCCTTCGCGAACGCAAACGCCACGTTGTAGGTCCCGTGCGCCATTCCCAACGCGCTCCCCGCCCGACCCGCCGCCCGGCAATCCCCCCGCCGCACGTTTTCCAGAAATTCCCCCACCGCCGCGCAATCCGCCGTCTCCGTCCAGGCCCGCCCCGGAAAGACCCCGCCGTGATCGTCGCTCCCGCCGACGAACACCTTCCGCTCCGCCTCCTCGTGCGTCGGCACGATCCCCGTCGCCGCGGCAAACCGCTCGATGTCCCGCGCCGTCAGCCGCCCCAGCGCAAACGTCGTCGTCTCGCTCAGAATCGACGCATACCGCCCGTTCACCCCCTCGAAGTGCCGAAACAACAACGCCAGCTTCTGCAAATGCACCGGCTTCAGATCCTCCCGCACCGCGTGCAGCGGGTGCGCCACCGCGTGCGCGATCCCCGCCGCCGTCACGTATTTCTGCAGATCGTAAATGTTCTCCCGCAGCCCCCGCAGATCCCGGTGCTGCGCCTCGCTGATCCCATACACCAGCACGTTCACCCGGCAACCGTCCTCGGGAAACGTCGCCGTCACCTCCTCGCTGATGAACGTCCCCGGCAACCCGCCGATCTCCAGACACCCCGCGATCGTGTTCTGATCCGTCAACGTCACGAAGGCCATCCCCTTCGCCCGCAAGGAATCGTAGACCGCCCGTGGGTCCGTGAAGCTGGCCGGGAAGTCCAGCCGCCGCAGCACCCAGTCCGCCGCCCGGTCGCTGTGTTTCGAGTAAATGTGGAGGTCGGATCGCGCGCTCATTTCGTCGAATCGACCGCCGCTCGGTCGAGCCAGTCGTCATAGGTGATCGCCGGACGCGTCGCAAGCGCGCGCTCGACGCAGCGAAAAATGTGCCGCCGAATCCCGGGAAAATCCCAATCCGGCGGGTGCAATCCCACCCGCACCAGCGGCGAGTCGCCCAACCCCCGCAGCAGCGCCTCGTTCCAAGCCAGACTGCAAACCCGCCGCCACCGCGCCCGCACGCTCCAGACCAGACTCCGCGACCGATCCACCCGGCCACTCACGAGATCCTCCACCGTTCCAATCCGCGTCGTGTAACGAAACCCCGCCCGCCGCACCGCCCGCTCAGCCTCCACCCCCAGCAACCAAGCCGGCGCGACGAACCCACTCGGCCGCATCCCCATCGCCGCAAACTCCGCCAGGCCCCGCTCGAGCAACTCCATCGCGACATCCTCCGCCAAATCAAAAAATTCCCCCTCCCCCGCCGTATAACGCTCCGTCGTCAGTCGCTTCGCAAAAGAATCCCCCGCCCGGCGCGCCCGGCGGTGAAAATACCCGTGAGCCACCACTTCGTGCCCCTCCGCCACGCGAGCCCGCAGCCAATCCCCAAACGCCGCATCCTCCGAAATCCGCCCCCGCCCATGATGATCCGGAATCACCAACAAAGAAGTCCGCCCCACCCCCAGCCCCCGAAGATCCGCGAGCATCCCATCCACCCGCGGCCAAGTCACCGTCGACACATCGTGCACCGACACAACCAGACCCCGGGGACCGCGACCAGGAAGGGGACCGCGACCTTCCAGGTCGCTGTCCTGAGCTTCCAGCTCAGGACCCGTCCCAATCCGCGGCGAAGCCGCCACTCCCTCCGCCACTCCACCGTCCCGAGCCGGCCCGACATTCGACTTTCCGACCTTCTGACCTTCCGCCTCGCCCACCCCCCACATCGTTTGCAATCCCACCGCCCGCATGTTACCGAAAAGGGCTACCCAAATCCAAGAAAACCAAAATGTCCGACATCGATCCACGCGCCCCGAAAGAAAAGGGACAGCGACCCAACGGGAACGACCCGCAATTCAACTGGCGCGGCCTCGTTCTCATGGCCGTCGCCTTCGGTCTCATCGGCGGCGCGTTCCTCTTCCGCGGCGGCGCGATGTTGCAGACGGACACCCTCACCTACCCGCAATTCCAAGCCCTCATGGAGGATGAGAAGATCGTCGCGACCGAGGACAAACCCCTTAACTTCGTCAGCGAACAGGGCTCGAAAAGCGAATACCTCACCGGGTTCTACGACAAAAAACTCACCGACGGCAACGAAGTCGACACCCCGTTCCGCGTCGACGTCTCCTTCACCCTCGTCGGCGAAGCTCTCCAGAAGCAGTTCAAGGAAGCCAACCTCCCGTTCTCCTTCGTCTACGAGTCGAACCTCTGGTCGAGCGCGATCATCAGCCTTCTCCCGATCGCCCTCTTTCTCCTCATCCTCTACTTCTTCTTCCGCTCCCAGATCAAAATGGCCGGCAAGGGCGCGATGAGTTTCGGCAAGTCCAAGGCCAAAATGATGGCCCGCGATAAGAACAAGATCACCTTCAAGGACGTCGCCGGCGTCGAGGAAGCCAAGGACGAGGTCTCCGAACTCGTCGAATTCCTCAAGGATCCGAAAAAATTCCAGAAACTCGGCGGCCGCATCCCCAAGGGCGTCCTCATGGTCGGCCCTCCCGGAACCGGCAAGACCCTCATCGCCCGCGCCATCGCGGGCGAGGCCGACGTCCCGTTCTTCTCGATCTCCGGCTCCGATTTCGTCGAAATGTTCGTCGGCGTCGGCGCGTCCCGCGTCCGTGACATGTTCGAACAGGGCAAAAAATCCGCCCCCTGCCTCATCTTCATCGACGAAATCGACGCCGTCGGGCGCCACCGCGGCCACGGCATGGGCGGCGGCCACGACGAGCGCGAGCAGACCCTCAACCAGCTCCTCGTCGAGATGGACGGCTTCGACACCCAGGACGGAGTCATCATCATCGCCGCCACCAACCGCGCCGACGTCCTCGACCCCGCCCTCCTGCGGCCCGGCCGCTTCGACCGCCAGGTCGACGTCGGCCTCCCCGACGTCAAGGGCCGCGAAGAAATCCTCCGCGTCCATTCCAAGAAGGTGAAACTCGCCGAAGGCATCAACATGGCCGTCATCGCGAAAGGCACCCCGGGCTACTCCGGCGCCGAGCTCGCCAACGTCATCAACGAAGCCGCCCTCCTCGCCGCCCGCTCCGGCATGAAGGCCATCACCCAACACGAACTCGAGGAAGCCCGAGACAAGGTCCGTTGGGGCAAGGAAAAGCGCAGCATGGCCATGAGCCCGCGCGAAAAGGAGACGACCGCCTTCCACGAAGCCGGCCACGCGATGCTCAATCTCCTCTGCGAGCACAGCGACCCGCTCCACAAGGTCTCCATCATCCCCCGCGGCCCGGCCCTCGGCGTCACGATGTATCTCCCCGAAGGCGATCGCTACACGAACCACCGGCTCGAACTCAAAGACCGCCTCGTCATGATCATGGGCGGCCGCGTCGCCGAGGAACTCGCCTTCGGCGACGTCACCAACGGAGCCTCCGGCGACATCCGCCAAGCCACGTCCCTCGTCCGCAGCATGGTCTGTCACTGGGGCATGAGCGACAAACTCGGCATGATCGAATACGGCGAGCAGCAGGGTCAGGTTTTCCTCGCCCGCGACATGTCCAGCAAGAGCCGCGACTACAGCGAAGAGACCGCCCGCGAGATCGACGCCGAGGTAAAAAGCATCATCGACGAAGCCTACCAGCGCGCCTTCGCGATGCTCTCCGAGCACCGCGACAAGCTCGACCTCATCGCCAACGCCCTCCTCGAATACGAGACCCTCAGCGGCGACCAGATCAAGGAACTCATGGACACCGGCGAAATGAAAAACCCGCCCATCATGGAAGTAAAACCCCCACCACTCCCACCACCGCCAACGGCCACTCCAGCCCCCGAGCCAAAGGGCAAAAGAAAGGACGACCTCCCCCCCGGAGGCCTCGCCCCCGCCCCAGCGTAAGACAGGCAGCGCAGCTGCCCCGGGGAGCGCGACCTTCCAGGTCGCAGTTCCGAGCTTCCAGCTCGGAACCTCGTAACCAACGGCAAAGCCGCACTTCCCCCGCCAGCTACTCCCCCAACGCCCGCAATTCCTGTAGAGTCCAAAACCGCTGCCGCACCTTCGTCTCCGCCCGCAGCGCCGCCACCTCCTCACTCGACACCTCCGCGCCACCCGAAGCGCCGAAGCCCCCCCACTCGCTCCGCACGTAGCCCGCCACGGCCGCGATCTCCTCGTCATCCAGGGAGTCCCGCCAAGCCGGCATCACCCCGCCGCCAATTGGCCCGCGCAAACCATCGAGCAGGATCGCAATCAACGGACGCACCGGACCCGTCACCAACTCCGCCCCCACCAGCGAACGCACCGACGCATTCACGCCCAGCCCCTCCACCCCGTGGCAAACCACGCACGACCGTCGGTAAATCACCTTCCCCTTCGCAATCCCCTCCAACGTCGGCTTCGGACCACACCCGCCGAACCCGAGCATCACCGCCCCCACTCCGACAGCCGCAGTCACCCAGCGCGTAGCACCCAGCGCCCTCATCCCTTCGAATGCTCCTTCAGCACCCGCCGAAGATCCTCCGCCATCGCCTCACCGTTCGCCAATTGATCGTGCCGGTAGGTCGCGATCAATTTCCCCTCCGGATCGAGCATGAATACCGTCGACGAGTGATCCACCGTGTAGTCATCCGTCCCCTCGAGCGGGTGCGCGTCGTAAAAAACCCCGTAGTCCTTCGCCACGGCCGCGATTTGCTCCGGCGTCCCGGTCAGCCCCACAAACGACGGATCGAAGAACGGAACGTAGCCCTTCAGCACCTCCGGCGTATCCCGTTCCGGATCGACCGAAATAAACACCATCTGAGCTCGCGCCCGCTCCTCCGGAGTCAGCAGCCGATCCAGCATCGCCAGGTTCGCCAACCCGACCGGACAAACGTTCGGGCAACTCGTGAACCCGAAATACAGGTAACTCACCTTCCCCGCCAGATCCGCCTTCCCGAAGGCCTCCCCGTCCTGATCCGTCAGCGAAAAATCCGCCGCCGGCTGCAAATCGTAGAGCAACCCACCGTAAAACGGCGCTGGCCTCCGCGAATCCAGATACTTCGGCAAACCAATGATGATCCCCACCGCCAGGATCACGAACACGATCCAGACACCGGTCGTGAACGTGAATTTCTTTGGTCGCCGCGCAACCCGCTCGTGATCACTCACGGCTTCGGAGCGGCCATGAGCACCGTCGCCGGAATGTTGACCTTCCGCCCACCCGGCTCGAACTCGAGCGTGATCTCCACCGTCTCGCCGAGCTTCGGATGCTCCGACAATTTCATCAGCATCAGGTGATCCCCACCCGGCTTGAGCGTCACCGATTCGCCAGCCGCGATCTTCACTTCCGGCACCGTCTCCATCCCCATCACCGTCTGACCGCCCTCTTCGCGCTTCGTCGAGATCATCGGCGCCACCATGCCGGCGATGTCCGTCGATCCACCGACGAGACTCACGTCCTCCGCACCCGTATTCTTGATCACGAAATACGCCGCCGTCGCCGACATCGCCTCCGGCACCGCTCGCACCCAGGGCGTTTCGATCACGATCGTCTCATCCGCACCCCGCACCCCCGCCAAACTCAATCCCACCAACAAACCAACTGCCGCCAACGTCCGTAATCCAATCATCGAACCACGTTCCCCGAGATTTTCTCGAAATCAAGCCGAAGAACCCCGAACCCATCCGTACAAGCAAAGGGCACGACGCCCGAAAGCGCCGTGCCCCTCCCCAGAGAAGACTTTCCCGGATTAAGACCGCGCCGCCCGGCGCCGCCCGACAACCCAGCCGCCGACCGCGAGCCCGGCCACGACCAGCATCCCGACCGTGCCCGGCTCAGGAACCACTTCGAACTGATACGCCACCGGCCCGCTCGAAGTCGCCATCCCGCCCGGCAGCACCGCCGAGGCTTCAAATTGCACCGAATAGAGTCCCGTCGCCGTGAACGCCCAGTTGAAGTGCTGATGCGTACTCGTCGAAAGCGTGATCGAATCCGCGGCGGAGATCCCGTCGCCCGAATCGAAGAATTTGGTGACGACGCCTAAGCCGTCTTCGGTATACAGCGAGAAGGAACCAGGACCGGAGACGCTCACCAGGTTGAACGTAAGCGTATCGCCAACAAAAGTTCCGGAGTCGATCTCCTCCGTTGCCAGACCGAGATAGAGGAGATTGGGGTCCTGATCCTGGGGTAGGATCCAAACCGCGTCTCCGGGCGAACCGAGGAAGGACTTCTGAGGATCGGCCGAGACCGTCGTTTGCGCTCCCGCCGCGACGAAGAGCGTCGCGTCGCCTGGCTCGTATTCTTCGTCAGCGGTCTCGTCGTGAACGTGCAAATCCCAAGCGTCGTCTTCGTAAGCGATGCCGATGTCGACGTCACCGAGCGATAAGACAACCGCGTTGGCCGACCCGAAGAGGGTCATTGCTAGAGTGAAGGATAGGATGGATGGCAGTTTCATACTTTGGTTTGTTTTGGTTTTGGTTGAGAGATTCGAAAGCGGCAGACGACCGCGATGCCGGCGATCACCAGCAGACCGATCACCCCGGGCTCGGGGATGGCCATCGGCTGATGTTCCACTCCGAAGTGCCACGTCGTCACCGGCGAGCTGACCGTCTGCATCGAGCCCGCCAACACGCCCGAGAGCTGGAAGTCGATCTGGTAGTAACCCGCGCGACTGAACCCCCAATTCACGTGGGAATGACCGCCCTCGAGCTGATAGTAGATGTCGTCCCCGGTGATGCCCCCGTCCGCCGTCGACATCCAGACCTTCGGAGCGCCACTCGCGAATTGCCACAACGCGAAGTCCGCACTATCAGGCGTGCCATCGAGATCGAAAAATCGCACATCGATCAGACTGACCTTTAGCCATCGAGCCGCCGTCGGCGCTCGCGGATCTCCCGTCGGGATCGACGCGAAGGTCCCCGGCGCGATGCTCTGGGCCTCGAATCCCGCGTAGATCCGACCGGGCTCGCTCAGAACGGGCCAGATAAAAATCGGCTCTCCGGCGGCGACTCCGAGAAAATCCCACTGACCGCCCGCTGGTCGCGTGGCCGCCGTCGACCCCGAGGGTCCGTCGAAAAACAAGGTATCCGCTGGATCGTAGACCCCTGAATCCGCGTTCGCCCGCACCCCCATCCCGTCCGCAGCGGAATACGTGAAGCCCACGATATCCACGTGCTCGTCGGTCACGACGGTGTATCCCCACGTCGGCAACGCCGCGGCCAAGCAGCCCACCATAGCCAATCCTAAAGCTCGTCCTTTCATGAATTGTTCTCCAAATCCGGCGGCCGGGCGATGTTGTCTCCGCGGTCCAACCGCTCCTTCACTTCGCTCGCCTTGATGTTTTCCACGTGGCCGTCGCCGAACAGATAATTTGCCGAGCCGTTCAAGTTGTCCGCCGCCTCGGATTTCGTGAAGCGATCCGGTGCCAGGTCGGCGCACAGCGCGGCCCAGTTTCCGTCCCACCGCTCGGAGTGCGTGTGGTCATTTTGCATGCTCGCGCCCTGGTCGTCCGATATGTTGCCAGCGAAAAGAGTCTTCGATGGCTCGCTCAGGTAGCGCAGATTATTGAGCGATCCCGGCATCACCTCGCCAAAAGGTCCGATTCTCGGCACGAAGACGAAGCTGTTGAGGATGTAACTCGTCCCGTCCGCCGCGAGCCGCTCGGCTCCCTTCGGATCCGCCGGGCAGATCCGCACCTCGTCGACGTTGCCCAGGTAGGGCTTCAACGCAAAGATCCACGCTTGGTCGATGTCCGTCCCGAGTTCGTGCGTCGTCCCGGGCAGAGAGCCATCGTGATCATTCGCGTAAAGCAGAATCGCCGTCCCAACCTGCCGCAGGTTCGACGAACATTCCGCCCGCTGCGCCGCAACGACCATTCCCTGCACCGACGGCACCAGGAATGCCGCCAGGACGGAAACGATCGCCACCACCACCAGGATCTCCACCAGCGTGAATCCTCGCGTCTTTTTCCGTTCCTCGATCCGCATTGCCGGGTCACCTTCGCCAACAAAATCTCTAATGCAAGTGAATTTTGAATCGAGAGTGTGAAGCTATAGGAATTCAATTTGAACCTTCCCGTGCCGTTGACATCCCGCGCGACCGCCATTACGTCATCCCCGTGTTTGCGAACCCGCGCTCCATTCTTCGCCGCGTCGCGCCGTCGATGCTCTGCGCCGCGCTCTTCGCGCTGGTCGGCGGGCACCTCGCCGTCGTGCAGGTCGTCGCGTGGGGCCAGATGCTCGGCCAGTATTCGCAGGAGGAAGGCTCCGTGTTCGCCGGGGCGGCCAAGACCTTCGGAGGCGACGCCCCCTGCGACCTGTGTCGTCGCGTCACCAAGGCCCGAACCAACGAGGATCAACGCCCACCCGCCCTCAAAGCCGACAAAAAAATCGAAGGCCTCCTCGTGGCAACCGCGGCACTCGTCCGCACCCCGCCGACCCGCGACGCCACCTACCCACTTTCTCCGACGGCGACTCCGCCGTCCCGCACCGACGCCCCACCCGCGCCCGTCCCGCTAGCCTGACGACCTAACCCAGGTCCGCCCGAGCACCCGCGTGTCCGGGCAAAACGTCAGAGGAAAACCCCGGGGCAGATCCGCGCCCCGGCACCGGGAACATGTCGTGCAAGCCAGCATCAATTCAAGGAGCGGCGATTTGCAATCGCCGAACCAACCCAAAAGGCAAAGCCTTCAAATCAAATCGAAAACCGCCGCATGCAGCCACGATCGAGCCTTCACGCTCATCGAACTGCTCGCCGTCCTCGCGATCGTCGCCGTCCTGACGTCATTCGCGCTCGCCGGTTACCAGCGCACCCTCGATTCCGCCAAGGCGACGCAGTGCCTCGGGCACCTGCGCGCCATCGGCGTGGCGGCGGCGCTGTTTTCGTCGGACCACGATGGACTCTTCCCGCAATCGACCCACCAGGGTCCGGGCGAGGCGTGGCAATACGTCCTTCCGGCATATTTGGAGGGTCGCGATAAGGAAGTGTTCAAGTCCCCGGTCGCACCGAATCCCCGGCAAGACTTCAGCTACGCCATCAACGATTTCCTCACCCGGAGCCCCTACGGCGCTCCGGATCTCAACCTGTCGCGGCGCCAGAACGTGGGCACCCCGACGGCCACCCTCTTCTTCACTCTCATGACCGCCGCCTACGGGCCGACCGATCATTTCCATTTCGCCAGCGCGGAGGACGGCGGCGCTTCCGTCGCCGGCTTCGCGAGCCAGGTGGAAACGGACGTCGCCAACGGCCGCGGTCATTACCTCTTCGTCGATGGCCACGTCTCGGCCATCCCGTGGGAGCAAATCCAAACCGAACTCCGCCGCCCTGGATCGACCTTCGTCGACCCCCGCGGCGACTGATCGAAACAAAAACGAACAAAAACGAACAAAACTCATCACATGAAAATCACGACCATCCTCGCGGCCCTCGCGGCCCTCTCCACCATCCCGGCGCTTCCCGCGCAGCACAACCACGCCTACGCCGGCGACTTCAACAACGACGGCTTCCTCGACTTCGGCAACACCGCCACCGGCGACCCCGTCAGTGATCTCGGCACCCGCACGATGGCCTTCGAGCCGACCGGGAACGACTACGCCGACGAGGGATTCCTCTACAACGGCGCGTGGACCCCGACCGTGCTCAGCGGAAGAGACGTCGGCACCGGCAGCAACCCGAGCGGCCCCCGCAGCGGCGATTTCGTGAATCTCGTGCTCTTCGCGGTTTCCGGCCCCGTCGGGGCGACCTTCGGAATCTACGAGAGCGGAGCCACGGCCGTGACGTTGACGATGACGACTGGCATGACCAACGGCGCGAGCTCGATCCCGCTCACGGCGCAGAACTTCTTCGACGGCACTCCGTCCAACCCCTACGGGCACATCCACGGTCGCCGCTGGGTCGCGACCGACGCGGGTGATTACACCGTCACCTGGGCGCTCACCAACACGGGCACCGTCGGCACGCAGAACAGTCAGTTCGCCCCGAGCGGTCTCCAATTCTTCACGCAGACCTTCAGCGCCGTGCCCGAGCCCGGGACCATCGCGCTACTCGCCCTTGCCTCTGGCGTGGGTCTCTACGCCTGGCGCCGCCGTCGGCAATCGTAACCTTCCGGTGATCGAATCCCGGTCCGGCCAGCCCACCCGGTGACCTTGTCGGCCCCCGCGATTCGCCCGCCTCTGCCTCGAGCCGCGGCTCTGCTCCTCGCGAGCGGGGCCGCGGGTCTCGCGCACCAGATCCTCTGGATGCGCCTCATGGTCGACGCGCTTGGTGCCGACAGCGGCACGTTCGCCGTCGTCGCCGGCGCGTTCTTCCTCGGTCTCTCGCTCGGCTCGCTCGCCGCCAGCCGATTCGTTCCAAAGCGCCCGGCTTTCGCGATCGCCGCCGCGGAAACGTCCGTGGCCCTGCTCGCCGTCGTCGTCCTTCTCGTCGCTCGTTCGGACTGGTTTCTAGCCGTCCCGCCAGCCGCCGCCGAAGTTCTCAAAAACGTCCTGCCGCTCGTCCTCGTCGGCCTCCCCGCCGCCGCGATGGGCCTCGTTTTCCCCTGGCTCGTTTGGGCCATCCACGCCACCCCCCGCGCGACCGTCGCGCTCTACGCCGTCAACACCGTCGGCGGCGTCGCGGGCATCGCCGCCACCTGCCTCGCCATCCTCCCGGGCCTCGGTCTCACCGCCGCCGTCCTGATCACCGCGACCGCCAACCTTTTCGCGGCCATCCTCGCTCTCGGGCTCCACCCATCCCGCGCCGCCAATCCAACGGCCCGGGAGTCCGCCCCCCGCGACCGCAACCTCGCCGCGCTCGCCTTCGGGTCGGGTTTCCTCATCCTTGCCCAGGAAACGGTCGTCCAACACCAGGTCGCGCAGATCACGATCAATTCGCTTTTCTCGAGCGCGGCGGTGCTGACCGCCGTCCTCGTCGCCCTCGCCGCCGCGGCGGCGCTCAATCCGCTCGTGCCGCGCCTCTCGCGCGTCGCCCCGGCTCTCGCCCTCGCGGCGCTCGCGTGCGCCGCCCAGCCGTTCGTTTTTAGCGCCTGGACGGGCAATCTGATCCCGCTTTCCTGGAAACTCGCCCCGCCCGCGTATTACGCGCAGACGGCCGCGCTACTCGCGATCACCGTCGTGCCGCTTTTCTTCGCCGCCGGCCTCGTCTTCCCCGCCGCCCTGCGTCTCGCCCGTCCCTCCCAGGTCGGCGTTCTCCTGGCTTGGAACGGCCTCGGCGGCTGGCTCGGCGCGGAAATGACCAACCGCTTCCTCGCCCCGACCTTCGGCCTCTGGCAAACGGTTCTGCTCTTCGGCTGCGGTTACGCGGCCCTGCTCACCCTCCGGCGCCCGACCCTGGCGATCGCCGCCATCGTCGTCGTCATCGTCGCTCTCCCCTTCGCCGCCCGACTCCCCCAGGCCGCCGCCCAGCGCGGTGAGCATATCAGCCATCTCACCGTCGCGCGCGAGGGCGTCGTCGCCTTGGTTCAGCGCAACCCGCGAGACCGCCGCATTCTCTTCAATAACACCTACTCGCTCGGCGGCTCGCTCGCCCGGCGCAATCAGGAACGCCAGGCCCACCTCCCGATTCTGCTCCACGGCGGGGCGCGCAACGTGGCCACGCTCGGCGTCGCCACCGGCAGCACCCTCGCCGGAGCCGCGCAACACCCCGACGTCGAGCGACTCACCGCCATCGAACTCAGCCCCGCCGCCGCCCGCATCGCCCGCGAAGAATTTTCGACCGTCAACGAGGACGTTTTCGCCGACCTCCGCATCGACCTCCGCCTCGGCGACGCCCGGTGGGAGATCGCGCGCCACGCCGCGACTTACGACGTGGTCGTGGGCGACCTCTTCCTCCCGTGGCGCACCGGCGAAGGCCGACTCTTCACCCGCGAGCACTTCGAAAACGTTCGCCGCTCCCTGCGACCCGACGGCCTCTTCTGCCAATGGCTGCCGCTCTTCCAACTCACCCGCGCCCAATTCGACGTGATCGTCCGCACGTTTTCGAGCGTCTTCCCCGGCGCGTTTCTCGTGCGCGGCGATTTCTACGCCGACCAACCCATCGTTGGCCTCGTCGGCGGACGCGTCCTCGATTCCATCCGTTGGGACGCCGTCGAGACCGCCGCCCGCCGCATCTCCGCCGCCACCTCCGACCCGCTTGTCACCCACGCCGAGGGCGTCGCGATGCTCACGCTCGGCCCCGCCCCCGAACCGGGACCCGGCCCCATCAACACACTGGGCAACGCCTGGCTCGAGTGGAACGCCGGGCGCAACGTCGTCGGTCTCGCCGAGCCTTGGTTCACCGATGACGCCTTTCGCACGTTCGCCGCCGACCTCAGCGCCGCCAGCCGCGACCACCTGCCCACCGACCTGCGCGACGCCCACGCCGGCGGCGAGAAACTCGCCCGGGATCCCGGCCTCCGACCCGAGTCCGTGCTTCCCGCGAGTCTGCGCGATGACCTGACAGCCGACTGGACCGAATGGCCGGGGCGCCCGAAACCGTTCGCGCGATGACCGGTCCCCGACCCGGGAAAATTTTCCCGCCTTGCACCGCGGCGCGCCCGGGTTTCAATTGAAACGCCATGTATGACACCGGAGAAAAAGTCGTTTGCGTCGACGGCAAGTTCGAGCCGCTCCACAAACACATTTACAAAGCCCTGCCCACCGAAGGCACCGTCTACACCGTCCGCGAGTGCTCGATCGGTCGATCCTCGACCGGCGTAAGTTACCGCGTCCTCCTCGAAGAACTGGTCAACGGCCCCGACCCCTACATGCACGAGAGCAACGCCGAAGAACTCGGCTTCCGCTCCGACCGCTTCGCCCCCATGATCAGCAACGAGCAGGAAGAAGAAGAAGAAATGGCCCTCCCCGACGCCATCGGCGTCCCGGGTTGACGAATTGGTCGCGACTCCGGGCGTCGTATCAAAAAATCGCCGCCACCACGAACCATCCGATCATCACCAACCCGATCCCAAATTTCCCCACGATCCCCGCCGTCGTCCCGACCAACGTCCCCCAGCCTGACTTCCCCGCCGGCAAGATTCCCTTCCCCCCCAGAATTTCCCCCACGACGGCCCCGACCAGCGGCCCGACGAAAATCCCGATCAGCCCAAAAAACAAACCCACCACCGCGCCTAAAATCCCGCCAATCGCCCCCCACCGCGTCGCGCCAAACCACTTCGCCCCCAGCGATCCACTCACGATATCGAGCGCCTGCGCCACGATCGCCAGCACGATCAATGCAATCAGCGTCGACCAACCGACCACCCCCACGAAGGCGTGCAGGAGAATCGCCCCGGCTAAAATCAGCACCGTCCCGGGGATCAACGGCACCACCGTCCCCGCCAATCCGACCAACATCAAAAACACCGAAAGCGTCCACCAAAAAATATCCGACATCGCCGCCGAACCTGCGCCGATCCCGGTCGAAAGCAAGCCCTCCGCTCGACTTCTCCGCCCGCCAAAGTTATCACGACCCGTCATGAAGTTCTGCCTCCTGCTCCTCGCATTTGCCCTTCCGCTCGCCGCCCAAACCCAGCCGACCGATCCCACACCGGGAGGTTTCCTCGCCTCGGCAACCCAAGTCCTGCCACCCCAATACCGGAACGGAATCGTCAAAGTCTCCGCCGACGACGGCAACCCGAATCCGGAGACCTGGTATCTTCTCGCCCGCAACGCCGACAAGGCCAACGACACTTACGCGATCGAAATCGAAGGCGGTGCCGTCACCAAGGAAAAGCCCTCCTTCAACCTCGGTGCCGTCATCGGCCAACCCAGTTCGATCGACCTCTCGCGGGTCGCCATCGACTCCTCCGCCGCGTGGGACATCGCCGCCACCTTCAGCGAAACCAAAGGCCGACAACTCGGCACCGTCAGCTACGTCCTCGAGCAGGAAGGCGCCAGCGCCGCCCCGATCTGGTCCGTCTGGTGCTACGACCCCGCCGGCGACGACATCGGCGAATTGCGAATTCTCGCCACCAACGGCGCAATCATTTCGTCGGAATAACGCCCGCTCAATCGAGGTAAAAAACCTCGCGCAGCTCCTTCACCTCGGGGGTCCCGTCCGGATTGTAGACCATGATGTCGTCCATGTATTTCCACCAACGCTGACACTCCTCCGTCGCCGCCACCGCCGCGAACCGAGCCTCGTCCTCGATCTCCAGCGACCCGAAGAGCTGCAGAGTCTCCGCGTGCAAAAAGATCACGTAGTGGTGCACCCCATGCCGCTTGAGCATCGCCACCATCTCCGGCCAGATCTCATCGTGGCGGCGCTCATACTCGGCCTCTTGACCGGGAAGAAGCTGAAGAACGAAGGCTTTGCGTTTCATAAGGATAGCTGGAATGGCGAAGCCCCGACCCTACCAAAACACCGTCAGACCCGACACACGGAAAAGCCTCCCCCATCCAAAACCTGTCATGTTGAGCGAAGCGAAACATCTCTGGCTTCTCACCCTCACCGTATTCTCACCGAAATCACTCCACCGGCCGCACACTGTATTGACCCAATTTCTCGTTCCGCTCCAAAGTCACGATCCCGTCCTTCTCCGCCGCCTTCAGCAAATCGTTGAAAGATCGGAACCCGTGAGCCCGCTCATTGAACCCCGGATTCCGCCGCTTCATCGCCGGTTTGATCATGGAAGCCCAGATGATGTCGTCCCCCCGCTCCTCCACGAGCGCTTCCAACGTCGCCGCCAGCTGATTGAGCGCCTGCTCCAGCGTCGGCCCCGATCCAGCCTTCACCTCGACCGTCGCCCCGTCCTTCGCCTCGACCACTTTCTTCACCGGGCGGTCCGCCTTTTTAACCGGCTTCTCCCGCACGAGGTCGTCGTAGTAAATGAACTCGTCGCAGTTGTTGATGAACAGATCCGAACTCGAACTCTTCACCCCGACGCCGACCACCGTCTTCGCGTTCTCCCGCAGCTTGCTCACCAGCGGCGAAAAATCCGAATCCCCGCTCAGCACCACGAACGTGTCGAGGTGCGGCTTCGTGTAACAAAGGTCCAGCGCGTCCACGACCATCCGGATGTCGGCGGAATTCTTCCCCGACTGCCGAATGTGCGGAATCTCGATCAACTCGAAAGCCGCCTCGTGCAGATCGCGCTTGAACTCCCGATACCGCTCGAAGTCGCAATACGCCTTCTTCACCACGATGTGCCCACGCAGCAGCAACCGCGTCATCACGAGCTGAATGTCAAACCGGGGAAACTTCGCGTCCTTCGCCCCCAGCGCGATGTTTTCCAGATCGAGGAACACCGCCATCGTGGCGTCCGAGTCGCTCACGAATTCACGCGCTCGCCCGCCGGTTGCTGCAGCTCCTCGACGTCGCCCGGGGTCGACGGGTCGTCGTCGCCCCACACCGCGAATGCGACGAAGATCCCGACCAGCAGAATCGCCCCGGCGACGATGAAGATCAGGTAGGTTTTCGAAAAGGACGGTGGCAGCGGTTCGGTCTCCATGCTCTATTGACTGCACGATTTTGCGGCGGGCGGCAATTCCGTTCGCACCCGACCAATCCCAACTCCCGAATCGATCCTACCCTATGAACATCCGCCTTCTCCTCGGTCTCACCGCAACCCTCGCCGCGATCACCCTCACCGGTTGCGTCAACGAACGCGGTCAATTCACCCCCGCCGACCCGATCGGTCGCGCCATCTTCGGAGCCATCCGCAACGATCCCGGCTACAGCGACGACTACTACTACGAATACAACGAGCCCCGCGAAGTCGTCGTCACCAGCCCCCGGCCCCGCGCCATCTACGAGACCCGTCCCTCCGTCCCATCCGGCTACCGCGATCCCGTCTACGTCCCCGGCAGCTACGCCTACAGCAACAACCGCTGGGCCTGGCAACGCGGTCGCTACGTGAATCGCCCCCGC
Source organism: uncultured Verrucomicrobiae bacterium (assembly GCA_963719495.1). Lineage (GTDB taxonomy): Bacteria > Verrucomicrobiota > Verrucomicrobiia > Chthoniobacterales > JAATET01 > CAVVKW01. The sequence goes on from CAVRCI010000005.1 coordinate 147,414, forward strand.
TCGGGCGTGAATTACTACCAGCCTCGCTACTACACCCGCGGAGGCCGCTCCTACTACCGCGGCGGCTACTGGCGCTGATTTCACTCCTCAATCGCGAGCGCCATGTCCGAGCCCGAGCGCACCGAACGCGAGAAAATGCTCGCGGGCGATCTGTATTTCGCCGGCGGCGACCACCTCACCGCCGAGCGAAGCAAGGCCCGCCACTGGATGCGCCGCCTCGCCGCCTCCAACCCCGACGACAAATCGGCCCGCCACCGGATCATTCGCGAAGGCTTCGGTGCCGTGGGTTCCAATCCTTGGATCGAGCCGCCCTTCGCCGTCGACTACGGTTGGAACATCTCCGTCGGCGACGATTTCTACGCGAATTTCAACTGCACGATCCTCGACGTCGCCCCCGTCACCATCGGCCACCACGTCCTCCTCGCCCCCAACGTTCAGATCTACACCGCCACCCACCCGCTCGAAGCCGACCTCCGGCTCCGCGACCTCGAACTCGGTCGCCCGATCACCATCGGCAATAACGTCTGGATCGGCGGTGGCGCGATCATCTGCCCCGGCGTCACGATCGGCGACCACACCGTCGTCGGCGCTGGCAGCGTCGTCACCCGCTCGCTCCCCGACCGCGTCGTCGCCGTCGGCAACCCCGCCCGCATCCTGCGCAAGCTCCCCGAGTCGTGAACAAACCCGGCCTCCTCGAGGCGATCCGCACCGCCCTCGCCGAGGAATTCGAATCCCTCCGCGCCATCTCGCGCCAAACCCGCGCCGGCGGCAACGACGAGGAAAGCCGCGCCGAAGACAAATACGACACCCTCTCCACCGAGCAAAATTACCTCGCCGACGGCTTGGCAAAGCAAGCCCAAGCCGCCCGCGAAGCCCTCACCGCCTTCGAAAAACTTCCCACCCGCGCCTTCGCCCCCACCGACCCCATCGACCTCGGCGCCGCCATCAAGGTCGAGTTCCCGACCGAAACCACTTGGTTCTTCCTCACCCCCGCCGGCGGAGGCCACGAAATCACTCACGAAAACACCACAGTCACCCTCATCACCCCCGAATCCCCCTTGGGCCAGCAACTCCGAGGAAAAACCACCGGCGAAAAAATCACCCAACCCCCCGCCAAAATCACCGCCATCGCTTGACGTCACCACCGCGCCGCAAGGCGCGGAGGGGAAAACAGGCATCCTGCCTGTCGTCCCAGGCCTCCAGCCCGGGACCTCGTGCCCGAGCGCGAAGCGCCAAAAATCAAAAACTTCCCGCTTGCCAACCCACCACTCCCGTGCATAATTCCCGGTTCCTTATGGCAAAGAAAGCATGGCTCGAGCGGAACGCCCGCAAGCAAAAGACAGTCGAAAAATACGCCGAGCTCCGCGCGGAACTCAAAGCGAACAAGGACTACATCGGTCTCACGCAGCTCCCCCGCGACGCGAGCCCGACCCGGGTCGTGAATCGCTGCCAGCTCACCGGTCGCCGTCGCGCCTTCCTCCGCCGCTTCAAGCTCTCCCGGATGACCTTCCGCGAGCTCGCCCTCAACGGCTACATTCCCGGCGTCACCAAATCGAGCTGGTAGGCGCACGCCTCCCTTCCCGTCGCCCGGCTTCGCCGGGCGTCTTTCGGGTCGACACCAGCTCATTCCAGTGACGACCCAGATTCTCCCCTCCCAACATTCATCGTTGCCACGCGGCGGCGAACGCGTTGGACGGAACCCGGAACTCCCAACTCACACCACAACTAACAATCGGGTCCCAGACCCCGGGCGTCGTTTACCCAATTCTGGATTCTAATGGAAATCTCTCATCTCCTGCTGGCCGCGGCCGACGGTGCCATCATCACCGACTGGGCCTCACCGGGAGTCATCTTCTTCCAACTGGCCTGCATCCTGGCCCTCGTTCTCCTCAACGGCTTCTTCGTCGCCTCGGAGTTTGCCATCGTCAAAGTCCGCGGCAGCCAGGTCGACGCCCTCATCGACCAAAAGGTCAAGGGAGCCGCCCGCGCCCGGAAGGTCGTCGCCCACCTCGACGAATACCTCTCCGCCACCCAGCTCGGCATCACCCTCGCCAGCCTCGGCCTCGGCTGGATCGGCGAGCCATTTCTCGCGGCCATGATCGAGCCGTTCTTCCACCTCGCCGGCATCGAATCCGCCGTCGTGATCCACACCGCCGGCTTCGCCATCGCGTTCTCGATCATCACCTACCTCCACATCGTTCTCGGCGAACTCGCCCCGAAATCGCTCGCCATCCGCAAGGCCCTCGACATCACGATGCTCGTTTCCGCCCCGCTCGGCCTCTTCTACACGGTCTTCAAACCCTTCATCTGGTTTCTCAACGGCAACGCGAACTTCCTCCTCCGCCACGCCTTCAAGGTCGAACCCGCCGGTGAATCCGAACTCGCCCACAGCGAAGAGGAACTCCGCCTCATCATCGCCGAGAGCCAGAAATCCGACGAAGTCTCCTCCCTCGGCCGCGAGATCAGCATCGCCGCCCTCGACCTCAAGCGCCGCATCGTCCGCGACATCATGACGCCCCGCGGCGAAGTCATCTACCTCGACCTCGACGAGCCCTTCGACGTCGAAATGAAGACCGCCATGGAGTCGCGCCACACCCGCTTCCCCCTCTGCCGCGAGCACCTCGACGACGCCGTCGGCCTCGTCCACATCAAAGACCTCCTCGCCCTCATTCGCGAGGACCGGCAGGACTTCGACTCCATCAAACGCGAGCTCCTCCACGTGTCGGAAATGATGCCGCTGGAAAAACTCCTCCGTTTCTTCCTCACCAAGCACGCCCACCTCGCCGTCGCCGTCGACGAATACGGCGGAGCCGTCGGCATCGTCACCCTCGACAACGTCCTCGAAGAACTCGTCGGCGACATCCAGGATGAATTCGACGTCGCCGAGCAGGACTACCGCAAGATCAACGAAAGTGAATTCGAGACCGACGGCACCCACGCCCTCTACGAACTCGAAGAGAAGCTCGACCACAAATTCGACGAAGCCGACGTCACCACCATCGGAGGCTACGTCACCTCCGAACTGGGCCACCTCCCGGTCGTCGGAGAGACCGTCCGAATCGACGACTGGCTGGCCACGGTCGCCAAATCCGACAACCGCCGAGTCCTCGAAGTCCACTTCAAAAAAGACCCCGTCGCCGAAACCGAGATCGAACCGACCGAAGCTTGATTGGCCGCAAAAAGGCGCAGACGGCTCAAAAATGGCCGAACTGGCGCTACCGTCCATCCAAGCCTTGTCATCTTGAACGAAGTGAAAGATCTCTGACTTCTCACCGCATTCCTCACCAAGCCCGGAAAAAGCCAGAGATGTTTCGCTTCGCTCGACGTGACAATTTTGGGATAGGTTCACCGTATTCTTTTGAGCCTTCTGCGCCTCTTTGCGGCTAAAAACCACCACCTAATTACCCTCACCTCATCGCCATGACCGATCCCCGCTTCCTCGACCTCGCGAACGTCCTCACCCAGCACTCGACCGACCTCAAACCGGGCGAAAAAGTCCTGATCGACGCTTTCGACATCCCCGACGAATTCGTGGTCACCCTCGTCCGCGCCGTCCGCGCCGCCAAGGCCACACCCTTCGTCCAACTCCACAGCGCCCGCATCTCCCGCGAACTCGCCGCGGGAGCCGACGAAGCCCAGCTCGCCGTCACCAGCACCATCGAACTCGCCCGCATGAAGAAGATGGACGCCTACATCGCCATCCGCGGCAGCCACAACATCACCGAGATGTCGGACATCCCGGAGGACCGCATGCAGCTCATCGGCGGCAAGATGCGGCCCGTCCTCGACTACCGCATCAACAAAACCAAGTGGGTCGTCCTCCGCTGGCCCACCCCGTCCATGGCCCAGCAAGCGCAGATGAGCACCGAGGCCTTCGAGGATTTCTACTTCAAAGTCTGCACCCTCGATTACAGCCGGATGATCCCCGGCATGAAGGCGCTCAAGTCCCTCATGGACAAAACGGACAAAGTCCACCTCAACGGCCCCGGCACCGACCTCCGCTTCTCGATCAAAGGCATCGGCTCCGAAATGTGCGGCGGCGACCGCAACATCCCCGACGGCGAAGTCTTCTCCTGCCCCGTCAAGGACAGCGTCGAAGGCACCATCACCTACAACACGCCGACCATCTACCAAGGTATCGCGTTCGAAGGCATCGTCCTCGAATTCTCGAAGGGCAAAATCGTCAAAGCCACGTCGAACAACACCGAAGCCCTCAACAAAATCCTCGATAGCGACGCCGGTGCGCGCTTCATCGGCGAGTTCGCCATCGGCTTCAATCCGCACATCCTCCACCCGATGCGCGACATCCTCTTCGACGAGAAAATTTCGGGATCCTTCCACTTCACCCCCGGCCAAGCCTACGCCCGCGCCGGCAACGGAAATAGAAGCCGCATCCACTGGGACATGGTCAACATCCAGCGCCCCGACTACGGCGGCGGCGAGATCTGGTTCGACGGCAAGCTCATCCGCAAAGACGGCCTCTTCCTCCCCAAAGCTCTTCAGAAGTTAAACCCGGACCATTTGCTCGGCTGAGCTCTGGGCCAACTAAACAGGATTTGCAGGATTTACGGGATTGACTGGATTTGATGAGAAGGAATTGCAGGCCCCTCATTCCAAATCCTGTTAATCCAGTTAATCCAGTTAATCCCGTTTAGTTTGCTCAAACCGTTCGCGCCAGAAATCGAGCCGCTCTTTCACCCGCCGCTCCATCCCATTCTCCGTCGGCTCGTAATACCGCCGCCCCTCCGGCAGGTAAGCCTGCGGCACGAAGCCGCCCTCGTAGTCGTGGCTGTATTTGTAGCCCACCCCGTGCCCCAACTTCTCCGCCCCCGCGTAATGCCCGTCCCGCAAATGTTGCGGCACGGCAAGAGTCCGCCCCTCCCGCACGTCCTTGTTCGCCGCGCCAATCGCCACCGTCGCCCGATTGCTCTTCGGAGCCGTCGCGAGATAAATCGCCGCGTGCGCCAGGTTCAACTGCACCTCGGGCAGCCCCACCAAGTCGATCGCCTGAGCCGCCGCCACCGCGACCGATAGCGCGTTCGAATCCGCCAACCCCACGTCCTCGCTCGCGCAAATCACCATCCGCCGCGCGATGAACCGAACGTCCTCCCCGGCGTAAAGCATCTTCGCCAACCAATACACCGCCGCGTCCGGGTCCGATCCCCGCATGCTTTTGATGAACGCGCTGATCGTGTCGTAGTGCCCGTCGCCATCCCCGTCGTAGACCACCGCCTTCCGCTGAATGCTCTCCTCCGCCACCGCCAAAGTGATCCGAACCGAGCCATCGCCAGCCGCCTCCGTCGTCAACGCCGCCAGTTCCAGCGCATTCAGACACTTCCGCGCATCCCCGTCGCTGATCTTCGCCAAATGCCGCGCCGCCTCGTCGTCCAGCACCAACCCCCGGCCGCCCAAACCCCGCTCCGCATCCGCCACCGCCCGCTCCATCAGCGTCACCAGATCGTCTTCGCCCAGCGGCTGAAGCTCGAAAACCTGCGATCGCGAAACGAGCGGCGAGTTCACGTAAAAATACGGATTGTGCGTCGTCGCCCCAATCAGCCGCACCAACCCACTCTCGACGTCCGGTAGCAAAACATCCTGCTGCGCTTTGTTGAAGCGGTGAATTTCGTCGATGAACAAAGTCGTCCGCGGCCCGCCACCCCGCGCCCGGTTCGCCGCCGCGGCTGCCACCCGCCGGATGTCCGCCACGTTGCTCTCCACCGCGTTCATCCGCTCGAACCGCGACTCCGTCGCTCCCGCGATCACCTGCGCCAGACTCGTCTTCCCCGTCCCCGGCGGCCCGAACAACAAAATCGAAGTCACCCGGTCCGCCTCGATCGCCCGCCGCAGTAATTTGCCCTCCCCCAGAATGTGGCGCTGACCCAACACTTCCCCGATCGACCGAGGCCGCATCCGCGCGGCAAGGGGAGCATTTGCGTCCACCGCCGTCACCACCACCGAACCAAACAAATCATCCACCCGCCCACCATCGCCAGCCCGCGCAAAATCATCAACCCGTGGAATCGGCTTCCAACCGATCACCCACCAAATCGGCGAAGCCGCACTTCGAATTCCCCTCGCCCCCCAAACCTCACCCACTTAAAATCCCAGCCATGAAAACTCTCCTAGCCGCCGTCGATTTCAGCGATGCCTCGACCAAGGTCATCGAGCAAGCCCACACCCTCGCGAAAGCCCTCTCCGCGAAGATCTTCTTCGTCCACGTCGTCGAGCCCGTCGCGAACTACGTCCCCGTCGGAGCCGCCATGGACGTCATCGAAACCGCCCCACCGCCCATGATGGAACTCGACGTCGAACCCCACGAAGAACGCCTGAAAAAGCTGGTCGCCGCCGCCACCACCGACGGCATCGATGCCGATTCGATCGCCATCGTCGGCCTAGCCGCCGAAGAAATCGTAGCCACCGCCGAGACCCAGCAAGCCGACACCATCCTGGTCGGCTCCCACGGCCACGGAGCCCTCTACAACCTCTTCGCCGGCAGCGTAGTCACCGGCATCCTCAAGCGCTCCGAGATCCCCGTCCTGGTCATCCCCATCCCAAAAAAACACCAGCGCTAAAGCCCAAAGAACGCATCCACCCCCCGGAGGGCGAGGCTCCCGCCGAGCCGTGACTCCCTCACGCCCCCCCCGCACACAAAAACCGCAACGCCCCTCCAACCCGCTCCCGCCAAGACCCCGCCGACTGCGTCCCCCCCGCCACCTGCTCGATCGAAAACTCCCGCCCATCGCGCCACCCCCGTTCCCGCAGCAGCGACCCCAGCTCCGCGTGATAAGGCGAGTAGCACTCGTCCAGTCCTAGCGTCCCGTAGTCGAAATACGCCCGCACCCCTTCCGGCAACCGCTCGAGCTCCGCGATCCACCGCAACATCCCAGCGTCCTCCGGCAAACTCTGCGACACGTCCTCGAACGAAGTCGACAGACAGGCCACCTTCGAAAAAACGCCGCCGCCACCCAGCGCGACCCGCAGCGCATTGAGCGCCCCCAACCCCGCGCCGACCAAAATCCGCCCGCCCGGCGAGCCCAACGTCCGCTCATTCGCGTCGATCCAGGCCACCAATTCCTCCCCGACGAACCGCGCAAAACCCTCCCCGCCGCCCGCGTCCTCCAAAGAAAAATCCAAAGCCGGATCCGCACCCGTCACCACCCCCACGACCAACGCCGCCGGCATCACCCCCTCCGCCGACAGCGTCTCCACCCACTCAGGCACCCCCCCGCCGCCGACCGGCACGAACACCTCCGCGTCCAAACCCACCACCACCGGCAGCCGCCGTTCGGCCGCCACCGCCCCACCCGGACGCCAAACCCGCAACCCAACCTCGCGACCCAGAATCTCAGAAACCATCGTTCGGTCCACCATCCCTCATCCATAACCGAAAATACGAGGTCAGACAGGATTTACAGGATTTACAGGATTCACAGGATTGGCCGGAGCAGTTCAGATCGCGGTAATCATTCGCTCACCAAGTGAGTCGGCATTCTCCTCACAAAGAATCGAAATCCAATCCTGTCCATCCTGTGAATCCTGTCCATTTCAGGATTCAGCCTCACCCGCCCGGTCGCTCCCGCCAACCACCCCCGTTTTCCCGAAGATCCCCTTGCACGCCCCTAACGCATGAATACAATCCAATACGTTGATATGAATTTCGAGATCCCCGAATCCCTTCGCAATCTTTTGGACAGCCGCATCGCCATTCTGGACGGCGCGATGGGCACCATGGTCCAACGCTACAAGCTCGAAGAGGCCGATTACCGCGGCGAACGCTTCGCCGATTGGCCCAGCGACGTGAAGGGCAACAACGACCTTCTCGTCCTCACCAAGCCCGACGTCATCCGCGAGATCCACACCCAATACGCCGCCGCCGGAGCCGACTTCATCGAGACCAACACCTTCAACTCCACGTCCATCGCCCAAGCCGATTACGGGATGCAGGCGCTCGTCCGCGACCTCAACCTCGCCGCCGCCAGAATCGCCCGCGAAGCCGCCGACGCCGCCGACCACCCCGTCTTCGTGGCGGGTGCGATCGGCCCGCTCAACCGCACGCTCACCATCTCCCGCGACGTCAACGACCCCGGCGCCCGCGACGTCACCTTCGAGCAGGTCGTCGCCTCCTACACCGAGCAAATCGAGGCCCTCGTCGAAGGCGGCGTCGACGTCCTCCTCGTCGAAACCATCTTCGACACCCTCAACGCCAAAGCCGCCCTCTTCGCCATCGACCAGTATTTCGAATCGAGAATCGAAAATCGAAAATCGAGAATTCCCGTGATGGTCAGCGGCACCATCACCGACCTCAGCGGCCGCACGCTCACCGGCCAGACCGTCGAAGCGTTCCTCAATTCGATTTCGCACTTCCCGCTCCTCTCCGTCGGCCTCAACTGCGCCCTCGGCCCGAACGAGATGCGCCCCTACATCGAGGAACTCTCCAACCTCGCCCCCTTCCACGTCAGCACCTACCCGAACGCCGGCCTCCCCGACCCGCTCTCGCCCACCGGCTTCCCGGAGACACCCGAGTCCCTCGCCCCCCAGCTCCGCGAGTGGGCCGAGCAGGGTTGGCTCAACGTAATCGGCGGCTGCTGCGGCACCACCCCCGACCACATCCGCGCCATCGCCGACGCCGTCAAGGGCCTCCCGCCGCGCAAGATCCCGACCCGCGCCACCACCCTCCGACTCAGCGGCCTCGAACCCTTCACCGCCCGCCCCGAGATCCCGTTCATCAACATCGGAGAACGCACCAACGTCACCGGCTCGCCGAAATTCGCCAAGCTCATCCAGGCCGACGACTACGACGCCGCCCTCGCCGTCGCCCGCCAGCAGGTCGAAGCCGGCGCCCAGATCATCGACATCAACATGGACGAAGGCATGCTCGACGGCGTCGCCGCCATGCGCCGATTCCTCCTCCTCATCATGAGCGAGCCCGACATCTCCGTCGTGCCCATCATGATCGACTCCTCCAAGTGGGAGGTCATCGAAGCCGGCCTCCGCTGCGTCCAGGGCAAGTGCGTCGTCAACTCGATCAGCCTCAAGGAAGGCGAGGAAAAATTCCGCACCCAGGCCGCGCTCGTCCGCCGCTACGGAGCCGCGGTCATCGTCATGGCCTTCGACGAAAACGGCCAGGCCGACAGCCTCGAAAAGAAAAAAGCCATCTGCGAACGCGCCTACCGCATCCTCGTCGACGAAGTCGGCTTCCCGCCCGAGGACATCATTTTCGACCCCAACATCCTCACCGTCGCCACCGGCATCGAGGACCACAACAACTACGCCGTCGACTTCATCGAGGCCACCCGTTGGGTCAAGACCCACCTCCCCCACGCCCGCGTCTCCGGCGGCATCAGCAACATCAGCTTCTCGTTCCGCGGCAACAACGTCGTCCGCGAGGCCATGCACGCCGCCTTCCTCTACCACGCCATCGAAGCCGGCCTCGACATGGGCATCGTCAACGCCGGCATGCTCGGCGTCTACGCCGACATCGAGCCGACCCTCCTGAAAGCCGTCGAGGACGTCCTCTTCAACCGCGATCCCGACGCCACCGAGCGCCTCGTCACCCTCGCCGACGAACTCAAAGCCGCCAAAACCGGCGGAGCCAAAGCCACCGGCCCCGACCTCACCTGGCGCGAACAGCCCGTCGGCAAGCGCCTCGAACACGCCCTCATCAAAGGCATCGTCGACTTCATCGACGTCGACACCGAGGAGGCGCGCCAGCAATTCTCCAAGCCCCTCGAAGTCATCGAAGGCCCCCTCATGGACGGCATGGGCATCGTCGGCGACCTCTTCGGCTCCGGCAAAATGTTCCTTCCCCAGGTCGTCAAAAGCGCCCGCGTCATGAAGCGAGCCGTCGCCTGGCTCATGCCCTACATGGAGGAAGAGCGGGCCGCCAACCCCGACGCCAAACCCCAGGGCCGCATCCTCATGGCCACCGTCAAAGGCGACGTCCACGACATCGGCAAGAACATCGTCGGCGTCGTCCTCGCCTGCAACAACTACGAGGTCATCGACATGGGCGTCATGGTCAGTTGCGAAAAAATCCTCGCCGAGGCCAAAGCCAGGAACGTCGACATCATCGGCCTCTCCGGCCTCATCACCCCGTCCCTCGACGAAATGATCCACGTCGCCAAGGAGATGCAGCGCCAGGGGTTCACCATCCCACTCATGATCGGCGGAGCCACCACCAGCCGAGCCCACACCGCGGTGAAGATCAACCAGCACTACGCCCCCGGCGTCGTCCACGTCCTCGACGCCTCCCGCTCCGTCAACGTCGCCAGCGCCCTCCTCAGCGACGAACAAAGACCCGGCTTCCTCGAAAAACTCCAAACCGATTACGACCGCCTCCGCGAAGAACACAGCTCCCGCACCGCGAGCAAAAAACTCCTCCCACTGGCGGAAGCCCGAGCCAACGCCCCGACCTTCGACTGGACCACCACCGACATCGCCGTCCCCGAAAAACTCGGCCTCACCGTCTACGACAACTTCCCCTTGGAAGAACTCGTCGAATACTTCGACTGGTCCCCCTTCTTCCACTCGTGGGAGCTCCGCGGCCGCTACCCCGCGATCTTCGACGACCCCACCGTCGGCGCCCAAGCCAAAGAACTCTTCGAAGACGCCAAAACGCTCCTCGACGACATCGTCAAAAACAAACGCTTCCGAGCGCGCGCCGTCACCGCCTTCTGGCCCGCCAACTCAGTTGGCGACGATATCGAAATCCAAACCGCCGATGGCCCCGCGACCCTTCACACGTTGCGCCAGCAAAACGCGAAATCCAACGCCCCCAACTACGCCCTGGCCGATTTCGTCGCCCCAAAGTCCAGCGGTCGCACCGACGCCATCGGCGGCTTCGCCTGCACCGCCGGCCCCGAGGTCCACACCTTCGCCCAGCACTTCGACGACCAGCAGGACCCCTATTCCGCCATCATCGTCAAAGCGCTCGGCGACCGGTTCGCCGAAGCCTTCGCCGAATGTCTGCACAAAAAAATGCGCGACAGCTGGGGCTTCGGAACGACCGAAAATCTCAGCACCGAAGAAATCATCCGCGAAAAATACCGCGGCATCCGCCCCGCCGCCGGCTACCCAGCGTGCCCCGACCACACCGAGAAGTGGGAACTCTTCCGCCTGCTCGACGCCACGGCCAACACCGGCATCACCCTCACCGAGAGCCTCGCCATGTATCCCGCCAGCTCCGTCAGCGGCCTCTACTTCGGCCATCCGGAAGCCAAATACTTCGCCGTAGGAAAAATCGAAAAAGACCAAATCGAAGACTACGCGGAAAGAAAAGACCTCACCATCGAGGCCTGCGAGAAGTGGCTAAGCCCTTACCTCAACTACGACCCCGACGCCAGACTAACCAAACCCTGCCTCCCCGGAGCAAAAAAGTAGGGGAGCGCGCGCGTCCCCGCGTGCGAGATGCGGCGTCCCGCCGCATCAACCCGGCAATGCGAAGCGAGCCGACCGCTCAAGGAGCGGCGATTTGCAATCGCCGAACCACCCCAAACGCGAAGCGTCAAACCCCCACCGCGCACGTAATACCCCAACCACGTGCCCGCCGTCCGCAAACTCCTCCACCGCCTCCGCTGGCCCGCGCTCATTCTCCTCGCGCTCGCCGCCCTCCTCCTCGCGTTCCACCGCCCCCTCGTTTTCGAAATCACCCGTCGCCTCATCGTCCGCTCCGCCGAAGACCAGCAACTCCGCCTCACCTACGAGCTGGGCGGCTCGATCTTCACCACCCTGCGAGTCACCAACGTCGTCGCCGACCCCGACCCCGACAGCCCGATCCGCAAACTCACCATCGGCGAGATCGGCCTCCAATACAGCCTCCTTGACTGGATTCGAAAAGGCTACCCCGGCCTCCTCAAAACGATCCGCCTAACCGATTTCAACCTGGAAATCGACCAAACCAAATTCCAACCCCGCCAAGCAAATCAAAGCATTTCCACCAATCACCATTCACCAGTCACCAATCACCAATTTCCCCTCCTCTTCCCCGAAAAGGTCGAAATCACCAACTTCAGCTTCATCGCCCGCTCCCCTCAGGGCGACTTCACCTTCACCGGTTTCACCCTCCTCCTTCTCCCCGACCGCCCCGGCACCCTCCGCGTCGGCCGCTTTTCGGCCCCCGGCTCCCCCACCTTCGAAAACCTCGAAGGACGCACGACCTTCACCGACCGCAACCTCATCCTCACCGACCTCGCCATCGGCCCCAAGATCCGGATCGACCGCTTCAACTTCGACGCCTCCCAGCTCGGCGAAAGCCGCCTCGGCCTCGCCGCCGACGCCACCGTCTTTGGCGGCACCGCCCACCTCGACGTCGCCCTCCGAGACATCTACGAGACCAACCGCTCGACCCTTCGCACCCGCGTCGAAGGCATCGCCCTCGAACGCGTCGCCGAGTTCCTCAACCTCCGCCCCGCCCCGAGCGGTCGGATCACCGACCTCACGCTCAACTACGAAGGCGAACTCCTCCGCCCCCTCACGTGGACCGGAAACGGTCGCGCCGAATTCGACGACCTCCAACTCGACCAACCCCGCATCGACCACCTCCTCGCCGTCTTCACCCTCGCCGACGGCCGCGCCCGGATCGACCTCCGCGAACTCCGCCGCGACGTCAACGTCCTCACCGGCCAGCTCGTCTCCAACCTCCCCAACGCCGTCACCGCGCTCCCGCCGGACAATTACGCCGGCTCCATCACCCTCGACGCCCCCGACCTTTCCACCCTCGTCCCCGGAGTCGGACCCCTCGTCCGCGGGTCCGTCACCGGCTCCGGCCAGCTCGATTACGCCAACCCCGACCTCGGCGCCAACCTGCAGATCGCCGCCCGGCAGCTTAACTTCCAGGACCTCCAACTCGCCAACGCCGACCTCGCCGTCACCTTCTCGAAAAAACTTCCCCCCCGCGGCGAGAATCAGCCGATCACGAGCGACCTCACCACCAGCCTCGGCGGACGCGCCGCCCGCATCACGTTCCGAAACTACGAAGCCGACGAAGCCCTCATCGAACTCGCTTCGACCGAACAATCCGTCGCGTTGAAAAAACTCGAGCTGAATTACCAAGGCAACTTCATCCGACTCGAAGGCAGCTACGAGGTTCCCGCCGACCCTCAGCAGGTCAACCTCGACCTCCTCGAACTCAAACTCCAAATCGACGCCCCGCGACTCGAAGATTTCGTCCGCGACACCCGCGGCTCCGTCCTCTCGGGCTCGCTCAAAGCCAACGCCGACGTCCACCGCGAAGGCGGCAAGTTTCAAGGCGGCCTCACGGTCGAAGCCACCCAACTCGCCGCCCAGGGATTTGCCATCCCCGGCATCACCATCGACGCCCCCATCGCCGACGACGTCGCGAATCTCGAAACCTTCGAGATCAACCTCGGCCCAGCCAACTCCATCGAGGCCACCGGCACCGTCAATCTCACCGCCCCCTACGCCTACTCGGGTGACCTCACCATCGACCTCGCCGACCTCACCGCCCTCGTCCCCGCCGACCGCAATCCCAGCAACCTCGGCGGCAAACTCCACCTCACGTGGACCGGCTCCGGCGAAGCCGAAACGTTCGATCACTCCGGCCAATTCGCCGTTCAACTCACCGACGCCCGCACCGACCAATTCACCGACTTCGACGCCGAGGCGACCGGCAGCTACACCCCGACCGAGCTCACCATCCCCACCCTCACCGCCACCCTCGGCGCCGAGAAACTCCTCACCGGCCACGTCAATCTCCCCCTCGACCTCCGGAACCAGGACCAGCCCATCCCCCGAGACCGTCCCCTCGACCTCGCCCTCTCGACCCCCACCCTCACCGTCGCCCAGCTCGCCAGCCTCGCGAACCAACCCGCCCCGCCCGCCGCCGGATCCGTCCAGCTCGACCTCACCGCCGACGGAACGCTCGACGCCCTCGACGCCAACCTTCACCTCACCGGCACCGACCTCCAGCCCGCCGACTTCCCGCAATTCGAGCCCGCGAAACTCGACCTCCGCCTCACCGTCGCCAAAGGCGACGCCCGCTTGGCCGCCGCCATCACCCAACGCCGCCTCGAACCCATCACCATCGAAGGCAACGTCCCCTTCATCCCCGGCGAACCGCTCGACCCGGGCGCGCCCATCAACCTCCGCTTCGACATCCCCAAGATCGACCTCGCCTTCCTCCCCACGCTCACCCCAGCCATCCGATTCGTCGACGGCCAGGCCTCCGCCCGCATCGACGTCACCGGCACCATCCGAGAGCCCATCCCCGCCGGCACCGCCGCCCTCCAAATCAAGCGACTCACCCTCGCCGGCGAAGGCCTCCCCGAGCTCGACACCGTCGACACCCGCTTCGCCTTCACCCGCGAAAAAATCGCGATCACCAACTTCACCGGCCGCGTCTCCGGCGGCGAACTCACCGTCAGCGGTGCCGCGGACATCCGCGACCCCCGATCCCCCCGGCTCGATTTCGCCGTCGAGGGAGACTCACTCCTCCTCTTCCGCAACCCCGACCTCCTCGCCCGCGCCAACGCCAACCTCACCCTGAGCGGCCCGTTGAACTCGGCCAAACTCGCCGGCCACCTCGGCCTCGTCGACAGCCGCCTCTTCAAACAAATCGTCGTCCTCCCCTTCGGCGCTCCCGGCAAGCGCTCCGCCCCGAAGGCCCCCTCCGGCACGCCGCCCCGACTCAGCTTCCCCGATCCGCCGCTCCGCGATCTCGCCTTCGACGTCACCATCGGCACCGACACTCCGTTCCTCATCCGCGGCGACCTCGCCAACGGCCGCGCCACCGCCGACCTCCACCTCGGCGGCACCGGACTCGACCCACGCCTCGAAGGCCGCGCCAACGTCGCCGACCTCATCGTCACCCTCCCCTTCAGCACCCTCGACATCGAATCCGGCGGCGTCTTCTTCAACCCCGACGACCCGCTCAACCCGATCCTCAACCTCCGCGGCCGCTCCGAACTCCGCGAATACGTCATCACCGTCCTCATCTCCGGCACCGCCAACGACCCCGAGGTCACCTTCACCAGCAACCCGCCGCTCCCCCCCGAAGACATCGTCGCCCTGCTCTCCACCGGCGCGACCGCCAAAGAACTCACCGGCGGCACGGACGTCATCGCCGGCCGCGCCGCCCTCCTCATCCTCCAGCAAGTCTACCAACGCTTCTTCCCCGCCAAGCCCGGCGAGAAGGACAGCTTCCGCGATAAATTCGACCTCGAAGTCGGCGCCATCGACCCGAAGACCGGCAAGCAAAGCCTCTCCGCCCGCTACCGCCTCACCCCCGCCTTCCACCTCATCGGCGACCTCGACGTCAACGGCGACTTCCGCGGCCGGTTGCGCTACGTCCTTCGGCTCAAATGATCGCCAACTTACGAAACAATTGCCCGATGCACGATGCGGCGAATGTGCGGGTAGGAAATCAAGTGAGCCAGACCTTCGTCGTCCTCGATCACGAGCGCAAACTTCGTGGCCAAGGCATGATCCGGCGTCGGAATCGACCAAGCGAGATCTTCCGCTACCTCGACCGCAAACGGTTCGAACGGGGCAGCTTGCAGCAGCGCTCGGATTTGCTCTTTCACGAGGAAACCCATACCTCGAAACTCCGGAATCCGCAACGCGCATGAGCCACTGGAGATTCTTGGCGCTCTCCGCGTTCTTCGCGGTCCAAACGCATTCCCACGCCGCAACGGTCGAGTTTCGAGGCAACGAACTTCTCGCCGATTCCACTCTCAGCGAGAACGTCGCCGAGCAGATTATCCAGATTGAATCCGAAGGCCTCACCCCCGCCCGAGCCGATGACCTGACTTACTTCACCGGCCTGACCTACCGCGACAACGGCTTCCTGGCTCCTACCGTCACGCCGCAAACTTCCGGAGACACCCTCACACTCCACATCAACGAAGGTCCACGCACCGAGCTCGTTGCGACGCCCATCAAGGGCGCGACCGCCTACAGCGAAACGAAACTCGAGGATTACATCCTTGGGCCAACCCGTGAGAACGTCACCGGCGACGACCTCCCCTACGTCCCGGCTCAACTGTCCGCGGGCCTCGCCAATCTCCGTGGTCTCTACCTGAGCGACGGCTACCTCGACGTCGAGATCGATGAACCTAGGATTACCTTCAACGTCCCCCGCACCGAGGCCCGCGCAACGATCACGATCCGCGAAGGCAAACCCTACACCTTCGGCCCGATCACCATCCTCGGCAGCACCGCCGTCCCCGCCGAAACGATCCGCGAAGCCATCGCCGACCTCATCACCCAACCCTACAGCGAAGCCCGCGTCCGCCTGATCGAAGAACGAATCGCCTACGAATTCCAAAAAGCGGGCTATTACGAAGCGCGCGTTTCAAGGAGCGGCGATTTGCAATCGCCGACCCAACCCAAAGGCGAAGCCTCAAATCTACCCACCAGTCACCAATCACCAGTCACCAATCACCAGCTCCAAATCCCCCTCACCCTCACAATAACCCCCGCCCCCCCATTCCGCTTCGGCCAGGCGACCGTCACCGGCACCACCCGCCTCCGCCCATCCTTCGTCCGCAAACGCTTCGGCACCCTCACCGGCAAGCTCTACAACCCCGACGCCCTCAACCGCATCTTCCAGCGCCAACTCGGCACCGGCCTCTACAACCAACTCCGAGTCCGCCAACTTCCAACCTCGCCACCCCCCACCCCCGGCACCGTCGACTTGGCGATCGAAGTCGAGGAAGCCCCCAGCCAGGAAATCGGATTCTCCGTCGGCTACGGGACGTTCGAAGGCGCGGGCGGCGGCATCCGCTTCGTCGAGCGCAACCTCTTCGGCACCGGTCGCCCGCTCACCGCCTCCATCGAGGCCACCCAGCGCACCTTCGGAGCCGACCTCACCCTCGACGACCCCTGGTTCCTCGAACGCGACGACCTCGCCCTCCAGCTCCGCGCCTACGCCCTCACCCGCCGCCTCGAAGGCTACACGAAGAACGAACTTGGCTTCCGCCCCGAGCTCACGCTCACCGTCACCCCCCGCTTCACCACGTCCGCCTTCCTCCTCACCAAGGGCGTTTCCATCGACGACGAAGGCATCAGCGACGACCTCATCGGCCGCACCCCCTACCTCGCGAACAGCGTCGGCCTCACCGCCGTTTACGACACCCGCGACAACCCGCTGAACCCCGACCAGGGCTTCGTCCTCGGCACCACCGCCGACGCGGCCACCCGCGTCCTCGGTAGCGACGTCAGCTTCGCCCGCATCACCGCCCGCGCCGCCTACTACCTCCCGATCGGCGACACCCTCCTCGCCTTCGGAGTCCGCGGCGGCATCATGACCCCGATCGAAGGCGATTCCGGCGTGCCCATCGACGAACGATTTTTCAACGGCGGCGCGTCCTCCGTCCGCAGTTTCGCCGACCGCGAACTCGGCCCCCACAACAACGGCTACCCGACCGGCGGCCAGACCTTCACCGTCTTCAACCTCGAATACGTCATCCCCGTTATCGACTCGCTCAAAGCCGCCGTCTTCGTCGACGCCGGCAGCGTCGGTCAATCGACCAGAGACTTCGGCATCCTCCGCACCGGCGTCGGGGCCGGTCTGCGCTACGACCTCCCCATCGGCCCCATCCGCCTAGACGCCGCCCTCAACCCCAACCCGCGCCCCGGCGAAGCCATCGGAGCCATCCACTTCACCATCGGTCTGGCCTTTTAAATCTCACATTCGCGTCCATTCGCGTGTTTAGCGGGCAACGAATTGATCACCGCCCCGCCCGCCGGCTCGGACTCTTCCCCCGCTCGGCCCGCCGAGCGATCCCGTCCAACACCGCCGAAACCTGACGAAATTCCTCGCGCGCCACCACCAGCGTCCGTTCCAACTCCCGCCGACGCTTCTCCTCGATCTTTGCGCGCTTCTTCGTCAGCCGCCGAAACCCCCACGCCGCCTGCCGCTTCGCCCGATTTGTCGCCTTCTTCATCTCGACCAAAGCCCGCCCGAGTTCCGCCGTCATCCGTCTGAGCGTCCCCACCGGCAACCCAGCCGCATCCCCGCCATCCCCCATTTCCACCCGACCCGCCGCCGCCTCGAGCCGCTCGAGATCACCCGATTGGTAAGCCGCCTGCACCTCGTGCCACAGCTCCCGCTCACGCGCGCTCAACTCCGCCTTCCCGTCCGGGTGCAGCCGACGCACCAACTTTCGGTAGAGCGTTTTCAACCGACGGTCCACCGGCACCTCCGCCGAAACCTCGTCCCCTGCCCGTCGCGCTCCACCCAACCTCGCCCGCTCGCGATCCAACGCCTCATCCAGATTCGGCGCCCGCCGTCCCGTCATGGTTTCATACATCGATCCCATGAAGTCATACTGCTCCCGAAATTCCCGCTGCTTCCGCGCCGACATCGAATCGAACTCCGCCACGTCGAAATCCGGCGGCAAATCCCCGTCACCAAACATACCCCGCGGCCCTTCATCCCGCCCGTCCTCTCGGGAACCATCCTCCGCGCTCTCGTCCCCCTCACCCCGAGCTTCCCGCTCTCGTCCCGCCATCACGCGCCGGTAAGCCGTCACCTCCGAACACTCCGTCCAGCGCATCTCATCCTCGATTTCTTCTAAAACCCACCCCTTCTCCGCAACTCCACTCTCGAGCTCCCGAATCTCTGTCATGAGCACTCCGAACGTCCGCGCTTCCCACTCCGCGAAGGCGGGCACGTCGCGCGTCTCGAAGACCTCCATTCCCTCCCGCAATTTTCCCAACTCCCGTTCCGCCGCTCGGTAAGCTCGCAACTCCGCCTCCCGGATCGGGCTTTCATCCACCCACACGAGCCACCAACCCGACCGATCCACGCCCGTTTTCCGGGAATTTCTCCGTTTCGCCGCCACCCCTCACACCTCACCCAATCTTCCGCCCGACCGCAACTCCTTCCCCAGAGCCCCCGCTTTTATCGTTCCCGCCGACGCCCAATCTGATTCCGTAAAGCCCGTCCCATGTTCCGCCGCCACGTGATCACCGTCCCCATCCTCCTCGTCGGCGGCTACCTCGCCATTTGCGTCCTCCTCTACTTCCGCCAAGACAGCCTGATCTTTTTCCCGCGCCGCGCCACGGAGGCCGAACTCGATCCCGCCGCCCGCGCCGCCGGATTCTCGGCCTGGGTCAACGCCCAGGGCGATCGAATCGGGTGGCAATCCGCGTCCGGCAACCCCGCCGACGCCCTCCTCATCTGCCACGGCAACGGCGGCTACGCGCTGCACCGGAATTATTTCGCCTACTCCACCACCGCCACCAGCGGCACGCTCCCACCCAAAGTCTTCCTGCTCGAATACCCCGGCTACGGCGCGCGCCCCGGCACCCCCTCCGAGGCCAGCCTTACCGCCGCCGCCATCGAAGCCGTCGACACCCTCGCCGCCGAACCCAACCGCCGCCTCACTCTCCTCGGTCAATCCCTCGGCTCCGGTGTTGCCAGCGCCGCCGCCCACGCGCGCCCCGCCGCCATCGACGCCCTCATCCTCGTCACCCCCTTCGACTCCCTCGTCCACGCCGCCCACTCCCACTACCCCTGGCTCCCCGTCCCGTGGCTCATCCGCCACCGCTTCGATTCCGTCAAAAATCTAAAAGCGTTCCCCGGCCCCACCGCCTTCCTCGTCGCCGCCGACGACCAAACGATCCCCGCCACCCTCGGCCAGTCGCTCTTCGACACCTACCCCGGCACCAAACGCCTCTGGCTCATCCCCGAAGCCCACCACAACGACACCGACCGCCTCCTCGCCGACTGGCCGACGATCTGGACGTGGCTCCAAAACAAGCCAAAATCGAAATTCCAAAATCGAAAATCCCCGTGATCATCCGCACCACCGCCTACCCCCGCGCCGGCCTCATCGGCAATCCCTCCGACGGCTACTTCGGCAAGACCATCGCCTTCGCCTTCACGAATTTCTCGGCCACCATCGAACTCTGGGAATCGCCCGATCTGGAACTCCTCCCCTCCCGCCGCGACCACTCCGTCTTCGCCAGCGTCGCCGACCTCCACGAAGACGTCAAAAAACACGGCTACTACGGCGGCTTCCGCCTCCTCAAAGCTTCCGTCAAAGCCTTCTACGACTACTGCCAATCCCGCGGCATCAAGTTCGACGACCGCAACTTCACGATGCGCTACGCCTCCGACATCCCGAACCGGGTCGGCCTCGCCGGCTCCAGCGCCCTCATCACCGCCTGCATCCGCGCCCTCATGGGATTCTACAACGTCACCATGCCCCGCCACGCCCTCGCCAGCGTCGTCCTCTCCGTCGAGAACACCGAACTTGCCATCCCCGCCGGCCTCCAGGACCGCGTCGCCCAAGCCTACCAGACCCTCACCTACATGGACTTCTCCCGCGACCTCATCGAAGGCCGCGGCTACGGCCACTACGAGCCCCTCGACACCACTCTCCTCCCCCCCGTCTACGTCGCCTACCGCGAAGACCTCTCCGAAGGCACCGAAGTCTTCCACAACAACCTCCGCGCCCGCTGGCTCGCCAACGACCCCGAAGTCGTCGACGCCATGGCCCACTGGGCCGACCTCACCACGCAATTCCGCGACGCCCTCCTCGCCAAAGACCACGCCACCATCCACCGCGTCATCGATGCAAACTTCGACAAACGCGCCAGCCTCTACGACGTCGGCGAAGGCAACCGCGACATGATCGCCACCGCCCGCCGCACCGGAGCCAGCGCCAAATTCGCCGGCAGCGGCGGAGCCATCGTCGGCACCTACGAAGACGAAAAAATGCTCGCCGAGCTGGAGAAAGCCTTCGCTCCGAAATCCATCCGCGTCATCCGCCCAACCATCGCCCCACCCCTCCCGCGAGAGATGAAATGAGTCCAAGGTCCCAAGTCGGAAAGTCATTTTTGAATCGCTGGTGCGATTGAGCTCAAGGAGCGGCGGGTTGACTTCGTCGGTCTCCGCTTCGCTCCGGCTCCAGCCGCCCATCCAACCCAAGCGCGAAGCGCCACTTCCGACCTTCCGACCTTCCGACTTTCCGACTTTCCGACTTTCCGACCTTCCGACCTTCCGACTTTCCGACTTTCCGACTTTCCGACCTTCCGACCCACCGACGTTGACTCGCTCGCTCCCGCTCGTCTCGCCCTCCGGGCTGCACCGCAGAGCCGATGCAGTCGGCCCCGAGCCTTCCCAGGCTCCGGTGCTCTGACCTTCAGACTTTCCGACATTTAGACCTTCGACCAAAAATGAAAGCCATCATCCCCGCCGCCGGCCTCGGCACCCGCTTCCTCCCCATCGCCAAATGCGTCCCCAAGGAGATGCTCCCCGTCGGTGACCGGCCCGTCATCCACTACGTCGTCGCGGAAGCCGCCGCCGCCGGATTCGACGAGATCCTTCTCATCCTCAGCCGCGGCAAGGAAATGATCGCCCAATACTTCACGCCCCACCCCGAACTCGAACGCCACCTCGAACGAACCGGAAAAACCGCCGCCCTCGAAGCCGTCCGCGCCACCAGTCAGTTCGGGACCATCCACTCGATCTACCAGCCCGAGATGCGCGGCCTCGGCGACGCCATCCGGCTCGCCCGCTCGTTCGTTGGTCGCGACGAAGCCTTCGCCGTCCTCCTCGGCGACACCATCATGCACCGCGCCTCCCCGCTCCCCGCCATGCGCGCCGCCTGGGACCGCCACCACAAATCCAGCGTCTGCCTCGAACCCTGCCCCCCCGACCGCGTCTCCCGCTACGGCATCGCCGGCGGACGCCAATTCGACCCCGACACCTTCGACCTCGACCACCTCGTCGAGAAGCCCGCCCCCGACGCCGCCCCCCAACTCACCGCTCCCGACGGCACACCGCTCCCGCCCCACGCCTTCGCCGCCCGCTACCTCTTCGCCACCTCGATCTTCGACGACCTCGACGCCACGCCCCCCGGCCACGGCGGCGAAATCCAACTCACCGACGCCATGAAACCCCTCCGCGCCCGCGACGGCCTCCTCGGCGTCCGCTGGCCCGGCCAACGCCTCGACATCGGCAACCCCACCGGCCTCATCGAAGCCGCCATCGCGATGGACAAGGACTGACAAAGTCTCTCGCGGTCACGCGACAGACCCGGACGCCAGCCGACCATCGAGTTTTTTACCATCCATTCCCGCCGCTCCGCCCGAACTCCCGGTGACTTTCCTTGCGGCCCATGCGGCCAACTGGCACGTTCCCTGCGTTCATTGTCGCAACCAACCGAATAAAAATTATGCCCGAAGAAGCCACCAATCTCATCACCGGAACCGATCCGGCCGAAATCAACCTCGAAGCCAGCAAGGCCCACGCCGAAGCCGCTGGGGATACGGCCAAAACAGCCGCCCAAGACATCTACTCCAGCACGAAGGGCAAGGCCGAAGCCGCGATCGGAAAAGGGAAGGAGCAACTCTCCAAAGCCGCCCAGGATCTCTCCGATGCGGGGAAAGCCAAGTATGAAGACCTGAAAGCGAAGGCGACCGTGAAGGGCGAGGAATACAAAGGCAAAGCGCAGGACGCTCTCGGGGAAGCGCAGGCCAAGGCCAAGGTCATCCAGTCGGATTCCGAGCAATACATCCGCGATAATCCGCTGCAGGCCGTCGGCATCGCCCTCGGCGTTGGCTTCGTTCTCGGAATCGTCCTCCGCAAGTAAATCGTTTCCGACCCCCGGTGGATCCTCCGCGATCCACCGGGGTCCTTCGTTTCAATGACACCAGATCCCGGAGTTCCTCCGAACCCAGCCGAGCCCGAATCCGGCTTCGTCACCGATTGCATTCGGTTGTTCGGGTCGTTCTCGCGTCACTTTTCCGCGATTTTCTCGCTCGCCGGGCTGGAGATGAAGGAAGCCGTCGGGCTCTACGTCCGCATCATCGTCATGCTCTTGGCGGCGTTGGTGTTCCTCCTCCTCGGCTACGTATTCTTCATTCTCACCGCCGCCTTCGCGATCGCCTGGCTCTTCAGCGTCGCTTGGGTCTGGATCGCCCTCGGATTCACCGTTATCCACTTCCTGATCGCGTTCGTTTGCGCCTTGGCCGCCAAACGGCACTTCCGCACCCCGGTCTTCGGGACCACATCGTCCGAGTTTCGGAAGGATTTTCAGCTCTTGAGCCAACACGACACCACGCCCGCACCCGCCGCGAGCGTGCCATTCCCATGACGCGCGCCGAAATTCTCCTCGAACTCGAAGCGAGCCGCCGTGCGATCAGCCGCGACTATCACGGTGTCCGCGAAGCGGCGAACGTCCCCAAGAGGCTCAAATCGACGTTTAAAAAGCACCCCGTCCCCTGGCTTGGGGGTGCAGCCGCCATCGGTTGGCTCCTGTCGGGACGCGGTCGCAAGCAAAAGAAAGTGATGGTCGAACGCCAGGTCGACGCCGACGGTAACGTCGTGAAGGAAAAGGCCAAAAAGCTCGGCATTTTCACGATTCTGCTCTCGATCCTTCGAGTCGTCATCCCCGTGGTGAAGCCCGCCGTGTTGGCCTTCACCGCCAAGAAATTCGCCGACGTCGCCGGAAAACTGAACTGACTCCAGAGTCCGTGGAATCGGCTTCCAGCCGATCACCAAACCAAAAATCGGCCGAAGGCCGGTTTCGATCCGACCGCCTGGAGTTGGACGTCCAAAGGAAGCTCGATGGGTTCCACGCGAGCGCACGCCGCCCACACTGCGACGATCCGACCAGCAAACAAGACCCCGCTCGTGACCCCGCGACAGCGGCCAGAACCCGCAAAGATCGCTTTCCGTCCCAACGCGCAGCGCGAAAATCGCTCGCGGATCGCCCTCCGCTTCGTCAGAACTAACAGGCTCATGCGCATCGTGTTCGCCTCCCTTGGTTCGCTGGGCGACCTCCATCCGCTGCTCGCCCTGGCCGCCGCCACCCGCGACCGGGGCCACGATCCGCTGATCGCCGCGTCCGAAATCTACCGCGACGACATCGGGAAGGTCGGCTTCGCCTTCCACCCGATCCGGCCCGACTTCGAATTCGAATCCGGTCTCGTCGCCCGCCTTTTCGATCCCGTTCGCGGCCCCCAGCGCCTCATGCGGGAGCAGGTTTTCCCCAGCGTCCGCGAGACCTACGCCGACCTCGTCGCCGCCACCGACAACGCCGACCTCCTCGTCGTCGGCGAACTCCTTTACGTCGCACCACTCGTCGCCGCCAAGCGTAAAATCCCGTGGATAAACGCCGTCCTCGCCCCCACCTCGTTCCTCTCCGCCTACGATCCCTGCGTGCTCGCCCCCGCCCCGGCCCTCCACCCCCTACGACACCTCGGGACCTGGCCGCACCGACTGATCTTCGCCCTCGGTCGCCGGGTCACGTCCCGCTGGAGCGCACCGCTCACCGCCTTCCGCCGCGAACTCGGATTTCCGCCCGCCGGCAGTCCGATCTTCGACGCCAAACACTCCCCGTCCCTCACGCTCGCGCTCTTTCCGGAATTTCTCGCCGCCCCCCAGCGGGACTGGCCCACCAGCACCCGGCAGACGGGATTCGTCTACTTCACCCAGTCCGCCCAGCCGGACGTCGTCCGTCGAATCGAGAAATTCAAAGCCGCCGGCGACCCACCCATCGTTTTCACCCTCGGTTCCTCGGTCGTCCACATCGCCAGGGAGTTTTACGATTGGGCTGCCCGCGTCGCCTCCGATCTCGGCCGCCGCGCCATCCTCCTCACCGGCAAAAACGCCGTCCCCGCCGATCTGCCGCCGTCGCTCCTCGCGATCGACTACGCCCCACTCGAACACGTCCTGCCCGGAGCGGCCGCCGTCGTCCACCAAGGCGGCGTCGGCACCTGCGCCGAGGCGCTGCGCTGGGGCGTCCCGTCGCTCGTCATCCCCTTCGGATTCGACCAACCCGACAACGCCAAACGCCTCCACCACCTCGGCGTCGCCCACGTCCTCCCCCGCCGCAAACTCTCCGCCGCCCGCCTCGCCGCCCACCTCCGCACTCTCCTCGCCGACGACCGCGTCCAAGCCAAAGCGCGATCTTTAAGCACCCAAATCGATCCCACCGCCGCGCTCGACGATTCCATCAAAGCGTTGGAAACTCTCGCCGCCGTCCCGACACCACCCACCGCGTCAACGCCACCCGCCACTCCGTCCCTCCGGTAGCCTCAGTAACGACCCATGCCCGAAGAGACCACACCACCCGTCAGCCGACTCACCTCCCTCCGCCGCGCCGCCGCCGTCTTCCGAACGATTCGCCCCTACCGCGTCCGTTTCGCCGGGGCCATCGTCGCGCTCGTCGTCGCCACCGGCTTCGGACTCACGTTCCCCTACCTCACCGGCCTGCTCCTCGACGCCGCCAGCGGGAACAGCGACGCCACCAACTGGACCGGCAGCATCAATTCCATCGCCCTCGTCCTCCTCGGCACGCTGGCGATCCAGGCCGCCTTCTCGTTCTTTGCAAGCTACTGGTTCTACAGTTGCGGCGAGACGGCCACCGTCGACCTCCGCCGCGAAATCTTCGCCCGCCTGATCGGCCTCCCGATGGACTTCTTCGGCCAACGCCGCGTCGGCGAACTCTCCAGCCGGATGACCTCCGACCTCACCCTCCTGCAGGACACGCTCACCATGACGGTCCCGCAATTTCTTCGCCAATGCCTCCTCATGTCGGGCGGCCTCACGCTCGTCGCGGTCACTTCGATCAAACTCACCGGCTTGATGATCTGCACCTTCCCGGTCCTCATCCTCATCGCCATCCTCTTCGGCAAGCGCGTGCGCGTGCATTCCCGCGAGGCCCAGGACCGCATGGCCGACACAGTCACCACCATCGAGGAATCCCTCCAAGGCATCGCGAACGTCAAAGCCTTCGGCAACGAAGCCTTCGAACTCCGCCGCTACACCGATGGCCTCCAGGCCTTCCTCCGCGTCATCCTCCGCACCGCCCGCCTCCGCGCCGCGATGGTCTCGTTCATCATCTTCGGCATCTTTGGCTCCATCGTCGTCGTCTTCTGGTATGGCGCGCAGCTCATGCAAACCGGCCAGCTGACCTTCGGCGAATTCACCCGCTTCATCCTCTACACCACCTTCGTCGGCGGCTCCGTCGCCTCGTTCGCCGACGTCTTCTCACACGTCCAAAAAACCCTCGGCGCCACCGAGCGAGTCCGCGAACTCCTCGACGAAACCCCCGAAATCCTCGCGACCGCCGACCCCACCCCCGCCCCCCGCGTCCGCGGCGACGTCCACTTCGACGCCGTCGATTTCCGCTACCCGTCCCGGCCCGAGATTCCCGTCCTCCGCGACCTCACCCTCCGCGCCGCCGCCGGCGAAAAGATCGCCCTCGTCGGCCCCAGCGGAGCCGGCAAATCCACCATCGTCTCGCTCCTCCTCCGCTTTCACGAACCCGACGCCGGCGCCATCCGCATCGACGACCGCCCCACCACCGACTTCACCCTCCCCGCCCTCCGCGACCAGATGGCCATCGTCCCCCAGGAAGTCCTCCTCTTCGGCGGCACCATCGAGGAGAACATCCGCTACGGCCGGCCAACCGCGACCAACGAAGAAATCCTCGCCGCCTCCCGCCAGGCGGCCTGCCACGAATTCATCGAACGCTTCCCCGAAGGTTACGCCACCCTCGTCGGCGAACGCGGCGTCAAACTCTCCGGCGGCCAACGCCAGCGTATCGCCATCGCCCGCGCCCTGCTCAAGGATCCCGCCATCCTCATCCTCGACGAGGCCACCAGCGCCCTCGACTCCGAAAGCGAGCACCTCATCCAACGGGCTCTCAATGCCCTGCTCGAGAACCGCACCGCCATCATCATCGCCCACCGCCTCGCCACCGTCCGCAAGGTCGACCGCATCTACGTCATCGAAGACGGCACCGTCCTCGAATCCGGCAACCACGACGAGCTCATCGCCAAACCCGACGGCCACTACCGCCGCCTCGCGGAAATGCAGTTCGCCACCCAGGAATAATCACCCGCCGCGTGCTTCGATCCGTTCAAGTCGGATCGAACCAATCGAAGATCCCCGAAAGATCGAGATCCGGCCATTCCAGCCACGACAGGTCGATGTCCGGCCACTCGAACCCCGCCCCGTCCGCGAGATCGGCCAGCATCGCCGCCCGCATCGTGGCGTAATCGCACACCTCGCCCGCCGCCTCGTGCAACGCCTTGAAATCCTCCGGCGTCGAATAAAAGCAATACGCCCAACAGTGGATGTCCACCGGATAGCCGCGCCTCGTCGCCGCCCGGCCAACCTCGCCGGGCTTGTAATACTTCCGCTTCCCGTGCCGGGCGACCAACTCCTCGCCGACATCGCTAACGAATCTGCGTTTATCCGATGGCTCCAAATGACAGGCCGACACGGCGCGAGAATGGCCCCGCTACGACCGCAGAGCAATTCCGCATCACCCCGTAAGCCACCAAGTCACCAGCACCCACGCCAACCTTCCCTTTGCACGATTCGCGAGGAGTTGTATGATTCGTAAAAGCACGAAATCTCAAAGCGCGGCCTCCCCCCGGCCCGCGGACCCCTCGTCCCCGCAATGAAAATCCGTCCCTACATCCACTCCATCGGCATCTGTTTCTCTGCCGCCCTGTCCATCTTCGGCGGTCACGCCGTGCAAGCCACCGGCGGCAATCTCAAAGACGCTTCCAAGAAAAAAAACCGCGCCAGCCAAAGCGAACGCGAAAAGGCCGAGGACGGGATCACCAGCACCCCCGGCCAATATTTCAATCCAGCCAAGCGCGGCGGCGAACGGTACCCTTGGAAAACCGGCATCGTCACCACCACGTTTTGGGTCGGCGAAAAACCTTCGCAGAACAACCCCGTCCCCAATCACCAGAGTTCGTGGGACCGCGACTGGGCGAAGAACTACGGCGGCACCGACACGCCGGACAAGGAACGCCGGAATTCCGAGTTCATCCCCGCCTCGTTCAAGCCGCGTCAAAACCCCTTCTACATCGCACTCCCCTACAACGACAAAACCATCCATGGCCACAAAAAGGAGGCCGCGAGCGTCATCCCGTGGTTCAAAGACAACTACGCCGGACCGCACGAATCCGTCTGCAAGGGACGTTGGATCGCCATCCGCTTTCAGGGAAAAATCGCCTACGCCCAGTGGGAGGACGTGGGCCCCTTCCGGACGGATCATTGGGAATACGTCTTCGGCAACGAACGACCGAAGCCAAATCTGAACAAAGGAGCCGGCCTCGACGTCTCACCCGCCGTCCGTGACTACCTTGGAATGAGCGGCACCGACGTCACCGACTGGAAATTCGTCGAATTCGAAGAGGTCCCGCCCGGCCCGTGGGCGCGCTACGGCGACAACAACACCTTCGTCCAGCATCGCCGCATCATCGACGCCGCGACCATCACGGCGGACGACGTCGCCGAGGGTGAGACCACGCTGAACTGAGTTCAGAAAAAATACCGGCGGAGGGGATCGAACCCACACTCCGTAAGGAACACGATTTTGAGTCGCGCGCGTCTGCCAATTCCGCCACGCCGGCCGTGAACAGGAAAAGATGCGCAACGGTCAGTCGAAAGACAACCGCAATCTAGCGGCGAAAGCCGCTCCATCGTAGCAACCTGTCATCCTGAGCGCAGCGAAGGATCTCTGGCATACACTCCACCCGCCACCATTCACCATTCACCACTCACCACTCACCATTCCCTTCCCCTCCCCCGGCGACAATGACACACTCGCCCACGATCCATGGTCGCCTTCGTCATTCGCCGCCTCGCCGCCCTGGTCGTCGTCCTCTTCCTCGTCGTCTCCGCGACGTTTTTCCTCATCCGGCTCTCCCCCGGTGGTCCGTTCGACTCCGAGCGTAAGATCCCCGAAGCCATCGAGAAGCAGCTCCTCGCCAAATACAAACTCGACGGCACCCTCTGGCAGCAATACAGCGGCTACCTCGGCGATCTCGTTCGCGGCGACCTCCGGCTCTCGACCAAATACCGCAGCCGCTCCGTCAACGAGATTCTCGCCCAGACCCTTCCCGTCACGTTCGTCCTCGGCTCCGCGGCCTTCCTGATCGCGTCCATCGGCGGCGTCTGGCTCGGAGCGTTCGCCGCCGTCCGCCACCACACCTGGGGCGACGCCGGCTCCATGCTCTTTGCCCTCCTCGCGATCTCGCTCCCCGCCTTCGTCACCGGCCCGCTCGCCATCCTCGTCTTCGCCCTCGGCCTCGGCTGGTTCCCCGTCGGCGGTTGGGGCGGCCTTTCCCACCTCGTCCTTCCCGCCACCATCCTCGCCGCCCCCTACGTCGCCTACATCGCCCGCCTCATGCGCAGCAGTATGCTCGACACCCTGCACCAGGACTTCGTCCGCACCGCTTACGCCAAAGGCCTCGGAGCCCGCACCGTCCTCTACAAACACGCCCTCCGCGTCGCCATCCTCCCCGTCATCTCCTTTCTCGGCCCCCTCGCCGCCCACCTTCTCACCGGCTCCATCGTCGTCGAAACCATCTTCAACATCCCCGGAGCCGGCGGATTTTTCGTGAATTCGATCCAAAACCGAGACGGCTTCCTGCTCGGCGGCGTCGTCATCGTCTACTGCGTCCTGCTGGTCGTCTTCAACCTCATCGTCGACATTGCCTACACCCTGCTCGACCGGAGGATCGCACTCGATGGCTGATCCCCGCGCCTGGCGTCGCCTCCGCTCCAATCCCGTCGCCATCGCGTCCGCCGCGATCCTGACCTTCGTGGTCCTGGCGGCCATCTTCGGCCCGCTCTTCGTCCCGGAGTCCTACCGCGACCCCAGCACGCTCCAATACGCCGCGCCGTCCTGGGCGCACCCGTTCGGCACCGATCTCAACGGCCGCGACGTTCTCTACCGCGTCCTCACCGGCACGCGCCTCTCCCTCATCGTCGGCCTCTGCGGAGCCGTCGTCAGTCTCTTCATCGGCACCGCCTACGGCCTGATCGCCGGCTACGTCGGCGGTCGCGTCGACGCCGCGATGATGCGATTCGTCGACGTCCTGTATTCCATCCCCCGCCTCATCTTCATCCTCATCGCGATCAACGCCTTCAACGGTTACCTCGAACAATTCGCCGCCGAGCGCGGCTGGGATTGGTTCGTCGGCTACTCCCGCATTTTCATTCTCATCGTCTCCCTTGGCGTCATCGAATGGCTCACCATGGCCCGCATCGTCCGAGGCCAGGTCCTCGCATTGAAGACCCGCCAATACGTCCTCGCCGCTCGCTCCCTCGGCCAATCCCACTTCGCAATCCTCATCCGCCACCTCCTCCCGAACCTCCTGGGAATCATCATCATCTACCTCACCCTCACGATCCCCTCAGTCATCATCGACGAATCCTTCCTCTCCTTCCTGGGTCTGGGAATCCAACCCCCCATGGCCAGCCTGGGCTCGCTCCTCGCCGATGGAGCCGGAGCGATCAATCCAGTGAGAAGCTTCTGGTGGATGATCGTCTTCCCCGCCGCCGCCATGGCCGCCACCCTCCTGGCGCTCAACTTCCTGGGCGACGCCCTGAGAGATGCCCTAGATCCAAGGGGCAAATAAAAGGGGACGAAGTCCCCGCCCCATCCCCCAACCTGTCATTCTGAGCGAAGCGAAGAATCTCTGGCATACACTCCTCACTCCATGCGCGACCACGACTACTGGGTCTACATCCTCACCAACAAAAGCCAATCGACCCTCTACACCGGCGTAACCAGCCAACTCGGCGTCCGCCTAGCCCAGCACAAAACCGGCGAAAAGCCCGGCTTCACCACCCGCTACCACCTAGACCGCCTCGTCTGGTTCGAGCACTTCCGAGACATCCGCGACGCCATCACCTGCGAAAAGCGCCTTAAAGGCTGGCGACGGGAACGAAAGATCGAGGTGATCGAGCGAACGAACCCAAAGTGGCACGACCTGAGCCGGGACCTCTACGAAGAGCCGCCTGTCCCACCTGCGGAGAACGACGCCGAATATCTGTGGACGAGAGTGTAAGCCAGAGATCTTTCGCTTCGCTCAAGATGACATAATTAAGAGGGGATCCCGGAGGTCGCGAAAGCGTGTCGTCCAACCTGTCATGCTGAGCGAAGCGAAGCATCTCTGGCTGACACTCCTCACCGCCCGGCACCACCCCAACCGCCGCCACGCCTGACACCACCCCCTGCCCCCTACCCCCGCATCCCCGGCAAAATCGCCGGCAAAATCTCATCCAACTCATCCACCACCACAAAATCCCCCGGCTTGCTCATCGTCCGAATCATCGCAATCACCGAATCCCAAAACGCCACCCCCTCCGCGTTCTTTCGGTTGAAAACCACCACCGGCTTCCCCTCCATCAGCGCGTTCCCCTGATGCTTGAAGATCATCAAAGCCAGCAGCTCCTGCACCGTCCCCGCCCCGCCCGGGAAGATCACGAACGCGTCCGAATTTTCGATCATCACCTCCATCCGGGTGTAAATGTCCGGCCGCAGCCAGAAGCACGACAGCCCGTCCGGAAGCCCTTCCAGCCGAATGATGTGCGGCACGTTCGAACCCGCCGTCCAGCCCCCCGCCTTCACCGCCCCCCGCACCACCGCGCCCATGATCCCCGACCGCCCTGCCCCGGAAACGCAACCAATCTTGTTCTCAGCTAAAATCCGACCCAATGCCTCACCGTCGGCCAAATAATTCGGCTCATCCAAGGAAGCCGAACAGAACACGCAGGCGCTCCCGATGTAGTCCGCGGGAATTGGCGTCTCCATGATCGTCACCTCGGCGTCCTCGAATTTGTGCCGCCCCGCCTCCGGATGCCCGGTCATCCGAATGAGATCCAGCTGCTCGAGCACCGCTTCCGCCGAGTCGACCATGTGCAGATACAGGTCATACTCCTGCTGCACGGTCCCCATCGCTTTCAGATGCGCCAGCACGTCAAAGAGCGAATCCCACGACCCGTCTTCGTTGAGAATCACCGTCGGCTTGCCAGCCAAATTCTGATCCAGCGTTTGAAACCCCACGAAGATCGAGATCGCCTTGAACATGTCCTCGAGCGTCGCCCCCGGAGTGAACACGAACGCGTCCGACTCGATGATCTTCTTCTCGATGTTCGCCAGCGATATCCGCTGATCCCCATTCGAATTGTAAATGTCCCACCCCTTCGCAAACAGGAGGTAAAGCAGGCGGGCGCGGGAAGCCCGGTTTGGGTCATCCGCACCCGTCACCGTCCCGGAGAGTCTAATTTTTGGCATACGTCTTATGAAGTCAGCGTCACGGTGGAGCAGCTATCACGCCGAAATCAGCGCACCGGGGAAAACAGGGTTGCGTTCGGCGGTCTCCGCTTCGCTCCGGCTCCAGCCTGTCCCGCCGGGCATCCTTGCCCGGCGGCCGCACGCCACGAATCGACCGTTTTCACAAAACCCACCGCCGCCAACTCGATCCGCGCCCATCACGCCTTCGAGTAAACCTCCGCCCCGGCCTCCGCGAACTCTTTCGACTTCGCGTCCATCCCCGCCTTCAACGCCTCGGCCTCCGCGAGCCCCTGCTCCGCCGCGTATTTCCGCACGTCCTCCGTGATCTTCATCGAGCAAAAATGCGGCCCGCACATCGAGCAGAAGTGCGCCGTCTTCGCGCCCTCCTGCGGCAGCGTCTCGTCGTGAAATTCCCGGGCCGTCTCCGGGTCGAGCCCGAGATTGAACTGATCCTCCCACCGAAACTCGAACCGCGCCTTCGACAAAGCATTGTCCCGATACTGCGCGCCCGGATGCCCCTTCGCCAGATCCGCCGCGTGGGCCGCCAGTTTATAGGTGATCACGCCCTCCTTCACGTCCCGCTTGTTCGGCAGCCCAAGATGTTCCTTCGGCGTCACGTAACACAGCATCGCGCAGCCATACCAACCGATCATCGCCGCCCCGATCCCACTCGTGATGTGATCGTAACCCGGCGCGATGTCCGTCGTCAGCGGCCCCAGCGTGTAGAACGGCACCTCGTGGCACCACTCGAGCTGCTTCGCCATGTTCTCCTCGATCAAGTGCATCGGCACGTGACCCGGCCCCTCGTTCATCACCTGCACACCCTTCGCCCAAGCCCGCTCGGTGAGTTCGCCCTGCACTCTCAATTCGCCAAACTGCGCCTCGTCGTTCGCGTCCGCAATCGAACCCGGTCGCAGTCCGTCCCCGATCGAAAAGCTCACGTCGTAAGCCGCGCAGATGTCACAAATGTCGTCCCAGTGCGTGTAGAGGAAATTCTCCTCGTGGTGCGACAAACACCACTTCGCCATGATGCTCCCGCCCCGGCTCACGATTCCCGTCATCCGCTTCGCCGTCAGCGGCACGAATCGCAGCAGCACCCCGGCGTGAATCGTGAAGTAATCCACCCCCTGCTCCGCCTGCTCGATCAGCGTGTCGCGGTAGATCTCCCAAGTCAGCTCCTCCGCCTTGCCGTTCACCTTTTCGAGCGCCTGATAAATCGGCACGGTCCCAATCGGCACCGGTGAGTTCCGCAAAATCCACTCCCGCGTCGCGTGAATGTTCTTCCCCGTCGAAAGATCCATCACCGTATCCGCGCCCCACTTCGTCGCCCACCGCATCTTTTCGACCTCTTCCTCGATCGACGAAGCCACCGCCGAATTCCCGATGTTCGCGTTGATCTTCACCAGGAAGTTCCGCCCGATGATCATCGGCTCCAGCTCCGGGTGATTCACGTTGCACGGAATGATCGCCCGCCCCGCCGCGACCTCGTCCCGCACGAACTCCGGCGTGATCTCCGCCGGAATCCGCTGGGGGTATTTCCGAAAAATCGACGGCGTGAATTCGTAGTCCGTCGCCTGCGCCGACCCGGCGTGCTGGTGACCCAATTCGTTCCGCTCCGCGTCCGCCCGCGCCCGCCCCGCGTTCTCCCGGATCGCGATGTATTCCATCTCCGGCGTCACCACCCCCTGCCGCGCATACCACAGCTGCGTCACCGGATGCCCCGCGCTCGCCCGCACCGGACGACGGTGGAGGAATTGCGGATTGCGGATTGCGGATTGCGGATTGCGGCTGAAGGCGTGCGACTCGCTGAGGTAGCCATCGTCGACGGGTTTGATCTCGCGACCTTCGTATTCCTCCACGTCGCCACGAGCGCGCACCCAGTCCGCCCGGAGCGCCGGCAACCCGTGCTCAGGATCCCCCACGAACTCCGGATCGCCCCACGGCCCGCTGCAATCGTAGACGCGCACCGGCTCGTTCTCCTCCAGCTCCCCCCCCATCGTCCGCGTCGGCGCCAGCGCGATTTCGCGAAAGGGCACCCGCACCTCCGGGTGCAACGCCCCCGGCACGTAGACGCGGGTCGAGTTCGGCAACTGCTCGCTGCTGTGAGGTTCGAAGGATTCTTTGGAAGCGATCATGTGGAGAGTTTTAAGAATTGAGTTTTAAGAATTAAGCCATTCCCACGCCACGGCACGCCACCGAAGGGTCCGGAAAAAGCCCGGGGAGCCCATCCCCACTTAAAACTTAATTCTTAAGTCTTAAAACTTCACCCGTCCTCCCTTCGCCGGCATGACCCGGATCAGGTTCAAAGGGTCGTCGGAAATCAGGTCCCAACCTCTCAGCCACATGCGGCTCCCCCGTTTCCGTTGAAAATAGGCGTGACGCCCCCCGCGTCAATCGTCGACTTTTTGCAACCTCACCCCAATCCGAAATCCGAAATCCGAAATCCGCAATTCTAGTCGTTTGCCACAAGCAGCTCGGCGACATGGTTCTGCTCGAACCCGCCCTCGCCCGGCTCGCCAGCGCGTCCGGTCGTCCCGTCGAACTCCTCACCCGCAGCGGCCACGCTCCGCTGATCTCGCTCATGGAGGGCGTCCGCACGACCTCCCGCGCCTGGCTCCGCCGCTTCGACGCGGTCTACTGCTACGACCACCTCGACAAATCCGCCCTTCACGCGATCTCTGCCTTCGCCCCAAAAAAGAATCTCCTCCTCCGCTCGCCCGCCGAAATCACCAAGCTCCACCGCATCGCCTTCGACGAAATCCGCGCCCCCGGCATTGGCGATAAATTCCTCTCCGACTACAACTGGACCTACACCCCCGCCGACACCCCAGCCCCCTATCGCCTCCCCCGTCTCAACCTTCCACCCGACGCTTGGGCCCCGCCCGACGCCCCCCACGGCGACTACCTCGTCCTCAACTCCACCGCCGGCTGGAAGAGCAAACGCTGGAAGTCCTCCGCCTGGGCCGAAGTCCTCCAGCACCTCCTCGACCAGGGCGTTCCCCGCATCCTCGTCACCAGCGGCGGCCAGGATTGGCAAATCGAGCACGCCCGCCGCATCACCGAGACCGTCGCCGACCCCCGCGTCACCGGACTCGGCGGCCAAACGAAGCTCGGGGAATTCCTCCACCTCGTTTCGCGCGCCAAAATGATCCTCGGCGTCGACGGAGCCGCCTCCCACCTGGCCAACGCCTTCGGCGGCCGCAGCCTCACCCTCTTCTTCCGCACCAACCCCCACAACTGGCACCACCCCACCCCCACCAGCCAAGCCATCCTCGCCGACCACGACGAAGAAACCGACAGTTACGAAATCAACCCGGAAGAAGTCACCAAAGCCGCCACCCAACTCTGGAAAGCCACCAACCAAGCGCCGAAGGCATCCACCCCGGAGGGCGAGGCTCCCGCCGAGCCGTGACTCCCCACCCCAGACTTCCGCAAAACCGCTAATCGCCCGAAGAAGCAACCACCCCATCGTCGACGTAGATCTCCCGGTTACTCGCCTGAAACTCCGCCTTGAGCTGCACCTTCAGGGCCGACAAATCCACGAGTTCCCAGTCCACCAACCGAAACTTCGACCCACTCTCGCCGTTGTGCGCAAACCCAACGAGCAGATGCACCGCATCCTCCCGCACCTTGCTCGTAGCCGACCGCGGCTCGAAGTAAAACGTCCGCAATGAGCTGTCCCGGCTCCCGTCCCTAAATAATTTCGGATCGAGGTAAAACGTCCGCCCATCCGGCGAGACGAGCCGCAAATCCGGATACCCCGACCGCTGCTCCTTCCCCTCCTCCGTCGTCGGCACCTCACACGTCCAGCCGTCCACCGCCCCGATCACCTCCCGCAGCTCATCCTCCACGTAGCGGCTCGCCTCGTTCACCCGCCCAACCTCGTGAATTGGGTGACTCTCGTGGTTCAAGCGCTTCACCGTCTCGTCGATCGCCGCCCCCAGCTCCTCCAACACCTCCCCATCCCGCGCCGCATCGACCGGCACAATCCGATGCCCCGTCGTCGCCGCAATCACGTCCCCAAACGGAATCCCCTCCAACCCGTCCCGGTTATCCAACAACCAAGGAATCAAAGCCTCCACATCCCCCGCCATCGGCTTCGGTCGAGAACAACCCACTAAAAAGACCCCAATCAGCCCAACGAGAATCAACCTTTCCCATCCCCCCAGATCCGCGTCCATCCGCGTCCATTTGCTTCGCTCCACTCTCCCCTTCGGCACTGTCTTCGACAGGCTGCCTCGCTCCGCTCGGCTGTGGTTTTGTATCAATCGTATGAACCGCATCATCCGAGTTCCAGAGCCCGACGAACCGCCGCCACCGCCCCATCCGCATCCTCCGTGGTCCGCGCATGCACCCGCATCACCCGGTCGCCCACCTCGACCCGGTCACCCACCTTCGCGATCTCGCTGAACCCCACCGCAAAATCCACGTCATCACCCGCGGTCCGCCGCCCCGCCCCCAGCCGCACGCTCGCCCGCCCGACTTCACCCGCGTCCAACCGCCGAATCGTTCCCGCCGTATCCGCCAGCACGTCCCGAATCTCCGGTGCCGCGTGCACCTCGTCCATCCGCGTGAGCGCCGAGGCGTCGCCGCCCTGCGCCTCGACCAGCTCCACAAATTTCTCCCAAGCCGCCCCCGAAGCCAGCAACCCCGCCAGTTCCTCCCGTGAGCTTTGCGAAACTTTTGCCGCCAGATCCAAAGTCAGCGCCACGAGATCCTCCGCCCCCCCGCCGCGCAACACCTCGACCGACTCCGCCACCTCCAGCGCGTTCCCCACCGTCCGCCCGAGCGGCTGATCCATCGCCGACAGCAGGAACGAAGTCCGCACCCCATTCGCCTCCGCCGTCGCCCGCAGCGACTCCGCCAATTCCTCCGCCTCCCCCCGCGTCTTCATGAACGCACCGGACCCAAACTTCACGTCGAGCACCAGCCGGTCCAGCGACTCCGCCAATTTCTTCGAAAGAATACTCGCCACGATCAGCGCTTGCGAAGGCACCGTCCCCGTCACGTCCCGCAGCGCGTAAAGCCGCTTGTCCGCCGGACAAAAGCCCCCCGTTTGTCCCGCCATGAACACCCCGATCCGCTCCAACTGCGCCATCGCCGCCGCCTCCGACAAATTCACGTCAAACCCCGGGATCGACTCCAATTTATCCAAAGTTCCCCCCGTAATCCCCAGCCCCCGACCCGACACCATCGGCACCCACACCCCGTCGCAAGCCAGCAGCGGAGCCAGAATCAACGACACTTTGTCGCCGATCCCACCCGTTGAATGCTTATCAACGATCGGCGGCGCACCCGACGGGTAGGAAAAAACGCTCCCGCTGTCCCGCATGGCTGCCGTCAACGCCGCCGTCTCGCCCGTGGTCATTCCCCGGAAAAAAACCGCCATCGCGAGCGCGCTCATCTGATAGTCCGGCACCTCGTTCCGCGTGAACGCGGCGATCAGCTCGGCGATTTCCGCCCCCGTCAGTTCTTCACCATCTCGTTTGCGCTCGATCAGCTGGGGCACGTGCATCGCCCAACCCTGCCGCCCCTGGCGCAAAAAGAAAAGCACCCGCCGAAACGGGTGCTCTTCCTGAACAAAACAACCCGCTGAACGGGCTGTAAAATCGTGGCATCGGCTTCCAGCCGATCACCAACTCAAACGCGAAGCGCCTAATCGAGAAACCTAACCCGCCACAGCCTCGGCCAACTCGACGTTCACGCGGCGACCCGCACGGTCGAACTTAACGCGCCCATCGACGAGCGACCAGATCGTGTAATCGCGGCCCAAGCCGACGTTCGCGCCCGGCAGGAACTTCGTCCCACGCTGACGGATGATGATGTTGCCCGGCCCGACGACCTCGCCGCCGAATTTCTTCACGCCCAACCGCTTGCTGCGGCTGTCGCGGCCATTCTTGACGCTTCCCTGTCCCTTCTTATGTGCCATGAGTCGAGTTGGTTATTTGTCGGACTTGGTCGTCAACGACGTGATCTTGAGTTTCGTGAGGCGGCGGCGATGGCCGACCGTCCGGTGGTAGCCCTTGCGGCGCTTGTATTTGAAGGCCACGACCTTCTCACCTTTGAATTGATCGACGACCTCGGCGGTGACCTTGGGTCCGTCGAGCAGCGGCGAACCGAGCTGCACGTCGTCGCCATCGGCGAACATGAGAACGTCAAAGTCGATGGAAGACCCGGCGTCGACGTCGAGTTTCTCCACGTCGATCGTGTCCCCTTCCGCGACCCGGTATTGCTTACCGCCCGTTTTGATAATTGCGTATGCCATATAGAATCCTGCGCCTTCGCGAGCCGGGGAAGATGTCACCGGTCGGCGGGCGAGACAAGGTATAAAAATATTTTTCTGACTTGCCACGCCGCACCACCGCTGACACCTTCCACCTCCCATCGCGGAAATGCTCGGGTGGTGAAATGGCAGACACGTACGTTTGAGGGGCGTATGCCGCAAGGCATGGGGGTTCAAGTCCCCCCCCGAGCACCATCCGAAAAAAGCGCGAGCTTCCAGGGGACCGCGAGCTTCCAGGGGACCGCGAGCTTCCAGGGGACCGCGAGCTTCCAGCTCGCAGTGTCGAGCTTCCAGCTCGGCACCCGTATCTAAAACGCGAAGCGTCAAACACCCCACCCTTGACGCCCCAGCCCACCACAAGTTAAGAACCACTCAATCTCTATGAGCCACTCACCCAAATCCACAATCCCCACCGCACTGGTCAACCGGTTCGTCGCGTGGTGCCTGGATTCCGTGAACCTCCGTCCGATGGTCATCGTCAGCCCAGGAGGCCCGACCGCGAGCAGCTGATTTCCGAAAGCAAAAAGCCCCCTTTCCGAAAAGCCCCGCTCGCCAACCGCGAGCGGGGTTTTTCGTTTGGCACCTTTCACCACCCGCCACAAGTCACCCGCCACTCACTCATCACCAACCATGAAAAACCACGAAGCCATCCTCTCCGCCCTCGCCCGCATCGAACGGGCGCACGGCGTTCGCGTGCTCCTCGCCGTCGAATCCGGCAGCCGGGCTTGGGGCTTCGCGTCCCGTGACAGCGACTTCGACGTCCGCTTCATCTACGCGCACGCCCCGGAGTGGTATCTGTCCGTCGACGAACACCGCGACGTCATCGAAGTCCCGATCTCCGACGACCTCGACGTCACCGGCTGGGATCTCCGCAAGGCCCTCAAGCTCCTGCGCAAATCCAACCCCTCGCTCCTCGAGTGGATCAAATCCCCGATCGTCTACCGCGCCGACCCCGCGTTCACGCTCACGTTCGGCCTGCTCGCGTCCGAGTTCCATTCGCCCGACCGCCTCTTCCGTCACTACCTGCGGATGGCCCGCGGAAACTTCAAGGATCTGGCGCGCGCCGACGGTGTGCGGCTGAAAAAATACCTCTACGTCCTCCGCCCGATCCTCGCCTGCCGTTGGATCGAGCGGAGTCTTGGCCCCGTCCCCATGCGCTTCCAAACCCTCGCCGACACCCTCCTCGACGACGCGAACCTGCGTTTCCACGTCGCCGTCCTCGTCGCGCGCAAACGCGCCGGCGAAGAGCTCGACCTCGCTCCCCGCATCCCCGCGCTCCACACCTTCATCGAAAGCGAACTCATCCGGTTGGAGAAAATCGCGCCCGCCGAGCCACCCCAGCCCGACAGCCTCTTCCTCAACCAATTCTTCCAGGACTACTGCCTCCCAACCGCCGCGTAACCACGACCGATAAAACGTAACGGCCGTTACGTTTTATCGGTAAGCGCGGGACCCGCCTCACCCGAATCGAGCATTCCACGACCCTCCGATGACAACCACTTTTCAACCCCTTTCCACGCCCGCCCCCTGGCGACAGTGGGGCCACGACCTCGACGCCAACGCCGTCGAGCAAATGGCCAACGCCTGCACCCTCCCGGTCGCCGTCGCCGGAGCCCTCATGCCGGACGCCCACCTCGGTTACGGACTCCCCATCGGCGGCGTCCTGGCCACGGAGGACGCCGTGATTCCCTACGCCGTCGGCGTCGACATCGCCTGCCGGATGCGGCTCACCGTTTACGATCTCAAGCCCAGCCTGATCGCCGGACAGCGCGACCGCTTGGCGAAAATCATCGAATCCGAGACCCGCTTCGGCGTCGGCGTCGTGTTCAAGGACCGCCGCGACCACAACGTGATGGACGACCCCGACTGGGAGGCGATCCCGCTCACGAAGAGACTCCGCGACAAAGCCTGGGGCCAACTCGGCACGAGCGGCAGCGGCAATCACTTCGTGGAATTCGGCACCTTCACCGTCAACGACCCGACCCTCGGCCTCGACACCGACCGGAGCTACGTCGCCCTGCTCACCCACAGCGGCTCCCGCGGCACCGGCGCGCAGATCTGCGCCGAATACAGCAAGCGCGCCATGGCCCGCCACCCCAACCTGCCGAAAAACCTCAAGCACCTCGCCTGGCTCCCGCTCGACGAAGCCGACGGCGCGGAATACTGGACCGCCATGAACCTCATGGGCCGCTACGCCGCCGCCAACCACGCGTGCATCCACCACCACATCGCCCGCGCCCTCGGCGAGAAACCCCTCCTCGACGTCGAAAACCACCACAACTTCGCGTGGAAGGAGACCCACACCATCGACGGCCAACCCCGCGAACTCATCGTCCACCGCAAAGGCGCGACCCCGGCGGGCGAAGGCGTCCTCGGCGTCATCCCCGGCAGCA
The DNA here is from genome assembly GCA_963719495.1 of uncultured Verrucomicrobiae bacterium. GTDB lineage: Bacteria > Verrucomicrobiota > Verrucomicrobiia > Chthoniobacterales > JAATET01 > CAVVKW01. The sequence continues at coordinate 188,117 of CAVRCI010000005.1, forward strand.
TGACCGCGCCCGGATTCCTCGTCCGAGGCAGAGGCGAACCCACGTCCCTGCGCAGCGCCTCCCACGGCGCCGGCCGCGTCATGAGCCGCACCCAAGCCAAGCAATCCTTCACTTGGAGCGGGACCAAGAAGATCCTCGCCGACCACGGAGTCGAACTCCTCAGCGCCGGCATCGACGAAGTCCCTGGAGTCTACAAAGACATCCACCAAGTCATGGCCGCCCAGACCGACTTGGTCGACACCCTGGCCCGCTTCGACCCCAAGCTCGTCAAAATGTGCCCCGCCGGCGAACGCCCCGAAGACTGAAATCGGGGGAGCGCACGCGTCCCGCGTGCGAGATGCGGCGTCCCGCCGCATCACCCGGCAATGCGCCAGCGAGCCGAACCCTCACTTCTCCAAAGCCACCAAACGCCACTCCACGTCCCCACCCTCCAAGACACTCAACCACGCATACCCCGCCCGCACCCCTTTGTTCGGCTTCCCCACCGTTCCTGGATTCAAGATCCGCACCCCATCGACGACCTCGTCCCGCGGAACGTGAGTGTGCCCGTGCAGCAAAAAATTCACCTCCCCCAGCCGCTTCGGCGGCGCGTGAATCAACCGAAAAGTCCGCCTGCCCCGTTCCAAAGTCACCTCCTCCGGCCACCCCTCGAACGAATCCCGGTTCCCCTTTACCACGACCACCGGAACCCCCAATTCCCGCAATCGCTCCACGATCGCCGGATCCTTCACGTCACCCAGGTGCCAGATTTCCTCCGCACCCGCCAGGTCCGCCAACACCGCGTCCGGCAATTTGTCGTGAGTATCCGCAATGACCGCGATTCGCATGATGAGATGAACTAATCGGTGAAAACCCCCGCAAACTATGAGTCAATAGCCCCCATGTCCACGCCCGCGCACGCCTACGTCGAAAACCTCAACGCCTACCAGACCGGCAAGCCCATCGACGAAGTCGCCCGCGAAATGGGCCTCGACCCCACCGACATCATCAAGCTTGCGTCGAACGAAAATCCGCTCGGCCCGTCACCCAAAGCCCTCGCCGCCATGCACGGCGCGCTCGCGCAATCCCACCTCTACCCCGACGGCGGCGGCTATGCCCTCCGCAACGCCATCGCCGACTCCGTCGGTCTCGACCGCGCCAACATCCTCCTCGGCAACGGCTCGAACGAAATCATCGAGCTCATCGCCCACGCCTACCTCGACCCGACCACCGAGATCATCGCGCCCCGCCACGCCTTCATTTGCTACCGCCTCGCCGCCCAGCTCTTCGGCGCGACCACCATCGAAACCGCCGATCCGGGTTACACCGCCGACCTCGACGCCATCCTCGACGCCATCACGCCCCGCACTCGAGTCATCTTCCTCGCGAACCCAAACAACCCCACCGGCACGCTCGTCGGCCAAGCCGAGATCGACGCCTTCATGGACCGCGTCCCCGCCGACGTGCTCGTCGTCTTCGACGAAGCCTACTACGAGTTCCTCGACACCCCCCCCGACACGCTCGAATTCGTCCGCGAAAGCCGCAACGTCACCATCCTCCGCACCTTTTCAAAAATTCACGGCCTCGCCGCCCTCCGCGTCGGTTACGCCATCTCGCCCGAGCCCCTCTCCCAACTCCTCGAAAAGACCCGCCAACCCTTCAACGTCAACTCGCTCGCCCAGGTCGGTGCCCTCGCCGCCCTCCACGACGACGAGCACCTTGCCCGCACCCGCGAAATCACCAACGAAGGCCGCGCCACCCTCGAAAACGAATTCGCCGCCCGCGGCCTCGAATACGTCCCCAGCACCGCAAATTTCGTCCTCGTCAACGTCGGCGACGGAGCCGCCGAGTTCCAGGCGCTCCTGAAGCAAGGCATCATCGTCCGCCCCATGGGAGTCTACGACCTCCCGGCCTGGATCCGCGTCTCCGTCGGAACGCCAACCGAAAACCAACGTTTCATCGACGCCCTCGCCTAGCGCATGGGGAGCGCACCCGTCCCGGGTGCGAGCGGCGGCGTCCCGCCGCCGCCTCACTTCCACGCTTGCAAAGAATGCCTCAGCCCCCACCCTGCCAGCCCGTTCATGACCTTCACCGAAAACCTCAGCCGCGAATGGTTCTCCAACGTCCCGCGCGACCTCCTCGCCGGCCTCGTCGTCGCCCTCGCACTCATTCCCGAGGCTATTGCCTTCTCGATCATCGCCGGCGTCGACCCGCAGGTCGGCCTCTACGCCAGTTTCTGCATTGCCGTCACGTCCGCCTTCGTCGGCGGCCGCCCCGGCATGATCTCCGCTGCCACCGGCGCGATGGCCCTTCTCATGATCACGCTCGTCCGCGAGCACGGCCTCCAATACCTCCTCGCCGCCACGTTGCTCACCGGCGTTCTTCAGATCATCTGCGGCGCGCTCAAGCTCGGTGACGCCCTCAAATTCGTCTCCCGCAGCGTGATGACCGGCTTCGTCAACGCCCTCGCCATCCTCATCTTCCTCGCCCAGCTCCCCGAATTCAAAAACCAAGGCCCGCTCATGTATGCGATGGTCGCCGCCGGCCTCGCGATCATCTACATCCTCCCCCGCTTCACGAAAGCGATCCCCTCCCCGCTCGTCTGCATCGTCGTCCTCACGCTCGTTTCGGTCTTTGCCAACCTGGACCTCCGCACCGTCGGCGACATGGGCAAACTCCCCGCCACCCTCCCGATGTTCCTCCTCCCGCAGGTCCCGCTTAATTGGGAAACCCTCGCCATCATCCTCCCCTACGCCATCCCGCTCACCATCGTCGGTCTCCTCGAATCCCTCATGACCGCGACCATCGTCGACGACCTCACCGACACGGAAAGCGGAAAAAACCGCGAGTGCGTCGGCCAGGGCGTGTCGAACGTCGTCGCCGGATTCTTCGGCGGCATGGCCGGCTGCGCCATGATCGGCCAGACCGTCATCAACGTGAAATCCGGCGGCCGCGGCCGACTCTCCACCTTCGTCGCCGGCGTCCTTCTCCTCATCCTCATCGTCGCGTTCGGCGCTTGGGTGAAGATCATCCCCATGGCCGCCCTGGTCGCGGTCATGATCATGGTCTCCATCGGCACGTTCAGTTGGGACTCGATCCGCAACCTGCGGACCTACCCGAAGACGTCGAGCCTCGTGATGATCACGACCGTCGCCGTCGTCGTCCTCACCCACAACCTCGCCATCGGCGTCGGCGTCGGCATCCTCATGTCCGCCATCTCCTTCGCCCGCAAGGCCGCCCTCCTCATGCGAGTCGGCACCGAGCTCAGCGAAGACGGCGAGCACCGCACCTACTTCGTCGAGGGAAACCTCTTCTTCGTCTCCGCCGGAGCCTTCGCCCGGGCCTTCAACTTCCGCGAGGTCCTCACCAAGGTCACCGTCGACGTCACGAGCGCGCACTTCTGGGACATCAGCTCCGTGGCGGCACTCGACAAGGTCGTCCTCAAATTTCGCCGCGACGGCGCCGAGGTCGAGGTCATCGGACTCAACGAAGCCAGCGCCACCCTCGTCGGCCGCGTCGGCGTGAGCGACAAAGAGGGTGCCGAAGGCGACCTCCCCAGCCACTGAATGGTCGTCCGCAGATTACGCAGAAAGTCACAGATCTTATTTCAATTCATTCCCTTTTCACCCGCATCAAATCTGCGTCCCTCTGTTTAATCTGCGGACAAACCTCACCCCTCGTATGAATCAAATTCTCACGTGCACCGACGGCTCGACCTACGCGCCCAGCATCTACGACCACACCGCCTGGGCCGCCCGGCACACCCCCAACTCCGCGGTCCACGTGCTGCACACGCTCGACCATCACCGCGAGCACGCCGATCTCGCCGACTTCAGTGGTCACGTCGGGCCGGAATCCCGCGACGACCTTCTCCGTGACCTCGTCTCGCTCGAGGAGCAAAAATCCCGCGTCGCCCGCGAGCGCGGCAAGCTCATCCTCGCCGAAGCCGAGCGCCACCTCCGCGCCGCCAGCGTCGGCCGGATCACGACCGAGCAACAGCACGGCTCCCTCGTCGACATCGTCACGCGCCTCGAGACGAAAGCCGACCTCGTCGTCATGGGCAAACGCGGCGAATCCGCCGACCACGCGTCCGGCCACCTCGGCTCCAATCTCGAACGCGTCATCCGCGCCAGCAACCGCCCCGTCCTCGTCGCCTCCCGCGAATTCAAGCCCATCGACCGTTTCCTCGTCGCCTACGACGGCGGCCCGAGCGTCGAAAAGGCCATCACCTTCCTCGTCGATCACCCGCTCCTCCAAGCCACTGAATGCCACCTCCTCCGCGCCGGCCGCATCGACGAAAAAGCCGAATACTACCTCCAAGCCGCCGCCGAAAAACTTCGCGCCGCCGGCTACGAAGCCACCACCGAGGCCATCGCCGGCGATCCGGAGGAAGTCATTGCCAGAGCCGTCGAGACCCACGGGATCAACCTCCTCGTCATGGGCGCCTACGGCCACAGCCGCCTCCGCCAGCTCGTCGTCGGCAGCACCACCACCGCCATGGTCCGCACCTGCCACATCCCCGTCCTCATGTTCCGCTAAGGCCGAAGGCCGCCGTCCCCCCCGGGGGGCGGGGCTCCCGCCGAGCCGTGACTGTCACCAACACCGCACCGACCCACTCAAACCACCCGCCACACCCCGAGTGCCGTCACCCCGCCGGCGGAGCCATCTCCCCCTTCGACCTCTTGTGCACCTCCGCGGTCGGTTTGTCAGTCGCGCTCTTGCCCCGCGCGAGTCCACTAGGGAATCCGGGCAACGGGAGTCGGCGGCGCCGTTAATCGCCGGATCACGCCGTCACTTTTGTTCAAAACATATACGTTCCCCCGCGAGTCGCTTCCGAAACGAAGGTCGGCCCTCGGCGCCCCGGCATTTTCGCTTTTGATCACGTCCAAAAACGTCGTCTCCACGCCATCCCGGCCCACGCGAAGCCGCGTGATCGGAGCCGTGCCACTGGTCAGGGCAAAGTCTGCGTCGATGAAATAGACAATCCCCTTCGGTATATCCCCGAAGACGAGCTTCCCGTTCAGCTCCGGCAGACCCCCGCCGCGGTAGACCGTCCCAGTCGTCGTCGCGCTCGCCCCCTCGTGCCCATATTCCGCGATCGGGTAGACGAACCCACTCTCCGTGCCATCGGCCCGCCGATTCGCCCCAATCTTGGCTCCGTCGACGAATTGAAAATCCCCCTCGCGCTCGCTCCAGCCGTAGTTTGCGCCCGCGAACCCGACGTTGATTTCCTCGACCGCGTTCTGGCCGATGTCCGAGATGAACATCCGCTTTTTACCGCCCCGGTCCCAGCGGAACCTCTGCGGGTTCCGCAACCCGTAGGCCCAGATCTCCGGTAGCGCTCCCGCCGCTCCCACGAACGGATTATCCCCGGGGATGCCGTAGCGGCCGTTCGCCGAATCGCGACCGAGCGGATCGATCCGGAGGATTTTTCCAAAGACCCGCCCCAGGTCCTGCGCCAGCTTCTGCGGGTCGCCACCCGCCCCGCCATCGGCAATCCCCGCGTAGAGCATCCCGTAGTCCCGGTCGCCCGGCGAAGCGTTCGAATGGAAGGCAATCAGCCCCGCGTTGTGGTTCCCGTAAGGCTGTCGAATGCGAAGCACTTCGCGGAAGGGCTCGTCCCCGTCCGCCGCCGCGAAGGGCCGCGCCGTCGGATCCGCGCAAGTCCATTCCGTCAGCACCGTGTCGAACGCGTCACCCGAACGCGGCTCGAAATCCGCCGCACGAAAATCCGAACCCGAACTCGCGATCGTGTAGAACTTCCCGTAGCCCGGCGCGCCCTGCTTCAAAAAGTCCGGGTGAAAGGCCGCGCTCTGAAACCCCGCTTCCGAATTCGTCCGCAACTGGAACCCCGGCACGTCACGAAGATCCAGATACGAGGTCACCGTCCCCCCGTCCGCACTCACGAAATACATCGGGCCGAGCTGATCGACGACGTAGAGTTCGCCGCTCGGCGAGGCGTCGAGTTGGCTCACTCGCGGTGCCCGTCCGTCCACGTCCGGGATCCGGGCGAAATCAACCAGATCGGCCACCGTGCGCGACTTGCGGATTCTCGGTTGAAACGGGTTGTCCGCCCGCATCGAGCCAACGAAACCGAGGGTCATCCCCGCGCACAGCAACCCAATTCCAGCCAATCGACTCACGACACGACCTCCGCCAGCTACGTTCATGGCGGCAGCGTTGCGGAAATCGCCGGACTTGCAAGTCGGCTTTCCCCCGAAAACCGAACGGATTTACCCCAACAACATCATCTTTACACGACCGCAACGCCCGTGCGTTGCGAAAAGCTATCGACGCAAAGATCTCCCCCCGCCAAATTGCACGACTCATGAACAAAAAACTCCTCCTCACCATCCACGTCTGCGCGGCGCTCCTCCTCACGCTCACCTTCAACGCTTGCGAAAAGAAGGGACCCATGGAGAAAGCTGGCGAAAACATCGATGAAGCGGCCGAAAACGTCTCCGACGACGTGAAGGACGCGACGAATTGACGAGCCTTCGGGCGCGTCATCGGTCCTTTCCGCACCCGCCTCGCGGGAAGGACCACCCTTTTTTAACTCGGCGAAAGATATCGGAGATCTCCGGGTGTCCGATTCTTTTGCGTCCGGATCGTTGCCGACCCCCGATACAGGCTCATACCAACCTCGAACTTCCATGGATATTTTACGCATCATACTCGCCATCTTCCTCCCGCCCCTCGGCGTTTTTCTCCAGGTCGGCATGGGCAAACACTTCTGGATTAACCTACTTCTGACGCTCTTCTTTTGGGTTCCCGGCCAGATTCACGCCATCTACATCATTCTCAAGGTCAAGTGAGCCTGCGCACCAAAGTCGTCGACGCACTCCCCTTCGGCGAACCTCAGGATCAGCTTAGTATGGTCCTCAGGACCGCCACGGCCTTTGCGGCCAGTGTCCTGCTACGGAAGCTTCTCAAGGTCGTTTGGGAAAAGTCATCGGGCCGCAACGCGCCAACAAACCCGTCCATCCCGGGCGTCGGCTGGCGTGAAGCCATCCTCTGGGGCGTCCTCACCGGCGCTCTGGCCGGAACGGTCAAAGTCGTAGCCCGCCGAGGCACCGATCGTCTGAGCAGCAGATAAAGCGCGCCGCGCAACCGACAAGATCAGGTAGGGAAGCCGCGCCGCCGGGTTCCCTGACCGTCTCCCAGCGGCACCGATCTCTCAGCAAGGTCCCACCACGCCGACCAAGCTCCCGGCCCCCACTCAAAACGAAAAACGGCGCGTGAGGTGAACCCCACGCGCCGTTTCCGTTGAGTGATGGAGCGAAACTTACGCTTCCGCCGTAGCAGCAGGCTCCGACGTCTCGGCCTCGTCGCGATCTTTCATCGCGGCCTTGCGGCTGAGCTTCACGCGGCCCTTGTCGTCGACGCCGATGCACTTGACCCAGATCGCGTCGCCCTGTTTGACGACGTCTTCGACGCGGTTGACGCGGAAGTCGGCCAGCTCCGAGACGTGGACGAGTCCATCCTTCCCGGGCAGCACTTCGACGAAGCAACCGAAGTCTTTGATCGAGACAACCGTGCCCTGATACATCTCGCCAACCGTGATCTCCTTGGTCATGCCGGTGATGATTTCCTTCGCGCGGGCGAGGCTGTCGCCGTTGTTCGAGTAGATGTGGACCGATCCGTCGTCGTCGATGTTGATCTCGGCTCCGGTCTCGGCAACGATTCCCTTGATCGTTTTGCCGCCAGGTCCGATGAGAAGGCCGATTTTGTCGGCCGGAATTTTGACCGTCTCAATGCGCGGCGCGTATTGGTTCATCTCCGTCCGGTGCGTCGACAGCGTCTCCGCCATGTGCGCGAGCACCTGCGTGCGGCCTTCCTTCGCGAGTTTCACGGCCTCAGCCATGATCTCGTGACTGATGCCCGCGAGCTTGAGGTCGAGCTGGAAACCGGTGACTCCGACGTCCGTGCCGCAGAGCTTGAAGTCCATGTCGCCGTAGTGATCTTCGCTACCAAGAATGTCCAAAATTGTCGTGTAGCGGGCCAATCGCCCGTCGCCGCCGAATTCGGTGACCAAGCCAACCGAGATCCCCGCGACCGAGCGCTTGAGTGGCACACCGGCGTCGAGGAGTGCGAGACAGCCGGCGCAAACGCTGGCCATCGAGCTGGAACCGTTCGACTCCATGATCTCGCTCGTCACGCGAATCGCGTAGGGGAATTCCGATTCGTCGGGAATGACTGGCGCAACCGAGCGCTCGGCGAGCGCTCCGTGACCGATTTCACGACGGCTCTGACCGCCAAAGCGGCCCGTCTCGCCGACCGAGAACGGCGGAAAATTGTAGTGCAGCATGAACCGCTTGCGCGTCTCGCCGCCACCGTAGGCGTCGATCATCTGGGCTTCGTCGGTGGTGGCCAGCGTCGTCAGAGCGAGCGACTGGGTCTCGCCGCGGGTGAAGAGCGACGAACCGTGCGAGCGGGGCAGCAGCCCGACTTCGGACGACAGACCGCGCAGATCGTTCACGCCGCGACCGTCGCAACGCTCCTTGCGATCCAGGATGCTGATGCGGAACGCTTTTTTCTCGAGGTAATCGAAGGCCTGTGAAATTTCGAAAGATCCCGCTTCGGGGAAACGCTCGACGATGGCTTTGGAAACTTCTTCCCGAAGCGCGCCAACGGCCTTGGCCCGGGCGACTTTGCCCGAGGTGTAGAGCGCGGATTCGATCCGGTCGCCGGCCACCTGGTAGGCGACTTCCATCAACTCGTCCTTTACGGTGAAGAGCGGGACCTCGCGCTTGACCTTGCCGCACTCGGCGGCGAGTTGCTTCTGCGCCTCGACCAGCTTCATGACGTGGCCCTTGGCGAAATCGAGTGCCGCCATGAAGTCCGCTTCGGGGAGTTCTTTGGCTTCGCCCTCGATCATAATGACCTCTTCGCCCGTGCCGACGTAGACGAGGTCGAGATCGCTCTCGAACCGCTCGGAGTGCAGCGGATTCACGATGAACTCACCGTTCACCCGACCCACGCGCACGGCACCGATCGGGCCGGCGAACGGGATGTCGGACACGCACAACGCGGCGGATGCGCCGTTGATGCTGAGAATGTCGGGGTCGATCTCGCCGTCGGCGCTCAGCAAAATGCTGATGATCTGCGTGTCGTAGAGGTAGCCCTTCGGGAAGAGCGGACGCAGCGGACGATCCGTCATGCGGGCCGTGAGGGTCTCCTTCTCGGAGGGACGGCCCTCACGCTTGAAGTAGCCGCCGGGGAACTTGCCGACCGCGGCTGCTTTCTCGCGGTAATCGACCGTGAGGGGGAACCAATCCTGGCCGTCCTTGATCTTGGTCGCCGAGACGGCGCTGACGAAAATGATGGATTCGCCGGAGCGAACGGTGACCGATCCATCGGCCAGTCGGGCGATTTTGCCGGTTTCGAAGGTGATTTCTTGATTGCCCACCTGGGCGCTTGCGGAATGTGACATGGGTGTTTTTTTCTTTCAGAATTCACGCCGCCCTGTGCGACGCGATGGGTGGATGAAACTCGAGAAGCCCCAGCTAACAAATGCCGGGGCTTCCCACGAGTTTCGAGATGGATGCTGCCGCGTTACTTGCGGAGCGAGAGAGTCTTGAGGACGGCCTGGTAACGTTCCTCGGCCGTGCGCTTGAGGTAATCGAGCAGTTTGCGGCGCTGGGCGACCATCTTGAGGAGGCCGCGCCGGGACGAATGGTCCTTCGCGTGAATCTTGAGGTGCTCGGTGAGTTCGTTGATGCGCTTGGTCAACAACGCAATCTGCACGTCCGCGCTGCCGGTGTCTTTTTCGTGAAGCTGCAACGCGGTCGCTTCGGGTGTCTCTGTATTTGCCATGAATCGTCTTTGGGTCGGTCGGCGAACGTGCCACGGCCCCCAAGGGGGATCAAGGGAATTCGAGAGTAATGAAAACGCGCCGCACCCTCCCCCTTGTCATGTTGAGCAAAGCGAAACATCTCTGACTTCTCACCGCATCTCATCGGCAAACGAAGCGCCCTGCTCCCTGCGTCGGTCGCAAAGCGTGAGCCAGAGATCCTTCACCCCGTTCAGGATGACATTGAACGAACACGCACAATGACAGGGGCCGCGAGAGTCGCGCAGGCGCCCCGTTGGCCAGCGCCCCCCAAGCAGGATGCTTGCGCTCCGAAATCGCCCAGCTTAAACCGAAAGCCCCCTCCCCATGCTTGCCGTCATCCTCCTCGCCACCGTCGTCCTCACGGCAATCGCCTACCGATTCTACGGGCGCTTCCTCGAGCGCCAGACCGGCGTCGACGACGCCAATCCGACTCCGGCCCACACCGTGAACGACGGCGTCGACTACGTTCCGACGCGCGCGTCCGTCGTTTTCGGTCACCACTTCTCCTCCATCGCCGGGGCCGGGCCGATCGTCGGCCCAATCATCGCGGCTGCGGCGTTCGGCTGGGGGCCAGTGTGGTTGTGGGTGCTCTTCGGGGCGATTTTCGTCGGCGGCGTTCACGATTTCGGCTCCACGATCATGTCGCTGCGCTACGGCGGAAAATCGATCATCGCCGCCGCGCGCGACATCGTCGGCGAGCGGACCGGCAAGCTCCTCCTGCTCTTCGTCCTGCTCACGCTCATTTACGTGATCATCGTTTTCCTCGACCTCACGGCCGCGGGCTTCGTGAGCACGCCGGCGGTCGCGACGGCCTCGGGTTGGTTCGTGCTCATGGCGCTCGCATTCGGATTGGTCATCACCCGCACGAACCTGCCCTACGGCGTCGCCATCGCGATTTTCGTCGCGCTCACCTACGCCGGCCTGGCGATCGGGCACTATTTCCCGGCACCGGATCTCGGGAAGGACGCGTGGATTTGCATCGTTCTCATCTACTGCTTCGCCGCCGCGATTCTGCCCGTCGGCTGGCTCATGCAGCCGCGCGATTTCCTGAGCGCGACGTTTCTCTACGCGATCCTCGCACTTGGATTGATCGGCGCGCTGGTCAGCCATCAGGACTTCGAACTCGATTTCTTCACCGGCTTCCGAAGCGAAAATCTCGGCCTGCTCGTGCCATTTCTCTTCATCACCGTTGCCTGCGGAGCCTGCAGCGGCTTTCACAGCATGGTCGCCAGCGGGACGACTTCGAAGCAGCTGAATTGCGAGACCGACGTCCGCCGCGTCGCCTACGGCGGAATGCTCGTCGAAGCCGTGCTCGCGACCTTCGCCCTCGGCTGCGTCGCCGTCGTCGGCGGGATGAAAGGCAGCGCGATCGACACGTTCGCCAACGGGGCGGCGGTCTTCTTCGGAGCGCTCGGGGTGCCGCAGAAGCTCGGGGTGGAATTCGCCACGCTGGCCGTGAGCACCTTCCTACTCACGACGCTCGACACCTGCACGCGGCTGGCGCGTTTTCTCGTCGAGGAGCTCTTCGGCTGGCGGGGCCTTGCCGCCCGGCTCGTCGCCACGGCGGTCATCGTCGGCGTCGCCGGATCGCTCGCCGCGCAGAAATTTACGAGCCTCAGCGGCGAACTCGTCCCGGCCTGGAAAGCCCTCTGGCCGCTCTTCGGCGCGACGAACCAACTGCTCGCCGCCCTCGCACTCGTCACCATCACCGTCTTCCTCCGCAGCCGCCGCATCGCCATCTGGTTCGCCGCGCTCCCCGCCGCCCTCATGATCGCGATGCCGCTGACCGCCATGATCACCATGGCCCTCGATTCGCGGATGGACACGATCCTGCGCGTCGCGGCCATCCTGCAACTCGCACTCGGACTTTACGTCATCGCCATGGGCGTCCGCTACCTCGTCCAATCCCGGGAGACGTCGCCCGCCGCCGTTGGCGCTTGATTTCCCCTCCCCCGCGGGCTGGACTTGCACGATGAAACTTCTTCTCCTCGCCGCGCTCGCGATCTCGTCGACCCTGACCCTCGCGCTCGCCGACGAAAGCGCGAACGACCTCGCGAAACAGCGCGGCCTCGACGACCAGAACACCATCGTCGAGAGCGCCGGAGACCTCGCTGATCAGATCGGCGACGCCATCCCGACGAAGGACCTGGAGGAAAGCGCCTCGACCCTCGCCGACCAGCTCGGTGAGGCGATCAGCCCGGAAGACAACGAAGAAAGCGCCGCTGAACTCGCGGACCAAACCGGCGGCACCATCAGCACGACCGACTCGGAGGAGAGCGCCCGCGAACTCGCCGAGCGACAGAACCTCGAGACCACCCCGACCCCCGACCCGGCGGCGACCCCGGCGGCCACGTCCGAAGTCGCCGGAGTCAACGGCACGATCAGCGCCGTGGTCGCGACCACCGACGGCAAGGTCTACATTGGCGGACGCTTCAACCGCATCGGCAACGAACCCATCGGCAACCTCGCGCGACTCGACGCCGACGGCACCCTCGACAAAACGTTCGTCGCCGACGCGGCTGCGGGCGTCGAAGGAACCGTCTTCGCCCTTGCCATCGACGCGCAGGGCGGCTTGATCGTCGGTGGGTTTTTCAATCAGGCCCACGGCACCGAGGTCAAAAACCTCGCCCGCTACCTACCCAGCGGCGAACTCGATTCGAAATTTTCCACCGCGGGCGGCCCGAACGGCAAAGTCCTCGCCCTCGCGATCCTCTCCGACGGCACCATCGTCGTCGCCGGTCAGTTCTCGAGCTTCGCCAACGAAGAGCGCGGTAACATCGCCTACCTCTCCGCCACTGGCCAGCTGGCCGCCACGACCCCCGAGGTCGACGGCACCATCCTCGCGATCACCAGCCTCCCGGACGGCGGAGTGTTCGCAGGCGGGAAATTTGAAACAACCGACGGCCCCCGCAACGTGCTCCGCCTCGCGAAGTAATCGCCGCTCCTACCCGCGTCGCTCGAGAAAAAAGGCCTTCAGAATCCCCGCGCACTCCGCCGACCGCACCCCGCTCGTCACCTCCGCACGATGATTCAATTCCGTCGTCTGCAGCAGGTTGATCCACCCACCCGCCGCGCCACCCTTCGCGTCGGAGCACCCGAAGATCACCCGCCGCAGCCGCGCGTGCACGATTGCCCCCGCGCACATCGGGCACGGCTCCTTCGTCACGTAGAGATCGCAATCCGTCAGCCGCCAATCTTCCATCACGGCCTCGGCCTGAGTGATCGCGAGCATTTCCGCGTGCGCCGTCGCGTCCTTGATCGTCTCCACCTGATTCCACGCCCGCGCAATGATCCGCCCCTCGCGCACGACCACCGCCCCGATGGGCACCTCGGCCGCCGCGTAAGCCCGCCGGGCCCCCCGCAGCGCCTCGCGCATGAAATAGCTGTCACTCTCCAGATCAATCCTCGCGTCCGCATCTTCCACGCAATCCGATCTAGTCGAACCCGCCCCCGCCCGCTAACACAAAACACGTGAGCCGCCGACCCACCCTCATCGCCCCCTCCATCCTCGCCTCCGATTTCGCCCTCCTCGGCGACGAGGTCGCCAGCGTCACCGCCGCCGGCGCCGATTGGATCCACTGCGACATCATGGACGGCCATTTCGTCGACAACATCTCGTTCGGCCCCGCCCTCGCCGAGGCCGCCGCCCGCCACACGTCCCTCCCGATCGACGTCCACCTCATGATCGACCGGCCCGATCATTACTTCGGACGCTTCGCCGATTTTGCCGCCACCATCACGGTCCACGTCGAAGCCGATCACGACATCGCCGACACTTTGAAAAAAATTCGGGCCGCCGGGTGCCGAGCGGGTCTGGCCCTCAGTCCGCCGACCGACTTCGAAGCCATCGAACCCTACGCCGACCTCCTCGACCTCGTCCTCGTGATGACCGTCAATCCCGGCTTCGGCGGCCAACCGTTCCTGTCCGAGACCCTCGACAAAGTCCGCGCAGCGACCCACCTCCGCGCCGCCCGCCACCTCGATTTCGACATCGAAGTCGACGGCGGCATCACCGCCGACACCGCGAAAAGCGCCCGCGAAGCGGGAGCCAACGTCTTCGTAGCGGGCACCAGCGTCTTCAAAGCCGAGGACCGCGCCGCCGCCATCGACTCACTCCGCTAGCAGAGCCAGCGCCTCCCCCACCAAAAAAAGCGACCCGCAAACCAGGCATCGGGGAGCACAGGCATCCTGCCTGTCGTGCCGGGCTTCCAGCCCGGCACCCGTTCCAATTCCGTCCGGCGGCTGCCGGACCACTTCCCCCAACGCTGCCCCCACCGACCCAAAAACCCGCCAATCCACCCCAACCTCCGCGCCAAAAACCCCCGGCTCCGCCCCGCGATCCGACCCCACCGGCACGAACAAAAACTCCGAAGCGACCCCCTCCAGCTCCCGCAAAATCTCGCCGTAATCCTTATCGCGCAAAGCCCCAAAGATCACCGGCACCCGCGAGTTGTCCCCGAACTCCTCCCGCCAGGTCCGCACCAACTGCGCCGCGCCCTGCACGTTGTGAGCCCCGTCGAGCACCACGTCGCCCACCCGCTCGAACCGCCCCGCCCACCGCACCTCCGCGACCCCCACTCGCACCACCGCCTCCTCGAGTCGGAACCCGGCCACCCGCAACGCCGCCACCGCGACCGCCGCATTTCGCCGCTGATGCCGCCCAACCAGCCCAACCTCCCAATCGTTCGGAACCTCGACCTCCACGAACTCCACGGTCGCCCCGAGTTCCTCCGCCCGCCGCCGGATCACTGTTCCCGCTTCCGCGACCTGCTCCGCACTCACCACTGGCACACCCGGCTTGATGATCCCAGCCTTCTCCCCCGCGATCGCCGCCAGATCGGCCCCCAACCACTCCGCGTGATCCATCGCGATCGGGGTAATCACACTCACCCGCGGCACCACCACATTCGTCGCGTCGAGCCGCCCCCCCATTCCCGTTTCCAACACCACGACGTCGACCGCCGACTCTGCGAAGTGCATCAACCCCAGCACCGTCACCAGTTCAAAGTAAGTCGGCGCGTGATCCCATTCCGCCGCCGCCTCCCGCAGCCGGGTCAATCCCGCCGTCACGTCGGCTTCACCGATCCACTCGCCGTCCACCCGGATTCGCTCGCGAAAATCGACCAAGTGCGGCGAAGTGAACAGCCCCACCCGCCGACCCGAACGCCGCAGCACCGCGTCCATCATCGCGCAAACGGACCCCTTCCCGTTCGTCCCCGCGACGTGGAGGAATTCCAGCCGCGTCTCCGGATTCCCCACCGCGTCCAGCAGACGCCGCGTATTCTCCAAGCCCAGCTTGATGCCGAACCGCTGCGAGCCATTGAGCCAGTCCAGCGACTCGGCGAAGGTCATTTGTTCCGCAGCGCGAGATACGTGATCAGCTGACCGAGCAGCTCCTTCATCTTCGCCCGGTGGACGATGTGATCGACCAGCCCGTGCTTCTCGAGAAATTCCGCCGTTTGAAATCCTTCCGGCAGATCCTGATGCGTCGTCTCCTTGATCACCCGAGGACCCGCGAACCCAATCATGCTCTTCGGCTCCGCCACGATCACGTCGCCCAGCGAAGCGAAACTCGCGCTCACGCCCGCCATCGTCGGATTCGTCAGCACCGGGATGTAAACCAGCCGCGCCTTCGCGTGCCGGGCCAGCGCCCCGCTCGTCTTCGCCATCTGCATCAGGCTCAGAATCCCCTCATACATCCGCGCCCCGCCGGAAGCGCAGACCACGATCGACGGCATCTTCTTCTTCGTTGCCAGCTCGATCGACCGCGTGATCTTTTCGCCCACGACCGAACCCATCGAGGCCCCGAGAAAGCTGAAATCCATCACCGCCAGCGCAACCGGCGTTCCGTTGATTTTGCCAACGCCCGTGATGACCGCGTCCTTCAACCCCGTCCGCTCCTGATAGGTTTTGAGTCGTTCCTCGTAAGCCGCCACGCCCGTGAACTTGAGCGGATCCACCGAGACCATGTCGGCGTCGGTCTCCTCGAAGGTCCCTTCGTCGATGAGCAACGCCACGCGCTCGCGGCAACCCATCGTAAAGTGGTTTTCGCACTTCGGGCAAACCAACCGGTTCTCCGCCAATGCGAGTTTGTGAATCATCTCGCCGCACGACGGACAATTTTTGAAGAGCCCCTCGGGGATCTCGCGATTCCGGCTCACCAATGCCTTCCAAACGGGTTTTCTGAAAATCGCCATAGATTCTAAATGTTTAGCCGCGAGCCACCGTGATCGCGTTCACCGAAGCCGCGCCCGCCTCGACCAACACCCGCGCGCACTCGTCCAGCGTCGAGCCCGTCGTCAGGATGTCATCCACCAGCAGGATGTGTTTACCGATCACCCGGTCATTGTGGCGCACTTCGAACGCGTCGCGCAAGTTCCGCATCCGCTGCTTCCGGTCGAACTGCGTCTGCGTCACCGTGTAGCGCCGCCGCCGCAGCAAACGCCCGGTCGGCACGCCCCGCAACCTCGTCACCCACCGCGCCAGTTCCTCCGCTTGATTGAATTCCCGCTCGCGCTCCCGCGTCGGGTGCAGCGGCACCGGCACCAACACGTCCGGCTCCACGTCCGCCAGCCGATCGTCGTCCAACGCCTCCGCCAGCCAACGCCCGAGCAATCGCCGCAAATACCGCTCCTTCCCGTATTTGAACCGGTGCACCAGATCCCGCACCGACCCCGTGCATTTCACCACCGCGATCGCCGCGTCGAAACTCATCTCGTGCCCGCGGCAATTCGGGCACTCCACCTCGTCCATCATCCCATCGAACGGATGCGAGCAAACCCCGCACCGCGGCTCGTTCACCCGCCGCACCTCCCGCTCGCAATCCGCGCAAAGCAACACCCCCGGCTCCACCGCCTTCTCGCAAACGAAGCAGTGCGAGGGAAACGCCAGTTCAGCCAGCGCGTCCGCCCACGGTCGCAAAGTCCCGATCACGGCGCAGATACCACCAGACGAGCGCCGCGGTGACAAGCAACGCCCCCAGCGGCACCACCCCCGTCGGCACCATCCCGCTCACCACGTTCGGCCCCACCCACGGCAGCCACGCGTCCTCGGGCTTGATCCGATACTTCGCAAAAAGATTCAGCGTCTGCTGCCCAAAAATCCACCCCGCGTGCAGCCCAATCGGCAGCCACAGCGACCGCGTCCGCAGACACGCCAACGCGAGAATGATCCCAATCACGAACAGCGTCACGCACCCCCAGAAGAAGACCGCCGCGCTGTCCACGCTCGAAAACGCCGACCCCAACAACTCGAATCCGCTCGTCCACGTCACCGCCTCCCGCGCGATCTCACCCCGCGGTTTGAAGAAATGCACCAGCGCAAACACCGCCGATACGCTCACGATTCCGGTCCATTTCCCAAAATACCGAATCGCCAACCCCAGCAGCACCCCGCGAAACAAAAACTCCTCGAACACCGAAACGAAAGTCGCCGTCCCCAGCACCCGCACCAGCGTCGCCACCCCCGCATCGTCCCGCACCTTGTAAACTTCCGCCCACAGGTAGACCGCCCCGAGCAGGATCAGCGGTCCGATCGCCAGAGCCACACCCCAACCCACGTCCGGCCATTTCGCCGGATTCCGCTCGATCCCCAGATCCCGCAAACTCCGAATCCGCAGCCACCAACCCAACGGAAAAATGAAAACCAGCGCCGCGATCTGCGCAATCCGTCCCCAATAACGAAAGAACGGAAACTTCGCCGCCCCCGGAATCCACCCCGAGTCCGCCAACGCCATCCCCGCCCAGTAAATCGGCGGAGAAAGCACCGCCGTCACAAAAAGCACTGCAAGGACGAACAAAAGGATCTTCAAAAGAGGATTCACGCCCCGAACGCTACCACCCCTGCCAACCGCTCGTCCGCATCCAAAAACTGTCAGGTCGAGCGAAGCAGAAAATCCGGGCGCAAGCCCGAATCCCCTCACCCCCCAACTGTCATGTTGAGCAAAGCGAAACATCTCTGGCTCCTCACCGCATCCCGGCGACAGGCGCGGTTAGTAAGTATAAGCCAGAGATGCTTCGCTTCGCTCAGCATGACAGAGGGGGAGAATTGCCCCAACCGCCCGTCCACCCGCCGCTTCTACTTCAAGGAGCGGCGGCTTCCAGCCGCCGAAGTTCCTGCTAAAACGACCGTGCCACCGATGACCACCGACCCCGACACCGCCACCCTCACCGCCTGGGATCAAGCCCACACCTGGCACCCCTTCACCCAGATGCGCGCCTGGTGCGCCCCCGAGCACGAACCCCTCGTCCTCGTCGACGGCCACGGCGCCATCCTCCGCGACAGCCGCGGCCGCGAATACCTCGACGGCAATTCCTCCATCTGGACGAACATCCACGGTCACCGCCACACCCGCATCGACGCCGCCATCCGCGCGCAGCTCGAGCGCGTCGCCCACACCTCCTTCCTCGGCGCGACCAACGTCCCCGCCGCCACCCTCGCCGCCCGACTCACCGCGCTCTTCCCGCCCGACACCCTCACCCGCGTCTTCTACTCCGACAACGGCTCCACCGCCATCGAGGCCGCCCTCAAAATGGCCGTCCAGTTCCGCCAACTCTCCGGCGAACCCCATCGCCACCGCTTCATCGCCTTCGACCACGCCTACCACGGCGAC
Organism: uncultured Verrucomicrobiae bacterium; assembly: GCA_963719495.1. GTDB lineage: Bacteria > Verrucomicrobiota > Verrucomicrobiia > Chthoniobacterales > JAATET01 > CAVVKW01. The sequence continues at coordinate 206,542 of CAVRCI010000005.1, forward strand.
ACCGCCGGAGCCGCCAGCGTCGGCGGCATCTCGACCTTCCACGGTCGCTTCGCCGCGATGCAGTTCCCCGTCGACCGCCTCGCCAGCCCCGACGATCTCGGTCAAATCACCAACCCCCACGAGATCACCGCCCTCATCCTGGAGCCCCTCGTCCAGGGCGCGGCCGGCATCCGACTCTGGCCCGTCGGCACCCTCCGCCGGCTCCGGGATTGGTGCGACCACCACGGTGTCTTCCTCATCCTCGACGAAGTCCTCACCGGCTTCGGCCGCACCGGCACCCTCTTCGCCTGCGAACGCGAGGGCGTCATTCCCGACTTTCTCTGCCTCGCGAAGGGTCTCACCGGCGGCTACCTCCCGCTCGCCGCCACGCTCACGACCGAGCGCATTTTCGACGCCTTCCTCGGTGAACCCGCCGACCAGCGCACCTTTTACTACGGCCACAGTTACACCGCCAACCCGCTCGCCTGCGCCGCCGCCCTCGCCAGCCTCGACGTCTTCGAGGAGGAAAAAACCATCGCCGCCCTTCAACCCAAGATCGCCCACCTGACTAATCTCCTCGCCCCCCTCGCCGACCACCCCCACGTCCGTGAGATCCGCCAATGCGGATTCATCGCCGGCATCGAACTCGTCGAAGAAAAAACAACCGACCGCCCCTACGACTGGACCGCCCTCACCGGCAACCAGGTTTGCGTCGCCGCGAGAGCCCACGGCCTCCTCACCCGACCCATCCTCGACACCATCGTCCTGATACCCCCCCTGTGCACGACGAACACCCAACTCGAAACCGCCGTCCTGGCCCTAAAACGAGCTATCACCGAAACCTGCAACCCAGCCGCCGGGTAAGTCTCACTGAGGCCGCAAAAAGGCGCAAAAAGCTCAAAAGTATTTCTCTTGAGCCTTTTGCGCCTTTTTGCGGCCTAAAAACTTATTGCGATCAGTGCGCCACCCGCACCTGCCGCTTCAACTTCCGAAAAGCCAGCCGCCCCTCGGCCCCATCCGCCCCGCGCCACCGGATCACCGTGAAATCACAACTCGGCGAAGCATTCCCCAGCCGATCCGTCGCCATCACCGACACCCGATTGCGCCCCATCCGCAGCGGAGCCCGGAAGCTCCACGTCCCGTCCGGCCCCACGTTCACCGACCGCGCCACCCGCTTCCGCCGACCCCGCCGCCGCTTTTCACCGTTTTTCCCCCGCTTCACCTCAGCCCGCGACACCACTTCGTAGTCGATTCGCGCAACCCCCGAAGCGTCGAACGCCGTGCCCGCGATCTCCGTCGCCCGCCGCGTCGTCACCTGATCCGACCGCCGCGCCGGACTCGTGATTCGCACCACCGGATAACCCGACCGCACGTCCGCCACGTAGAGTCCATCGCGCGCGCCAAACGATAGGATGAACACCGCCTGATTCAGATCGTTGAAGGCCGACTGCCCGGCGAAACGGACGTCCGTCACCTCCGCCAGCCCGTCCGGCGTGGCGAACGAATTTCCCGTCGCGGCCACGAGCACCGGAGCCTCGTCCGCCCGTCTGACCCAGACACTTGGCCGTCGGCGCTCGTTCGGGTATTCGATCTCCGCGGAAAAGAACACGTCCCCCCGCGAATTCACCACCGGCTGCGACAGACTCCCAAAAACCACGCCCGCCCCGCCGCCCGGCACCGGATCACCCACCTTCACGATCGGACTCACTTCGACCGGCCGCCCCAGAAAAATCGCCCCAGGCGGCGGCGGCTCGGGGGACGAAAAGAGCGTTTCCGTATCCGCGTAAAAAGCGATCAACCCGTTCGAACTGACCGAGGGCGCGCCAAAACCCGAATACTCCGCGCCGCCCATCCCTGGCGCCGCCACCTGGGTGACCGCCACCATTTTCAACGCCCCGACCGGGCCCGCGTAGAGCGCCGTCCGGAAAAGATCCGCCGAATCCGCCCGCACGTTCGCCGCAAAGATCACTTCTTGATCCGCGTTGAAACCCAGAAACGCTCCCGGGTCGTTGAAACTCTGCGCCATGTCGCCGAAGATCCGGTCGAAAGTCAGATCGCCCGGCAATCCAAACCCGACCGGAGCCGGATCGCCTTCCGCGAAGGCCACGGACAGATTGCCCGGCCGCCCGGTCGCGAGGACGGTCGTCAAGGCGTTGTCGTTGGCCTGATCCTCCAGTTCCAGCTCCACCGCGAGGAAATTCCCCAGCACGTATTCCGGCGTTCCACCGCCATTGAGCACGAGATCCGGCGACTCGGCAAACGGCTGATCCGGGTCCAACGTCGGCACCAGTCCCCCAGCGTCGACGGCGAAAAATCCCACCTGGAACCCCTCGGATTTCAGTTCGGCGAAAAACGAGACGTTACCCGCCCCGTTGATCGACAGTCCACCGAAGTCCCCGAAGGAGAGTCCGCCCGTTCCCGGCGCGGTTTCATCCTCCGCCGCGACGACCGAAAAAGCTCCGCGCTTTCCCGCCCACACCCGGCCCGAATTCAGATTCAGCGCTTCCCCGAGCAACCCCAGACTCGAATCGTCCCCGATCACGCCCAACGTCAGAGCCCCGTAAGTCTCCCCCCGCGGCCCCGCATCACCCGTAAAAACAACGCGCGTCGTCTCCGCACCCTCTTGGGCCAGACCCGATCCCGCCCAACCGCCAAGCAACGCACCGACCACGGCCACTTTCATGATTCCGTCCATGGGAAGACGTTTATTCATTCCCCGCCATACCATCAACCGCAAACTCAGCGCCCCCCGCGCGGAGCGCGCCGTCGAAGGTAGGGAAAGCCGCGCCGCGCGTTCCCAAACCATCTCCCAGAACGCCCGAACCACCCCCACCGTCGCCCCGCAAAACAAACCCCACAAACCACCAGAGCAATTTCACAGTAGCGAGCGGCCTCGGCGAAAGCCGACGAAAGCGGGGCGAGTACGTCTCGTCCTCGCGTTTGGATCAGGAGGGCGGGACGCCCTCCCCCCGCTTGGGTAAACAACTCGTCCAATTGATTTGAAAATACTCCAGCCCACAAAAAAAAGCGCCCCCCGCACAGCGGGAGGCGCTTTCAAATGATCCGGCGAACGAGCGAACCGCGTCAGCCCTTCTCCGCCTCCGTCAGAACCGCTTCTTCCGGCTCCGCACTCGTCGAGTGAAACTCCAGCTTCTCGCCAGCCCGCACGATCTTGACGGTCGCACCCTCCTTGATCGTCCCGCGAAGAATTTCCTCCGCCATCTGATCCTCGAGGTATTTCTCCACCGCCCGCCGCATCGGACGAGCGCCGTAAGCTGGATCGTAACCCTTTTCGATGAGAAGTTCGTGCGCCGACTCGTCGAGTTCGATCTCGATGTTCTTCGCACGAATCCGGGCGGTCACCTTCTTGACCTCGAGGTCGACGATGCGCATGAGATCGGGCTTCGTGAGCGTGTGGAAGACGATGATGTCGTCAAGACGGTTCAGGAACTCAGGTTTGAAGACGCGCTTGGTCTCCTCCATGATCTTTTCCTTCATGTTGTCGTAATTGTCGTCGAGCTTCGGCGCGCCGAATCCAAGCGACGTCTGCTTCTTGATCAATTCGGCACCCACGTTCGACGTCATGATGATGATCGTGTTTCGGAAATCGATCTTGCGCCCGAGGCTGTCCGTCACGCGGCCTTCCTCCAAAATCTGGAGGAGCAGGTGCATCACGTCCGGGTGCGCCTTCTCGATCTCATCGAAGAGCACGACCGAATACGGCCGACGGCGCACGGCTTCCGAAAGCTGGCCGCCCTCTTCGTAACCCACGTAACCCGGAGGTGAACCGATCAGGCGGGAGGCTGTGAACTTCTCCATGTATTCGCTCATGTCGAGCTGGATGAGAGCGTCCGCGTCGCCGAACATGAACTCCGCGAGGGTCCGCGCGAGGAACGTCTTGCCGACACCGGTTGGCCCGAGGAACACGAACGATCCGATCGGGCGCTTGGGATCCTTGAGGTCCGCCCGGGACCGGCGCAGCGCCTTGCTGATCGCCACAACGCCTTCGTCCTGCCCGATCACGCGAGCCCTCACCTCGTCCTCCATCGCGAGGAGCTTCGCGGTCTCTTTCTGCTCCATCCGGTTGAGCGGGACGCCCGTCCACTTTGAGAGGACGTGCATGATGTCGTCGTCGGTCACGATGACTTCCTTCTCCTCCTTCCTGGCGCGCCACTCGGCGAGCACGGTGTCGAGTTTATCCTTCGCCTGCTTCTCGGAATCACGGAGCGCGGCGGCGCGTTCGAAGTCCTGCGCTTTGATCGCGCCTTCCTTTTCAACGCGGATGCTCTCGATCTCGGCCTCGACGTCCTTGACGTTCGGCGGCCGCGTCATCGCGCCGATCCGAGCGCGGGAGCCCGCTTCGTCCATGATGTCGATCGCCTTGTCCGGCAGGTAACGCCCGGTCAAATAACGGTCGGAAAGTTTCGCCGCCGACTCGAGCGCTTCGTCGGTGATCGTCGCCTTGTGGTGCGCCTCGTATTTCGGGCGGATGCCTTTGAGGATCTGAATCGTCTGATCGACCGTTGGCGGCTCGACCTTCACCTGCTGGAAGCGACGCTCGAGCGCCGAGTCCTTCTCGATGTATTTGCGGAATTCATTGAGCGTCGTCGCGCCAATGCACTGCAGTTCGCCGCGGCTGAGCGCCGGCTTGATGATGTTCGAAGCGTCCATCGCGCCCTCGGCCGAACCCGCGCCCACGATGGTGTGCATCTCGTCGATGAAGAGAATGACGTTCTTCGATTTCCGGATCTCGTCCATCACGGCCTTGATCCGCTCCTCGAACTGTCCGCGATACTTCGTTCCGGCGACCATCAGCGCGAGATCGAGCGTGATGACCCGCTTCTCGTGCAGCAGCTCCGGCACGTTGCCGCTGATGATTTCCTGCGCGAGGCCTTCCGCGATCGCGGTCTTGCCAACACCGGCTTCACCAATGAGCACCGGATTGTTCTTCGTGCGGCGGCAGAGGATCTGGATGACGCGCTCGATCTCGTCGGCGCGACCGATGACCGGATCCAACTCGTCCTTGCGGGCCATCTCCGTGAGATCACGACCGAAAGCACGAAGCGCCGGGGTCTTGCCGTCCTTCTTGCCGGAGCCACCGACCTCGGCACCCACGGTGTCGCCCTCTTCGTCGGCGGAGAAATTCGGGTCGAGTTCCTTGAGGATCTCGTTGCGGGTGCGCTCGATGTCGACTTCCAGGCTCTTGAGAACGCGGGCCGCGACGCCTTCGCCCTCACGCAGCAGGCCGAGCAGGATGTGCTCGGTGCCGACGTAGGAATGCTGGAGCGCTTTCGCTTCCTTGCTCGCGAGCGCGAGCACCTTCTTCACGCGAGGCGTGTAGGGAATGTTGCCGACCATCTTGGTCTCGGGGCCGGAGCCGACCTGCTTCTCGACCTCCATCCGCACGGTCTCGAGATCGAGCCCCATCTTTTGGAGCACGTTCACCGCGACACCCTGCCCGAGCTTGATCAGGCCCAGAAGCAGATGCTCGGTGCCGACGTAGTTGTGATTGAATCGATCCGCCTCTTTACGGGCGAGCGCCAGGACCTGCTGGGCACGGGGTGTGAAATTATTCATCATTGGATTCCTCTTCGTCGCTCGGGCGGTTGGTGATCTGGCTCAAATCCGGTTCCGGCAACTCCCTCAACTTCACCCGAATTATCCGCGCTCGCAAGGCGTCGCGCGCTTCGGCGCTCATTTTTTGTTCGTTCGCTCCCTTCTGCAAATGCCCGGGCTGCGTCTCGATGAACAACTGGTCGATCTCGATGCGCGCCGTATCCGGAAAAAGCTCGAGGTCGATCCCGAGCTTGATGACCGATAGTAAATTGAGCGCCTCCTTCGAAGTCATCGAATGCGCGTTCGTCAGAATCCCATACGCCCGCCCGATCTGATCCAGCACGGTCGTCGGCCGCCGCTCGATCAACGTCTCCCGCGCGTTCCCCTCGTGCTCGATGATGTGTTCGATCACCTTCGTCAGTCGCGCGATGATGTCCTCCTCGCTCTCGCCAAGGGTCGTCTGATTCGACACCTGGAACAAATTCCCCATCGCCTCCGACCCCTCGCCGTGCAGCCCGCGGACGGCCAGGCCGATCTTGTTGACGGAATTCACGATCTTGTTGATCTGATCGCTCATCACGAGCCCCGGCAGGTGCAGCATCGCCGAGGCGCGCATCCCCGTTCCGACGTTCGTCGGGCAGGCGGTCAAATACCCCAGCCGGTCGTGGAAAGCATAGTCGAGCTGCTCCTCGAGCTCGGTGTCGGCCTTGGAGGCCAACTCGTAGGCGTTCTCGAGTTGAAGCCCGCAGCGAATCGCCTGCATGCGGAGGTGGTCTTCTTCGTTGATCATGAAACTGAGGGTCTGCTCGACGTTCATCACGACCGCGCTCCCCGCCCCCTTCGCGGCGTGCTCGCGGCTGATGAGATGCCGCTCCATCAGCACCTGGCGCTCCAGCGCCGTCAGCTCGGTCAGGTTCTGCGCGTAGGCCTCCCGCATCTCCGGCAGGGCCTCGATCGCGGGTCGAATGAGACCCAGCACGTGCTGGCGCTCCGCCCGCTTCGCCCAGCCCGGGAACGGGAGGTTGTTCAGATTCCGCGCCAACCGCACACGGCTGCTCACGACGATCTGACGGTTCGGACCGTCGCCCGACAACCACTCGCCGGCGTTCGCGATGATCTTCGCAAATTTCATCCCGTGATCTCCTCTTCGACCCGCTTGATCTCGTCCCGCAACTTCGCCGCGTCTTCGTAATCCTCGTCCGCCACGGCGCGCTCGAGCTCGGTCCGAAGCGTCTTCATCCGCGATCCGAGCTGGCGGGTCTTCGCCCGCCCCTCCGGCACCTTGCCGAGGTGCTCGGTCCCCTTGTGCATGTTCCCCAGCATCCCCATCAGACCCTCGGCGAACGTGTCGTAACACGCGCTGCAACCCAGCCGCCCGGTCTTTTTGAAATCGGCCTGCGTGAACCCACACACCGGACACTTCACCGTCGCCGGACTCCGCTCGATCTGCTCCGCCGCGCCCAGCCCGTGCAGCAAATCCGCCAACGCAAACCCCGTCGGGTCATCCACCTTGTTGGCCTTCGAACACGCGTCGCAGAGATTCACCTTCTGCATCTTTCCGTCGACGATCTCGGTCAAGAAGACGGTGGCCTCTTTCTCGCCGCAAACGTCACACTGCATCAGTTATCAATCGGGGTCCCCGTGGTCCCTGTCAACTCGCGGAATCTCGCCATCAAATCACGCGTCACCGGCCCGGGCCGCCCGTCTCCGATCGGCCGCCGGTCGAGCTCCGCCACCGGGATCACCTCCGCCGCCGTCCCGGTCAGAAAACACTCGTCCGCCGTGTAAATGTCATACCGCGTCATCTCCGGCTCGGAAATCTCCAGCCCGGCCGCCGCCGCCAATTCGAACACCACCTCGCGCGTGATCCCGGCCAGCGCCCCCGACGAAATCGGCGGCGTGTAAATTTTCCCCCGCTTCACGATGAACACGTTGTCGCCCGTGCATTCCGCCACGTATCCCTGCTCGTTCAGCATCAGCCCCTCGCCCGCGCCCGCGTGCGTCGCCTCGATCTTGGCCAACACGTTGTTCAAGTAGTTCAGCGACTTCACCATCGGACTCAACGCCCCGTGGGGGATCCGCCGCGTCGCGCACGTCACGACCTTCAACCCATTCGCATACATCTCCGCCGGATACAACGTGATCGCCGCCGCGATCACGATCACCGTCGCCCGCGGGCAATGCTCCGGGCTCAACCCCAGGCTGCCCTCGCCCCGCGTCACCACCAGCCGCACGTAACCGTCCCGCAACTCGTTGGCCCGGATCGTCTCCAGCACCGCCGCCGCCATCGCCGCCTTGTCCAAGGTTGGCTTCAAACAAATCGCCCGCGCCGAGTCGAACAACCGCTCCACGTGCTCCTCCAACCGAAACACCCGCCCACCGTAAAACCGGATCCCCTCGAACACTCCATCCCCGTAGAGCAACCCATGATCGAAAACGGAAATCTTCGCCTGCTCCCGAGGGAAAAGCTCCCCATCAATGTAAACCTTCATAGAAAAGCCGTGAATATGCCTCTCACCAAGAGCGCTGACAAGTGCGGCCACCCTCCAAACGCATTCCACCATTCACCATTGACTCGCTGGCTCCCGCTCGTCTCGCCCTTCGGGCACCATCGCAAAGCCGATGGCGTCTGCCCCGAGGCTACCCAGCCTCCGGTGCTCACTGATCACCAGCTCTACGTCACCGCCAACGAACCCAGGAACAAATTCACGTTCCGTTCATTATCGTGCAGCGTCGCCACAAACCGCGCGCATTCCCGCTGACACCGCTCCAGCCGCTGCGAATCGTCCAGCAGCCCCCGGATCTCCTCCGCCCACGCGTCGAAATTCCCATACCCAAAAACCCCCAGCCCAAACCGCCCAAACAGCTCATCCGAATTCACCGTCAGCGAAGCCAGAGCCGTCTCCCCCAATCCCGCCTGAATGAAGCTATTTGGCCACCCCTCGTAGGTCGACGTATTCACGAAAATCCGCGCCGCGTCGTAGTGCCTCTGCGCCTCGTGATAAGGCACCCGTTCGATGAACGTCACGTTCGCGATCCCCGCCGCCCGCGCCGCCACCGACTCCCACAGCTCCGCGTCCTCCCGCACGCACACCATCACGCACTTCGTCCCCGGCAGCCGCTCCGCCAGATCCAGGAACAGATGCGGCCGCTTGATCGCCTGACACCGCGCGACCCACAGCAGATCCACCGACTTCTCCGCCGTCCGTGGCGCGCTCCGCGGCAAAATCAGATTTCGATACATCCCGCAATGCATCCCCGCCGCGACAAAAAGATCCGCCTGGTGCTCCGTCATCGCCATCCGCAGATCCGCGTTCCGCACCCCCCGCTCGAAGACCGCGCCCCGCACCGGATTTTCCCGCCGAAACTCCCCGTTCACCTCCGTATCCAGCCCGCAGATGAAAATCACCCGATACCAGAAAATCCCGCGAAACCACTCCAGCACCGTCAGCCACGTCGTCCACCCCAGCACCACCACGAAATCCGGCCGCTCCTCCCGCACGATCCCGATCACCCGCGGCAACGCCCCCAACGCATCCCGCAAACCGCCCGTCTGAAACTTCCCCCCATTCCGCAGCCGCACCCCCTCCGCCACCGAATCCTCCTGCCCCACGTCCCCCCCGACCACCACGACCTCGTGCCCCCGCGCCGCCAGCTCGCGAGCCAGCAGCGCGACCTGCAACTCCGCCCCGCCCGACACCCGGTCCCGGCTCCGATCCAGGATCAGATGCGCGTAACTCGACAGAAAAAGAATCTTCATCGCACCAAAGCCCCCCCCATCCGCACCCACGGCAAAGCCAAGAAATCCCCCACCGACTCCCGCCGCAAAGCCTTGAGAAAGCCATCCGCCCGACCCGCCGCCCGCGCCCGGCAGAACAGCGTGTAATTCTGATCCGCGACCACGCCCCGCAAACCCGGCAACCCCGACCGACCGCGCAAAAACCCCCGCCTCAACTCCGCCACCGCCGCGAAATAGTCCCCCCAGTCCCCCGGCCACCGGCCCGACCACGCCCCGGCGATCATTTCCACGGCCGCCCCCGCCAGCCCCGGAGCCGCCGCCCGCAGATTCTCCCGCAAGCACTCCGCCACGTCCGCATTCTCAGTTCCCCCAGACCCCCCAAGCCCCCCAGAATTCGCCACCGCCATGATCGAGCGCCCATGCTGACGATACTTCACCAGCGGCCGCCGCAAAGTCACCACCGGAAATTCCCGCCCCACCCGCGACCAAAGATCCAGATCCTCCGAAGCCCGCCGATCCCGGTAACCCCCAAAGCGTTCCACCACCACCTTCCGCCGAAAAAACGCCGAACTGTGCGCAAACGGCGTCCGGAAATTCAGCTCCCACCGCACCAGATCCGCCGATCCCCCCGTCCGCCAGCGCCCCGCATACCGCCCCCCGTCCGTCACCAACCCCGCGTCCGACCCAATCAGTGGAACCGCCGGATTCCCCCGCGCAAAAGCGACCTGCTCCGCCAACCGATCCCGCGAGCAAAGGTCATCCGCATCCAGCCGAGCGACAAACTCCCCCCGAGCCTCCGCCAGCCCTCGATTCAAAGAAGCCACCAGCCCAAAATTTTCCCCATTCCGCAAAATCCGAATCCGCGAATCCCCGACGGCCTCCGCGGTCTCCGCACTCCCATCCGAAGACCCATCATCCACCACCAAAACCTCGAAATCCCGAAAAGACTGCCCACCCACACTCCCCAAAGCCCCCCCCAAATGAGCCACCCCATTGAAGACCGGCAAAAGCACCGTCACCACCACACTCACCCCGCCTTCCCTCCCCATTCGCGTCCATTCGCGTCTATTCGCGGTTCCAACCTCACCCCCAACTCCAAAAAAATCTCCGCGTGCCGATTCACCCACCGTCGCTGATCGAACGACCGCCCCGCCCAATCCCGTGCCGCCTGCGAGAACCGCTCCCGATCCGCAAGAATCCTCTCCACCCCATCCGCCATCGCCCCCGCGTCCGGCGCGTGATCCCCCGTCCAATCATCCGGCACGTCCACCAGAACGCCGCAATCCTCCGGCACCAGCTCCGGCATCCCCCCGCTCCGCGACCCCACCACCGGCACGCCGCAAGCCATCGCCTCGATCGGCACCGTCGGACACGGATCCTTGTATTTCGGATGAAGCAGAACGTCGGCATCGCGATAGATCCCCGGAGCCTCCTCCTGCGTAAACCGCGGCAAAAACCGCACCCGCTCCCCCACCCCGACGCGTTCCAGATAAGCCGCACACTCCACGTCCGCCCCCGCCCACCGAAGCTCCCCCGCCACCGTCAACCGGGCATCCACCCCCCGCCGAACCAGCTCCACCAGACAATCCACCGAACCCCGCAACCTGTAGAACGAATGACAAGTCCCCATCGCCAACAGCCGAGGGGTCAGTCCGTTCATTGGTTCAGAATGATCATTCCCCGGCGAGAACCGCCCCACGTCCACCGGATTCCAAAGCACTTCGCCCGGCACCGCCACCGATCCCAAATACCGATCCGCCGACCGTCGGCAAAACTCACTCTGATAAATCACGTAATCCGCCCGCCCGATGCACCGCCGCATCGGCTCGTTGAACCAAGGATAAAACGCCCCGCACCAAGCCGAATAAGCCACCCCATTCTGATTCCACACCACCGGCACCCCCCGCCGCTTCGCCCACGCCACCAACTCCTCCACGTGCGGAATCAAGTGCAGCAAACTGCTCACCAAATAAATCACCGAAAAACCATCCCGCGCCTCGCCGAAGCGTTCGCGCAAATGCCCCAGCTTCACCCCGCCCCCAATCCGCGTTTCCGCAACCCGGTGCGGCTCCTCGATCCAGCCAAAATTCAACCCGGCCCGCCCCGGCTCCAAACGATCAAGCCGCCTCCGGTAAGCCCCCGCCCCACGAGCATACATCGCCGTCCGCAGCAACTCCCGCGCCCCATACTTCACCGCCGCCGCCGCCGACACCGGCTCCACCACCCTCACGCCCACGGCAAATCCCTCCCGAGCAATGCCGCCAACCGCGAATCGTGCGCCGCGTAAAACTCGCGCAACCGCCGCTCGGTCTCCGGTCGCATCACCTCCGCGATCTTTCCATCCCGCGCCACCGCCACCGGCGGTAACTCGCGCACCTCCAATCCCAAATACCGCTGCACCTCGGCCAGCACCTCCTCCGTCCGCGCAAAAAAATCTTCACTTAGCACGAAAAGACACTGCTCCCGCGGCCAGACCGCCAGCCAGCGCTCCAGGATCCGCGCATACATTCCAATCGCCACGTAACGCACCGGATTCCGATTCACCCGCTCCACCGAATCGATCAAAGGCACCAACCGGTCGTCCGACAACCAATCGATCGCCCGCTCCACGACCTCGTCGAATACCCCGGTCTCCGTCCCAAAATTCCGAAACATCCAATAATCCGACCAAGCCCGCCGCACCGGATCCCTCAACAAAAAAACAAGCCGCGCCTCCGGAACCACCGCCCGCACGTTCCCCGGCCCATCCGGATGCGAGAAATACTCCACGCTCGCGTCACCAACCGCAAAGCCACCCGTCCTCAGCGGAAAATTCATCGCCGACCGCAGCCGGCTCCCCGGATAATGTAAAAAATTAGTCGGCTCCTTCCGCGCCCCCCGCCGCACACCCGGGTGCCCCGCCAAATAATCGTAAAGCGTCGAAGTCCCACACTTAGGAGCCCCCGCGATCACGAACGAAGGCAAAGCCCGCAACGGAGCGGTCCCGAGCCGCCAAGCCTTTGCTATCTCTTCCTGCATCGTCATTCCCTTCGCGCCTTTACGGCTTCGAGTGACCCTAATTCACCCTCGATCCGCCCCGCGATCCGATCCGCCACCGCCGCCCAAGTGAACCGCTCAATCGCCATCGCCCGCCCCGCCGCGCCCATCCGCGCCCGCAGATCCGGATCACGCAGCAGACGAATCAGTTTCTCCGCAAGCCCGTCGACGCCCACCAAAAAACCCGTCTCGCCGTCGATCACGCGTTCAACGTTCCCGCCCACCGGCGTCGCCACCACCGGCAACCCAAACCCCGCCGCCTCCGCCAGCACGGAAGCCGAAGGATCCATCCGACTCGGCAAACAGAACACGTCCGCATCCCGGTAACAGGCTTCGGTCTCCTCCCGCGACAACCGCCCACGCACGGTAATCCCCTCACCCGCGACCCCCGGCGAACACCCCACGATCACCAACTCCGCGTCCGGCAATTCCTTCCGCACCGCCCGAAAAGCCCGCACCAACTCCGGTCCACCCTTCCGCTCCCAGTCCACCCCTACGAAAAGGACGCGCCGCCCCGGTGCCTTCACCCCGACGTCGCCCCAATCAACGTTCGAACCCGAGCCAACGTTCATTACCCGAGCCGCCGCCACCCCGTAATCCTCCCGCACCGAGACTGCCGCAAACTCGCTTGAAACAAACGCGCAGGCCGCGTTCGAATAAAGCCCCCGCTCCATCACCCGCCAACCCTCCGCGACCGGCAACGAGGGCCGCCGCTCCGCGTATCGTCCATTAGCCAGATAAGTGTGATCCGTGTAAACAAAGTGAGTCACCCCCGGACACGAAGCATCGAATAGAGACTGCGTTTGCAAAGTAAAATCAGCGCCACCCACCTCACGCCGCGACCAATCGCGAATCGCCCGCAGCACCACCGGCAACCGAGGAAAAAAATCCCGAGGCAGCACCCGCCCCTTCACGATCCGCGAGCCATACCGCACGGCCGCCTCCACCGTCGCCCGAGCCGTCAGCCAAGCATCCGCCCGCACAATTTCCCGCTCCACGTCCACCTCCCGCCACTCCACGTCCCCCATCCGCTCCCGCAAAGCCGCAAGCAGAGCCGCATTGATCAAAGAAAACTCCCCAATCCGAAAGTAGACGGCCCTCACAAGGCACTCCCTCCCCCAACCCCTGTTAGATTGCGGACCACAAACGCACAGCCGAGTTGAGAAGCCGGCAATGAACGAGCGGCGCCAGCCGTCCCCATCTGGCATTTGGAGGGCGAGGCTCTGCCGAGCCGTGGCTTCCTCGATGGATTCTGCGCCACAGGAGGCGATGGTATCGCCAACGACGCGAAACATCTCTGGCTTCTCACCGAACCCAACCCGACCACCTAAGCCCCCACCAAATCTTGAACCGCCGCCAAATGCGCCGTCGCCACCACCCGCGTTGAATAGAACTCCTCGACCACAGCCCGAGCCGCATCCCCGGCAACCCGCCGCTCCCCCTCCCCCATCCCAATCACCTCGTCCAAAGCCGCCCCCCAAGCCGCCTCGTCGTGACAAAGCCGAACCGCCCCAGCCCCCGCCCGCTCCGCCAAGTCGCGATAACTAGGCACCGGACTCGCAATCGCCGGCAACCCACAAGCCATCCCGAGCGAAATTTTCCACTCGGTGTGCCCCAGGTTATACGGCGTATCCAAAAACCGAGGCGAGACGACCACCCCGCCCTCCGAATATCGATCCAACAAATTTTCGATCCCCGAAAACCGGTGAAACGAATGCGGCACCGCCTCCAGCAACCGATCGAACCGCACCCGCACCTCATCCGGCCACGCCCGCAAAGCCGCCAAATCACCGGTCACCAACCGCAAATGCACCCGCTCCCGACAACTAAGCAGAGCCTCCTCCACGGCCAGAAATTCACAAAGTTTCTCCGCCATCCCGCTCCACCAAAGATTGAGCCGCCCATCCTTGCGCGGACGCCCGCCCTGGCTCCGCGGTACCAAACGAAAATCAACGTTGTCTGGGACCCAAACGACGCGCTCATTGTATTCACCGCAAACCCCCGCCAAATGCCGGGACGAAGCGATCACCAAATCGACCTCCCGCGTCATCTCGACCGCATCCGCCCGCTGCCGCGCCGTCGGAGCCATCGCCCCAAACCGACTCTCGCCCGCAAACTCAGAGTAGTAATCCACGTTCGCCTCGAAGATCACCCGAGTCCCCTGTTCACGCAGCAACGCCGCCAACTCCCGACACCGCTCGCCCATCGACTTGAGAAAGACCACCGCATCGTAAACCCGACCGGGGCGGTAAAGCTCATAGTCCGCCCGCCCCTTTAATTCCCGCGAAATCCACCGGAACCGCATGAAGCTCATCGGCGAAGCCGAATCATCCCACCCCAGAAACAAATGCCACGGCCGCATCCCCAGCCCCAAAGCCGCCACCTCCGGCACCCGCCCATTGATCACAAACCCCACCTTCATCAAACGAAACCAAGCGCCGTCAGGCGCGCCCCAGCCCCCAACCTGTCATGCTGAGCAAAGCGAAGCATCTCTGGCTTCTCACCCACATGAAAATCGTCGTCACCACGATCAACATTCCCCGCGATTAAAAAAACCCGCCACATCCTCCGAGACCAGCTCGCCCCGGCAATACTTCTCCTGTTTCCAATCCTTAGCCTTCGGCCCACCCAAGCGCTCCCGCACCCGAGCCCACACCTTCCGCCACGACCACGCGTGCCGATCCATGATGTTCAGCCGAGTCTCGCCATCCGCGGCGTCCAGCGAAGAACGCCGCAGAAAACACAGGTGCAAACAACGAAAATCCGCCTCACCCCAACTCACCTCGTCGTGCAACCCACGCCGCAGCGAAGCATCGAAGCCATCGCGGAAATGAATCGTCCCGCCATTCAGCCGTTCCACGACATCCCGACCTTCCCACCGCGTAATCAGAGCAAAGTTGTAGAGCTTCGTCATGCTGCGGCAGGGCGGAGCCAAATAACCATCCGCCCGCCGCGACCCGCCGTCCCCAAGCGCTCGAACGTTGAGCACGTTACCAAAAATCACCCACCAATCATCGAACTCACCCGCCTCGAGCCGCGCGCGAAACCTAAGCAGCCCAGCCGGATCGTAGATTTCGTCACCGTCGACACCAAAGACCCAAGTCCGCTCCCGGCCGACGTAAGGCAGCAACCGCGCCTGCGATTCCCGCGAATCCCTAATTTTAGTGACCTCGACCTGCTCGGGGAATTCGCTCCCAAGCTTGGCTAGAATCTCAGCCGTCCCGTCCCGCGAGCCATGATCGCAAATCAAAAACTTATCGCAGAACCCCAGCGCATTCCGCACCGCCCGCTCGACGAACCGATCCTCGTCTCGCACCAGCATCGATCCAATGATCGTCACAGGTTTGATCTCAGCGGACGCCACTTAGGAATTCCTCCAAATCGTGCAGCCAATACGTCCGCCCCGTTAACTTCAGATAAAAGAGGAAGTCCGGATTGAATTTTCCCTTGCGCAAAATTCCACTCCAAAACAGCGGGTAGGGCCCGTGGTAATAATGATGAACCCCCATCAACGTCCCGTCCACGGCCTCGCGCGCCAAATCCCCCATGATCCGTTTGACCGCGCACCGGTAAATGTCCGTCGTGAACTTTAGCGGGCCCAGCTTTTTCGGATAAGGAACCGCGGCCATCTTGCGACCATCAACCCGGTAGCAATTTGCCTTCAGCCGATCCGGCAAATCCGTCGCGGGAGCCCCGCCAACCCGCTCGAAATTCCACGACGTCTGCCCGTTCTCCGGAAGCTGCGCGATCAGCCGGTCGAGGATCTCGCGCAAATCCGCCAGCTTCCAAATCGCCGGGTGCAAAGCAAACTTCCACTCCGCCCCCCGCGAGCAGCGGTCCAGAGCAAAGCCATCGCGGCTCACCTTCTCTCCGTAAGCCACCCGGCCCTGACCGTATCCCGAAAGCGAAATCGTCACAGCCCCCAGTTCACTTAGCATTTTGGGAATCGTCCGATTCAAATGCCGCGCGCAGCACCAGGTCAGCGGCGGATGATCTTCGAGGATGAGGTAAGCCGCGTCGAATCCTTCGGCCATGAGATCGTCGCAAGCGGATCGCGTCACTTGCATCCAGCTCTGCGGATTATCCCGCAGCGGCAAGCCCGCCGAATGATCCGACAAACCGCAGTAACGAATCTCCGGAGCCTTGGCCCAATATTCCCGGATGCGCGCCTCGGTGAACGCAGCCAAGGCGCGATACCGCTCGATGGTCGAGATGAGAATGCAAACCTTCACCTTATCAAATTCAGCACCAAGAGCCGACTGGCTTAGATCCGCCCCGATTCCGCCATCAAGCGTTGCAAGATTTCGACGAATTCCAGCGTCATCCGGTCCCCCGAAGGAATCTGCCCCAGCAGCCGCCGCCGCAAACCGTCCAGCCCGCTCACGGACTCCCGAATCGCCCCGCCGACATCGTCGCGAAAGCCAACCCCGTAGCGAAGCCCCGCCTCCACGATCCCACCCCCATCTTCGTGGTAAATCAGCGGCAAACCGCACTGCGCCCCCTCGACGTGGTGCATTCCGCATGGCTCCCACCGCGACGCCGTGAGGTAAAGGTGGCATTCGCGCAATTTCTCAGCCAGCGGCCGCCCACTCAGCGGCCCCAACGTCTCCGTCGCCCGCCAGTCGATCTCCGCCGGCCAACGACCGATCACCCGAAATTCCACGCCCGGCAGTTCCCCCGCCGCCAACAGCCGATCGACCTCCTGATACACGTCGAAACCCTTCAACCAATTGTCCGACCAGTGGTGCGTCACGATCCGAATCGGCTCGCCGTCCTCGGGGATCGCCGCCCCAAGCGGATGGAAAACCCGCGCGTCCGCCCCATTGTAGATGACCCCGTGCGACTTCGCCGGGTCGAACCACCGCTCCAGAAAATAATCCCTCAGCCACTCCGCGATAAAAACCGTGTGATCCGCCAGTTCGTTCGTCCGCCGCAGCAACTCGTCGATATCGTCCGTCCCCTTGCGTTGATCGCACTCATTGATCCGGTGCAAAATCGGCACCGTCGGCTGCGAGCGGCGAAAGACCTCGAGTTCGCGCAGACCAAACCGCTTCGCCGGGTGATCATTCCGCGGATCGATCACCACCACCGCGTCCGGATCCGACCGCAGGTCATAGACGACCCGCCAGCCCCGAGCCCACATCGCCGCCGCGAGCTGCGAAACGAACGGACTCGCCCCACCCCACGGCCCACCCGTCGCGACCATCGAAATCGCCACCGTTGGTTTCCGTTTTTTCGAAAAAATCATCGTTCCCTCACTCCAACAAATCCGCCAGCCGCTCGGCAAACCCAACCACACTCCCCCGCTCCACCGCCCGCGCCCGGACGATCCGCGAATCGAGCGGCTCCGCCTCGATCGCCGTCCGCAACGCCTCCGCGTCCCCCGCCGTCACGAGCCGCAAATGCTCTCCATCCACGAAATCCTCGCCCGTCCACAGGCCGCGTGTCCGACTCATCACCACCGTTTTCCCGCACGCCATCGCCTGCAAAGCCACGCTCTGTCCCGCCGGCTGCAACGCATCCTCGAGCGGCACCACCACGACCCGCGCACCGCGGTAAAGGTTGCGTAACTCCGCGTCCGTCACCGCCGGTCGGTGCCACGATCCTCGGAGGTGCTCGACGTTCTCCGGCAGATCCGGAGGCAGCTCTCGGTTCGTCAGGATGCGCACCCCGCCCGCGATCCCCCGCGCCGCGTCGACCAGCGTCCGATAATCCCGCCGCGCATCGTTCCCGACCGCCAACACGTCATCGCCGACGTCACCCTCATCTTCCCCGGGAGTCCAAAAATCAACGTCCACCCCGAACGCATCGACCACCGCGCTCGTCCCAAACCGCGCGTCGACCTCCGCCCGCTCCGACTCCGCAAAAAGCACGCACCTCTGACCCCCAAGCGCCCACCGCGACGTCGCCAGCCGCGCACCCGTCGTCGGGAAATTCACAACCCCGCAGTGAATTCCCAACACCCGCGCCCGCAGCCAGCCCACCTGCCCAAGCACCCCCAGCGCCATCGCCAGCCCCGTCGCCGTCCCGACCACCACGTCGAATTTGTTCAACTCCCCGACCAGCCGACCGACCGCCACGAGATCCTCGCCGCGCATCTTCACCGGATTCGCCCAACCCAGTCCGACGTTGAAAGCTGTTGCCACCCAACCCGACCGCGCCCCGGCGTCGAACACCCCGACCGACCATCCGCGCCGCTCGAATTCGACCGCGCCGTAAAAAAACTCCGTGGCCGCCCCCCCGGTCCCAGCCTCCGCCCACCGGGCCTCCCGCCCCCCGGCGTAAACGAAAGCCACCCTCACGCGCCGCGCCGCGGCTTCCTCAAGCCGTCGCCCCTTCGCCCGTCAACGCCCGCAGCCGGTCGATGTGTTCATGCCTTGGAAGCAGCGCGATCGGCTTCATCACCTTATTGCAAAAATGCACGGCCGCCGCCGTTTCCCAACCATCCGCGCCGTATTCCACGCAATCCGTCCGTTGCCGCACCTCGTCCAAGTGCTGCCGCACGATGACCATGTCCGACGTGTGCTGCTCACTTCGCAGAACCCGCCGCCAGCCGATCCGCTCCGCGGCAAACCAATCCACCGCCCGAAGGAATTCCGCCCGCGACCCGCTCACCAGACAAGGCACGTCCTTCTCGTAAATCGTCAGCTCCCCCGCCTCCCGCGGCTCGAACGAGTAGTTGATCACGTCGTAATCCGACATGAAACCACCCCCGTGCTGAGCCACCGCGATCCAACGCAGGTAGCACCAGTAATCGAGGTTGTGCTTGTTGATGCTCGGCAATTTTTTGAGCCGTTCCACCAAGTTTTCCAACTCCGCGTCGAACTCGATCGACTCGTAACCCAGCACGACCGGCTCCCAGCCCATCGTCACCCACGACCGCTTCCAGATGTCGATGAGCGCCAATTCATCGCGCTCCCGCTTGCCCTCCACGGGCGAATAAAATGTGAAAACCTTCATCCTCGTCTGTCGTAAGCGGTTCGAATCTGCCGGAGCAACCGCGCCTCCTTGATCCCGTGAAACGCGTAACCGCCCCGGGAAGCACGCCGAATCGCCACGGCCTTTTCTTTCTTCGACCGAATCGTATTCCGCGAAAACCCCTCCCGCAAGGCCCGCAAATCATGGATTTGAATCCCCAGCCGCTCGGCCTGACACCACATCCACCGATCCACAAAACCCCGCTGAAAAGGCTCGAAAGTCGCCCCCTTGACGAAGCTCCGAAGCGACCCCGCGTCGAAGATCCACGGAAAATGCGCGTAATGCGTTCCCGCCAGATCAGCCAGTCGATTCTTGAACACATTCCCCTGCACCCCCACCCGCTCCACCGGCCGCCGCAGTAAAAACGCGTCGTATTCCACGAAAACGTAAAAGTCCGCCGCCACCTCGAGACTGTGCCGCATCCCCGCCAGCTGCCGCTTCAAGCACTCCGCCCCGTATTTGTTCGAGAGCCCCGTCGCAAACGTCCGCGTCCCCGGCAACCGGTTCGGCGAATCCTCCGGGAAGACCACGATCACTTCGTCCGAAGCCGCCCTCCACACCGGCAAATGCCGCTCCACCACCGCCTGCCCCCCCGCATAACTAAAAACCGTCGTTAAAACCCGCATTCCACTAATCACCATTGACTTGCTAGCTCCCGCTCGTCTCGCCCTCCGAGCACCATCGCAGAGCCGATGGTGTCGGCCCCGCGGCTTCCCAGCCGCCGGTGCTCACCAATCACGAACGAACCCCCGGCCAGCCCGTGACCATGACCGTCCGCTCGGCGTAAACTTTGGACAGCACGAAATCCACCGTCCGCCTCGCCAGTGGGTTCCCACGCGCCATTCGTCGCAGGCGATACGCGATCCAATTCCGATCCCAAGCCCCGTTGGCCTCCCGTCCCACCGCGGCAATTTCCCGCAGCCGCTCCCACCCGCCAGCTTCCGACTTCGTCGCCGGATAACACCGCAGTTCCGCCAATTCCTCGTCGATCGACACCACCTTCCCCCGCTCCGCCAGCCGCATGAGTAGATCCCAATCCATCGCGTATTCCAGCGAAGTATCGAGCCCCCCCACCGCCTCGTAAGCCGACCGCCGAAAGAACATCGCCGGCTGCAGAATTGTCAGAGCCGACCGCAGCAACTCCGGATCGAACGCCCCCGGTGCCACCCGCTTCGTCCGAGTCCCGTCCGCGGCGACCTTCCATCCCACGCCGTAAACCACCGCCGCCTCCGGCTCCGCCACGAAAGCCTCCCCCACCGCCCGCAGCGCCCCCGGCAGCAACAAATCATCCGAGTTCAACCACCCCATCACCTCCCCACGCCCCCGCGCAAAACCCTTCGCGATCGCATCTCCCTGACCCGAGTCCCGCTCCCGCAATATCGTCAACCCCGCCCGCCCCTCATACCGATCCAGAATCTCCCCCGTCCCATCATCCGAAAGCGCATCCACGATCCACCAATCCAACCCCGCAAAGTCCTGCGCCAGCACGCTCTCAATCGTCCCCTCGATAAACCCCGCCTGCCGAAAGCTTGGAGTCACCAGCGTAATAGTCGGCAGCGCCTTCATTTCTTCACCCTTTGCGCCCTTTGCGACCTTTGCGACCTTCTGTTCAAAATCATTTTCCCGTTCTCCAACAAAGGTTCAGCGAAAACGCCCGCCCGATCCGATCCGCATCCACCCCCGGCCAAAACTCCGCCAGCGCCCGCGGCGACATGAACAGAAACTCCCGGTCGTCCATCATCCGCTCCACCAAAGCGTCCCCGTCCTCGATCTCCCGAAAAAGCTCCCGCCCCGCCCCCGCGACCTCCAGGTGCCCGGGATGCAAATAAGCCGTCCAGCAATGCACCTGCAGCGCGCGAGCCCCACCCAACGCGTCCAACTCTTCCCGCGAAACCGCATCCGCCCGATCAAAACTCACCACCGCATCGAACCCACCGTCCCCCTCCGTCACAACCTCGAAATCCCGAGCCACCGGCCGCAAATCACTCACCGACCCACCCAGCAAACGGATCCTCCCCCCCTTCCGCACAAATTTCCGAATGAAAGCCGCCGCCAACGCCCGCTGATAAGTCCCCACCGCAAAAGTGTGCGGCCCCGTCGCCGCAACCGCCGTCCGCCGCCGGATCCAGCCGAGTTGCGCCTTCCGCGAATACCGCCACCGCGAAAAATCAAACGCCAACCACCACCCACCACCCCCCGGAGGGCAGCCGCAGCGAAGCGAAGACAGTCGGGAAACTTTCCGACAACGCTCCCGCCGAGCCGTGACTTCCACCCCGGACGCCCGATCCACCCCGGCCCCCAGCACCTCAAACCGATCATCCACCGCCCGCCCAGCCCCCATCGACCGCCAGATCCACTCCCCACCCTCCGGAAGCACCATCGTCCCCGCCACCCGCTCGACCGCCGCCCGAAACTCACCCGCCTCAGCGACCAACCGCCCCGCCGCCGCCACGAATTCCCCCCGATCATACCCACAAACCAACCCCGCACCCGTCGCCCGCAAAAACGCCCCCGCCGCACTCCGCTCGCTCCCCACCAGCAACACCGGCAATCCGGCCTGCGTGAAAAGATAGATCATCCGCGAAGGAAAACTCATCGCCGCAAACGAGAACTTATCGTCCCACCCATCCATCCGCCCACTCGGCACCACCGCAAAATCGAAGCCACTCAGCCGCTCCACCAACACCTCATCCGAAAGAAACCCCCGAACAAAAATTCCATCGTCCGCCAACCCAGCCGAGTCACACCCCAGCCAAGCCGCCTCCGGCCCCTTCCCAAACCAGTCCACTGACCACCCCGCCCCCCGCACCATCGCCCGAAAGTCCCCCAACTGCCGCGCCGACCAGAAATTCCCCAGCAGCGCGCAGCGCTGCTCCCTCACCAGACCTTCGACCTTCGACCTTCCGACTTTCCGACCACTAACAACCGGCGGCAACCACCAAAACTTGCGCCCAAATTTCGCCTCATACCCCGCGCACATTTGCGGCGAGATTCCCAAACAAACCGCACTCCGCTCGATCAACCGCCGCACCACCGCATCCCCCACCTCGTCCGAGCAAACGTTCTGATCGTCCATCAAATACGCGCACATCGGCGCCCCCGTCACCTCCTGCAACAAGGCCCCCACCCGAAAGTCTTCCGGGTAATAAGGAACGCACAAAATTCGCTTCACCCCGACCGCTTCTTCCGCCAGCCGTTCCCGCAACTCACCCATCGAGCCAAACCGATCGCCCACGAAAACTTCCCGAGCCCCAAACTCCGACCCACCGCCGTAAAGCGACCGCGACCGAAAAACCAAGAAATCCTCGTCCCGCGGAAACAAACGCCGCAGGTAAATCCCGACCCCATGCCGGTCGTTCA
This sequence comes from uncultured Verrucomicrobiae bacterium, assembly GCA_963719495.1. Lineage (GTDB taxonomy): Bacteria > Verrucomicrobiota > Verrucomicrobiia > Chthoniobacterales > JAATET01 > CAVVKW01. The sequence goes on from CAVRCI010000005.1 coordinate 229,190, forward strand.
CCTCGATCCCACAAACCAAAGCGTTCATTGGGTGGGTGAAAGGTCTGAATGTCCAAGGTCCAAGGTCATTCCTCTCACCGACCTTCCGCCCTTCTGACCCAAACATAGACGCGCTTCCCATCCGCCCCGACCGCCTCACCCGCTTTCGAAAAATCCGCCGCCCCCTTCATCGAGTCGACCAACCCACCCATCACCCGTTCCGCCGGCAGGTTCGCGAACGAATCCCGCATTCCCGGATCCTGAACGAAAACCAAATCCGCCCGCCGCCGCTTCCGCTCGAACCGCTCGACCGAAGGCAAAAACCCACCTTTCACCGCCTCCGTCCGATGACCGTTCCGCAGCAGCCACATCTCCACGTTCTCCCGCATCAGCGGCCCCGATTGCGAGAAGAGAAGGTTCACGTCCTCCGGCAAATCCAAATCGTCGATCACGTCGATCACCTGCCGCTCGACCTCCGAAAAGTTCCCCCCCACCTCGCCCGCCTGCGACCAAACGTAGGGCGGCCACTGCCAAAGCAAAACAGCGACCACAGCGAGACTCGGCGCCGCGCCTTTCGAAAGACCCGAAATCCGCAATCCGCAATCCGCAATCCGCAATCCAAAGACCTCCCTCCACCCAAACGCCGCCGCGAAAACAAAACACCCAAAGAACGCCCCGCCCAAAAACGGCGACTTCATCCCAAACCCCGAGCTCAGCGCGTAGGTCACACCCAGCAATCCAACCACCGCCACCCAGGTCATCCCTCTCGCGCCTTCGCGGCATTGAGTGAAACCCGCGAAAATCGCCGCTCCGAGGACCACGACCAAGATCCACCCCACCCACCCCAGATTATTCGCCGCGCCAAACCCGACGCCGTAATACGCCCACTTCTCCACCACCGACCCCGGTGCCCGCCAGATCTCCTCGTTCGCCCCGAACGAATTCGTGAAAAAGTAATGCCACGTCTCCGCCCCAAACGGCACCGCGTAAACCGCCGTCAACCCGATCACGACGACGCTTTGCACCCACGCCGTCCGCCAGATCGCCCGCCAATCGATCCGCCCCGACGCCACCGACTCGATGAGAACCCGCCCGCCCACCGAATACGCGAAGACGATCCCCGTCATCGCAAACGTCGACGGCTTCACCAGCAAAGCCGCCGCGCACAGCACCGCGTGAATGACCCTCGGCCCCATCCGCTCGAAGTAACCCGGCACCGTCAATCCATAGACCCCGCAGAACCCGACCGCCACCGCCCACGCCAGATCCGGTCGGAATTCCACCACCGCCAGTGTGGAAAACGGCAACGCCAAAAACACCACCAACCCACTCCCCCATTCCCACCACCGAAGCGCCCGCCACGTCCACGACAGCGCCGCCAGCAACCCCAGCACCACGAAGAAATTGAGCGCGTAAGGTGCCCAATCCACGTAGCCAAAAATCAAAAACGCCACGGCGCCCACCCCCACCGACCAAGGCGAATGCAGCCCCTCGCTCCGCAGCTCCCCCGTGACCCCACCGAGCCCATCCACCCGCCCCGCCTCGATCAAACGAGTCGAGCTCAGGAAATAAACCGCGTCATCGTAGTTCGGCACCGCCGCCAGCGGCCCCCGCCACTGCGAATTCCAGACGCAGAAGCCGGTGAACAATCCCGCCACCAATACCACGACCGCCGACCGCACCCAGCGCCGGTTCATCGCCGCACGCGCCCCACTCGTTCCCGCACCCGCCACACGTCCACCAGCATCGGCAACGGATCCCGCAGCAAACTCACTTTTCCACCCCGCACGTCCCGCCAATCCACCGGAAACTCCTCCACCCGATAACCAAATTTTTCAGCCATGAGCAGCAACTCTACGTCGAACGCAAACCCGTAGGACCGTCCCACCGCGACGAAGCGCTCGACCGCCTCGCGGCTAAAAATTTTGAACCCACACTGCGAATCGTAAGTGTCCAGCCCCGCGATCAACTTCACCATCGTCGCAAACACCCGCCCCGACAGGTGCCGCGACAGCTGCCGCTCCACCCGCCGCCCCAGCATCTTCACCCGGCAACCAATCAACCCATCGATTTGCCCCGCGCGCCGCTCGAATTCCCCGACGCCCCGCCGGATCTCCCCGACGTTCACCGCACCATCCGCATCGGCAAAAGCCAGCGCGTCCCACCGCACGCCCCCAGCGTCCGCCAACCCAGCCCGCCAGCCCGCGTAAACCGCCGCACCCTTCCCCGCGTTCCGCACCGCCACCACCGGATCCAGAATTGTCGCCCCCCCCTCGCGCAACGCCCCCCGGCACCGCTCGACCACGTCCCGCAACCGCCCCAGCTCGATGTCCCCCGACCCATCATCGCTCACCAGCACCCCGAACGAGTCCGTCAATCCGGCCACCAGCTCCCGCAAAAACGGCTCCAACCGCCCCGCATCCCGATAATGCGGAATCACCAAAAGCACCCTCATCAAAAATTACAAAAGACGGTCACCAACCCGCCAACCCGCCCGATCCCCAGACCCACCCTTCCAAAACCTGTCATGTTGAGCGAAGCGAAACATCTCTGGCTCACACTCCTCACCGCCACAAAACCCACAGTCATCAAACACCGATCACGCCCCGCAATCCGTCACCCACCATTCACCATTCACCATTCACCAATCACCAATCACCAATCAAGAAACCCCACCCTCCACCTTCCGGTAATCCCCCCGGCTGAAATACTTCTCCAGCCACACGTAGAGACAAATGAACAAATACCGGCTCCCCATCTCCTTGATCTTCAACTTCGCCTCGCCCGACCGCCGGTTCCGCCAAGTGATCGGCACCACCGTCCAGGTGTAACCCCGCGTGATCGCCTTCAGCGGGATCTCCACCGTCAGGTTGAAATGCGGTGCCAGCAACGGCCGACACCCCTCGATCACCGTCCGCCGGTAAGCCTTGAACGCGTTCGTTGTGTCGTTGAGCTTCACCGAGAACAGCCGCTTGATGAACTGATTCGCCATCCGGTTGAGCAGCAATTTCACCCGCGGGTAATCGATCACCCCGCCCCCTTTCATAAACCGGCTGCCAAAGACGCAGTCCCACCCCTCGTTCAACAGCGTCCAATACCGCACCACGTCTCGGCAATCATCCGACTCGTCCGCCATCATGATCACCACCGCGTCCCCCCGCATCACGTCCAGCCCCCGGATGATCGCCCGACCGAACCCGTGCAGCTCCGTATTCTGAACCGGAGCCAATTCCGGAATCCGCTCCCGCAATTTCGTCAGCACCTCCCACGTCCGGTCCGAGCTCCCATCGTCCACCACCACGATCTCGTGCGGCACGCCGTGCAGCGATAGCTCCAAGTGCAGGTGCTCCACCGTCAACGGCACCGCGACCTCCTCATCCCGCGCCGGAATGACGATCGACAACAACTTCAGCGGTTCACCCATACTCCAGGACAAAAATCTAGCCCTTCCGCGCGATCACCAGGAACTGCTTCCCGAGGAACCGCCACGCCCAAGGCAGCTTCAGATATAAGCTCACCAGCGACAGCGGCACCTCCCGCGCCCCCACCATCGTGTAGGGCAAAAACCGCTCCTCCGCCCGCTCGACGGAAAATCCGCTGATCTCCAACGCTTCGCCCAACGACGTCTCCGTCAGGATCGTGTGGTGGTCGAAAAAATCCCAATACAGCCCCGGCAGCACCTTGATGTTCGGCCCCACCGCGATCAACCGCCCCCCCGGCCGCAGGCACCGCAGCGCCTGGGCCAGCGTCCGCGTCAGACACGCCTTGTCCGGCAGATGCTCGAAGAAATTCGAAGTGAACACCACGTCCAGCGACTCATCGTCCAGCTCCCACCGCCGCGAACAATCCTGCTCGAGAAACGCGACATTGCCACCAAGGTGCCCCCGAGCGTCCGGATTGAGATCCATCGCCCACTTCCGACCACACCGAATCTGATTGATAAACTCCCCGTAGCCGCAGCCCAGATCCAGCACGTCGTGATCGGGATTGACCCAGGTGGGGAAGAATTCCGCCGTCAACACCGACCACACCTTCTTCCGGTAAGCCGCCGTGTCGGCAAAGCGCCGTCGGTAAATTCTCGAGAGTTCTTCTTCGTCGACCTTCATAAAAATCAATTGGCCCGCTTCGGGGCGGACCGGTAAAACCCTGAACCGATTCGGCCCCAATCGACCAGCACGAACTCGTCAGTCGCCCCCGCTTGTTCCAGTCTCCGCGATCCGGACGCACTTTCACGTCGCCGGCGCGATCCGGCAGCGGACGCAACTCCCCGCTGGGCTCGTCGTAGAGCCACGCGCGCGCGTCCAGGAGCCCGTCACCCAATGCCCGATACTCGCACCGCTCCCGCGACCGTCCACGGAACCCACCGCTTCGACTCCATCCTACGACCGATTACTGAGACCGAGCCAATCCGGATCCCGCTCCGCCTGCTCCGCGATCTCCGACAAAATTTCTTCCGTCGTCGTGCGCGGACGCCACCCCCACGTCGATTCCGCCGACGAAGAATCCAACACCACCCAGGGTAGATCGTAAGGCCGGTCCATCGCCTCGCTCCCCACCGCGTGCGCCCCCCACCGCCCGTCGCACCACGCCGTCAGCTCCCGCAGCGACCGCGCCGATCCACGCCCCCCCGACACGTTCACCACCCGCGGGCGCTCCCCGCCGCGTCCCGCCGCCATCTGCATCCCAATCAACGGCACCAAATCCCGCGGGTGCAGACAATCCCGCACCTGGTGCCCGCCCCCGTCGAACCCGATGTAGCGCATCGGCCTCCGCCGCGCGTGCGAGTGCAGCCAGAAGCTGAAAATCCCCTGATCCGCCTTCCCGAATTGCCCCGCCCCCGCCAGCACCCCGCACCGATTCACCCACACCGGAAACCCAAATGCCTCGCCGTATTCCAGAGCCAGGGCCTCCGACGCCAGCTTCGAAGCCCCGTAGAGCGACACCGGAGCCGCCGTGCTGAATCCCTCCCGCACCCCCGCCGCCGAGAATTCCGCCGGCCACGCCGCCTCGTCCCCCGGCACGTAGGCCGCCCCTTCCACCCGCACCGGCAATCCCGCCAACGGCGGAATCGAATACACCCGGCTCGTGCTCAGCAGCACAAAACCCGACCCCGCCGACCGGCATTTCTCCAGCAGATTCACCGTCCCGACCAGATTGTGCTCCATCAGCTGCCGACTCGTCCCGTAACCCGCCGATCCCGCCAGCACGCTCGGGTTCGCCGCCGCGTCGATCGTCCAATCCACGTCCGGCAATCCATCCACGTCACTCGCGCTCCGCAGATCACCGTGGATGAACTTCACCCCCAGCCGCTGCATCTCCGCCCGGTTCACCTCGCTCCCCGGCCGACTCAGATTGTCGAATCCGATCAGCTCCCAGGGCAACCCCGCCTCGACCGCCGCCCGCGCCAACGAGCTCCCGACGAAGCCACACACTCCCGTAATCAAGACCTTCATTCGTTCTTTCGTTTTTTTGGATTCACCGCTTCGCGCACGATCAATCGTCGCGGCGAGCCCGCCAATTCCCGCAACGCTCCCGAGTCCGAATCGTAAGCCCACGCGTGAACCTGCCAATCCCCCGGGCCGAAAAATCCCGCCGGCACCTTCACCTCCCACCGCGACCCCTCCACCATCGCCGCCGCCCGGAATTTCCGCTCTTCGTCCCGCGTGATCAGCACGACACCGTCCGCCTCCCCGCTTCCGCTGAAAACCAACCGCTTGTTCGGCCCCACTTTCACCGGCCCAGCTTTCACCTCCCCGCCACCCGCCGGAATCATCCTATCGAATTCGCCCGGCCCAGGTTCGCTCGAAAAATCGAGCCCCGGCCCCGATTTCCGGAAGCCCACGTCGACCACCAGCGGAAAGGTCGAGCGGATGAAGGCCGCCCCGTCGTAAGGGGCGTCCAGACTCGGCGCGATGGCCGCATACGGACCCTGCCGCTCGGCATCCACCTCCTCCTCCGACGCATCCACGATCGGCAACACGGCCCGAGCGAGTCGCAACTCCCGCGAGCGTTCCCCCGCGTCCCCCAAGGCCGCCCACGAATTGATCCCCACCATCGCGATCAGCAAAAAGCATATTCCACCCAGAATCCTTCGTCCGATCATTCCTCTCCCCTCCAGCGCCACCCGCCACAATTGCACCCCCGCGATCACCAACAACGGCGGCCCCGTCATGTAACGCGACACCGACACCAAGCGATCAACCCCGCCCTCCGACCGCCCGTATCCCACGGCCAAACAAAACAATCCACCGAACAATCCAACCGCCAACCAAGGCGCGATCCGGGCGTAACTCACCGACCGCCACGCCGCCCAGGCCAGAGCCCCGGCAAACGCCACCACCGTCAGAACACCCAGGATCGCCGCCGGCAACACCGGATCCGTCCCCAAAGTCCGCCCAAACTGCCCGCCCAACAAAGCAAAGGTCACGAACGCCGCCGCCACCGGATGGTGCAACGCGTAGTTGGGATCGTCCGCCGTGTCCGGACGCGTAAACCCAATGAAGTAACACCCAATCACGACTCCGCCGACGACGAGCCAACTCCCCAGAGCCAAACACCGCTCCCGCCACGTTCGCCCGACCGCCCAGACGGCAACGGTCAGAACGATCCAGGCAAAAACGCCCTGCACCATCGAAAACGTCGCGACCACGCAAAGCGCCGCCGCCCACCCGATCCGCGTCCCCGCCCGCCAGTCCTCCCGCGACAGCACCCACACCGCCGTGAGGAATGGCCCCTGCACCAGAAAAAACGCGAGCTGAAATCCCCACAGCCAATTCTCGTGTTGAACCAGGGAAAAATACACCGCCGAGCTCGCGACCAAAGCCAGACCAAAA
>CAVRCI010000006.1:0-154325 GCA_963719495.1 uncultured Verrucomicrobiae bacterium
CCTTGGGGGAAAGCGGCCAGGCCAGACTAATTCAACGCGCCTTTGACCGGCAGTTCCCACTCGTCAAATTTCTCGAGCAATTGATCCCGGACGGCGGCGTAGGTCCGCAGGGTCTGCGCCGAAACGACTGTTTTCACCGCACCTGGGTCGAATCCGCGCGCCTCGATTCCCGCCCGCGCGTTGTAGGGCAGATTAAGAGGTGCCAGGATTTCGCCGACCATCCGCAAGTCGCCGCGAAATCGCCGTAGCCTCCTCCAAGGGCTGCCCCCGCCGACACGCGTCGAAAACGTGCATCATGTATTCCGGCAGGAAATTCGCCAACCCTCCGAGGCACCCCGCCGCCCCCTTCATCAAAAATTCCCCAAGCCGCGGATCGGCGGCCGTGAAGACCGAGAAATCATGTTCCCGCCCCAGAGCGATCAATTCGTCGTGGTAATCGAGTTCGCCGCCACTCTGCTTGATTCCGACCATCCGCGCCTGCTCCGCGAAACCACGGACGACCTCCGGCCCGATCCGGTTACCCGTCACTTCCGGGTAGTTGTAAAGATAAACGGGGAGATCGATCGCCTCGGATGCTCGCAGGAAGAATTCCAGAATGTCCTCCTGCTCGAGCGGAAAAAACGGCGGTGGCATCAGCGCGATTCCCGCCGCTCCCAGCCTCTGGGCCGTCCGCCCTAGGGAAATGACGTCGTCCAGACGGATCGAACTGACGTTCACGATCGTCGGCAGGTCGCTTCTCAACGCCATAATCTCGCGCAACAGATTGGAGCGCGCTCCGAGTTCCATCCGCGCGAATTCGCCCGTGCTTCCCAAGGCCAGAATCCCGTGCACTCCCTTCCGCTCCAGCCACGCAACGTGTCGCGCGAGCAAATCCGTCCGAGGTTCACCCGCCTCGTCGGTCGGAATCCAGAGCGCTGCGATAATGCCGGAGCGTGGCGCGACCGGCGAGATCGGCATCGTCGCCAAAGAGGGTGCGTCGGGCTCAAGTGTTGGGGTCGTCGTCGTCATTCGTTTAAATCTTTATTCGCGGATACCGACCGCGGGTTTTTCAAGTAGTAGAATCGTCCGTCCTCCGCACCCGCGAGTAGGTCCGGAACAGAGTCGCCGTCCCAATCCACGATCGCAGGCGTGGTGCTGTGGCCCGCAAGACGCCGCCCATCGACCGGCCCCCGGTCTTCAAACACCCACTCGCCCTCCACGTCTGACACGTTGCGCAGAAAATTGACGTTGCGGCTGTTCACCAGCAGGTCCAGCCGCCCGTCGCCATCCCAGTCGACGAATGCGTAAGTCCGCCGTCCCGACTTCCCCGCGTAGCCATCACTCAGACGGAGTAGACCATCCTCATCGCCCGTGGCCTTGTGCTTGGCGTCGAAGGTCGAAGGACCCCGCATCTGGAAACTCGCTGCCCCGGGAGCAGCACCCGTCCGCCGTCCCTATCGACCTGTCGATACCACGCGAGATACCCCTCGTGATCCACGCTCACCAGATCATTGATCCCATCCCCGTCCAAATCGATCACCACCGGCGTGCAGCGCCACTCGACCACGAGTTCGTTCGCCTCCGGATCCCACCAATTCCACTCCGGCTTTGGCGGCGCACCTTCCCAAGCCACCCGCAGTGGCTCGGCCCCCGCCAGCTCGGGGGCGTCCGCCGTCCCCACGTTTCGATACCAGACGACCGTGCCCAGAATCGACCCCGCCACGACGTCGACCAACCCATCGCCATCCCAATCGCCGACGCCGATGTTCGTGTAGCCCCACTTTGACTCCGCCGGACCCTGAATCGATCCGTTCGGTCCGGCCATGATCCGGATCGGCTCGCCGTCGGCCTCCAGCAGTTCCGGCTCCGCCCAAGTCGGCGGTGACCCGCCAAGGTTCTCGATGTATGCGATTTCGCCCGCCGCGTTGCCGGTCAAAATGTCATCCCGACCGTCGCCGTTCCAGTCGACCGAAACCGGCGACGTCAACACGCCGAAACGAACGTCGTCCGCGACCTGTCGGAAAAATTCGGGCCGCCGAAACTCCGGAATCCGCGCCACGACTTCCCCTTTGTTGTCCGTCACGTCGACGAACTCCCCCGTATTCTCGAGCCACGCCGTCCGGCTGTCCTCCTGCGAGACCACGAGGTCCGGTCGACCGTCGCCGTTCCAGTCTGCTCCCGTCACCACGATCATCTCCAGCGGCATCGTGATCGGCTCACCGTCGAAACGAAGCCGCTGACCCGGCGCATATTTCGGCTCCTCGCGCGTTCCGATGTTTTCGAAAAACGTCAAACCATCCACGAACTCCCCGCAGATGAGGTCCAATTTCCCCGTCCCCCGGAAGTCCGCGAACACCGGCGACGGCATTCCGTAAACGTCGATGTCCCGGCCATCCGCCTGAAGTCGCACCGGCTCCGCGTAATCTGGCTCATCGTCCGTGCCACGATTTTTCAGCACGTAAACGAAGCCGTGCAGCGGCCCGTTCACCCAACGCCCGTTCGCGTCGTAGGCGTCGTCCCAACCGTAGTCCGTCCAATCCCCCACCCCCACGACGAGATCGAGCACCCCGTCACCATCGTAGTCCACGTAGCTCCACTGCTTGCCGCGGGTCCGCCCGCTCGACTCGTGCACGGATTTTTCGTCAACCGGTAGGTTTTTCCCGTCTCCAAACCCCTGCTCCAGAAAATCCGGATACTCGACCCCCGGCCCCAGCACCTCGCGGCCCCGCCCGGCGTCTTCGACAGCGTGAGGTCATTCCTTCCGTCACCGATCCGAGTGGGTGCGGCGAAAAAGCGGCCCGCCCGTCTTCTCATCCACCCGCCCAGTATTCTCGTAGTAGAACGTCCCCTTCGGCATCGCACCCGCCACCAACGTCAAATCGAGATGCCCGTCCCCATTCCGATCCACGACCATCGGCCACCCCCAAAGCCCGACGCCCAGGTCCGCCGTCAGACCTTCGACTCCGTGCGTGATCGGCGCGAATCGCTCCGGCATCTCGTCCGCCAGCGCTCCGCCCACGCCTCCAATCACCAGTGCCATCACTCCAAGCTTCGGGGAAAACGCCGTCAAATTCATCTCCAGCCACGAAAACTCAACCCCGACGCGATCGCAAGCAAAAAGGTTTTAGCAGATCGTTAAAGACGAATCTCAGACCGATTGGATCGCCGATCTCGGCACCTTGTCACCCAGCGAATCCCGCAGACTCTCGTCCACCGGCACCGTCACGCGTGAGTCGGTCGGGGCACCCCCTAGCTGCTTGAAGAGGAGTTCGCTCGCTTCCGTCGCCAATCGTGGATGCGACACCCCCACGCAAGACAGGGGAGGATCGAAGAACGGAGCCAGGTCGTAATCGCCGACACCGATCACCGCCACGTCCTTCGGAATCCGCAACCCCGCTTCCTTGATCGCCCGATAAGCACCCATCGCGAGCGCGTCGGACACCGCGTAAAGTGAGTCGCAACGCTGACCGCTCCCGAGGAACGTCCGCATCGCTAAATACCCACCTTCCTCCGAAAGGGACGGGGCCACGATCTCCGCCGGATCCTCGCCGTGAAAATGACGGGACCGCTCACCGAACATCGCACCCGCTGCCGGGTGGTCTGCGTCATCGGTTCCCCGTGTAGCACGGCCGGACGAACCCGATTTTTCCGCTGAAACAACTCCGCGACCCGTCCGCCCGACCCATCGTCTTCCACCACGCAAGGCAGCGACGCGATCACCCGGTTAATCAGCACGACCGGATACGGAAGCCGCACTCCGGCCAGGAATTCATCGTCCTCCGCGATCGTGTTCATGATGATCGCCGCGTTAAATCCGTGGCCGGTCAACAGTCCGGGCAGCTCGCGCAAGCGACCAGCGGAGAACATCTCGATCATCAACGAGTAGGTGTGCCGCCCCGTGGTCGCCACCACCTTCTCGGCTTCCGCGTGGAGGGCGGCCACGAAGTGGTTCACCAACGGAATCGGAGCTTCGAAACTCGAGATCAGCGCCAGAATAACGGTGTTTTTGACGGTCTCCCCGCTCCGCAACCGCCGCGCATTGATGTTCGGCAGATAGCCCATGCTCGCCGCCGCCTGCCGAATCGCCTCCGCCGTCGCGTCAGGAATCCGCCGCTCGACCTGCCGGTTATTTAGAACGCTCGAGACCGCGCCAACCGAAACGCCCGCCAATTCGGCAATGTCCTGCAAGTTGATTCGCCGCCCCCCGGCACGCGTCGGCGTTGGCTTCTTCTCCGCTGACTTCATCAGGGCTGCGATACTCGATCCCGATCTCTCCGAGTGCAACCGAACATATTTGGGGAATTCCTTCCTTCCCGAATTCAACGACAACCAACCCACGGGGACCGCGAGCATCCTGCTCGCCGTGCGAGGCTTCTAGCCTCGCACTCGTAGCCAAATGCGAAGCATCATATCCTTCGCGCCACGTCAAAGAACCCTCCGCCAAATGAGAGACTCTGCGACGGCCTTCCCACCGCCATGCCCATCGCCGACACCCTCGGCAACCTCGCCGCCATCGACCAATGGCGCGCCGCCATCGGCCTCAGCTACTCCTGAACCTCCCGAACCGCCCGGCGTTTGACCACGCGACCACCGCCCTCGGCGACCCCATTCTCGTCCATCGTCGCCACCAGATCGTCGTCGACCCGCAGATCCACCAGCTTCCACGAGGCATCCCCGACCGCGTCGTAAAAATAAAATTTCCACCGCAACGGCAACAGCTCGCCCCGCAGCAAAAACGTCCACCGCTCCAGAAAATCCCCGACCCGCTCCTTCGACACGAGTTCGTAACCGTGGGTCGGCCCGTAGGCATCCAGCGCCGTCTGCGTCTGCATCCGCAGTTGCTTCGATTCCTCCGCCCGCGAAGCCACCACGGTTCCAGCCGTCAGCCCCTCGTAAGCCAAATCCACCCGATCCGCTTCGATCTCGGCGAAGAACGCCTTCACCATTTCGTCCGGCATCCGCTTCGCCAGCGGAGCAGCCGGGGCCGGCGCCGACTCAGGTGATGCCGTTGCCTCGGGAGTCGCCACCGGTTCCGCCTTCAGTTCCATCGGCAGCTTCCTTGGCGTCGAGGATTCCTCCCGCACCTCCGGCGGCGCATTTTGAATCCCCCCATCCTGCGCAAACCCCACCGCGCACCACCCGACCCAGCCCAATCCGATCCAAAAACCCAGCTTCTTCATAATCTTCACTTTCCGTAACCAACCCGCCTTGGATCAACGTGCAGCTTAGCCCCGTCACTCTCGCTCGGCGAGTAATCCGGACGATAATTCATTTCGATCAATTCATGGCGTCGAAACACTGGCCGCCCCGTCACCGACGACCGGACAAACGTCCACCGATGCCGCAAATCCGCGATGAGGTGCTCTCCGCCGCCATCCGACTTCCTCCGCCAGGTGTCCCATACCATTTCCGAAGTCATCACCAGGGGTGGCCCCGCCGACTCCACCTTGAAGTTGTAATACAGGTGCTGCTCGTCAAAAAATTGCGCCTTCAACCCATCGTGCTCCCGCAGTCCGGCCAGCCCGATGAGCTTCGTATCCTTGAAGCGAATTTCAAAATCCTCGCCCGACGTAAACCCCAACACCGTCTCCGGCGCGGCGTGATGATCAAACAAATCCGCCCATCGCCGAATCAACTCCCTCCCCTCAAACTCGCTCACCGCCTGCTCCATCCCAGCAACCTACCCCTGCCCACCAATTCTGTTAATCCCGAAAATCCTGCAAAATCCTGTTTAGTTCCCTCCCCAAGGCGTTAGAAAACTCGAAATGCTCGACATCCGCCAGATCCGCGAAAATCCCGATGCCACCAAGACCCGTCTACGCTCGCGCAACGCCGACCACGACGCCGACGTCGACACCCTCCTCCAGATCGACGCCGACCGCCGCCGCGCCGAGACCGAACTCCAGCAGGTTCAAGCCGACCGCAAACGCCTCAGCAAACAGATCGGCGCCCTCCGCGCCCAGCATCAGGACACCACCGCCATCGAAGCCGAGGTCAAAGCCTTCGGCCAGTCCCTCGAGACCCTCGCCGTCGCCGCCGAAGAAGCCGACGCCCGCCAGACGGACCTCCTCCTCCGCCTTCCCAATCTCCCGCAGGAATCCGTCCCGGTCGGCACCACCGAAGCCGACAATCCCGAGCTCCGCACCTGGGGCGAAAAGCCCACCACCGCCACCGGCGAAGATCACCTCGCCATCGCCGCCCGCCTCGGACTCATGGACCTCGACCGCGCCGTTAAAGTCGCCGGCAGCGGTTTCACCTGTTTCACCGGAGCCGGTGCCCGACTCGAGCGCGCCCTGATTTCCTTCCTGCTCGACCTCCACACCACCGAGCACGGCTACACCGAGATCGCCCCCCCGTTCCTCGTCCGCCGCGAATGCATGGTCGGTACCAGCCAGCTCCCGAAGTTTGAAGACGACATGTATGGAGTCGACGGCGGTGCCGCGTTCCTCGCCCCCACGGCGGAAGTCCCCGTCACCAATCTCCACCGCGAAGAATTGTTGTCCTTGGACCAACTCCCCATCGCCTACACCGCCTACACCCCCTGCTTCCGACGCGAGGCCGGGTCCGCCGGACGCGACACGCGCGGCATCATCCGCCTGCACCAATTCGACAAAGTCGAACTCGTCCGCATCGTCGCCCCCGAGGACTCCCCCGCCGCGCTCGAAGCCATCACCTCCCAAGCCGAGAAGGTCCTCCAGCTCCTCGGCCTGCACTACCGCGTGATCGAACTCTGCACCGGCGATCTCGGCTTCGGCTCGGCAAAAACCTACGACATCGAAGTCTGGGCTCCCGGCCAGAACGCCTACCTCGAAGTCTCGAGCTGCTCGAATTTCGAGGACTACCAGGCCCGCCGCATGAACCTCCGCTTCAAGAACGCCGAAGGCAAAAATCAATTCTGCCACACCCTCAACGGCTCCGGCACCGCCTTGGCGCGCCTCTACGTCGCCATCCTGGAAACCTACGCTCAACCCGACGGCACCATCGCCCTCCCCGAGCCCCTGCACCGCTATTTCGGAGCGCCGACCATCCCCGCCTGATCACCCTTTCCCTTCCCAACGGGCCAAATTTTTCCTTAAAAACTCTCTCCACCAATGTTGCCTCCCGTTCCCTTGAGAGTCGCCGGGGCGTTCAAATGGCCACAATTGAGTCGATTCATCGACGATCTGCATTCTGTCTCGACTGCCAAATCAGGCTGCTTCGAACTCGACCTCAGCGGTCTCGGGTTTTGCGAACCTATCGGCCTCACCTGCCTCGCTGCGGGAATGCATTACCTACACCTCCGGGAGCAGGAATGCTCGATGATTCATCGCCCGTCGGACCTTGACGTTAGTCACTATCTCGAACGTTTCGGATTGTTCGAAATGCTGGGTGAGGAAGACCTCTACCCCTATCAACGACGCCCACCAGCGGGCCGTTTCCGCCGAGTTGATTCGACTGACAGGCCGCGAGGAAGTCGTCGCTGCAACGACCGCCGTCTGCGATGTATTCGAACAGAGTCTCGGCCTGGACCCCACCGCCCGGCGAGTCATCGACAATGTTCTTTCGGAAATAACCGAGAACGTCTTCCACCACGCCCATTCGCCCACCGGTGCCTACCTGTGTTGCCAGGGCTACCAGGACCGCCTTACGGCAACCATTGTCGATCTTGGAGATGGAATTGGGCGCCGACTCACCGACACCCCGGCGCTCAAACAAAAAATCGAATTTCACGGTGGACCACTCCAAGCCGCCATCGCGGCCGGGGTGACCAGCCGCCCAGCGCACAATTCCGGCTACGGGCTCGCCATCACCTCACAGATGATTTTACAGAATCACGGCACGCTCCAGATTCACTCCCAGCGCGACAGATTAATTCAACACGGCGAAAGCATCCGCGAGGAAACGGTCGAAAGTCGGTGGCCGGGTACGGTGATCAATATCGTCGTCGATCGATCTCGACCTCTTGACATGAAAGCGATTTACGAAGCGGCGTGGCCGACAGAGACCAACGACGGGATTGATTTCCTCGATGGATGATGACAGTTTAAACGGTCGATTCTTTAGAGGAGAACCACGTTTCCATTCATGACTACCATTAACCTCGCTTCCGATTTTGGTGATCTTTTGAAAACACGCTTCGAAGGAGACCTTCTGCGGGTCCAGATCGAACGATTTCTCGCCATCGAGCAGGAGATTCGAGTCGATTTCTCCGGGGTCGCCGGGATTTCCCATTCGTTTGCCGACGAGTGTTTTGGCACCCTTTTTTCGGAACACGGGCCTGATCTGTTTCGAACGAGGTTGCACCTATCCGGGCTCAACGACGAAATCAAACTCGCGCTCCGCTGGGTGTTTTCAGACCGACAGAAGGTCTGATTCCGCTGCCTCACCCAGCAAACAAATCCATCTGATCCGCATTCGCGATCGCCGCCATGTCGCGGCGTTTCCTCCCGCCCGCCGCGATCACCGGCTTCCCCTCGGCGTTCAATTCACTCTTTTCGAGGTTCGCCAGGATCTGCTTGGCCCGGCCGATGATCGATGGCGGCAGGCCCGCCAGCCGCCCGACCTGGATCCCGTAACTCTGGTCCGCTCGACCCGGCACGATCTTCCGCAAGAAGATCACCTCGTCGTTCCACTCCCGCACCGACACGCTCAGATTTTTCACCCCGTCCCGCGTCCGGTCCAGATCGGTCAGTTCGTGGTAATGCGTGGCGAACAACGTCCGGCACCCGATCTCGTCGTGCAAATGCTCGGCCACGCTCCACGCAATCGACAGCCCGTCGAACGTCGACGTCCCCCGCCCGATCTCGTCCAGGATCACGAGGCTGTCGCGCGTCGCGTTATTGATGATGTTCGCCGTCTCGTTCATCTCGACCATGAACGTCGACTGCCCGCGCGACAGATCGTCATTCGCTCCCACTCGGGTAAAAATCCGATCCGTCACCCCGATCCGCGCCGTCGCCGCCGGAACGAAACTCCCCACCTGCGCCATCAGCACCAGCAGCGCGACCTGCCGAATGTAAGTGCTTTTCCCCGCCATATTGGGGCCCGTCAAAATCGCGAACCGCCCGTCGGCCAGAGCCAGCGACGTGTCGTTCGGCACGAACCGCTCCTCGCCCGTCCGTTGATCCAGCACCGGATGCCGACCCTCCGTGATCTCGAGCGATCCATCGTCCACGATTTCCGGTCGGCAATAGCCAAACGTCCGCGCCGTCTCCGCCAGCGACGCCAACGAATCGACCGCACCCAGCGCCGCCGCCGTCTCCTGGATCTCCCCCAGCGCCTCGTTCACCCGCCGCCGCAACCGCTGGAAAATTTCGATTTCCACCGCCTTGCTCCGCTCTTCCGCACCGAGAATCTTCCCCTCGATCTCCTTGAGTTCCGGCGTGATGAAGCGCTCGGAATTCGTGGTCGTCTGCTTGCGGTGATAGTCCTCCGGGACGTTCGCGAGATTCGACTTCGTGATCTCGATGAAGTAGCCGAAGACGGAATTAAATCGCACCTTCAGCGATTTGATCCCGTTCGCTCGATCTCCCGCTCCTGCAATCGCGCGATCCACTCCTTCCCCTCACGCCCCGCCGCCCGCAGCTCATCCAGCGTCTCGTCGTAGCCTTCGCGGACCATCCCGCCATCGCGGATCAACGCCGGAGGCTCGTCGACAATGCCCGCCCGCAGCTCGCCTGCCAAATCCGGCAGCTCGTGAAGCTCGCCGACCAGCGCCGACTCCACGCCCAGCCCCCCGGCACTATCCCGGACCCGGGGCACCTGCTCGAGCGAAGCCGCCACGGCGGCCAGGTCCCGCGCGTTTCCTGCCGAGCCACTCAGCCGCGCCGCCGACCGCTCGAGGTCCCGAATTCCCGCCAGCGCGTCGCGCAACTCCGCCAGCGCGATGGGATTTTCCAGGCAACGCCCGACCACGTCCTGCCGCGCGCGGATCGCATCGACCTCGCGCAGCGGATGGAGAATCCACTCCCGCAGCGTCCGCGCGCCCATCGGCGTCACGGTGGCGTCCAGCGAGCCGAGCAACGTCATCGCCCGCCCCCCGCGCGAACCCACCAACTCGAGGTGCGTCTGCGTCACCGCATCGAGAATCAGGAATTCGCTGACCCGATACGGTCGCAGCCCGCGCAGATGCGCCACGTTCCGCCGCATTTGCCGCGTCAGATAATGCAGCACCGCGCCAGCCGCGCTCACGGCGGCGCGCATCCCCGAGCAGCCGAAGCCATCGAGCGACTGGACCTTGAAGTGCTCCAGCAAAAGCGCCTCCGCAGGCTCCGTCTCGAAGACGTAGCCCTCGATGGCAAGCGCCTTCCCAGCCGCTTCCAAGAGTGACGCCTGTTCCTCGGGCACGAGCAATTCCGCCGGCGCCATCCGCGCCAATTCGTCGAGCAACTGCGCCTCCGTCGCGACCTCGGTGAGCCGAAATTCCCCCGTACTCAGGTCGGCGAAGGCGAGCCCGAAGCACCCCTTCCGCTCGCAGACAGCGGCGAGGTAATTCTGCTTCCGCTCGTCGAGGCCGAAGTCATCCAACGTCCCCGCGCTAAGAATTTGCGCCAGCTCGCGCCGCACCAGTTTCCCCGCCTGGACCTCGCCGACCTGATCGCAGATCGCGACCCGCTTCCCGGCGGCGATCAGCTTCTCGATGTAGCCCTTGGCGGCGTGAAACGGCACCCCGCACATCGGCGTGGTCCCGCGCTTGGTCAGCGCAACGTTCAGCAGGGCGGACGCTTCCTTCGCGTCGTCGCCAAACATTTCGTAGAAATCCCCGAGACGAAAAAACAGCAGCGTGTCCGGCGGCAGCTCGCGCCGCACGGCCAGATACTGCCGCATCATCGGAGTCACTTTGTCAGACATCGGATGAGGATTGGAACAGAAGGAAACGAAGGAAACAAAGAATACCGAAATTCTGGAAAATTCCGCGCAGCGGAAGCGCCAGAATGCTCTTCTTCACCCCTTCGTTATCTTCGTTCTCTTCTGTTCAAGATTCAGTGACGACCGCGTCTCCGAACAGCGTGGTGTTCGACCGGCCCACGACGTTCACGTCCATCACCTGCCCGACGTGCCGCTCCGCCCCTTCGAACACGACGATCTTGTTCGTCCTCGTCCGTCCCATCAGGCGCTCTGCATTGTGCCGACTCTCGCCCTCGCAGAGAATTTCCATCCGCGACCCCACGCACGCCTCGAGCTTCCGCTCGACGTTCGCGTTGATCAACGCCAGCAAATCCTGGTTTCGACGCTCCTTCACGTCCTCCTCGACCTGACCCGCCATCTCCGCCGCCGGCGTATCCTTGCGCTTCGAATACCGAAAAATAAACGCGTTATCGAAGTCCGCCTCCCGCGCCAGATCACACGTCGCTGCGAAGTCCTCCTCCGTCTCGCCCGGGAATCCCACGATCACGTCCGTCGTCACCGCGATCCCCGGTCGCACCGCCCGCAATTGCCCGACGAGCTCCAGAAACCGCTCCCGCGTGTAGGCCCGGTGCATGGCCTTCAGCAACCGGTTCGAACCCGACTGCACCGGCAAATGCACGTGCTCCATCAGCCGCGGCAGCCGCCCGAACGCCTCCACCAGATCGGTCCGAAACCCGATCGGATGCGGCGAAGTGAACCGCACCCGCTCCAGCCCCTCCACGCCGTGCACGGCCTCCAGCAACTGCACGAACGGACTCAACCCGCCGACCTTCGGGAACTCGTGCCTCCCGTAGAGATTCACGATCTGCCCCAGCAGCGTCACCTCGCGCACCCCGCCCGCGACCAGCCCGCGCACCTCCTCGACGATCTCCCCAATGGGCCGGGACCGCTCCGCCCCGCGCGTCGATGGCACGATGCAAAAGGTGCAGTGCATGTTGCACCCCTGCATGATCGACACAAACGCCGTCGCCTGCCGCTCCTTCAGCGTGTGCTCGCGGATCGTGTTCTGCGATTCTTCCTCCTCCTCGACGTCGACAATGGGCAGCCGCTCGTTGTCGATCCGCGCCTCGAAATTTCGGCGCAACAACTCGTCGACGTGATCCGCCACGCGGTGAAACTTTTGCGTTCCCACCACCAGATCGACGTGCGGCGAGGTCTGGGTCAATTCCTCCCCGCGACTCTGCGCCATGCAGCCAAGGTAACCCAGGACCAGGTGCGGCCGGTCGCGCCGGAGTTTGCGCAGCATCCCCATCTTGCCGATGGCCTTCTGCTCCGCCATGTCGCGGACGCTGCAGGTATTTAAGAGGATCACGTCCGCGTCCGACTCGTCACCCGACAGCCGGTAACCCCGACTCTCGAAGGTGCGCGCCACCTGCTCGGAATCGCGCTCGTTCATCTGGCACCCGTAGGTTTTAATGTAGACACTCGGCATGGGAAACCGACGACCCTATCGCGAGAAGGGAACGATTTCCAGTTAGCCTTTGACGTCCACCCCCATCCAGTGGATCGATACGTAAAGATTCATGCCACGCACCCGAGATAACCTGAAAGCAACTCCGCAGCGAGCCGCCGGACCATCCTTCCGGAGAAGCTGCGTGCTTGGGCTCGGGGTCGGCGCGGCAACTTTCGCCCTTTGGAGCGCCAGTTTTTTGCTCGACGATCAGCCGGTTGGCCACCCGGCTTGGATCCTCGCTGCGGTCGGCTCCACGCTGATCGCGCTCGCTTATGGTCACCTCCGTCTCCGTCTTGCCTGCGCGCGCCGCCAGGACCCCGCCGGACTCGAGCTCTTCCACCGCCTCACGCGCGACCTGCCGGTGATGCTCTATCAGTTTCGCCAATATCCCACCGGACGGACATCGGTCACCCAGGCCAGCGACGCCATCCGCACCATCTACGAACTCACCCCCGAGGAGGCCCGGAAAAACGGAGTCGCCATCATCGATCTCGTCCACCCCGAAGACCGCGACCGCATCTGGAAAAGCCTCGTGAAGACCTACCGCGACCTCACGCCCTGGCACCAGGAATACCGCGTCGTCCTCCCGCAAGCCGGCACCGTCTGGCGCGCCGCCCACGCCCGCGTCCAGCGCATGCCCGACGGGGGAACCCTCTGGCACGGATTCATCATCGACATCGACGATCAGAAAAGAGGCGCCGCCGAGCTCGAGGCCCAGCGATGTCGCGCCGAGACCGCCGACCGGGCCAAGAGCGAATTTCTGGCCATGATGAGCCACGATATCCGCACGCCCATGAGCGCCGTTCTCGGCTTCGCCGATCTCCTGAACGATACCTCACTGACCGAAAACCAACGGGAATTCCTCAGTTCGATCCGCACCTCCGGCGAGACCCTCCTCCTCCTCATCAACGAAATCCTCGACCTCTCCCGGGTCGAATCCGGCACGCTCGAACTCAACGAATCGTCCTTCTTCCCTCCGCGAGTGGCTCGGCGACCTCTCCAGCATCCTGACCTTCCGCGCGGACGTCGAAAGGAATCGTCTTTCACACCGAGATCGTCGCCGGGACCCCCGGAAGCATTCACGCCGACCGCGCCCGTCTCACCCAGGTCCTCCAAAACCTCGGCGAGAACGCCATCAAGTTCACCGACGAAGGGCGCGTCCACCTCCGCGTCTCTGCGGCAGACGGCCCCACCGAGGACTCCCTCGTCTGGACATTCACCCTCCAGGACACCGGCATCGGCATTCCCCCCGAGAAGGTCGCCGTGCTCTTCGAGCCGTTCCGCCAGGCTCGGGACAGCGATGCCAGTCGTCAGAATGGGGTCGGCCTCGGCCTCACGATCGCCCGGCGCATCAGCCAGAAAATGGGCGGCGACATCGCCGTCAGCAGCCGACTCGGCACCGGAACCTGCATGACCGTGACCATCCAGTCACGCCGTCAGGTCAGTCCGGCCCTCCCCGCGACAGCGGAATCCGTTGACCCGGACAGCCCGATCGACTCCGATCCCGTTGATTTCAAAGGCCTGAGAGTTCTTTTGGTGGAAGACCATCCCCTCAACCAGCGGCTGGCCGTTCTGACTCTCGATCATCTCGGCTGCCGCTGCGACACCGTCGGCGACGGCAGCGAGGCGATTCAGGCCTGCCGCGAGAACGCCTACGATCTCGTGCTCATGGATTTCGAACTTCCAACCGTCAACGGCCCGGACGCCACTCGCGAAATCCGCGCTCTCCAATCCCAAGGCCGGATTGCCGGCGACGATCGCCACCTACCCATCGTCGCCCTCACCGCCAATGCCCTGCCCGAGCAGAGGCAGGAATGCCTCGACGCCGGCATGGACGACGTCCTCACCAAGCCCATCCGCCGGCCCAAGTTGATCAGATTACTGGAATCCATCCGCGATCGTGCCCCCGCACCCCATCGCTCCAACCTCGCATGACGCCCATCGATCAACTCTGGGTCCTGGCCAGCGCCACACTGGTCATGTCCATGCAGGTCGGCTTCTGCATGCTCGAAGCCGGGCTCGTGCGGTCGAAGAATTCGATCAACGTCGCGATCAAGAACCTGATCGATTTTTGCGTCGCCGCCCTCCTTTTTTGGGCCTGCGGCTACGGGATCATGTTCGGCCTCTCACCGACCGGTTGGTTCGGCATCAGCGATTTCTTCGCGGACGCGGCGATGGGGCCCGACAAGATTCTGCAGTTCATTTTTCAAATGATGTTCTGCGCCACCGCGGCGACCATCGTGTCCGGAGCCGTCGCCGAGCGGATGAGCTTCTCGTCCTACATCCTCGTGACCCTCGTCGTCTCCGGCATCCTCTACCCCATCGCCGGCGGCTGGGTCTGGAACGACGCCGGCTGGCTCGCCGCGCTGGGTTTCCGCGATTTCGCCGGCTCGACCGTCGTGCACAGCCTCGGTGGCTGGGCCGCGCTGGCCGCCGTCATCATCCTCGGCCCGAGGACTGGTCGCTTCGACTCCCGAAGACCACTCGTCAGCTCGCACAGCCTGGTGTTTTCGACCATCGGCGTGATCATCCTCTTCGTCGGCTGGCTGGGTTTCAACGGCGGCAGTTCCATGGAACTCGACGGCGCCGTTCCCCGGATCGTCCTCAATACCACCCTCGCCGGCTCCGCGGGTTGCCTCGTCGCGCTCGCCGCCGTCTGGTGGAAAAAACGCCTACCCGAACTCCCCGCCACCCTCAACGGCTGCGTCGGCGGCCTCGTCGCCATCACGGCAAATTGCTACGCCGTCACCGCTCCCGAAGCCGTGCTGATCGGAGCGATTGGCGGCCTGCTCAGCTACGCCGCCGTCTTCGCGCTCGAGTCTCTCAAAATTGACGACGTCGTCGGCGCGTCCGCCGCCCACGCCATCCCGGGCGTCTGGGGCACGCTGGCGCTCGGCCTTTTCGGCGACCTCCTCATTCTCGATACCGGTCTCTCCCGCTCGTCCCAACTGGGAGTGCAGGCACTCGGCTCGGTGGTCTTTTTCGTCTGGGCTTTCGGAGTTGGCTTCGTCCTGCTGGCCGTCGTCAACCGCCTCAAACCCCTGCGCATCGGGCTCGAATACGAACGCGTCGGCCTGAACGTCTCCGAGCACGGAGCCAGCACCGAGATCATCGATCTTCTCACCGAAATGGCGCGCCACAGCGACGACGGCGAGTTCAACCAACGCCTCGCGTTCGAACCGTTCACCGAGGTCGGCCAGATCGCGTCCGGATACAACCGCGTGATCGACAAGGTCGTTTCGGAAATGGAATTCCGCGAAGGCATCGCGCGCCGACTCCAGCGCGCCCGCGATGACAGTGAATCCGCCAACCAGAAGATCTTCAGCAGCCTCCAATACGCCCGGCGCATTCAGCAGGCGATGCTCCCCAGTCCGCGCGAACTCAGCGACGTCCTCGGTGACCACTTCGTCCTCTACCAACCCCGCGACCTCGTCGCCGGCGACTTTTACTGGTGCCAGCGAGTCGGCGGTAAAAGCTTCTGCGCGGTCGTCGACTGCACCGGCCACGGCGTCCCGGGCGCCTTCATGTCCATGATCGGGGCTCTCATCCTCGAACACATCATCGTCGAGAAGCAAATTCACGAACCCGCCGCGATTCTCTCCGAGATGCACCGCCGGGTCCGCCGGGCCCTCGCGCAGGACAGCCCGGAAGGCGCGGCCAACCGCGACGGGATGGAGGTCGCGCTCATCCGCATCGATCCCGACCAGATCGTCTTCGCCGGTGCCAACCGTCCCCTCTGGTGGGTTCGGGAGGACGGCTCCGAAAACACGTTCGGCGAGATCACCGGAGACCGCCAGGGTCTGGGTGGCGGCCCGCTGGAACCCGCCGAGATCGCCTTTCAGCAGCACGTCCTCCCGGTCACTCCCGGCCTCGCGGTCTACCTGCAGACCGACGGCATCGTCCAGCAACCCAACCACCTCCGGGCCATCTTCGACCACCAGCGACTGCGCGACGTTCTCCTCTCGATCCAGAACGAAACCTCCGCTGGCCAATCCCGAAAAATCAGCGATTCTTTCCGGGAGTTTCGGGGCGGCGCCACCCAGCGCGACGACGTCACCGTCCTCGGCCTTCTGTTTTCATCCCAACCTAACCCAGTGCCTGATCCCGCCCTCCAATCCGACGTTGCCCTACCCGGATTACACCCGGTGCCTGAAGGAACGCTTTTTCACTCCGAAGGCCCCGTAACGGCCGCGCTGATCGAGGATTGCGGCCGCAGTCTCCGGGAGCGCACCCAGCTCGGCATCGCTGGTCGCATCGCCCTTTTCGGTGTCTTCGTCGAACTTGCCCAGAACGTCGCCCGGCACTCCGCCGATCGCGAGGACGGCCTCGGCTGCGGCCAGCTTTCCGTTCAACTCACCGCCGCCGGGTTCACTCTCCGATCTTCCAATCGCGTCCGCCCAGCCGACCAGGCCCGTCTGCGCGGTCGGATCGACGAGCTACTTGCCCTCGACAGCGACGCGCTCAATCAGCTCTACCTCGAACGCCTGCACCGCCCCAAGAATTCGTCCAAGCCGGCTGGACTCGGATTGATCGACCTCGCGCGCAAATCCTCCCTGCCACTCACCGCCGACTTCCTGCCGGTGCCAGGCGAAGACACCGTCTTTTCCCTCAGCGTCCACCTGAACAGTCAGATGCAACTCGCCTGAGCACCTCGCCGATGGACTTCCCGATCCCCGAGACCGAGACCACGCCGCGCGTCACCTGGGACGCCGCCACCGCGACACTTCGTCTCGCGGGAGAGTCCTACCCCGAAAACGTCCTCGAGCTATTCGCCCCCCTCGCCGAATGGCTCGACACCCAGCTCGGCCCCACCTCGACGCTCCACCTCCAACTCGAGCTTTTTTATCTGAACACCTCTTCAATGAAAGCGCTCGTCGACATCATCCGCCTCCTCGAGGTCAAGCACGCGCAAGGCACCACCGTCGAAGTCGAGTGGCGCTACCTTCGAGACGTCGATCTCATGCGACAGACCGGCGAGGACCTTCTCGCCGGCAGCCACCTCCCGCGCCGCTTCACCCCGGTCGCCGCCATCTAAAGCGGTCTCGACCCCCTACTCCCACTCGATCGTGGCCGGGGGTTTGCTCGAGATGTCGTAGCAGACCCGGTTCACGCCGTTGACCTCGTTGATCACTCGGGCGGAAATTTTTCCCAGCAATTCGTAGGGCAGCCGGACCCAGTTCGCGGTCATCCCGTCCTGACTGTCCACCACGCGCAGCGCGATGGTGTAGTCGTAGGTGCGCTCATCACCCATCACCCCAACGCTACGGACGGGCAGGAGCACCGCGAAGGATTGCCAGACCTTACCGTACCAGCCGGAGGACTTCATTTCCTCCAGCACGATGGTGTCGGCTTCCCGGACGATCCGCAGTCGCTCGGGCGTGATCTCACCAAGAATCCGAACGGCCAATCCGGGTCCGGGGAACGGCTGCCGACCGACCAACGACTCCGGCAAACCGAGCTCCCGACCGACCTGGCGGACCTCGTCCTTGAAGAGCTGACGGAGCGGCTCGACGAGCTGAAATTTCATCCGCTCGGGAAGCCCGCCGACGTTGTGGTGGGATTTGATGAGCGCCGCCGGATTTCCGCCGATGGCAACGCTCTCGATCACGTCCGGATAGAGCGTGCCTTGACCGAGAAACTTATACCCGTGCGAGCCCTTCACCGATTTCTTCAAATCGCGGGCCGCCTGTTCGAAGACTTTGATGAATTCGTTACCAATGATCTTCCGCTTCCGCTCGGGGTCGGTGACGCCCTTGAGCTTCTTGAGGAATCGCTCGGAGGCATCGACGACCTTCAGCTTGATCTTGAAATGTCCGGCGAAGAGCTTTTCCACCGCTTCGGTTTCACGAGCGCGGACGAGGCCGTTGTTCACGAAAATGCAGGTCAACTGGTCGCCAATCGCCTGGTGGAGCAGGGCGGCGGCGACGGACGAATCCACTCCGCCGCTCAGGCCGAGGATCACGCGGTCCTCGCCGACCTGGGCACGAATTTGATCGCACGTCGTCTCGATGAACGACCCCATCGTCCAGTCCGACGGGCAACCGCAGACGCGGTGGACGAAGTTGGCCACGATCTCCTTGCCGCGCGGCGTGTGAACAACTTCGGGGTGAAATTGCAGCCCGTAGATCTTGCGCTTGGCGTCACCGATCACGGCGTGGGGAGAATTTTCCGTCCGGCCAATCGCCCGGAAGCCGGGCGGCAACGTCGAGAGTCGGTCGCCGTGACTGTTCCAGACCTCGAGTTCGCGAGGAAGTTCGGTGAAGAGGGCCGATTTGGTCAGGACCCGGAGCTGGCCGGGGCCGTATTCGCGGTGGCTTGATCGCTCGACCTTGCCACCCAGATTGTGCGCGATGAGCTGCATCCCGTAGCAGATGCCGAGAACGGGGAGGCCAAGGTCGAAGATCTTCGGATCAACCTTCGGCGCGCCCTTCGCGTAGACACTGGCAGGACCGCCCGAGAGGATGATCCCGCGAACACCGAGTTTTGCGATGGCGCTGGCTTTGGTGTTGTGCGGAACGATCTCGGAGAACACCTGACATTCCCGCACGCGACGGGCGATGACCTGAGTGTATTGCGATCCGAAATCGAGGATGACGATCCCGCTGGGGCGGCTCGCCGGAGCGGTGGCGTCGGGCATTTTGGAAAGCGGAAAATTAGCGATACTCAGGACCGAGTGAGTCGTTGGTCGGGTCGTTCGGGACGATGCGCCCGCGGCCCTGAATGCCCTCCTGGAATTGATCGCCGACGTCGTCGGCTGACGTTTCGGAGATCGCACAACTCGTGCACAAAAACGCGGTCGAGATCGCGCAAAGAATGGAGGCAATTTTCACCGCGAAAGAATAGTAAACTCCCTGCCCATGGCAATGTTGATTCCAGCCGACACTCTCCTGCGTGCCTATCGCGGTGGGATCTTCCCGATGGCGGTCGCACCCGGCCAGATCCGCTGGTTCGCGCCGGATCCCCGCGGAATCCTGCCGCTCGAGAATTTTCACGTCCCCCACGGTGCGCGGAAAACCCTCCGCGACCCGGCTTGGAACGTCCGCGTGGACTCGGACTTTCCCGCCGTGATGCGGGCGTGCAGCGAACGGGAGGAGACGTGGATCGACGACGCGATTCTCCGCAGCTACGGAGCGCTCTTCGATCTCGGGCACGCCCACTCCGTCGAAATCTGGCGCGAGGGATCGCTGGCCGGCGGACTCTACGGGGTGTCGATCGGGGGCGTTTTTTTCGGCGAATCCATGTTCAGCCGCGTCAGCGGCGGGTCGAAAGTCGCTCTGGTTACGCTAATCGAAATCCTTCGCACCGGGGGGTATCAACTGCTCGATATCCAATGGCTCACGCCCCATCTCCAAACCTTCGGTGCCGTCGAAATCCCTCGCGCGGACTACGAACACCGACTCGCAGCGGGACTGGAGACAGAAGGGAAATTCGGTTTGAACAGAAGATAACGAAGGAAACGAAGAATACATCTTGTTCCAACCGAATTCGTATTCCTTGCATCCTTCGTTCCCTTTCTTTCGTTCCGTTCCAACCGCATTTCCCTTTACCCGGCGCGCCCGCAATCGCAACCTCCCCGAATGAATGCCTCAGTGGACTTCGACCAACTCGACATGATTGCGGACGGCTACACGGAGGATTTCGTGGAGATTTACCACGATTTCGAACAGGACCTCCCGCGCATCCTCGGCGAAGTCCAGACGGGCATCGACGCCGGCCAGGCCGAGGCCACCTCGCGAGCCGCCCACCAAGCCAAAGGCAGCGCGGCAAATTTTGGGTTCATCGGATTCACGACGCTCATGGCGGAACTCGAGAACAACGCGCGCAACGGATCTCTCGCCGGCGCGGGCGACCTACTCGACCGGGCCCGGGTGAACTTCTCGCAGGCCATCGCGCTGGTCAAAGCGGAACGCGGGATCTAATCCAGTCGCGCGAGTTACCACGAATACCCGTCGGACATTCCGTCGCGTCCGAGAAATTCGCCGGACTGTTCCGCACGGAGATGCGTGATCGTCTCGAAGAGAGCCGCCGCCGATTCTTCCGTGGTGATCTCCGCGTTCTCTCCTCCCATGTCGGTCTTCACCCAGCCGGGGCTGATCGGAGTCACGATGATTTGCTCCGGCCTCAATTCGGCGGCCATCCCTCGAGTCAGCATGTTCAACGCTGCCTTGGACACCGCGTAGGGGTAATAGGAAGAATCCTCCTTCTCGCTGATCGATCCCGCGCCGGACGAAATGTTCACGATCCGAGCAAAGTCGGATCGGCGGAGATTCGGTAAAAACGTCCGACTCACCCGGGCAACGCCAGCGACATTCGTCTCGATCGATTCGGCGAACCAATTCAGGTCGAGGGTCTCCAACGTCTCGTCGCCCTCGCCACAAAAGATCGCCGCGTTGTTCACGAGGACGTCGAGCCGGCCGGTCGCCCAAAACCTCCGCCGCCCGCGCGAGGGTGCCACCATCGAGCACGTCGATCTCGATCGGAACGAAGTTCGAAAATTGCCCTGCGGCCACGGTCATCGCCGGATCATCCGGCCGCCGAGCTCCGGCGTAAACGCGCCACTCCGCGCGCGCAAACGTCAGCGCGAGCGCATGGCCAATGCCGCGATTCGCGCCGGTGACAAGAACGGTTCGCGTGCCGCTCATTTTCCGCTATCCCCGTCCACCACCTTCGCGCCCTCCGGCATCGCAAAGTCGGTCTCGCCCCACGGCTCGAATTTGATCTCGGTCACCACCGCCGAACGCATCGGCTCTCCGACGGTTTCGCCATCCATCCCGTAGGTCACGTGCGACGTCGGCAACCAAACGCCGTTAAATTCTTCGAGACCCTCGTGCGTCAACAATTTCTCGGGCCCCGGACCGTTGGGCGCGACCAACTCGCTGGTCACGATGTAACGCACACCCCTCAGTCGTTTCGTCTCCGGATCGATTAACGCGATGTAGTAATCGTCGGGCGAGTCGCCCGTGCCCGATTCGTAGGTCACCTTCACCTGGCGGTAGGACTTCCCGTCGAAATCGATGTCGTCCAACGTCTCGAATTTTGTCCCGGGATCGGCCAGAACGAAGGGAAGCCCGACGAAATAGTAGGGAGTCAGCGCCCAGAATCGCGGCGACGGGCTGAACTCCGCATCACCCGGTTTGATCCACGCCTCCTGACCGTCCCAGCCGAAGCTGACACCGGGTTGATCGGGGATCGTGTGCACTGCGCGCGATGACCAGGTATCGACCGTCTGCACGGTATCGCGTCCGACGTTGGGACCCTTGTCGGTCATTTGATAGTCCCATCGAAAATGGAGCGGACCATTCTGAAACCAACGCTCGAGCCCGCCGTGCGCGTCAATCGAATCCAGAATCAACTGCCCGCCATCCGACTCCGAAAGCCGCGCGGTGGAGTCTTCGACGCGCGCTTGGATCGCCGCGTCGGACGGACCGGATTCAGCCGCCGGAGCGACAGGGGCGATGGCGAGGGAGAGCAACGGGACGATGAGCGAGAGCGTGGTGCGGATAGTCATTGGGATGAATCTGGTGAGAATAGATCGGCGGGGTCGGCAACGCCAAACCCGCAATTTTTCGATGTCGGCTTGCATTCGAGACGGAGCCCGCCAGCCTATTCCCACGATGTCGGAAGTATTTTGGTGGGCGGTGACGGTTTTCATGATGGCCATCGGGTTGGTGGGCACCATCGTGCCGCTGCTCCCGGGATCCATTCTCATCCTCGGAGGTGCGATCATTTGCCACTTCTTCCTCGGCGTGATCGGCTGGCCGACCCTGATCGCCCTCACGGTGCTGATGCTCCTGGCCCAGGCCCTCGACATCGTCAGCGGATCGCTCGGCGCAAAGTGGTTTGGCGCGACCCGCTGGGGGGCCATCGGCGGGATCCTCGGTGCCGTCGTCGGGCTGTTCTTCGGCCTGATCGGGATCTTTGTCGAGCCGCTGATCGGAGCGGTGGTCGGCGAGGTCCTCGGCGGCAAAGGGATCCTGCCCGCCGGCAAATCGGGTTGGGGAACGCTCGTCGGGACGACCGCCGGGATGATCGGAAACTTCCTGATCGGTCTCGTGATGGTCCTTTCGTTTCTGGTCGGAGCGCTGGTCTGACCCGCTACCACGCGGGTGCGCCGATGGCATCGGGGAGCGCCATTTCTTCCTCTTCCTCCGCCTCATTGGTTACCATCGGCGCAAATCGATCCGATCGGAACCCCAGCTCCTCCGCGTTGCTCTCGTGCATGTAGGGATCCGGACCGTTGACCAGTTCCTCCAGCAGCACCCGGTAGCTCACGCCGGATTTCGAACGCCCGATCGAGCACTCCCGCACGGTGTAGACCGTTCCCTCGACCGGAAGCGCTTTGTAGATGTGCTTGTGCAGCGGCTCGAACTTCGCGTCGACGCAGACGACTTTTTCTCCGGTGTCATACATGGGTCGACCATTCAATCCACCCGCCGACATCACGCAAGCGAGGAAATCCACATTCTCGGAAAGTGCTGAGAAAAAACCTCGGTTTTTGTAAATGCACAAACCGTCCTCCTCCCTCTAGTCTCCGCCTCGCCATGAACGATCTGATCCACGCCGCACTCTTCCCGGTGAATCTCCCGTTCACCATCGTCCTCCTTGGACTCGCCGCCTATTGGATCCTCGTTAGCTTCGGCATCTTCGATCTGGACAGCAGCAGCGCCGACGGGGACATCGCGCTCGTCGACTCCGACGCCGATACCGACATTCACGACGTTCCCTTCAGCGGCTTCCTCCATTTTCTCAACGTCGGCGAAGTCCCGCTCCTCGTCATCGTCACCGTCCTCACTCTCTCCATGTGGGTCTGCGGCCTGTTGGCAAATTTTTTCCTCAACCCAGCCGACAGCCTCCTCCTCGGTCTCGTCTACCTGATCCCCAGCTTCGCCGTCAGCGTGGTGGTCACCCGCTACACCACGATGCCGCTCCGCAGTGTCTTCCGGCTCCTCAACGCCCCCGAGCCCACCGACCGCACCCTGATCGGACAGACCTGCATCGTCCGCACCCGCGAAGCCAACGCGACCTACGGCCAGGCCGAAGTCGCCTCCGACGGCGCCCCCCTCACCATTCAGGTCCGCACCCGCCCCGACGAAACCCTCCCGTCCGGCACCACTGCCCTGATCGTCAGCCAGGACGCCGACACCTCCGCCTACCTCATTCGCCCCGTCACCGCTTCCAATTTCGACCAATAACCAACCACCAAAACCCAACCAACACCACCCATGGATTTCATCACCCCGCTCGCCATCCTCATCGGACTCTTCGTCCTCCTCATCATCTTCGGCTTCATGGTCATGATCATCCGGTGCTACCGGAAGGTTGACCAAGGCACCGCCCTCGTCCGCAATGGCATGGGCGGCACGAAAGTCTCCTTCTCCGGCATTGTCGTCCTCCCGGTCATTCACAAAGCCGAGTTCATGGACATCTCGGTCAAGCGCGTCGAAATCGACCGCCACGGCCAGTTCGGATTGATCTGCAAAGACAACATGCGCGCCGACATCAAGGTCGCCTTCTTCGTTCGCGTGAATCAGACCTCCCAGGACGTCCTCAAGGTCGCCCAATCCATCGGCTGCGTCCGCGCCTCCAGTCAGGAAGCCATGGTCGAACTCTTCGACGCGAAATTCTCCGAAGCCCTCAAAACCGTCGGCCGCCAATTCGATTTCGTCGAACTCTACAACTCCCGCGAACTCCTCAAGGACGACATCATCAAACTCATCGGCACCGACCTCAACGGCTTCGTCCTGGAAGACGTCGCCATCGATTACCTCGAGCAGACCCCGCTCAACCTCCTCAACGCCGACAACATCCTCGACTCCGAGGGCATCAAAAAAATCACCGAGCTCACCGCCGCGCAGAAAGTCCTCGCCAATAACATCGACCGCGAGCGTGAGAAAACCATCAAGCAACAGGACGTCGAAGCCCGCGAAGCCATTCTCGAACTCGAGCGTCAGCAAAAAGAAGCCGAGGAAAAACAGGCCCGCGAGATCGCCATCGTCACCGCCCGCGAGCAGGCCGAGTCCAAGAAAGTCCAGGCCGAGCAACTCCTCCGCTCCGAGCAGGCCCGCATCGCCGCCGAGGAAGAGATCGCCATCGCCGAGGAAAACAAGGCCCGCCAGGTCATCGTCGCCGCCCGCAACAAAGAGCGCACCGACGCCGTCGAGACCGAGCGCGTCGAGCGCGACCGCATGGTCGAGCGCACCGAGCGCGAGCGCATCGTCGAACTCGCCGTCATCGAGAAAAACAAAGCCGTCGAGGCCGAACAAAAAGTCATCCAGGACGTCATTCGCGAACGCCTCGTCGTCGAAAAAGCCGCCGTCGAAGAGCAGGAACGAATCAACGACACCCAGGCCTTCGCCGCCGCCGAGCGTCAGAAAAAGGTCCAGATCACCGAAGCCGAGATGCAGGCCGAGCAGTCACTGGTGAAAGACATCAAAGCCGCCGAAGCCTCCAAGAAAGCCGCCGAACTCCGCGCCCAGGAGGACCTCTTCGCCAAGGTCACCAACGCCGAAGCCGAAAAGGAGTCCGCCGAGCTCCACGCCGAGGAAATCCTCATCGCCGCCGAAGCGCAACAAGCCGCCGCGACCAAGCAAGCCCAGGCCCGCCGCACGCTCGCCGAAGCCAC
The DNA here is from genome assembly GCA_963719495.1 of uncultured Verrucomicrobiae bacterium. Lineage (GTDB taxonomy): Bacteria > Verrucomicrobiota > Verrucomicrobiia > Chthoniobacterales > JAATET01 > CAVVKW01. The sequence goes on from CAVRCI010000006.1 coordinate 24,942, forward strand.
CAGCGCCGAAGAGGCCGCCCTCGGGCTGGCCGAGGCTCAGGTCATGGAGGCCAAAGCCGCCGCCGCCGAGAAGCAATACGCCGCCGAGGCCAAGGGTATCGCCGATAAGGCCGAGAGCATGAAAATGCTCGACGGCGTCGGCAAGGAGCACGAGGAGTTCAAGCTCCGCCTCGAGAAGGACAAGGAAGTCGAACTCGCGCACATCCACGTCCGCAAGGACATCGCCGAGCAGCAGGCCAACGTCCTCGGCGAGGCGCTCAAATACGCGAAGATCGACATCGTCGGCGGCGAGGCGCAGTTCTTCGATCGCATCACCAATGCGATCACCAACGGCAAGGCCATCGACCGCCTCGTCGACAACAGCCGCACTCTCACCGACGTGAAGGACACCTTCTTCACCGGCGACGCCGACGATTTCCGCGAGCATCTGGACGACCTGATCAAAAAATTTGGGATCAAAACCGAAGACCTCAAAAACCTCACCATCGCCGCCGCCCTCGGCAAGCTCATCGCCCAAACCGACGACCTGGAGAAGCGCACCTTCCTCGGCAACCTCCTCCACCAGGCCAAAACCCTCGGCGTAGAGGGCGACCGCATGAACTAAGGAGTGGCGACATCTTGTCGCCAACAAGGAGCTTTACGCGCGTTTTTGACATCAAACCTCCATCGCTATAAATTCTCCATCATGACGAAAACCCAAATTCAACTCCCCGAAGACCTCTACAACCGGGTGAAAGACTTCGCCCGCGAGCGCGAATGGTCCCTCGCCGAAACCTTCCGCCGTGGTGTCGAAGAACTCCTTCGACACTACCCCGCCAAGCCGCACGGCGGCACGCGATTGGCATCCGCCAAAAGGACAAAATCTTGGATGCAAGCCGATGTCCGAAGCCGAGCTGAAGCGCCACGCGCAGGAGGATTTCGACTGACCGCTCATGCTCGCCATCGACACAAACATTCTTTTTCACAGTTACAACGACGACTCTCACATTCACCAGACAGCCTACGAATGGGTGGACGGCATCGGCGGACGGGAGGACATCGTCATCTCCGAATTTGTTCTCGTCGAACTCTATCGACTCATCCGCAATCCGACGGTCATGGACAAACCGCTCTCACCGTCAGCCGCAGTCGCCGTGATCGCTTCCTACCGCTCCCACCCTCGCTGGCGCATCGCGGGATTTCCCACCCAATCCCGCGAACTCCACGACGAGCTCTACACCCGCATGGCGAAACCCACCATCGCCTACCGCCGCATCTACGACACCCGTCTCGCGCTCAGCCTCCTAGCCGCTGGCGTCACCGAAATCGCCACGACCAACGTGAAAGACTTCAAGGACTTCGGATTCACCAAAGTCTGGAACCCGCTCAAATAGCCCCGGAGTGGCGACATCCTGTCGCCAACAACCAAAGGCACAGCCTGAAATCACCTCACGAAAATGCCGGACCCCACTCCCACCCCACCAGAGGCCACCACCCTCGAATCCGGCACCTACGAGATCCTCCGCCAACGTCTCACCGACCACGGCACGGACCTCCGCACCCGGCTCGAGTCGCTCAATACCGCCCGCCACGAGGTCTTCGGGTCCATCGAGACCGCCCTCGTCGCCACCGACCGGATCACCACCGAAAACAACTGCCTCCCCCGCGACCTCGTTGCCATCGGTGCCAACCGCTTCCTCTTCGGTTACAACGTCAAACTCGGCCTCCGCACCGAGACCAAGCTCGCCGACGTGTTCTCCGCCTACGAGTGGAGCGACCGCGCCTTCCACCCCGTCGCGCTCGATTTCCTCGAGACTTCCGAATTCCTCACCGACTTCCGCAGCCTCTTTAAATACTACCGCGAGACCGTCTTCGCGAAGTTCGGCTTCATCGGGCCGCACCTCTTCATGGTCTTCCGCGTCGGTCAGCGCACCGAGGACATCAAGACCTTCAAATGGGCGCTCGACCACGGCAAATTCACCTACCTCGGCAACCGCAGCGACCACGAATTCGTCTTCCCACCCCAGCACGAATTCACCTGGACCCGGACGCACCGCGACGCCCACCGGTCGGGCAGCCACCCCCACATCTCCGTCGACGATCGTCTCTTCGTCGAGTGCACCGGCGGCGACCTCACCATCAAGATCGAGGACAACACCACCACCGGCACCGGCATCCACAGCGAGCCCGTCGAGCAGGCCGACCAGACCCTCGACGACGCCGAGATCTTCTACGCCACCCTCGGCAACCTGATTCTCCTCAAAATTCGTCCCTACCAGGAAAAGGCCCACCGCTACTTCGTCTTCAACGACAAACTCGATCAAGTCCACCGCATCGACGCCATCGAAGAAAGCTGCGTCCTCCTGCCCGACGACCACGGCATCATCTTCTCCCGCGGCTACTACCTCCGCAATGGCGAGCTCCGCCTCTTCGACGGCAACGACACCGACATGCTCTTCGAACGCCGGATCCAATCGCCCAACCGCGAGGATTTTCTCTACGTTTTCTACAACCGCCAGCGCGGCGACTACATCCTGATGGCCTACAACGTCATCTCCCAGCGCGTGGAAACCCCCATCCACTGCAACGGCTTCTCAACCTTCGAAAACGGCGAGCTCGCCCTCTTCCGCACCGACCCCGAGCCGCAAAAACACCACGCCGTCCAGATCTGGCAAACCCCCTTCACCGGTCCCGCCTTCGAGACCGCCACCCAGACCGACAGCTACCTCTACAAAATCGGCAACGCCGCCCTCGTCCGCACGATGGCCGAGTGCCAGGAAATCCTCGCCCTGCTCGAACGCGACGATTCCTACGCCGGTCTCTACCACGACCTGCAGAAGCGTTCCGGCGACCTCCTCGACGCCACGTTCTGGCTCGACCGCGAAGAAACCCATCATCTCGACAAGCCCCTCGCCGCCCTCCGGGACGCCGCCGCCCGGACCGTCGACGAATACGAAAAAGTCCGCGACCTCCGCCGCCACGCCACCGCCGAGATCGAGCGCGTCGGCACCACCGCCCGCTCGCTCCTCGACGAACTCCTCCCCGGCGAACTCGACACCATCGACGCCTACGTCGCGGCCCTGACCCAACTCCGCACCACCCGCGGCGAGCTGATTACGCTGCGCGATCTCCGCTACGCCGACCTCCCCGCCATCGACGAGCTGGAACGGGCGGTCACCGAAAAATCCGAAACCCTCTCCGCCGACTGCGTCCAATTTCTCCTCACCGACACCGCCCTCGAACCCTACCGTCAGCGCACCACCGAGCTCGAAAGCGCCTCCGCCGAGATCACCAAGGTCGTCGAAGGCCGCGAGCTCGAGCAACGCATCGAGCAGGGCGGCACCGAACTCGAACTCCTCATCGAGATCGTCAGCAATCTCGACATCGCCGACGCCACCGAGACCACCCGCATCGTCGAGAGCATCTCCGCCATCTACGCGAGCCTCAACCAGACCCTCGCCCGCCTCCGGCAACGCATTCGCGAACTCCAGACCACCGAAGGCGCCGCCCAGTTCGCCGCCCAGCTCCGCCTTGTTAGCCAAGCTGTGGCGAACTCTCTCGAGCGCTGCGACACCCCCGCGAAGTGCGACGAATTCCTCGGCCGCCTCATGGTTCAGGTCGAAGAACTCGAAAGCCGCTTCGCCGGATTCGACGACTACCTCATCGACCTCGCCGAGAAACGGACCGAAATCCAATCCGCCTTCGAGAGCAAGAAGCTCGCCCTCATCGACGCCCGCAACCGCCGCGCCACCGCTCTCCAATCCGTCGCCGACCGGCTCCTCAAGAGCATCGCCCACCGCGTCGGCACCCTCGATGACGTCTCCGCCATCAACGCCTTCTACGCCAGCGACCAGATGGTCGACCGCCTCCGCGACGTCGTCACCCAGCTCCTCGACCTCGGCGACCCCGTCAAATCCGACGATCTCCAGGGCCGTCTCAAGACAATCCGCGAAGACGCCGTCCGCCAACTTCGCGACCGCAAGGAACTCTTCGTCGGCGGCGGCGACGTGATCGCTTTCGGCGAGCACCACTTCAACGTCAACGTCCAACCCGTCGAGCTGACCGTCCTCCAGCGCGACGACCACCTCGCCCTCCACCTCACCGGCACCCGACTCTTCGAAACCGTCGAAGACGAGGAGATCAATCAACTCCAACCCGTCTGGTCGCTCGAAGTGGTCTCCGAGAGCCCGAGCGTCTATCGCGCCGAATACCTCGCCCACCAGGCGCTCGGTGAGTTGGACGACGTCACCGCCGAGGCCGTCGCCGCCTTCATGGCTCCACGCTACGCCGAGGGTTACGTCAAAGGCGTCCACGACCACGATGCCACCCTCATCCTCACCGCGCTGGCCGGGATTCACCACTCCATCGGTACCCTCCGCACCCACCCCGAGGCCCGCGCCCTTGCCGTGACCGCCTGGGAACTCCACCCCGACGAGGACCTCCGGAATCAACTCGCCAGCTTCGGTGCCGCCCGCACTCTCTTCCCGATCGTGGACGCCCAGCCCGGCTACCTCGCCCGGCTGGAGTCGATTTGCCGCAAGGTCGATTTCTTTCCAGCCGCCCGCGTCCCCGAAGCCGCCGCCTACCTCTTCGACGTCCTCACCGCAGACGGGGCCTTCGCCTTCAGCCACGACGCCTACTCCGCCTACGACGCCTTCGGCAAATCGCTCGCCGAACAGCACGCCGCCGACCGATTTGCCGCGCTCCGCGAACCGCTCCGCGACGACTTCGTCCGCCACTTCGAACTCCTACGCGATTGGGTCGGCGGCTTCCTTGCCGCCACCGATCCCGCCCGCGCGCGCTACCGCGACGAAGTCGTCCTCCTCCTTCTCCGCGACCTCCACAACCGCAAGGACGTCCAACCCATCTCGCTCCAGACCGAGATAAAAGGCCTCCTCGGCCAGCACCCGCGCGTCGACGGTGGCACCCTCACGCTCGACTACCTCGATTTCACCGACCGCCTCCGCCGTCACCAGACGGAGACCGCCCCCGCCTTCACCGAATTCCAAGCCGCCAAACGCCGCCTCGTCGAGACCGCCCAGCGCCGCCTCCGCACCGAAGAATTCAAACCCCGCGTCCTTTCGTCCTTTGTCCGCAACCAACTCGTCGACAAAGTCTTTCTCCCGCTCATCGGTGCGAATCTCGCCAAGCAAATGGGCACCGCCGGCGAGAACACCCGCACCGACCGCATGGGGTTGCTTCTCCTCATCTCCCCGCCCGGCTACGGCAAGACCACGCTCATGGAATACGTCGCCGACCGCCTCGGCGTCGTCTTCATGAAGATCAACGGCCCCTCACTCGGCCACGAAGTCACCAACCTCGACCCCGAACAAGCCCCGAACTCCGCCGCCCGCGAGGAGCTCAAAAAACTCAATCTCGCCTTCGAGATGGGCGACAACGTCATGATCTATCTGGACGACATCCAGCACTGCGCGCCCGAGTTGCTGCAGAAATTCATCTCCCTCTGCGACGGCCAACGCCGCATCGAAGGCGTCCACAACGGCGTCGCCCGCACCTATGACCTGCGCGGGCGCAAGGTCGCCGTCGTCATGGCCGGCAACCCCTACACCGAGAGCGGCGAGAAATTCCGCATCCCCGACATGCTTTCCAACCGCGCCGACACCTACAACCTCGGCGACCTCGCCACCGGCGCGCACCTCGACGCCTTCAAGCTCAGCTACCTCGAGAACGCGCTGACCTCCAATCCGATCCTCAACGGCCTCGCCACCAAGAGCCGTCCCGACATCCTCGGCGTCATCAAAATCGCGCAGACCGGAGCCACCGACACCGTCGCGCTCGAGGCCAGCTACTCTCCCCGCGAACTGGAAGACCTCGTGGCCGTGATGAAAAAGCTCATCCGCATTCGCGACGTCATCCTCACCGTCAACAGCGCCTACATCGCCTCCGCCGGCCAGGCCGACGCCTACCGCACCGAGCCGCCATTTTTGCTTCAGGGTTCCTATCGCAACATGAACCGCCTCGCGGAAAAGATCGTCCCCGTGATGAACGATGCCGAGCTGGAAGCGCTCATCGCGGACCACTACCGCAACGAAGCCCAGACGCTGACGACTGGCGCCGAGGCCAACCTCCTCAAGCTCCGCGAACTCCTCGGCAAATTGACGCCCGAGGAAAAGACGCGCTGGGAGGAGATTAAGAAAACGTTCACCCGCAACCTGCTGGTCGCGGGCGGCGACGACAACGACCCCGTCTCCCAGGTCGTCCGCCAGCTCTCCAGCATCCAGGCGACCATCCAGGCCGCCGCCGACAAACCCGCGCCAGCGTCCGCATCGCCAGGTCTCGGCAGCGCCACCGGAAAACGAGTCGCCATCAACCCCGACACCCTCCGCAAAATCTGGGACTTGATCGAAAACCAGGACGCGACCGACGCCCCGGAGACCGACACCATCATCGAAGTCCCCGAGCGCTGACCCGCCAAAAATTTCTTCCTGATTTGCCCGCGAACAACGCGAATAGCGCAAATCAATCAACCCGGAGGGACGGCATCCTGCCGTCCAATCGAACTCAAGACCTCGCCTTCACCTTCATCCATTCGCGCCCATCCGCGCAATTCGCGGGCTCCCGAATCTATTCTCGAAGCCGATTACACGACGGCAACAAAACAACCACGCCTCGTGTGAATATCTCCATCGACCTCATTAACGCGTCGCGTAAATGTGAATTCGTGATTCAAGGATTCGCGTGCAAGGATACGAAAATTGCCTTCGGAGAGACTCGCACCCGCAAGCTCCCCGGGAATCTACAGCCGGTGATGCTGCGCAAGTATGTGATGCTCAACATCGCCACGCAACTCGAAAGACCTCCAGTGCCGACCGGGAATCGTCTTGAGGCGCTCAAAGGTAATCGCGAGGGGCAACACAGCATCCGCGTCCTGCCTCGCAATCCAGCATCAGTCGGGCGGCAAGGCGATTGCGAAAAGCAGACAGTCACGAAATCAGCAAGTCGGAACAGCTTCTGCACATATGCTCTGACGATCCCTCCCTCTTCGCTTGAAACTACTCGGACTCTTGGCGGTGCCGCTGCTTAATCTCGGCGAGATAATCAAGATCCGACTGCTTGAGCGACGGAACTTTCAAGCAGTGGGATAGTCACTGCTGGATACCCGGCTCTGGAGCTCAAACCGTAAATGTGCTCTCTCAGAAACGGATACAAAATATAAGGAGCAACTTTATCTGCCCAAAGATCTAATTTTTCAACAGGGAACAGCGTGGTATTCACCTTAAACTGACCTACTAGCTCGACTAAAAGGTAGAAGGGTAGATTAGCAAAATCTTCTTCTACGCCAATCTCTCCCCGAAGGAATACATGTATCGTGTTCGAACTAGGATCCAAATCCGAATGCCTGTCACCCATTCGAAAGTCGTCTTCGTTGATATTCAGGTCACTCTTTCCCCGCTTGGTAGCAACAAAGCGGACGGTCACGCGGTGATACCCAATTTAATGAGATTGGGTGGATGGAAACTGTAGAATCGGACACGCTCAATTCTAAAAATCAGGCCGCAAGAGCCAAATCCTCGTGGTCGAACGGAAGGCAATTTAGGCGAAACGTCGATGGAGAAGCCTCATTGAAGAAAACCTCTTCGAGGTTGCCCTGAATATCCACGGGAATGACGACCGTGCTCGACCCGCGGAGGTCAAAATCAGGAGCGCAGGCACACTCCTCGCGTGCAGATTCAAGCAGCGCTACCATTGCCTCATCCGTTGCCGAACCGAGAAAGTTATCGACGATCTCTGAAATGTTGATGGTTTCCATAGCTTGTTACATGCCATTATAGCTCATGATAACGTTTTGAACACAATCAAGATTACGAACGCATATGATTATGCGGGTGTGTCGGACAAATTGAGACTCAGGAGACAAATTTCTTGGATGGTTCGGGTATTGCACCGCACGCACGCTGTCAAGCCGCCCAAGATTTGCTACCATAGTAACGGCTTGCTTGTCGGTCACAACGATCTTAAATTTTTCGGAATACGCTTTGATCAGTTTCTGGACTTCGTCTGCGTGCTCAGAAATTGTTAGGTCCAAGCAGAATCCCAGTTGCACGGTCGCTCGTAGAACAGCGATCTTATTCTGCTTGTAGCGTTTTCGAGCCCACCACTTCACCATTGCTTCCGACCCCTCCCAGAAGTAAACGCCAGAAGCGCGAAGCCCATCGGTCTTCTTGAAGGTATCTTTTATGATTCGCTCTCCAAGGTCCCGTGAGGTGCCATGAAAAGCGTCAGGAATCTCCTTGGATGACCGACTGATGAAGGTGGGCATTGGGGCAAACGGAAGGATGGTGATCTAGGGACACGGAGGTTGTCAACTTGACATTGCTCAGAGGAACGAGCCTCGTCACCAAGAGCCGGCCCGACATCCTCGGCGTCATCAAAATCGCGCAGACCGGGACCACCGACACCGTCACGCTCGAGGCCAGCTACTCACCCGCGAATTGGAAGACCTCGTGGCCGTGATGAAAAAGCTCATCCGCATCCGCGACGTCATCCTCACCGTCAACAGCGCCTACATCGCCTCCGCCGGCCAGGCCGACGCCTACCGCACCGAGCCGCCGTTTTTGCTCCAGGGTTCCTATCGCAACATGAACCGCCTCGCGGAAAAGATCGTCCCCGTGATGAACGATGCCGAGCTCGAAGCGCTCATCGCCGACCACTACCGCAACGAAGCCCAGACGCTCACCACCGGAGCCGAAGCCAACCTCCTCAAGCTCCGCGAGCTCCTCGGCAAATTGACGCCCGAGGAAAAGACGCGCTGGGAGGAGATCAAGAAAACGTTCACCCGCAACCTGCTGGTCGCGGGCGGCGACGACAACGACCCCGTCACCCAGGTCATCCGCCAACTCTCCAGCATCCAGGCGACCATCCAGGCCGCTGCCTAAAAACCCGCGCCAGCGTCCGCGCCGCCAGCCCTCGGCAACGCAGGCGGCAATCGAGTCGCCATCAACCCCGACACCCTCCGCAAGATCTGGGACTTGATCGAAAACCAGGACGCGACCGACGCCCCGGCCACCGACACCATCATCGAAGTCCCCGAGCGCTGACCCGCCAAGAATTTCTTCCTGATTTGCCCGCGAATTACGAATAGCGCGAAACAATCAGCGCGGAGGGACGGCATCCTGCTGTTCCCAATAGCGTTCGGGTCCCTGCCTTCGACGCCCTCCCCCCTTCGCGCTCATTCGCGCAATTCGCGGGCTCCCTGCATTTCTCACCACGATAGGACCGCGACTTGCTCGTTCGTTTTCATATATCGAATTTGATAAATTCATCTATTGGAAGAAAAATACCCAGCCCCCTACGATCACCGCCGTCACCCAACCAACCAACACTCAACCGACTCACTTCATGGATTTCCTGACCTCACTTTTCAACCCCGGCGTTCTTTTTTTTCTACTGGGTTTTATCGCCGTAATGCTCAACTCGAACCTCGAGTTGCCGGAGCCCATCGTGAAGTTCGTCAGCTTCTACCTGATGCTCTCCATCGGGTTTAAGGGCGGAGTCAGCCTCTCCGAATCTTCCCTCTGGGGGGATGGCATTCTCATGATCGTCATCGTGCTCGTGATGAGTGCCATCGTGCCGATCTACGCGTACTTTTTCTTCCGCAAGCGGCTGGGGATCGCGGACGCCGCGGCCATCGGAGCGACTTACGGCTCGAACAGCACCCTGACCTACATCACGGCGGCGGGTTTTCTGACTTCGATCGGCGTGGCCTACGAGGGCTACATGACGGTTGCCCTTGTGGTGATGGAGACGCCGGCCATCGTGTTTGCGGTGGTGATGGCCCAGATCGCGATGAAGGGCGGGGCCAAAAAGCCGACCGGATTAGTCGTCCGCGAGGCGCTGACCGACGGCACGTTGCTCCTCATGGTCGGCAGCATGGTCATCGGCTACGTGTTGAGCCTGATGGGAACCGAAGAGACGCCGCTGGCGTCGTTCATCGGCGGGGACATGTTCACCGGGATGCTCGTCTTCTTCCTCCTCTACATGGGGATCGCGGTCGGACGAAAATTCAAGGAGATCGAGTCGTTCTCGCCGGTGCTCGTCGTTTTCGCCATCGTCGCCCCGTTGCTCAACGCCGCGATCGCGATCTCGGCCTGCAAGTTCTTCGGATTTGCCCCCGGCGATTCGCTCCTCCTGACGATTCTCTGCGCATCGTCGTCCTACATCGTCGCTCCCGCGATTCTGAAAGACACCCTGCCTGAAGCCAATCCGGCCAATTATCTCACGATGAGCATCGGAATCACGTTTCCGCTGAACATTGTGATCGGTATCCCGCTCTACTGGTGGGTCATCCAAAACTGGGTGTAGCCCTGATCAGAGATCATCGCCCGACCCATTCACCGGGTCGGTGGGTCACGCCGAAGCGGTCAGCCCGGTGAGCTCGAGACACTCGTCCTTCATTCCATCGAAAAATGGATTCCACGTCTGACGCAGCATGGCCCCGGGAGAGATCAAGAGCGCGCCGCGTTCGCCACAGAGCGCGAGGTTGCCCAGGGTGGGAACTTCGCCTCCGTTGCCGCTGCCGTCGAGGGGGTCGAATTCCGTCAGGCTGCCTTTCGGAGAAAGGCTACGCACGCCGCAACGGAAGCAAGACCTTCTTGCGGACAGCCTGACTCAAGCGCTCAGGAGGTGGGCGATCATCACCCCGACCAGGAGCGTGAGGAAAGCAGCGTAGGATCGTTTCAACGTGACCGGTTCCAAGCGCGATGCCAAAGCCACACCCGGAGCGGTTGCCAACAAAACCCCAGGCAGCAGTGCGACGAGCACGACCCCATCGACGTAACCCAGACACCAGCTCGGGCGACCCACCGCTCCGATTCCGTTCCAGATCCCGCCGACCGAACCAAGCGCCGCCACCACCAGGCTCGTACCCGAGCCAATTGCCAGCGCCCGCGCCATCGGCATCGAGAAGGCCTTCAGGAACGGCACCGCCAGACTTCCGCCCGCCACACCAATCATCAAGCAATACGCCCCGATCCCGGCGCTCACCGCCACCGTCCCGCCCGCGCGCGGAGGGTGTTTCGCCAAAACGAAGCGGTCCGGAATCAACGCAAAGTCGATCGCCATCAACGCCAGAAACGCAACGAACGCGATCTTCAGCGCCCCCGAGCTGACGTGTGGCGTCAACCAGATCCCCAGCGCTGCCCCGACCAGCAAGCCAATCGCCCACGTCGCAAAGAAATCACGATCCAGATTTCCCAACTTCAGGTGCTTTCGCAGCGCCACGATCCCCGTCGGGACCGCTGCGGCCAACGAAGTCGCCGCCGCCACGTGCATTTCGATCCCGGCGTGAACTCCAAACGGTGGAAAGACGACCGCAAAGACGGGGATTCGCAGGATTCCCCCGCCGATCCCAAACAGCCCCGAAGCAAAACCGCTCAAAATCCCAGTCAGCACAAAGACCAGGACGTATCCCGCCAGCCGCCATTCCGACCAATCCATTCCGGAACGTACCACCACGCCCTCGGAGCCGACGAGGGCGAAGATTTGTCTACGCGCCGCCGCTCCAGCAGCCGTCGATCACAAACGTCTAGCCCGTCACCATGCTGGATTCCTCCGCCGCGAGGCAAACCGCCAACCCCGAGTTTGTCAGCCTGCTCATGTGGGAGAATCTCCACGGCGAGCGCTCCCATTCCCGACATGCCGGAAGAGACCGCCAGGAGATACGTCGCCGCCGACCGGTTTGCCGCCAGGAGATCCGCAACGCTCTTCGTCAACGACGACGCAGCCCACGTGATCGCGATGAGCACGCCGATCAACCCGCCCGGGATGGGGCCCGGTTCAGAGGCTCCATGCCCACGTCGCAATTCCCTCCCAGGCACTGTATTGGATTGACTGGTTAAATGGTTCTCATCAGGCGCATATCTGACACTGTGACCGGCTTTTCCGGTTCTGAACGCGAAGAACCCCACCCCGGCTATCGGGGTGGGGTTTCGCGTTGAGTTGCCAGTCGGGGCGTCGACTTAGTCGTCGAGCGACCCGGGCGCGGGCGTGGCAGCCGGGGTGACCGGCTTTTCCCGCGTGATCACGATTCGCTTCACGCGCGACCGATTGCCCGAAGCATCGAGAGCGACGATGCGAACCGGGTTGCGACCCGGATCCAGGCGAAGCCGGAAGCGCCAGTTGCGCGTGCCGTTGGCTTCTTTGAACTTCTCACCCTTCTCCTTCACGAGCACCTGCGTGACGGTCGTGTCATCAATCGCCTTGCCACGAAGCATGAACCGGCTCCGAGCGTCGCGAACCGTCTTTTTCCGGCTGATCTTTTTGGTTACCACGCGGGGCCTGGTCGTGTCAGGTGCGATCACAACCGGGGGCGCCACCGGCAACACCGCGAGCGAGAACCCGTTCACCGGCGTGAATCCCACCGGGAATGTCCCGATTGGCGTGCTGAGCCGGCCCGTCTGGAGATCGATCGTATTTAGGGTGTAGATCCCAGTCCCGCCCGCATCGACGGTGACGTAGCCTACGTTGTAACCGCCGAAAGACAGGATATCGAAGCCCGAGTTGGCGTCGACATTGCTCCCCAAGGCACCCACCGCCAGGGAATCCCCGGCATTGGCAGAAGGCGAAGTGAGCAGCCGGTCGGCAGAGGCATCGAGGTAGAAGAGTCGCGTCGGGGTGACCGCCGCTCCCATTCGACCCGTGTCGCTGTTGGTGTAGGCCGCTCCACTGACTCCCGTGACGGTCGTTCCCGCAATGTTGATGTCACCATCAACGCTGGCGACGCCCCCGGTCTGATCATTCAGCCGCAGATTTGTCCCCCCGTCATCGACGAGTCGGACGCGGATGCTTCCGTCGGATTGAACGGTGGTCGGGTTGAAGTCGAAGCCAAACTGCGAAGCCGGGTCGACGCTGTAGGTCGCCAACATGGGAACGACGTTGTCCGTATTCGGGAAACCAGCTCCGACGTTGGTCACCCCACCAGTCGAGATGTTGACCAGACCGAGTTGGGAAGCGGCGGCTCCGACCGATATCGAGAAGAGGTTGAACGTGCCGGGTCGGAAATCGAGCCCCTTCACGTCAGTGCCATTACCCGCGGGCCCAATGGGCGTGACGGCGGCGGGATTCGTCAGTGGGAACGAGAACAGCTGGCCAGTCGCGTTGTAGGCGTATCCGGTCGCACCAGCTGGCGGGGTCAACTCCGGTGCCTCGACGATGGCAAAACCATTGATCGGTTCGAAACCAGCGGGAAAATTGCCGAAGGAAGCCGAAACGCCCGCAGTTGGAGCCGCGATGTCACCGCCTCCGTCGACGCCTCCGTCGATCACCGCATCCAGATCGGGAATGGTCCGGAGTTGGAAGGTCGCTCCGTTATCCTCGGAGGTGACGAGGTAGGCAAAATTGTTCCCCCCGCCCCCCGCGACGTTGCCGGTCGGCGAATAGATTTCCATGCCGCCCGCAGGACTGATGTCGATCCCCAAGGCCCCAGCGGCTCCGGATGTTACCGCCATTCGGGTTCGTCGACCGGATCAGGACGTCGTTGTTAGCGTCGAGGTAGAAGAGCGCGGTGGGTGCGGTGGCCGTGCCAGCGCGCTCCGCGTCAGAGTTCGAGTAAGCTGCCGCAGCGAGCGACACGCCCGCCGGGGTGTCGCCGCCATTCGATCCGACGACGCCATCAACGTTGCTGACGGTGCCGTTGGCCGTCGTGAATCGGAAGTTGCTGCCGGCTGAATCGACCAGCCGGAACCGGCTGCTGCCATCCCCCTGTAGAGTGACGGGGTTGAAATTGAATCCGTATCCCATCGCCAACGGACTGATGGTGTAAGGATTCGCGTCGCCGGCGGTCCCGGAGTTCGGAATGGCTGGCCCGACGGCGGTCCGGACGCCGGTCGTTGGATTGACCGTAAAAATTTGGGTCGTCGTCGCGGTGATATCGACCGCGTAGATCGTCGACGTCCCCGGTCGGACGTCAATGCCCTTGGTGTTCGCTCCAGCCGTGGCTGGACCGATCGGGACCACTGAAGACGGATTTGTCAAATCGAACGCAAAGAGCTGCCCGGTGGCATTGTAAGCGTAGCCGTAAGGCCGCGCGTCCGCCGAGGCGACGGCCAGGCCGATGAGCCCCGCTGCGATGGCGAAGACTGAAGAGGTAGTTAGTTTCATAGGGTTTTTGGGGTCACTGATTAGAATTAATTTGGGTCGATTGACTCTTTCGCGGAGTGGTTCGCCGCGCCCGACGACCCGGATCAATTTATCTTCCCCGTTCCAGAAATTCTCGGTCGGAGTTCGAACCTTCCCAATCAGGAGGTGAATCGATTCGCGGGCGAGTGAGTCAATATTCTGCTGAATTCTGGTAAGCGAGGGGCGCAAGATTTCGCAGAGCGGCAGGGCATCGAACGATGCGGAGCCCACGGCAATTTTCAGTGCGCTTGATGCAATCAACGGTAGGCAGTCGGTGTCATCCGTTTCTCCCACCTCCCTCGGATCGTCACGCAGGTGGAATAATTCCCCCCACGCGCGCCCCAGATAAGCCGTGAGCTTGTAACGCTCGGTCACCACCGTCCGCAGATGAAAGGCCTCCGCGGTGTGGTGATTTTTGACGATCACGTGATCCCGCGCCGTTGTCCACGCCCCTACCACGAGTCAAATTGATTCCGCCCCCGCGTCGCGATCAAGGTTCGGCGTCTGGATCTGCGGTCGGATGGTCGCAGTTCGCGAGTCGTTCCGGGTATGGTAGCGCTTCAACAGTAGAGTTTGCTCGAAGGACCTACCCGCGATCGCAAGCTTTCGTGACGTTTTGTGACAAACTCTTTTCGAGTCCAGCCAACTCGATGCAACTGTGCAACCGAAGGGAGTCGTCTGGAGACCCTGTAAACAAGGGTGTCTGCAGGACTTTTAGGCCTGCGATAAGGAGAGCGGGTGAAGGGATTCGAACCCTCGACATCGACCTTGGCAAGGTCGCACTCTACCACTGAGTTACACCCGCATGAAACGCGAGGGACAGAATACGGATTCCCGTTGGGTCGTCAACTCGTTCTTTCGCGGACACAGCGCACGCCCACCCACTCGGTCTGCGGGAGGATGAACTTGCGGATTCCCACCTCGATCCGCGTCACCGCAAATTCCCGCAGGATCGTTGTCGCGATTTCTTCAGCAAAGGTTTCGATGAGCTGGCGCTCGCGCTCGGCGGCGAGGGCATCGACGCGGATCGCGACGGCGTGGTAGTCGACCGTGCCTTCGATGCGATCGCTCAACGTGTCGAAGCCGCGCCTTGGGTGCAGCGTCAGGTCGACGAAGAGTTCCTGCGGTTCGCCGCGCTCGGCGTCGGGGACTCCGATGTGCGTGCTGACGCGAAGGCCTTTGATCTCGATGGTATCGGACATGATTTTACCCGAGAAGGCGCTGCAGGGTCGGCAGGCCATCGACGATCACCTCGGGATTGGCGGGGATCAGCTTTTCGATGGGATCGAAGCCGGTCGTCACGGCGATGCCGAGGATGCCGCCGTGGTGAGCGGTTTCGATGTCGTGGACCATGTCACCGACGAACGCCGTTTCAGTCGGATCAAGGTGGTGAATTTCGAGGATTTCCCGGATTTTTTCCCGCTTGTCCATGATGCCGACGTAGGGATGCTCGAAGCGGTCACGAACACCAAGCCGACCCGCCTGGGTGTCGAAATGGGCGGCCTGAATGGTGCTCAGCAAAAACGTCCGCCGCCCAGTGCAGTCGCAGAAGTCCAGGAAATCGACCGCGCCGGGGAGCAGAACCACATCGTCCTGCAGCCCGGCAAAATGGTGTTGGTAGAGTTCTTCGAGTCCTTCGGCACTGGCTTCCGGGAGCAGCTCGGCGTAGAAGCCGGAGAACGGGAGCCGGAAGTGATGGCGGAATTCGTCGCGAGTCAGTTCGACTTTTCCGTATTCGCGAAAGATCGCGTTGGTAGCGGCGAGGACGGGACCGAGGTCGTCGGCGAGGGTGCCGGACCAATCGAGAAGGAGGTTTTTGATCAATTTTCGAGTCTCGAGTTTCGAGTTTCGAGTTGGAGTCAGGTTCGGAAGCGGAGGTCCTTGACGGTTTTTGCGCCGAATTGCGCGCGGAGTTTTTTCAGGATCTCGGGTCGCCACGTGCGGTCGAGTTCGTAGCGGACGCTGGGCTGGAGGACCTGAATGTGCAGGATGCCGTCGACCAGCCGGATCGGCGTGGAATGTTGCGCGATGAATTCGCCGACCACGTCGCGCCAGGCAGCGAGAATGTCGCCTTCGTTGATCCGCTCGGCGAGACCGAGTCGGCTGACGAGGGCCTGGACGGCGTCCGCTGCGGTGACCGTGCGGTCGGGACGCTCGTCTTCGGGCAGTCCCCGCCACTCGCGCAAGACGAAGCGGCGGAGGGATTTAGTCATCTCAGTGGGCAAGCCGGGAGCCTGCGCGAGCGCTGTCTAGGTGCCGTCGCTGCCGATGGCCTCCACCGGACAGCCTTCCATGGCCTCGCTGCAGAGCGCCTTCTCTTCGTCGTTCTCGGGCTGCTTGTAGACGTAGGAGTAGCCCCCATCGTCGCTGCGAGTGAAATTAGCCGGCGCGGTTTCGCGGCAGAGATCACAGTCGATGCACTGGTCATCGCAGTAAAAAGCGCCTGCGGCGTTTTCGGAGTATTTATTTTCGACGTCTGCCATGAGATTTAGGTCCTTGGAAGGGTGGAAACTAGGAATCAGGAGCGGGATTGCAATTGTTTTTTCCGGTGAATCACCGATTTTCGCGACCGCATGCAAGTCACACCCACCCCGATCCTGCCCACTGAAGGCCGCCACGTCCTCCACGTTTTTTACCGCGTCGATTACCCAAGCTGGGATTTGCTCCCCAACGAGGATCGTTTATCGGCGAAAACGGACCTCGCCAATCTCGTAAAGGACGTCCGCGCGGAACCGGACACGCAGCTACTCACTCTGAGCATGGTGACGCCGCGGGCGGATGTCGGATTCATGCTGGTCTGCCCCGACCTGCAAGCGCTGGACCGGATCTCGAAACAACTCACGCTGTCGCTGGGGCCGGGGGTCTTGCAGCCGGAGTTCAGCTATCTCTCCATGACGGAGCGGAGCGAATACACGACCAGTGAGGAGGATTACGCCGCGTCGCTCGTGGCGGAGGACGGGCTGACCGCCGGATCGCCCGAGCTGGAGGAGAAGTTGGTGGGATTTCGCGAGCGGATGGCGAAATACGGGAAGGATCGCCTCGAGCCGAACCTGGCGGATTGGCCGGTTTTTTGTTTTTACCCGATGGCGAAGCGGCGGGCGGTGGGTCAAAATTGGTACGCGCTGGATTTCGAGACCCGGAAGAAATTGATGGCGGGACACGCGAAGGTCGGGCGGACGTATGCGGGCAGGGTCCGGCAGTTGATCACGGGGTCGACGGGGTTGGACGATGCGGAGTGGGGCGTGACGCTCTGGGCCCACACGACGAGCGAGATCAAGGCGATCGTCTACGAAATGCGGTTCGATGCGGTGAGCGCGGAATACGCGGAGTTCGGCGAGTTTTTCATCGGGATTCAGTTGCCGCTGGACGCTTTGTTTGCGCGGATGGCCATCTGACCGGGCATGAATGGCGAGGCGGCAGGTGTGAGGCGTGAGACGGGCTGGTTGGTCTGCCCGGACTGCGAATCGTCCTGCCGCGATCGCAAGTTGACGGCGGGTGAGATGCTGCGGTGTCGGCGGTGCGGCTACGCGGTGAAAAAACACCGGGGGCCGCTCGCCATGCAGATGCTCTGGGCGTTGGCGACGGCAGGATTGATCCTGGCGGTGCTGGCCAATGTCGAGCCGATCATGACGTTCGACGTGGCGGGGAATACGCAGACGAACCGGATTTTCACCGGGATCCGGGGGTTGGTTGTGCAGGGGTATTCGCCGGTGGCGGCGTTGGTGGGGTTTGGGGCAATCGTGGGGCCGCTGCTGCATTTGTCAGCGGTCTGGTACGTGGCGGCGGCTTGTTGTCTTGGGCGGCGCTGGCCGGGTTTGCCGCGGATGACGGCGGCGATCGAGAAGCTGGCTCCTTGGAATCTGGTGATCGTCTTCGCCGTGGGCGTGCAGGTGTCCGTGGTGAAGCTGGATCTGCTGGGCAAGGTCGAGTGGCGGCAGGGAGCGGTGTGGATCCTTCTGCTGGCGTTGTGCTCGATGGTGACCGTGCAGGTATTCGACCGGGTGACGGTGGATGAAGAGGTGGCGGCGCTCGGATAATGAAGTCGGACGCGATGCGGGTGCAGCGGGTGACGGCGCTGGTAGCGACGGGGCTGCTGCTCTACGTGCCGGCGAACGTGTTGCCGGTGATGACGATGACGGTGGCCGGACAGGTCGAGCCGCTGACCGTGCTGGGCGGGGTGCAGGAGTTGTACGATTCGGGTCTGGCACCGATTGCGGGCATCGTTTTTCTGGCGAGTATCGTGGTGCCCTTCGGAAAATTGGCGAGCATGTGCTGGCTGCTCATGCTGCATGGCCAGACGGGGCTGCGGCGGGAGCGGACGGCGGTCCTGCGGGTGCTGCACCGCATCGGGAGCTGGTCGATGATCGATCTCTTTCTACTGTCGATCCTCGTTGCCGTTGGACAATTGGGAATTCTGGCCAGCGTGGTCGCGGAGCCGGGCGTCTTGTTCTTTGCGGGCGTGCTTGTGGCGACGTTGGTGGCGGCGGAGATTTACGAAACGCGCCTGATCTGGCAGAACGACAATGAGATGACGGAATGACCGACCGCGAACCCCCGAACGAACCGCGCGCCGACGAGGGCGAAGTCGTCCGCGCCTCACGGACGCGGATCTCGGTCGCGTGGATTTTCCCGATTCTGGCGGTGGCAGCAGCGGCTTGGTTATTTTGGTCTCACTGGCGGGCGGAGGGGCCTGAGATCACGATCGAATTCGCAGACGCCCCGGGCTTGCAGGCCGGGAAGACGGTCTTGATCTACCGGGGAGTGACGGCGGGGATCGTCAGGGCGATCGAATTGGATCCGAATCTGGAGGGTGTGGTGGTGACCGTGCTATTGAAGGCATTTGCTTCGGATCTCGCGCGGGAGGAGACCGTTTTTTGGATCGATCAGCCGGAAATTTCGCTCGTGGAGCTGTCGGGGCTGGAGTCGATCATTCAGGGAAATTCCCTGCAGGCCCGGATGGGCGGTGGCGCGAAGGCGACGCATTTTGTCGGTAAAAGTATGAAGCCGGTCGATTTACGGGACGCCCCGTCGGTGGTGTTGAAACTGCGACCGCACGAGATGCCCCGGATCGTTCGGGGGGCACCGGTGTTTCATCGCGGCGTGGCGGTCGGCGCCGTGAGTGAGGCGATGCTGGACGATGACGGTGAACCGCTGCTGCAGATCGTCGTGGACGAACCTCATGGCGCTTTGGTGAGGAAAGATACGCGATTTTGGATTATGCCGCTCGCTTCGTTGAAGACGGGATCGGGTGGGTTGAAGGTGGACGTGCCGAGTCTGGCGGCTTTGCTGCAGGGCGGGTTGGCCTTCGAGACTTATGGGGACGGCGGCGAGGCGGCGGTGGATGAGGATGAGTTCCCTTTATTCGAAACGGAGGCGGCGGCGCGCGCGACCTCACCGCCGATCCGGATCACGTTCGACGGTGGATTGGGGCTGATCGCCGGGCAGACGGAGCTGCGGTATCTCGATATGACCATCGGGCTGGTCGAATCGGCGAAGCTGAATTTCGAAACCAGCACGGTGGATGTCATGGCGCGATTTCGGCCGGGATATGAGCAATTTCAGCGGGAAGGAGCGGAGTTTACCGTCGTGCAGGCGAGAATTTCCCCGGAGGGGTTTACGGGGCTGAACACGCTGCTGACGGGAATTTACATTGCGTGCGAGCCCGGGAAAGGCGACGCGATGCCGGGCAAATTCGTGGGGCGCACGACGGGCGAGAGTTGGATCGATCTGCCGCTGGCCAGGGAAGGTCTGAGCATCACGTTGGCCGCCCCTCAGATTTCTTCGCTGGCGAAGGGGGCGCCGGTGCTACACCGCGGTCTGATCGTGGGTCGGGTGATCGAGAAGCGGCTGGCGGCTGATGGATCGCCGCTGCTCAAGGTCGTGGTGCGGCGGGAATTTGCTTCGCTCGTGAGGGAGAATTCGCGGTTCTGGTCAGTGGATGCTGTCTCGGTCGGACTGGGCCCCGGGGGCGTGCAGGTGGCAATCGTCGGCTTTCAGACCTTGTTGCAGGGCGCGTTGGAATTTGACGCCTTCGGTGAGTCGGCGGGCGCGGCGGCGGACGGAGCGGCGTTTTCGCTCTACGAGACGGAGGCAGCGGCGCGGGCAGTCTCGCCGCCGATTCGGATTTCCTTCGCGAACGGACAGGGTCTGGTCGCAGGACGGACGCAATTGCGATTCCGCGGACTGCCGGTCGGGTTGGTCGAGTCAGTGACCGTGGAGGAGGATGGTGTGCGGGTCGTCGCGCGATTCGAGGCCGGATACGCGATGCTGCGGCGGCAGGGGAGCGTGTTCTCACTGGTGCGTCCGGAGGTGTCCCTCGAGGGGGTGACGGGGCTGGAAACGTTGGTGAGTGGGGTCTACATCGAGTGCGTTCCCGGGACCGGGGCGGAGCCGGCCGAGGAATTTGTCGCGCAATCGACGGAGGTCGCCGAGGAGGCCATCGAGGAAATTCAGGTCGCGGAAGCGGGGGGCCTCGAGATCGTTCTGGTGGCCCGGACTTCCAAAATCGGGACGAATGCACCGGTGCTTTATCGGGGCGTCCCGGTCGGGAAAGTCGTGCGGAAAGAGCTGTCACCGGAAGCGGGGCGGGTTGATTTGGTCATCGAGATCGATCCCCGCTACGCGCCACTGGTGCGGACGAACACCCGGTTCTGGGACGTCGGCGGACTGAAGGCGTCGCTTGGATTCCTGTATCTCAAAGTCGATCCCGCTCCGCTGACGACGTTGACGCTGGGTGGAATCGCGTTTGCCACCCCCGACGACGATGATCTGGGCGAGCGCGTGGCGAGCGGAAGCCGTTTTCTCCTGCACGAGAAGCCGAAGGAAGCCTGGTTGAAGTGGACCCCTTCGCTGCCAGTCGGGGCAGCGAGCGCCATGGACAAGTGATTGACCGAGGCCGCCGGGACCTCTGGGGTCGGCGTTTGCAGGTGTAAGCTGGAGTTTGCCAGGGAGGGTTCGTTAGCATACGACTTCCGGTGTGTTGACTCTCCCCTGACGATCGGATGGATGCCGCCAATCTTCGCTGGATTGCCGTTGTTGCGGGGATTGCGGGCGTTGTTGGCTTTGGCTTCGGCTTCGGCTTCGGGGGGACCGAGGGAGCCGAGCCCGGCCAACCGGCGGATGAGGTCGGGCGAGGGGAAGATAATCCGGTGACAACGATCGAGCTGTCGGGAGAATCCTTGCCTCGCGCTGGATCGTTAGCGATCCGGGTGGGAGGGTTTCTCGCCGATCTGAAAGGGGCCGATCGTGATCAGCTGACTGCTCGACTGCGGATGCTGCGGGCGGATCGGAATCTGCCTTCGGAGATGGCGCAGTTTTTCCAGCGGGAACTGATCGAGCGATTGGTCGGACTCGGGGTGCCGCGGGCCGAGATTGTAGTAGGAACCGATCGAGAGCTTCAGGAGCAGATCGAAATGGTCGTGAAGGCTTTGGTGAGCCGTGATCCGGCTGCGGCAGAAACCCTTGTTTCGGAGCTTCCCGCTGGGCCAATGCAGAATGTCGCGCAGCGGGAATTCCTGGCCTACTTGGGCGCGAATGATCCCGAGCCCGGTCTGGAATTTTTCAGAAAACGAGGAGGCGAGGGCCGACGGCTACCCTTTTTTCGGGAGTGGGCGAAGAACGAGCCGCGCTTGGCGACGGAGACCGCGTTCGCGATGGATCGGGAATTGGACACGTCCTTTGCGCGTTCGGCGCTTTACCAGTGGGCCTTCGATGACCCGGACGCGGCCTGGGAATACATCGAACGCCTTCCACCGGACGACCGGCAAATGGGGCGCGGCGCCTACGGTAACGCGCTGGCGAACGGGGACCCGCTTGCCGCGATCGACACGATGTTGGCGAAACCAGAGTTGGGGAACTTCATGTTCCTGGATTCCATCGGTTACCGACTGGCCAGCGATCCTGAAAGTGTGAGTGCAGCGCTGGAGCGGGTGCCGCCGGGCGAATTTCTCACGCGTCTGACGGCGGGGATCGCGAGTGGATTGCTGAGGCAGGGTCCGGAGGTGGCCTTGGATTGGGCCGACACGTTGCTCCCCGGCGAGCGAGAAGCGGCGGTGAACGATATCTTCCGTCGGCTTGCGCGTGAGGATCCGAGGTCGGCCATTGAGTTGGCCGCCACGAGGTTGTCGGGTCCGACCGGGGAGAAGGCGGCGACTGCCGTGCTGCGGGAATGGTCGAACAATGACTTTGAGGGGGCGTTCACGGCATTGAATGCCTCCTACGAAGGCGAGGCAAGGGATCGGTTGCTCCTTGGGATTTTCTCGATGAATTATTCTTCGATTGGTGCGGACTTCGGACGGCGGCTGGAGCTGCTCAGCACGCTGGATCCGGAGCTGCGCCGCCAAGCACTCCGGGTGGCGGGGAGGAACTGGGGGAGTGTGGACGCGGATGGGCTGGCCGCAGAACTCGACGGGCTGGCCGGTGAGGATCGCATCGCTCTGGCGGAGGGCTTGGCTGGGTCGTTGCTTGATGGTTCAAAATCGTTGATCCAGCAAGTTGTCGCGGCACTGCCGCCGGACCGACAGGCCGGAAAAGCGGTGGCAATCGCGGGCGCGCTGGCGAAGTCGGACCCCGCCGCGGCGGCGAAGTTTCTCAACAATCTCCCTCGCGATGCGGCACCCCGGGAACAGCGTCGGGCGATCAATCATCTGGTGAGTGACTGGGTCTACGACGATCCGGGCGCGGCGGGCGCGTTCGTTGCTGAAATGCCGCCGGGGGAAGCTCGCGATCGGGCGGCGCTGGCCTTGGCGAGTGAATGGCGAACCTTTGACTTGGCTGGCGCGACGGCGGTCCTGGACGACGTCGCGGGTCCGGAGGTCCGCGCCCAGTTGATCCGTCGCGTGGGTGAGTCGTGGCGTCGGGTGGATCGCGCTCGCGGGCGCGCTGCGTTGGCAACTCGGGTGCAGTCGCCGGAGGAGCGCCGGATTGTGGACGAAGTCATGGCGGAGGATGTTCGATGAGGGGCGCGGTTGCGGGCGTGTTGATCGGAGCCGTGGTCGTGGGGTCAATCCTTGGATTTGGCGTGGGTCGGTGGGCAAGAGGGAGCAATCCGTCGAGCGGATCGTCGGATGCTGCCAAGCCGTCATCCGGGCGAATCGGATCGAGCAAATCGGCGGATGATTTTGAGAGTGGCGGGATAGCGGGCGCAGTGCTTCCGGCGGTGGATTTTCGGGATGCGGCGGGCTTTGAGGACTACGTGAGAGGGCTGGTGGCGCTGGGGGTGGACGAAAACCTCGCGAAGTGGTTGGCATTGGCCTCGCTGGCGGAGGCGGATTTCCAAGCCGCCGCGGAACTGGCGCAGTCGGAGGATCTCATCGGATGGTGGGCGTCTGGAGCGGCCCTGGTCGATCTCGACGCGACCGTGGACGTGATCGACTCGCTCCCGGAAAAATTAGCGATTCGGGCCATCTACGCGGCTTCTGGCACGGTGGGGCGACGACAGCCCGAGCGCGGTTTTGAATTGCTGAAAAAATTGCCCCCATCCGATGCGACGGAGGCGGCGTTCCCATTCTTCGAGGAGTGGGCGTCCGCGTCGCTGCCGGCGGCTCGACGCGCGGCGATGGCGCTGGATCCCGGGAGATTTCGCGAGCGGGCGCTGGCTGGAGTTTTTCACGCGTGGAACGAAGGGGATCGCGAGGAGATGCTGGAGTGGGCGGTCGGGCAGGGTCCGGAGATTGGGCGAAAGGCCTTCTGGTCGGTCTACGAAATGGCCGGCATCCGCGATGCCGCCGCGATCCTCGAGCTGGCGCAAAAATTTCCAGCGGCGGTCGACACCATGTTGATAGCCCAATTTGCCGATGCGCTCACTGAGTTGGGATCACCCGGGTGGGAGGCGGTGATGGCATTGCCTCCTGGCCAGATGCGCAATCAGCTGCTCCTACGATACGGCGAGAATCTTGGACGAACGGATGCAGCGCGTCTTTGGGAGTTGGCGCAGTCGCTTCCGAGTGGAGAGCGGACCTATCTACTGCGTCTAGGGACCCGCAACGTCGCCAAAGCGGCACCCCGCGAGATGGCGGAACTCGCGGTCCGCGGAGAGCTGGGCGCTTCTTACGGTGTGGACAGCGTGATGGAATCGTGGGCGGCGGACGATCCGTTGGCTGCCTACGCGTGGGGCCTGGCTCGGTGGAATCAGAGGCAGGGATCGAGCGCACTGGGTTCGGTCTTATCGACGTGGTCGCAAACGGATCCGAACGCCGCGACGAGGGCTTTGGTAAAATTGCCCGATGGGCTGCGGGCAAAGTTTCTGCCGGACGTCGTCGAGGCTTGGGCGACGAACGAGCCGGAGGAAGCCTTCCGTTGGGCCTCGGGGCGACCTCCTCTCGAGCAAACGAGCGCGGTGGCTGCGGCGCTCGAAGGCTGGGCGAGCGAAGATCCTGCGGCTGCAGCGACCGCCGCGAGGGGCGTGTTGCCGGACGGCTTGAACGATGCTCTGAAGAAGGTCGCCTGGGAATACGGTCAGGTCAGCCCGGACGATGCCATGAGTTGGGCGCACGGGCTTCAGGGGGTGGACGCGCAGCGCGTGACAGTGGCGGAGGTGGCGAATTCCTGGGGTCGCCGGGATGCCAGCGCGGCGTCGGATTATTTGGCATCCCTGCCGGAGGGCGAGTTGCGGGACCAAGCGGTCGGCGGTTTTGTTTCTGCGATCACGAATCTGGACCCGCCAACCGCTGCCCAGTGGGCGTTATCCATCGGTGACGATTCGCTGCAGGGTCAGCGGATGCAGAGCGCGTTGCGATCGTGGAAGGAGAAGGATCCCGCCGAGGCACGAGCGTTCGTCGAAGCACTCCCGGATGCGGCCCTGCGTGAAAAAATGATGGGGGTCGTCAAGTGACGCTGCGAGTCGGCGCTGCAGTAGCGGTGGCATGCGTCGGGGCAGCCAGTTTGGGATATCTGGGGGGGCGAGCGGAAGAGGGTGAAGCGGCCAGCCCGTCGACGCCGGAGGTTTCGAATCCCTCCTCCATCGGTCATCGCTCTGTTGCCACCGAGCCCGCCCCTCCCAATTCCGAGAATTTGATCGACGTGCTGCGGAGCGAGGATCCGGTGGAGATCATGACGCGACTGCAGGTTGTGTTGGGCGATCGGTCTCTGCCGCCGCGGGTGGCGCGGATATACCGGGATGCGCTCGTCGAGCGGATCGTGGCGGTGGGTGAGATCGCGCGCCTGCTCTCGACCAAGGGGAAGGATCGCGAGGACATCCTGGCGGTGGCCGTGCGGGCGCTGGCCGAGCGGGACCTAGCGGCGGCCGAGCACTTTGTGACGAACCTGTCGGATGAGCCCTCGAGCGAGCGCGTGGGGTTGGCGTTTTTGAGCGAACTTGCACGACAGAATCCCGCTGCGGCGTTGCCCGGATCGAGTCTGCCACGAATACCGAGAAGGAACTGCGGGCGATCTTCTCGGGCTGGGCCAAGTCGGACCCGCGCGGCGCGGCGGAGGTGGCGTTCGCGCGGGGCGAAGATTATCGATCGGCTCGGCAGGCTGTTGTCTCGACCTGGATTCAGGAAGATTCGGCTGCGGCGTGGGCGTGGGTCGAGAGTTCGGAGGGTGAGAATCGGCGCGAAACGTTGGATACGGCTTTTGGGAATACGATCTGGGCGGACCCACGGGAGGGACTCGCACGGATGGCTCGAATGCCGGAGCTGGCCGATAATTACGGGGCACAGTGGATCGGGATGCGGATCGCGACCGACGTGGCGGGTGCCGAGGCTGCGATGGCTCAATTGCCTCCGGGGAGGGGCCGGACGCAGTTGGTCAGCGGACTGGCCGTGAGTCTGGCGGGCGAACCGGAGGTCGCGCTGAGTTGGGCGGATACCCTCCTACCGGGTGAGCGGAAAGTGTTCCTCGGCGGACTTTTCAGCGCGATCGGGACCTTGGATCCTGATCAGGCCCTGCGGCTCGCCGCCGATCGACTCACCGGTGAGGAGCGGAGCGAAGCGCTGATGTCGCTCCAGGACGGGTGGGCGCACCTGGATTTTGAAGCGGCATTTACGGCGATGACCGAGCGTTTGGACTCGGACGCCTTGGTCGAGACGATCCCGGCAATCTTCGGCTCCCGGGATCTTCGTACGCCGGAGAGCGTCCAACGGGAGATGGCGCGAGTGGACGCCTTGAATCCAACGGTGCGTCGATCCGTCCTCCGCGGGCTGGGTGAGTCTCACAGCGGTGCGAGTCCGGCGCTGATCGATCACGTGAGTGGGCTGAGTCCGGAAGATCAAGCGAGCTTCGCGGAGGGGGCGAGTGAGGGGGCCAGCTACCTGCCTCTCGAAAGCGTGCAGCGAATCGCTGCCATGCTTCCGGTGGAGAAGCGGATCGCGCGGGCGGATCAACTGGCGGATGCGATGGCGAAAGACGATCTGGCGACGGCGGCTCGGTTCGTCGTTGGACTCCCGGAGGTCAGTGATGGGGACGGGCGAGCGAGCGCGCCGATCGCTCAACCAATAGGAATTCGCAGGGTCGACTCGGCTCCGGGTGGTGGGTTCCGATTTTCGACGGTGGCCGTGCCGTGGTGAAGGGTCGCGGCCTCCCGGACGAAGCAGAGCCCGAGACCGGAGCTCTTGCGTTCGGTGCCGGGACGGGGAAGCGAGTAGAAGCGCTCGAACACGCGGGGGGCCGCGTAGTCGGGGAGACCAGGGCCTTCATCGCGGACGCTGACCTCGATCTGACCGTCTTCGGTGGGCCGGACTGCGACTTCGATGCGGCCGTCGGCCGGAGAGAATTCGGCGGCGTTCTGAACCAGATTGCGGATGGCGGTTTCCAGAAGAAATTCGTCTCCCGGAGCCAGCGCGGAGGCGGGAACGGCGAGGAGAAATTGCTGGTCAGCGCGTCGCTCGCGGGCTTCGTCAACGACGCGGCGGACGATCCCGGAGAGGTCGACGGTGCCGGGACTATCGAGGCGTTTGCGGCTTTCGAGGGAGGCCAGGGCGAGCAGTTGCTCGATGAGCCGCTGGAGGCGGGCGGATTCGGTGCGGATGTTTAACGTGAACCGCTGGCGGCGGTCGGCGGGAAGGTCCTCGTCGAGCAGCTCGGCGGCACCGCGGATAGCCGCGACGGGGGCCTTCATTTCGTGACTGAGGGTCTGGACGTAATTGCCAACGTAGTCGCGGTCCTCGAGCGCGACCCGCATGCGCTCGATGGATTCGCCGAGCACTCGGAGATGTTGGCCCGGCATGGACGGCGGAGGTGGGCGCTCGCCGCGGGTGACGGCTTCCGCGTGACGGGTCAGCCGGGCGAGGGGCTCCGTGACCCAGCGGGAGAGGAGGTAGCCGAAAAGCAGGAATGCCACCGTGCCGGTGAGGCCGACTCGGAGGATGCGGCGTTTCGTCTCGAGAATGAATTCGCGGAGGGCGCGCTGGGGTTTGTAGACCGAGAGGACGCCGACGATTTTGCCGTCCACGATCAACGGCGCTCCGACGAACATGATGGAGGACAGGTCATCGGTTTCGTCCGCGCGGGAGGAGCGGGCGCCATAGCGACCCTGGAGGGTGAGGTACACGTCCGACCGATCCGAGAAGTCGAGACCGACCCGCTCGGGTTCCTCGGAATCAAAAATCACGAGTCCCTTCTCGTCGGTCACGTAGGTTCCCATGGAGACTTCCGTCTTGAGGATGTTGTAAATCTTCGCCGTGAGCGTGCGGTCATTCACGGCGGCGAAGCCACTCGTGAGGGCGGTCGGGAGGCGGCCATGGGTGGCGAGTTCCGCCGAAACGATGGCGGCAAGGATCTCGGCGGTGTCGACCATCGGCTCCTCCGCAGCCTCGAGATACTGCCGCTCGACGCGGTCGAGAATGGGGTTGAGAAGGAGGTAGATCGCCGCGATGGCGACGCCGACGAAGCTGAGCAGGACGCGAAGGGTGAGACTCACTCAATTTTCGATTTTTGATTCTCGATTTTCGATTGGGATTCTTCGGCGAGCGAGTAGCCGAAGCCGCGGTGGGTGACGATGGGGTCTTCGTCGGGGCGGAGGGCGTGGAGCTTGGCGCGGAGGGTTTTCACGTGGGCGTCGACGGTGCGGTCGAAGGAAGCCTCGGGTTCGTCCCAGGCGGCGTCCATGAGCTGAGCCCGCGAAAAGACCCGGCCAGGCTTGGCGATCAACGCGGAGAGCAGGCGATATTCCGTTCTGGATAATTCGAGCGGGTGGCCGTGGAAACGAATCGCGCAGCGCTCGGCGTCGATCTCGAAGCGGCCCGAGTCCGAGGTAGACGCTGCGCCGGGGCGCGCGCGGCGCAGGATGGCCCGGATGCGGGCGGCGAGTTCGCGCGGGCTGAACGGTTTGGTCACGTAGTCGTCCCCGCCGAGTTCGAGCCCGACCACGCGGTCGATTTCATCGGAGCGCGCGGTCAGAAAAGGATCGGCACGTCGGAGTGCGCCCGGATGCTTCGGCAGACGTCGAAACCGGTGATGTCCGGCAGGCCAACGTCGAGGACAATGAGATCAAACCCGGCTTCCGCAACTGCGGCGAGGGCCTCGGTGCCGGTGCCGCAGCAGTGGGTCCGGCAGCCGTCCGATTCGAGCGGGTATTGGATCGTGTCGCGAATGGAGGGCTCGTCCTCGACGATCAGGATGCGCGGCGGCGGCGGATTCATCGTCCGCTGAATTACCCTGCGAAACTGGGACGGGCGAGGGTGGAGTTTCCCGTTGAGATCCCGGATTCTTTTAGCTCGGGGGTCCGTCGCCGCCTGCCGGGCGGAGGTGCCAGGCCCATTCGTAGGTTCCGAACCCGATGCGGTATTGGTCAAGGATGTCGGGGCCGCAGCTGAGATTACCAAGGCCGCGGTGGCGGTGATCGAGGGAGAGGATGGTCTCGTCGCGGGGATCGAGGTCGGTCGTGTGTCGGGCGGCGGCGAGGTCGCCCGGGAGGTAGCGCGAGAACGAGAAGGCGAAGGGCTGCCCCACGGCGGTGACGAAAAGTCGAGGGTGGCCATTTTCCAGGAGCGCAAGCTCGCGGACGTCGCAGCGGAGTCCGTTTTCCTGTGGCAGAATGTAGTCGGTGAAGAGTTCGTCGAGGGTGGCCCCGTGGCGGGCGAGCGTGGCGCTGGCGAGCCGGTCCGGGTAATTTTCGTGCGGGCCGCGACCCCACCATTCGGCGGTACTCCATCCGGCAGGAAGGCGGAGTTGGACGCCAATCCGTGGCCAGTCGTCGACCAGATCGGTCAGCTCGGCTCGGAACTCGATTAAAATGCCACCGTCGGCGGCGCGGAGACGCTGTTCCCACGTCGCGGCAAGTTCACCACGGTCGTTGCGGATTTCGTGACGGGTGATCCCGGTCGGCGCTTCAATTTCGGTGACGCGGGTGCGGTCGAGTCCGGCTTTCTGCCATTTACCGAGGGGTTTGTCGTCCTGGCCACTCCAGAGCCGGACGCCGTCGTTGTCGACCGGGCAGCGCCAGAGATTTGGGGTCATCCGGGTGGCGAGGTCAACCCCGTGGAGGCTGGGGAGGGCGTTCGCACCGGCTGAAGACGGCGCCGGTGCAATCGCCGTTTCACGCACGGCGAGCACCAACCGGGCGACTTCGTGTCCGGCGGGAAGAGCGTCTGATTCGTCGCGGCTGGTGACCACCACTTGGAGGCGCACGTCATCTCCCGGCGGGATGTTTTCGTCGGCAAACGGGTTCGCGAACAGTGCGCTTTCACCGGGGGCAATGGCCAGGTCCGGTAGCCAGGCCGATCTCGTCGGATGCCCGTCAACGAGCAGCGAACACTCCGCGCTGAGATCGTCGAGCGCGCGGAAAGTCCGGCGGGAGGTGACGCGGAGCTGACCGCAATCGTCGAGAGTAACATCGAGCGGTCGGGCGAGGTGTTTGAATTCGAGAAGGTGAGGTTTGGGCGCGCGGTCGGGCCAGACGAGGCCGTCGCAGCAGAAATTGGCGTCGTTGGGTTCTTCGCCGAAGTCTCCGCCGTAGGCCCAATAGACCTTGCCGTCCGGCGTGGTCTGCCGGATGCCGTGGTCGCACCATTCCCAGACGAAGCCGCCCTGGAGGCGGGGGTATTTCTCGAAGAGCTCCCAATAGTCCGAGAGCGATCCGCCGGAATTCCCCATCGCGTGGGAGAATTCGCACAGGAAGAACGCCCGGTCGTCGGGCGGGTCTTCGGCCCATTCGATCATCTCGGTGAGCGGAGAATACATTGGGCAAACGACGTCGGTCACGTTGCGTCCGGCGGTCCAGGGCTCGCCGGTCTGGTGGCGCGAGATCGCGCCTTCGTAGTGCAGGAGGCGGGTCGGATCGCGGCGACGGATCCAGGCTGCGGCGGCGTCGTGATTCGAGCCGTAGCCGGACTCGTTGCCAAGCGACCAAAAGATGACGCTCGGGTGATTCTTGTCGCGCTCGACCATGCGGCTGCAGCGCGCGAGCCACGCGGCGAGGTAGCGCGGGTCGTGGCAGAGGATGTTGTGAAACGCGTGCGATTCGATATTGGCCTCGTCGATGACGAGCATTCCGTGGCGGTCGCAGAGTTCGAGCCAGTAGGGATCGTTCGGGTAGTGGGAGGATCGGACGGCATTGACGTTGTGCCGCTTCATCACGGCGAGATCGCGTTCCATCTCGGCGCGGGTGACCGCGCGCCCGTTCACGTCGGAGCTGTCGTGCCGATTGACGCCCGCGAAGAAGACGGGACGGCCATTCAGTTGAATCAATCCGTCGCGCAGCTCGACCCGGCGAAAACCGACGTCGGACGCCGTGTGGTGAACGGCCTGCCCGGAGCGCTCGAGCGTCAGCACGAGGCGGTAGCGGCAGGGTGTCTCGTGCGTCCAGGGCCGGATGCCAGGCAGGTCGGCGGTGAGGGTGGCCCCGACGCGGGGGGCGGACTTGAGCTGGTGACGCGTCGTGTCAACCGGGGCGCTTCCGGTCCAAACGATGCCGTCCGTGGTTGGATCGATGAGTTGGGCGATGAGCCGAAGTTCGTCGGTTGGGATGGTGTCAAATCCGATGGTCGCTTCGAGCGTGAGCGAGCCCTCGCGCCGCTCTGCGTCGAAATCCGCTCGAGCGAAGAAGTCGTCGATTCGGACCATCGGCGTGGCGAGAAGGTAGACGCTACGCGAGAACCCATTCTGCCACCACTGGTCCTGGTCCTCGATGAAGGTCGCGTCGGACCATTGGAAAACGGCGACCGCGAGGACGTGGGGCGAGCCGGCTCGGACGTGGTCGGTGACGTCGTATTCGGCCGGGAGCCTCGAGTCCTTGTTGAGCCCGACGAACTTTCCGTCGAGGTAAACCTGCGCGAGACCTTCGACGGCCCCGAAGTGCAGAACAATCCGTCGACCCGCCCAATCGGCGGGGATCTCCAGCGTCCGCCGGTAGATCCCGACGATGTTGTCTTCCGGCACGTTCGGCGGCTCGTGGGGGAACGGCATCTGGACGTTCGTGTAGTGATGACCGGTCACCCCGTGGAACGGCCAGAGCCCCGGAACGGGCAGAGTGCCCCATTCATCGTCGTCGAACCCGCTTTTCGCGAATCCTTCCGGGCAGCTTGCGGGCCGCGCGGCGGCGTGGAATTTCCAACCCCCGTCGAGGCAACGTGCCAGGGGATTCGCGGCGTCGGGCGCGACGATGTCGGTCGTCTGGGTCGCGATCTCGGCGGAAGCGAAGGGCCACGCCGTCGCGCGGGCGGGGAGGAGGTGAAGACTGGTCAGCTCGGGGTTGGCCCACGTCGGGCCGAGCACGCGGTCGATCGGAGGAAGGGGCATGTTGAGTGCGTGACCGCGAAGCGCCTATCCGAAGATCGGAACGATGTGCCGAACAAGCAGATTGTGCGTCACGTTACGGTTCACGACTTCGGCGTTCGCTTCGAGCGCGTCGATGAACTCGTCGCCGAGCCGAGCGGCCACCTTGAAACCCACGTGAACGAGTTGGCGAAGGTGCGGGTTGTAGTCGGCGCAAGCCGGGTCGTGGCGGAGGGCGGCGGCGAACCGGTCGCCGCTCCAGCCCGCGACGTCGTCCGGGGTGGGCAACTGCGCCCGGTCGATGTCGATGACCGTCGCGTAGGGCGCGGTGAGTTCGTCGAACTTCGCGTGCGCTCCGGCGTGGATTTTCTTCGCGACTTCGAGTCCCGTGCCGCCGGATTCGGCGAGGCCGATCACTTCCTCGAGCCACGTCGTGCCGGCCGTTTTCACGTGGAGGCCGGCGTCGTGCTGGCGCACGAGGCGGTTGATGATCGGGTAGAGCGAAAATTTGTCGCTGCCGGAATGGACGCTGAGCTTGAGCGTCTCGGGCAAACCGAATTCCGCGACGGCGTAGGCGAGCACGCTGAGATCCTGGTCGAACTCGCGCTCGAACTGCGCGAGGTCGCCGACGTAATCGACGCCCTTGTTGAATCGACCGGTGAACTTCGGCGCGATGGTCTGCACCGGGACGTTTTCGTCGGCTAGCATGGCGAGGATGAGCAGCAGCTCGACGGGGCTCTGCGGCGTGTCGGTCTCGTCGACCGAGACTTCCGTCACGAATTCGTCGCCTTTCGCCGCGGCGATGTGCCGGTGAATGCGTCCCGCCTCCTGGGCGGCGAGGAGAAATTTCTCCGCCGCGCGGCGGATCGTGTCCTCGCTGATTTCCAGCGGCTCGTCGATCCCGGGGACCGCGATACTCCCGATCAACGTCCCGTGCGCTGCGACGAACGCGTCGATGTCCGCAGCGGAGGCGGGTTTCCCGATGGAATCGGCCACGTCCAGCGTGAAGAAGTCGCTCCCAGCCAGAAAGCCATCAACCGTGCCGAGCCCGATGTGATCCGCGTCGACGTAGTAGGCGCAGTCGTAGCCGAGCGCGGCGACGGCGGCGTCCGCTTCGGCGCGGAGGTCGTCCGGCTTGGACCCGATGATCGAATGCTCGCGGTTTGATTTGTTCCAGGTCGGGCAAACGTCGATGCCGCGCGTGCGGGCGTCGAGGACGGCGGAGAGCTGCGCTTCGCCTTGATGACCGAACCGGTCGCCGCTACCGAAGGTGAATTTCTGGATTGTTTTCATGATTTTGGAAACTGGCCGCGCGTCAGACCTTGCCGCGTTGAGCTTCGAGCTGCGCGCGGATTTCTTCCATCCGCGCGGGACTCAGGGGATACAAGCGCAACAGCAGCAGCGCGCAAATCCAAAAGCCCATCGGCAGGAAAACGTACCATTCCAGCATGCGTTCGAGTGTCTCGGGCGGTTGGGTCTTGCCGTATTTCACGACGTCGAAGCCGGTCCAGACGAGGATGAAACCCGCCAGGCCGGTCGTCAGGGTGGCGGACAATTTGAAGATCCACGAGAAGATCGCGGAGAAGCTGCCCTCGCGTCGTTCGTGGGTGTGGAGCTCGTCGAAGTCGACAATGTCGGCTTGCATCGAGGGGATGAGCATCCACATCGCGACACCGAAGGCCGAGAGGAAGACGTGCGGCAGGATCTGTAAATACGGCTGCTCCGGCGTGTAGCAGAAGTAGATGAGAATATTGGCGATGAAGCCCATCGAGAGCGTGAGGGCGAGGGCTTTCGTCTTGCCGATGCGCTCGCTGACCCACGTCCAGAACGGGACGCTGAGGAGGCCGGGGATGAAGGTCGCCGTGGACTTCCAACCCTGGATCAGCGAGGCGGTGCCGAGGTCGCCTTGGTTGATGTAATAGATGTTGAGGTAGAGGCCGAGGCTGCTGACGAGGGTGGAGCCGACGGTATTGAAGAGGACGATCCCGAGGACGAGTTGGAAGGGACGGCAGGACAGTGTCTCGCGCATGCTTTTGATGAGCGGAATCTTCGGCTGATCCTTGGCCTCCTTCGCGTAGTAGCGCTCCTTGACGAAAACGCCGGGCAGGATGGCGACGGACAGAATGATCAATCCCATGACCCAACCCATCACGCTCATGCCCTTGGCGATGTCGGGTTCGCCGGTGAGCGGGTCGGCGAAGGCGGGCAGCGCCGTGAGGGCCAGCATCCAGCCGCCGAGCAGGCCGACGAATTTGGAAAAGATGGTCCGCCACGCCACGATGCGGGTTCGTTCGTAGTAGTTCGGCGTCATCTCCATGCCGAGGCTGTAGTAGGGCATCGCCCACATGGTGAAGCAGGTGTAGAAAAGCAGTCCGACGCCGACCATGTAGGCGATGAGCGCCGTTTGACTCCAATCCGGCGAGGGCTGCCAGAGCAGCGGCATCACGAGGCCGGTGAGGATGCCGCCGACAACGATGAAGGGGCGGCGTCGGCCCCAACGGGAACGCGTGTTGTCGGAGATGTTGCCCATGATGGGATCCGCGAGCGCGTCCCAGAGTTGGTAGACCATGAGCACGCTGCCGATAATCGCCGGGCTGATGCCGAGGCCGATGTTGTAGACCGGCACGAACATGTTCTTGGTCACCGCATTCGACAATTGCTCGGTCATCCCGCCGAGGCCGTAGGCAATTTTGTGCCAGAAGGGAGCCTTGTCTTCTTGGCGGATTCGGGGGGGGGAAGAACTCATAATTTAAACAGGGAACCCGCACATTCACCGGGGTGGGTCGGTCAACCAATCCGGGGGTAGTTTAACGTTAAGCACTTCGACCGGGTGGCGCTCGATCGACCGCTCGGATGATGAAAGAAAAACGGTGGCACCCTTGGGGGATGCCACCGCGAATCAGTGGGTGCCGTGGAACGACGACGCGAGTCAGGCTGCTGAGCGATTCGTCTGCCGACGGCGCAGGATGACTAGCAGGCAGCCTCCGCCGATCAGGAGAGCGACGCTGCTGGGCTCGGGGACGGCGGTGACGTCGCCGTTGAGCACGACGTTGTCGACGCCGGAAAGGCGGGTCAAACTTGGGCTGTTAGAATCGTCCGTGAAATAGATGCGAAATGTGATTGGAGTTGATAAACCTTGGAAGCTCGCGGAACTCAGACTGACGGATTTTGGAGTGAAGGTATTTTGACTGACGACTTGGTTGTCTGGCGTGATAGTCAAATCGGTGTCGAAGGCAACTGCGCCAATGTCTGACCGAACAAAATAGCTCACCGGACCAACGTTCGCATTCTCGAAGATTCCGTCGAAGGTCAACGAGGTGAGGTCGACGGTGGTCAATGCGGGAATCGTGAGAGTGAAGGTGAAATAGATCTCGGCATCGAAATTCTCCGGAACCTGTCCCGTCTGCACCGAGCGATACTGGTTGCTCGAGACCGTGCTGAAGCCCGGCGTCCAGCCCGCGTTGTCGAACGTGGAGGCGGTCGTCAGCGGTTCGCTGTCACCGGAAGCGGTGTTCGTAGTGAAGTCGTAGCTGGCCAGCACGACGGCTTGGGCGGGACTCGACGCGATCGCGACGAAGGCGAGAATGGAGAGGGCTCTTTTCATGGTAGGACGGGTAGGTTCGGGGTGGATGACCGGAACGAGGATCCCGGCCTTTGTCGTTGAATGGCTGAAGGTAGCCCAGCCCACCCACCCCCGCGAATTCGTTGTCGTTATACGTTAACCCACGCTTTTCCGAAAAACTTCCCGCACCACGGCGCAGGCGGCTTTCGGGCGGCGGTATTCGTCGAACGTTCCTTTGTTGTTGTAACCGCGCGGACGGCGGATGAGCTGCTCGTTGCGGTCGACGCGGGCGTCGGAGAAGTGCCAGATCGCCAGGCCGGCGATGGCGGGATTGCCAACGGCTTCTTCGCAGAAGACGCGCAGGTATTCGGCCTGATACTCCTCGGTGAAAAATCCGTTGAGCGGATCGTGCCAGCCCGGGAGCGCCTCGGCACCGGTCTCGCTGATGACGTAGGGTTTGTCGAATTGCGCGACGTGGGCGAGGCATTCGTGGACCCGCGGGAGGATGAGGCTGAGCGGATCGGGGTGCTCGCCGGTGTCATACCAGCCCGGGTAGAGGTTGTGGTTGATGATGTCGACCTGGTCGTGGAAGAGGTCGTCGAGCGGGAACATGCTGGCGCAGGCGACGAGGCGGTCGGGGTCACGTTCGCGGAGCCGCGCGACGGATTCCTCGAAGATCGGGCGGGTGGATTCCTCGTTGGTGCCGGCTTCGTTGAGGAAACCCCAGATGATCACGCACGGGTGGTTGACGCTGGCGTCGACCATTTCGTCGAGCATGCGAAGGTGGGACTGGCGGAAGTGCGGGTCGGTGAGTTGGCGCTCGCGCTGACCCCAGCCGAGCCCCTCCTCCCAGACGAGGATTCCGAGTTCGTCGCACAGATCGAGAAACCGCTGGTCCTGCGGGTAGTGACTGCCGCGAACGAAATTGCAGCCCAGATCCTCGAGCAAATGAAGGTCGATGAGATGCTGCGCGGGCGAGACCGACGAGCCGGTGTCGGGGTGAAATTCGTGGCGGTTGTAGCCGAGGAGTTTGATCGGCTGGTCGTTGAGGAGAATTTCCCGGCCCGACGTGCGGATCGTGCGCAGGCCGAAGCGGACGATGAGGTCGTCTTCGCCAACGCGGATGGCGAGCGTGTGAAGGTGCGGCGCGTCCGGCGACCACGGGCGGGGGTCGGGGACGCTGAGCTCGATTGAGAATTCCGAACCCGACACCGCGTGGACTCCCGACGCCGCACCATCGATCGAGGTCGTCACTTCGGCTGCCGCGGCGGAGAGCCGGACCGTGACGGTGATCATCCCGGCGACGAAATCGTCCACGCGGACGTGGGCCGAGCGGACGTATGTCTCGGGCACCTCGTGCAGCCACGCGGAGCGCGTGATCCCGCCCCACTGGTAGAAGTCGAAGAATTGCTCGTGGAGCGGCGTCCGTTGCCAGTCGAAGCGGTTGTCGACGACCACGATGATCTCCGTCGATTCCCGCTCGCTGGCACCCGCGTCGCACCAGAATCCGGTGTAACCGCAGTCGTGATCGGTGAGCGCGACGCCGTCGACGAAGACGCGGCACCAGAGACTGACCGCCTCGAAGTGAAGCAGGCGGCGGCGACCAGGCGTGGTCGGAATGGAGCGGCGGTAAACGGCGACGCCACGCCGTCCCATCAGCCGGGGCAGGGAGTCGAAAGCCGCCGGGACGAGCATTCGATCCGCGAAGTCGACGGAACCCAGGTCGACGGAATCGCCATCGACGTCGCCGAGAAAGGAAAAGTCCCAACTCCCATCGAGGGAATGGACGACGCGGCGCTGATGCTGAGGGAAGGGCTTGTTGATGGTCATGGGAGTGGCGGGTGGGAAAGGATAGCGGGACACCGAGTGATCCCAATTCGAGGCGGGTTTTACGTTAAGCCGTCGCGGCGAGCAGGTCGGCGGTGGCGGTGAACGCGACGTCGAGCCGACCGCGCACGGTGGTCGTGTAAGCGACGAATTCTTCCCCGAGGACGAAGCGGGGGTGCGGGTCGATGTGGTATTTCGAGCCGACTTCACCGATCAGCTCGGGATTGTGAGCGATCTCGATCTGGCGACCGGTGGGGAGATTTTTGAACGTCACCCGCGATTCGCAGCCGCGAAAAAATTTCCCGTGGCGGTCCCCGACGAGCAGCGTGTCGTCGGAGTTGGCGTGCGTGTGCCAGGTGGCGCCGGGCCAGACGGGTTCGCGCCGCCGGGTCGCCAGATCGACCCGGAACGTGCCGTCGCCGTCGATGGCGTAGATCGCGCGTCCGTCGGCGCTCCACCATTCGTGCGTGCAGACGGTCGGCGTCGGCAGGACGGGGCGCGGGCTTTCACCGCGCCGCAGGGTCCACATGCGGTCGTCGCACGAAATCCGCCGCCCGGTGATCGGGTCGACGTGGATTTCCTGCGAGAAAAGCACGAGGTCGGGATCGGTCGGATGAAATTGCGCGTGGTCCCAGGTGCCGTCGAGTTCCGCCCAGCAATCGAACGCCCCGGTCGCAATGGTCATCGTGCCGAGGTAGGTCTTCGCCGGGGTGCGCAGGTCGATGAAAAATTCCCGCCCGTCCGCCGATCGCGAGAGGTGCGTGACCGTGCAGGTGACGTCGCGCCAACCGATGAGATCCTTCGGGACTTCGCCGATCTTCTCGGCCCGGTCACTGGAGCGCGGTCCGCGTTTCCAGATCGCGCGCCCCGTTCCCCAGAAGACCTCGCCGGTGTCGGGGTCGACCCATGGTGAGGCGTGGGAAAATTGAGTCTCGGGAAAATGGCGGATGTCGCCGTCGACGAAATCGATCACCCCGAGCGTGCGCCCCGCGTTCGCGTCGCCGGACGGCGGGAAGGCGCAGTAGAACCAAAAGAACCGCCGGTCTCGGGACGAGCCGTCGTTGACGTAATAGAACGTCTGCTGCTGCGGGGCGACGCGTTGGTCGAGCAGGTGGCTCGTGATGCCCGTGTCGGGATGAACGTGGGCTCGAAAAAGGGGGGATTGGGAAATCGAAATCATCGAGCGGGCGGGTTGGAGGTTGAAAAATTTCCCGGCGGAGCGTTGGGTGCGGGTGCCCCATGAACAAACGTCGAGTGACTCTGCGCGATATCGCGGAGCGAGCCAAATTGTCCCGAGCGGCGGTCTCGTTCGCGCTGCGCAATCATCCGCGGATGCCCCAGAGCACCATCGACCGGGTGCAAATAGATCGCGCGCGAACTCGGTTACGCGCCCGACCCCGACGTGTCGAAATTGATGGCCCACGTCCGCGGCAACCAATCGACTCCCTACCGGGCGACCATCGCGTGGCTGACTGCGTGGCCGACCGAGGAGGGCTGGCATCCTTATCGCAAAAACCTCCGCATTTTCGACGGCGCGCAACGCCGGGCCGAAAGCCTCGGCTACCTGCTGGAACCCTTCTGGTTGCGGGCCGAGGGGATGACCGGAAAGCGCGCCGTGTCCATCCTGCAGGCGCGCGGGGTCGAGGCCGCCATCGTGGCGCCGCTCCCCGACGGCATGACGACGATCGATTTCGAATGGTCGGCCTTCTCCATCGCGGCGATCGGGCACTCGCTCGAGGACCCCGACATCCACCGCGTCGAAAGCGCCCACGCCGACAATTTCGAATTGGCCCTGCGAAAAATTCGTGAGCGCGGGGTGACGAGGATCGGCTTCGTCGAGACCGAGGGCACCGACTCCCGCGTCGCCCACGCTTGGACGGGAGCGTTCCTCGCGGATCAGCAAAATCTGCCGCGACAGCACCGCGTGCCGCTTGTTGAAGAAGCCGCGGATCCGCGAGCAGGACTTTGCCGCCTGGTTCGCCCGCCACGCGCCCCAGGTGATCATCTCCAACGAATGCCCGATTCTCGAGTGGTTGAGCGGCATCGGCCTCGAGGTGCCGGGCGACGTCGGGCACGTGCGCCTGGACTGCGCCGCCCCGGAACTCGCGGGCCGTTACAAGATGCGCGCCTCCGACACGTGGTTTTCCGGGATCGACCAGATGGCGGAAGAGGTCGGCGTCTCCGCCGTGGATCTCGTCGTCGGTCAGCTTCACATGCGCGAAACCGGCGTCCCCTCCCACCCCCGAATGGCGCTCGTGAAAGGTCGGTGGCTCGACCTCGACACGTTCGCTCCCGAGAAAAAACGGACGCGCGCCAAATCCAAGCGCAAGTCCGCCTGAGCCAGCAACCGTCCTCACGGCAACCCAACCTCGCGGCGCAGCCCGGTCATCGTCTCGCGGTGGCGTTCCGCGACGAAGTCCCGCGCGTGGCCGGTGGCGACCCGGGCCGCCGGCAGATTTTGCGCCCAATCGATCACGAACGCGGCGAAGCGATCCCGGTCCGCCGCCCGGTCGAAGTCGAAGAGCCAATCGCCCAGACCGATGTCCCGCCACATGAAGCCCTTGCTGGTCTGCTCCTCCCAGCGCGCGACGATTGCGGGAATCCCGTGTCCGACGGCCATGATCGGGCTGTGCATTTCGTTCCCGAAGATCCCCGCACTTCGGCGGTAGGTCGAGAGGGCTTCGTCCGTGAGCCAGTAGTCCTCCCGCCAGACGACCCGCTCGCGCACGTCCGGGGTCAGGGGTTCGTAGAGCATTTCGCGGGCGGCTTCCATCTGGGTGCGATCCTCCGGGCAGAGCAGAATCTTCAGATTCGTCGACCGCACGATTCCGCGGATCGCGTCGCGGAGCGGCGCGTGATCCTGCTCCTTGAGGGCGTTGTTGCGAGCTTCCTTCACGAGATCGGGACCACGATTTTTCTCCGGGATCATCCAGTGCGGCGTATTCCGGTAGCGGGCGATGCAGCAGAGAAATTTTCCATCCTCCAGTTCGTTCGCGCGGAGAAAACGCTCCGCCTCGCCGTCGTCGACCAGATCCACGGCGAAGGCGGCGTCGGGCGTGAATCCCATCACCGGACACGCCACGCCGCGTTCGCGGGCCAACTCCAGCGACACCGTGTCGCGGAAATACACGAACCGCGCCGCGTCCAGCAGTTGCTTCACGGGATCGGTCAGCCGCACGGATGGCAGCGTGATCCCGTAGACGCCGTAGGGTTTTCCCGTCTCCGCCCGCCACCGCGCAACCGCATCCTCCCCCACCAGATACGGACCGGAGCCGTGCAGCAGGAAGTCGCATTCCGCGAGCGCGGCGGAGATTTCCGCCTCGGTTTGCACGATTGGCACGTCGGGAAAACGGCGGCGGAGCGTCGCCTCGACCCCGTGGCTCACGTCGCTCGGCCACAGGCGGATCTTCGCCTCCGGCAGATGGCGCTCGAGCAGGGCGAGTAATCCCGGGGAATGCCCGATGTCGCCGATGTTGAGCGTCTGCCAGGAGGACCGGACGAGGATGGCGGGCGGCCTCAACGGCCCGCCTCCGACTCGACGAATTGCCGCTGCTCCCGGAGCACGTCGCGGATTTCGCGGGCTTCGATTCCTCGGGAATCGCCCGCCGCCCGGGTCGCCGCAAGCGCCGCCGCGACGCCCGCCGCCTGACCAATCGCGCTCAGCGGGGCCATCACACGATAAGCGGAGTGCGCCTCGTGGCTGCCGCTGATGCAGCGCGACCCGAGGAGCAGATTGTCGAACCCCCGCGCTCGCAGGCTCCGGTAAGGAACGTGAAAATACCCCGGCGGCGCGATGTGTTCCATCCGCGTCCCGGCTCCAGCCGGATCGTGAATGTCCAGGTGGTAGGCGCAGGCCGCGACCATGTCGGGAAATTTCCGGGCCGACAGACAATCCTCCGCCGTGAGCACGTAATCGCCAATCACGCGGCGGCCTTCGCGCACGCCCATCCGCGTCGCGACGAAGTCCATCGTCGCGTTCGCAAAGGCGGGGTGGTGGCGGATCGATTCGAAGAACTCGGTCGCCTGCCGCCGACCCTCGGCCAGCGCGGCCTCCATCGAAGCCGCGTTCGTCGGATCGGCCCCCAATACGCGCGTTTGATTGAAAAGCAGCGCCCGCCCGTTGGGATACGGGAAGCACAGCACGTTGTCGCGCGGGTTTGTCGTCCCGCCGCTCCGCTTGAGGTCGAGGTAAAGCGGCAACAGCTCGGCGCGCAGGGACCGAATGCCCGCCCACGAACCGATGTCGGGATCGGCGAGTCGGTCGAGATCCACGCCGGAGACCTTGAAAGTAAACGTCGCCGGCTGC
The DNA here is from genome assembly GCA_963719495.1 of uncultured Verrucomicrobiae bacterium. Classification (GTDB taxonomy): domain Bacteria; phylum Verrucomicrobiota; class Verrucomicrobiia; order Chthoniobacterales; family JAATET01; genus CAVVKW01. Next base: position 66,404 of record CAVRCI010000006.1, read on the forward strand.
ATTTGCCCGTCGACCTCCCGCCCCAGCTCGGTCTCCGCACCAGCCAGCGCGGAGAGGTTGCCGTCGGCCGTCGAGTCCACGAAGACCGCCGCGTGAACGCGCCGCCCGTCAGCCAATTCCACCGCCGCCACGCGCGACCCGGAACGCTCGACCGCAGTCACGGCGGCATTCGTGAGCACCGCGAGATTCCGGTTCCGCCGCGAGAAGCTCGCGGTAGCGGCGGGCCAACTCGACCTCGTCGTAGGTCGGGACCCGGTCCCAGGGCGCGCCACCGTTCTCGGGATAAACGTCGGGAAAAAGCTCCGCGTGCAGGCCGCGATTGATCGGCTCCCGGTCGTCGTCCCAAAATCGACACACCAATGAGACGGGCGAGTGGACCCCGGTGCCGCCAATCTCCGCCGCCGCCTCGACCAGCAGCACCCGCGCGCCTGCGCGCGCCGCCCCGATGGCCGCACAGATCCCGCCGACGCCCGCCCCGGCCACCAAGACGTCGGGGTCGGAGGGAGCGGGCATCTCGGAGGCGTTCATCATCATCCATCATGCGTGCGACCCCGCCAAAGGCAACGGCGTCCCCATGTCTGTCGCGTCGGAAAAGCTATCGATTCTGATCAGCTCGATGCCTCTTCTCTGGCGGGCGAACGGGGTCGGCATGCTCGAAATGCGTATCTTTTTGCGCGATCCACGTGACTGCGTTCGTTTGCCCGGATGGGTTTACTGCCTATACTTTCGAACTTCCGCGGTCGCCCTCCGTGCTCCGCCGTCGCGACTCCAACCCTCCAAATTCACTCCATAACCCGGCAAATCCTCCATGAAAGCATCCAAAATCCTCCTCACCTTCGCCGTTTCGGTCTCCCTGCTCACTGCCGCAGGCACCTCGAGCGCCGCTGGCTTGTTCTACTCATTCGACCAAAACAAAAACGGCAGCGGGGATGAGACGACCGGTTTCACCCTGCTAACGACCGCGATTTCGGGTTTTGCGTCATCCAGCGACGTGACCTACACAGGTAGCAGTCTGCGGACGCAAGCCGACGGCGGTGAAACGTCCTTCGTGAGTTTCGAGGGCGGCACGCCTTGGCTTGGCAGCGGCGGCAGCAGCACTCCAGGACATTCGCTCGCTTGGAATCAAGGCAGCACCGGAAATACCTTTTCGTTCAACTTGGACACGACCGGGACAACCGATTTGGCGATTCGCCTGACCGTGCGCTCGGCTGCGGGCGTGTCGGCGATCACCGATTTCACATCCTTCACCTACAACACTGGGAGTGGTCCGGTTGCGATCACCTCCGGAATAAGCAATTTCACAGCTGACGCCGGGTTCAGCCAATGGTCCGCCAACTTGAGCGGTCTCACCGCCGTGGAGAATCAGCAGTCCGTCGCCTTCCAGTGGACGATTCCCTCGATTCCCAGCGGCGATAGCTTCCGGGTGGACAACATCCAGCTGACCGCAGTGCCCGAGCCTTCGACCGTGGTCCTACTCGGACTAGCGCTGGCCGCAGGTGTCGTCGTGGCGCGCCGCCGACGCGCTGTCCGCGAATAATTCGAAAACTTGAAATCGATTTAGGGTTGGTGAAAGCCGGGCGCGAGCCCGGCTTTTTGCTGTCTAGCTCGGATCCGCAAATTTGATCCGGCAAGGGTCTCCCCGACGTCAACGCTCCGCAGCCCTACGGTTCGGTAGCGAGGTGACGAGATGGAACTGATGCATCGAGCGTTCCGGGGGCTAGATAGCCGTGCCGTGCCCAGATTCAGTATCTTTTTGCGCGATCCGAACCAGCGCCTTCGATTGTCGGAGTCGCCCTCCGACCGTAGTCTCCTTTCAGATCGCCGATGGGACTGACGTTTTATCGGAGCATCGGTCAAACCTCCAAAATACCCAAACCCCAATCCTCCCTTATGAGTGCACAGAAACTCCTCCTCACCCTCGCCGCTGCGGTTTCCATGCTCGCTGCTGCCGGCACCACGAACGCTGCCGGTTTGTTCTACTCCTTCGATCAATTTCAGAATGGAAGCGGCGGGGCGGGTAGTTTCACCCTTGGGGTGACGGCTTTAGATGGATTTGCGTCGGCGTCGGCGGTCAGTTACGCCGGTTTAAGTTTGCGTAGTCAAGGCGATGGTGGCGAGGGGTCGTTCACGGATTTTCAAGGCAATACCTGGCTCGGCAGCGGCGGGAGCAGCAACCCGGGGCATTCGATGGGTTGGAATGCCAACAGCACGGGCAATACTTTCAGTTTCACGCTCGACACGACTGGCACTGTCGACTTGATGGTTCGTCTGGCCGTCCGATCAACCGGATCCGGCGGGGCACCCGCTGCATTCTCCAGTGTGACCTACAACAACGGTACGGGAGGACCCCAGACGATCTCGCCTTCGCTCTATTCGGGATTCATCTTCGGGACCGGGGCGTTCTCGGTCTGGACAGCGGATCTCAGCAGTTTGGCGGCAATCGAAAACAGACCGTCTGTGACCTTTCAGTGGACCATCCCGACGCTCAACAGCAACACAAGCTTCCGCGTCGACAACATTCAGGTGACCGCTGTTCCCGAGCCTTCGACCTACGCGATCATGGGACTTGCGCTGGCCGCCGTGGTGATCGTTGCCCGCCGCCGCCGCCAGTCGGCCCAGCCGTAACCTGAGATCTCAATTCCAATGGGGGTTGGCAGGAGCCGGGCGAGAGCCCGGCTTTTTGCTGCCGCCTTCGCGGACGATTCCGGGGTAGACTGATTCATGCGGCTGACGGACTGGCGAAATCTTCGGGCTCACGTGGTGTGGGCCTACGAGGGCGTGCCGCTGGCCCCGCGGGGGACTTTTCACGACGAACACCTCGTCGCCTGGCGGTTGCTCGAGGGATCGGTGACCGTCTCCGGTCGACGGAAGACGGTGACCGCTGCGGCGGGACAATGGGTCTTTCCGCCGCGGGGTGAAGAGGTGCGCGAGTTCTCGGAGGATGCGCGGCTGATTTCGGTCCATTTCCGCGCGACCTGGCCGGATGGGCATGAGCTCTTCCAGGAAAACGAGCCGCACGTCGGCGAGCCGGACGGCTTCCCGGAGCTAGACGCCGCGGCTCGCCGCTTGGCGGAAGTCATTCACACGCGTTTCCCCGACGTCATCGGCAATCGGCTTCCCTTCGTCGAAGCTGACTTGAAAGATTACCTGGCGCTGGAGAGCGGACTGCCGCCGTGGTTGGACGCCTACGCCACCGCCATGCAATCGCTCGGCGCCCGGATGTGGACGCTCAACACCTTCGACGAGCGGGTGGTGCATCTGAGCGAGGCCATCGACGCGCTGCCGCTCGACGCCGAACTGTCTCTCGCGGACGTCGCCGGAGGATTTGGGCTCAGCCCGGGGCACGCGTCGCGGCTCTTCGTCGCGCACTTTGGATTCACACCTAGAGAATACCGGGAGCAGCAGCGGGTCGACGCGGCTCGTCGCCTGCTGCGCGGTTCCTGCACGCCGGTGAAGGAGATCGCCTTCAACCTCGGTTTCAAGCAGCCGACGCATTTCTCGGCGTGGTTCAAGAAGCGGACCGGCGCGTTCCCGCGAGCTTTCCGAGACGCCGTCGTGAAGCCGAGTGAGGCGATGTGACGGGAATTTCTTTTCTCACGCAGAGGCGAAGAGACGCGGAGGAGATGATCTTATGACGGGTATTCCTGCGCCTTTTCGTGAGGACTCATTTCGCCGCGTCGTTCACGGTCGGGCGGTGGCCCATTCGTCGGCGTATTCGAGGCAGGCGAGGGCCATCATCGTCCCGAGCATGTCGCTGATTGGGTGCGGCTCGTCGCAGAGTCGGACGGAGTGGTGATTGACGAGGCAGTGGTCGCCGTGGAAGGCGAACGCGCCGTCCGATTTGCGATACTCGCGCAGGAGGCAGTCGCAGAGCCGCCCGCCAGCCCGGACGATCTCGTCGTGGCGGTGTCGTCCGAGCATTTGAAGATCGAGTTCGCGCAGCACCCAGAGGGCGTCCCAGTTCATGCACATGTTCCGGGGGTAACCGAACTCGCCGTTGGCGGATTGGAGGTCGAGCGTGGAGTCGATGGCGGCCTCCGCGTGGGGGACCGGGCGGCCGACGGCGAGGTAGCCGTTCATGATTTTGAAAAGCCCGGCCATCGCGCGCGCCGGATCGTCGGGGCAGCCGCGGGCGGTCGGCATTCCGCTGGCCGGATCGAGCACGTCGGCTTCCAGCGAGGCGAACATGTCGGCCAGCACGGGGATCGTGTCCCGTTGGTCGTCGGCGGGCAACTCGCGCAGGTGCGCGACGATGGCCCGCGACCAAGCCTCGCCCGTGGACCAAGGATTGGACCAGGGAAGTGAGAGGGTCCACGCCCGACCGTCGACCCGCGAGAGATCGGCGAACTGCGCGGTGGGCGGAGGGAGCAGGGGAGCCGCGCCAAGGTGCGCGAGCGCGAGAAGGGTCGCGCCGTGGCGCTGCGCCCAGATGGCTTCCCAAGAGTGATGGCCGTCGTGAGTGTCCGGCGTCTCGAGCGGATCCTTGAACAATCCATCCGCCGAGTCCTGGCAGCTTTGGAAAAACGCGACCGCCGCCGCTCGGTCGTCTGCGCCGACCGAGTCGAGGGCGTCGAGGCGATGGAGGAGGTCGATCGCGATGCCGGAGGCTTGAAGCGACCACGGTCGGGTCATCGCGGCGTGGTATCGCCAGCGTCCCCAGCCCGCCTCGTGACACCGCACCATTTCGAGCCACGCGAGGATGTCGCCGCGGACGGTGGCGACGAATCCAAGGGCCGACTCCGGGGAAGCCTCCGCCGGATGTTCGAGCGTGGCTAATTCACTCATCCGTGGCATTGCCTTCCGTATGTGTATAGCGCGGCTGTCCCGGACGCGGGGGGGGAGGACGTCTCGTCCTCCCGATTCGAGCGTGCGGACGAGACGTCCCCACCCCGTTTTTTCCGATCCCGAGGGAAATCGGGCATCTCCGGCCATCCAACCTCTTCGACACGCGGAATCACGCTAAACACATACCGGCTTCCAGCCGATGATCCGTAGAACATCGGCTGGAAGCCGATGCCACGGACTTCGATGGCGCGTTCGTTCTGCGAGCATCGTGCCGGGATCATTCTCGAGCGGCGGTGTCCGCTGTCTGCTCGGCTTCGGGTTCGGGCGTGGGTGTCGGGGCCGGTGGGACGGGGCCGCGGAAGAACGTGACCGAGTGCGGGGCAAGATTCATCTCGTCGGCGAGATTGGCGTCGGTCGACTCGGTGAGGCCGAACTCGTCAACCACGGCTTTTTCCCACGACGCGTCCGTCGGGGCGGTCTCGAGTTGCAGCGTGTTCGCGGCGGACGAACGGTTGATGACGAGGAGGCCGGCTTTCGAGTCATTCTTCGAGGCGAAGACGACGACCTGAGTCGGATCGCTGGTCTCGACCTTCACGGCGTCCCCCATCATCCACTCGTTCGCGTAGTGAAAGACGTGGGCGGCGGGGCGAAGCGCGAAGTCCTTGTCCATCTTGCCGTAGACGCCATCGCGCTCGTTCCAGGCGTTGCTGACTTCGAGTTGGTGCGTCGCGAATTCCACGAAGCAGAGCGCGTCGAAGACGGCACCCTTGTGGTTGAGCATGCGGGGTTCGCGGGTCTCCCAGGTCCAACTGATCGCGTATTCGTTGAGGTGGATCGGGATGTGCCGGTCGGGGCTCACCTCGGTGAGCATGGCCTGGAGATCGGCGATGTGGTCGCCGATCTTCTGCGTCTTGTTGTAGATGCTGAAATCGGATTCCTCCAATTTGCCGCTGGCGTAGCCGTGGGCGGAGAGGAAATCGAGGTTGGGCAGGGTCGCGGCGGCGAAGCGCTTCAGCTCCGCGACGTAATCGGGCCGCATGGCGGCGGGTCCGCCGGTCTGGATCGACGGATCGACCGCCTTCATCGCCTTCGCGCAGAGGTTGTAAATGCGGGTCAGTTCGTCGAGCCGGTCGGGCTGATTTTTCTTCTGGAGGTCGACCCAGTAGAGGCCGTCGCGCTCGTTGGTGATCTCGAAGTAGGGAATGGCGAAATCGTTGTCGACGTTCGTGATCCGCACGAGATCGGCGCAGAACGCGGCGAAGGTGTCGAATTGATCCGCGTCGAGGAAACGGTCGCCGTCGGAGTCCATCCACTCCGGCCAGTCAGGAATGGTGAGAACCTTCTGCACGCCTTTCGGATTCCAAGCGGAGAGCGCGGCAGCAATTTTTTCGGCGTCCCAGCGCTTGCCTTCCACGTCCACCCAACCGATCGCCTTCACGGTCGAATCGTCGATCATGTTGGTGTTGTGATAGCGGACGATGGGGACGTCCATGTAGGCGAGTCCTTCCTGGTAAGCCGGGCTGGCGGCGACTTCGGGATCGAAACCGGCGAAGATCGCGACGGAGAACGTGCCGCGCGGGATCGGGTGCGCGACTTGGTCCCAATGAACGACGGCGGTCGCGGCGACGGGGGATTCCTCGACGGGCGCGGCGGCTTCGCCCGGGAGGGCGGCCGTCTCCTCGGTGGCGGCTCCGGCTTCGCGCTTGGGCTTGGCTTGCTTCTGCGCGGTTTTCGGAGCGGTCGCGCCTGGTGGAAGGTAGTCCGGGTCGGCTGAAACGACGACCGCGTCCAGACCCGCGCCGGGTGCGGCGTTGGGCTGGCGGATGAGGACGACGGCCTCGCCGAGTTCGTCCCGGCGGAAGGTGCCGAAGCAGCGCCACGTCCATTCGTCGGTCGGCCAATTGAAGAGCCACTTGAGCTCGCGCTGCTTGCCTTCGGCGGATTTGGACTTGAGGCAAATGCCGTGCCCGCGCCCGCGCGCCCAGATCGTGAAGGAGTCGCCTTCCGCCGGAAGCGGGGTCGTGAAGAGAGGTAGGTAATCGCCGGGTTGCGCGACGTAGGAAGCGCCCGAGGCTTCGTCGTTCGCCTGAATCTCGACGCCGCCCGGGAGCGGCCCGCTCTCGGCCTCGACGATCGGTCCGGCGAAAGCGGGTCCCGCCGGGGCGAACGTGAGGAACGTAGCAAACTGGAAAATGGACCGGATTCTCACTGAGCGGACAGACCTTCAACCGCGCCGCCGACCGTCGGATCGAATCCGGGATCGGAAGAGATGATCACCGCGTCGAGTCCGGCGTCGTCGGCGGGCTCGCCGCCGCGGATGATCGTGATCTCGGCTCCCAGATCGGCGGCCGGGTGGGTGCCGTAGGATTTCCAGGTCCAGGTGGTTCCGGGCTTCCAACTCCACTTGATCCCCTTCTGCTTGCCGCCAACGGTCTCGGAGGACTTCAGTTGAAGGCCAACGCCGCGGGCGCGGATCCAGACGGTGTAGCTCTCGGCACCAGTCGGCATGGCCATTTTGAAGAGCGGATTGTATTTCTTGTCGCTCATCGTGTAGGAGCCTTCGATCGCGTCGCCGTCGGCGAGCACTTTGGCTCCGGTGTTGTCGGCGGTGCTTTCGGCTTGGATGAGAATCGGGTCATCGGCCAGGAGGGTGAACGTGGTGGCGAGGGCGACGATCGAGGTCGCGAGGGTGATTTTTTTCATGAGATTCGAGGGTGGGGTTTAGTAAACGATCTGGAGGTGTTTGTGGAGCAGCTCGCCCTTCTTCATGGCCTCGGCGTGGCCGTCGGCGAAGAGGAAGTTGGCCGCGTTGTCGTTGCCGTGCCGGTAGCGGACCCCAGCATAGCTGACGCCATCCTTGTCCAGGCCGGGGTCGACCGCTTGCTCGGCCTTGTCTTCGTTGCGGTCGTAGACTCCAGGCTGCTTGAACATGTAGGCCTGAACCTTCCCATTGTCGCGCTGACACGCGTCCGCCAGCAGAATCGTGGACGACGGGCGTTGGACTTGCATCATGCTGCGGAGCTGAGTGGCGCTGCTGTATTTCGCGTCGGGCATGACGTTGGGATTCACCGTGTAAGCCATCTCGTGCTCGGCGGTGCGGATCGTTTTGCCCGGGCAATCGAAGACACCGCCGAGGTCGCGCGCCCATTTGACGTCCTGCCCGTCCTGCCCGAGGTAGGGCGCGATGGCGTCGGTCCAGTAGGCGTATGGCCCCGTCTTGAACGAGCCGGCCGGATAAGTCTGGTTGTCGGCAACGTAGAGCTGGACGCCGATGCCGAGTTGGCGCTGATTCGACAGGCAGGCCGCGTCTTTCGTCTTGGCCATCGAACCCGACAGCATCGAAAAACTGAGTGCCGCCAGGGTGCCGATGATCCCGACGACAACGAGGATCTCGATGAGCGTGAAGGCTCGGTTTGACGAGTGATGAAAGGAAGCCGCCGGGAGGCGACGCCCTGAGAGGGAGGGGGTCTTCATAATGGGGATGAACGAAAATCGGTCAAAGAGGGGTTCGCCGCAAATGTCCGATGGTTTTACGTTAAGCCGGCTCGCGATCCCGGGTGGGACGCTCGAAAATGCGAACCTCGGCGGGAGCGACAGCGATTGGCCCGCCAGCGGGGATGTCGCCGACTGGCGGTTCGGTCGGAAGCGAGGCTGGAGGATGGACGGCACCACGCTGCTCGCGAAGCCAACAATCCGCGGCTCGGACTACGAGCAGGAAAAAGCGCCCCTAAACCAACTCCGAAAGCCGCCGGGCATCGGGCCGGAGCGTGACGAGGTCGTTGATCGCGATCTCGCGACCCGTCGCCATGCTTTCGTTTCCCGCGATGCCGACGAGGATTGAGGCCGCGCCCTGCTCGTGGCCGGCGGAGCGTCCAAAGGGGTCGGCCGGCGGGTTGGTGGCGAAAATTTGTTCCTGGAGTAGAACGTCGCCGCCGCCGCGGCCGCCCTCGCCCGCCCGCACCGGAACGTCGTAGGCGGGCTTGAAGTGCGGCAGGACGCGGAGGCGGTGGTCGCCGCCGTGGGCGTGCTCGTTCGCGGGAATCGTGCGGCCCGCGTCGTCGACGAGGTGCGCGCCGTGGTCCTCCTCGTACTCCAGCCGACCGCGATCTCCAGTGAACGTGACGCGGAAGCCCTCGCGGGGGCTGAAGGCGTTGAGCGTATAATTGAGCAGCGCTCCGTCACGGTAGCGGACCATCACGTTCATCGTGTCCTCAATGCTGATGCGTTCAAGACAAACGGACCACCGCCCGTTAGTGTCAAATTCCCACTGCCGGTCATAATCGAATCGATCTGAAAGCTCTTGGTCTGTCCGCTTCCGCGCGAGAGGGTCATCTCCGAGGAACTCGCGGCATTGAGCCCGCCTGCCAAAATGTGCAGCGGATTTGCGTCGCCATGGGTGATCCGCCCCCCGTCTAAAATCAGATTCGAAATCGTGAAGGTGCTGGTTCCGCTCCCCTTGGTGAGCAGGCGACTGCCCGACACGATTGTAAGCGAGCCGCCTCCGAAAGTCGCACCTCCGAAAGGCCCTCGGAATGTTTCCTCGGAAACGCCAAGATCGTCGCTGGTGAAGCAATCGTTGGCGCGACGATCCCCTCGAGGTGGCCCAGTAGGCTCGGCAGGTCGGCGTAGCGCGCATCCTCGTGGGCGAACGTCTGGTCGCCCTGCTCCCGCCACCCCAGCGTCCAAACGACCTTCCGGCCCACGGCGCAGCGCACCGCCTCCTCGTAGAGCCCGAAAAGCGCGCGTTTGCGCTCCGGGTCATGCATCGGCTCCCCGGGAAACGCCGCGCCGAAACGCTTCGCGCCGAGCGGCTCGGCGTGGTGCTGCGCGATCCAGAGACCGTAATCCGCGCCGAACCGCGCCGCGTAGGGCCCCGAGATCTGGACCGGCCAACCCGGCAGGAAATTGCGGATCAACTTGTACCGCTCCGTCCGCACGCACCGCATCGGGTCGTATTCGCCGCTGTGATACGTCATTTGCGCGAAGACCGCGTCCCGCGCCGAGCCCTCCCCGGTCGTGAGAAATTTCCAGAATGACCGACCCTGACACGCCGAAGGAACGGGCAGTTCCAGCGCGGTGAGGAGCGTCGGCGCGAGGTCGAGGTGACTCGTGAGCGCGGCGACGCGAGCGCCCGCCGGGATCGCGCCCGGGAGCCGCATGAGGAGCGCGCACTCGAGGCCCGGATCGTAGAGCGTCGCCTTCGCGCGGGGGAGTTCCGGCCCGTGGTCCGTCGTGAAGAAGATGAGACTCTCATCCTCGAGTCCCGCCCGCTCCAGCGCGTCGAGGATGCGCCCGACCGCGGCGTCGGCCCGCTCGATCCGGTGGCAAAACGTCGCGAGATCCTTCCGCGTGGCGAGGTCGTCCGGCAGGTAGGCCGGGACCTCGAGTCGGTCGACGACCGCCGGATCGTAATCGTTCGCGTAGAGCCGGTGAACGTCGGAAAATCCGACCGACAGGAAAAACGGCGTCTCCCGCAGCCGGTCACCCTCGGTGTCCAACCTCGCGACGGCGGCGTCCGCGACGAGGTGCGACTTCGTCTCGAGCGTCCACCGCTCGTCGTAGGAAAACGTGATCTCGCTCGTGCGCTCGACGTCCTTCCGCGGCCAGGCGTCGCGCGCATCGTGCCGCTCGTGCTGGAGTCCGCAGAGCATCGAGCGGTAACCGTGGCCACGCAGGATGGTGGGCAGATCCTCAACGCCGTCGGCATACTTCCAGCCGCGATGCGTCAATCCGAGGATCCCGTGCTGGGCGGAGTATCGCCCCGTCATGAGCGTCGCCCGGCTCGGCGAACACTGCGGCGCGGTGCAGAAGTGCCGGTCGAACGCCGCGCCCTCCGCCGCGAGGCGGTCGAGATTCGGAGTCCGCACCCCGCCCCGACCGTAGCAACCCAGCCAGTCGCCGAGGTCGTGCCAGATGAACTCGATGACGTTCAACCGACTCACGCGGGTCAACCGAATCCGACGATCACGGGCATCACTGCTCGGACAGCTCCTCGGCGGCCCCCGCGAGGTTCGGATCGAAATCCGCGTTGGGTGCGAGAATGACGGCATCGAGCCCCGCGATTTCCAAGGCATCGTTCCCCCGGATGATCACGATCTCGGCTCCGAGGTCCGCGACGGGATAGCGCCCATTTGATTTCCACGCCCAATCGTCGCCCGGCTTCCAGATCCACTTCAGCTCTTTCTGGGAGGCCCCCGGCGTCGGTGCCGCCTCGAGCTGCGTCGCCATCCCGCGCACGCGAGCTTAGACCGTGTATTCCGGCGCATCGGTCGGCGTCGCCATTTTGAAAACCGGATTGTCATCCTTCGGATGCATGGCGTAGGCCAGACCAAAAGCGTCGCCGTCCTTGGGCGACTTTGCGCCCGTCTCCCCAATCGTGGATTCCGCTTCAACGAAAATCGCGCCCTCGGTGAATTGGCCCAAGGCGGTGGGCCCCGTCAGCGTGACGCCGAGCAGAGCGAGAAGGAGAACGAAGTGGTTTTTCACGGAGGGGGCGGGAGCGAGGAATCAGCTCGACGGCATGATTAGGTCAGGAATCGCTACCCGCAAACCCACGCTGACTTGACGTTAAGCTGATCGTCGATCGAAGGAGGAGCTGCCGACCCGCGCCGTCGGGGGAGCCGTTACGTTCAGCGAGATGTTAAGGCTCGGCAGGAGCCTCGCCCTCCGGGGGAAATACCCTCCGGGGGATGACTCATTGCGGGACTTTGCGGCGTTTGCGCATCGCCGCGAGGGTGAGGAGGCCTCCGATGATCATCAAGCCCCAGGTCGCGGGCTCGGGGACGGCGGTGTAGGTGAGGTTCAGGCCCAGACCGTCCAGGCTTTGCGCGATGGCGAAGCCGCCGGCATTTCCCGGGTCGTTCGCGAAACTCGAGGTGTCGACCCGAAACTTGTCGGCGCTGAAGGCGCTGATCCCGCCGCTCGCTGTGGCGATTGTCCAAGTGTAGCTGGTGCCGGAAACGAAATTCGCGGCCACGCCGGGAAGGTTGTCGAAGCCGAGCGAGTGGACGTCGACCACAAAGGGGTTCGCGACGCTGCTGTTGATCGTAAGGGTGCCCCCGATATCGAGAAGGTCCCAGTTCGTTCCGGCGGTGCCGGTGGCGGAATTGATTTCCCACAGGTAGGTGCCGCCGCCGTCCCACGTCTCGGCGACCGTCGTGAGGATTCCGGGGCTGTTCCCCGGCGAAATCGTGCCAGCGATTGTGATCGGACCCGTGACGGTGCCCGAGCCGGAGAGGGTCTGGCCCGCGCGGATGGTGGTGCCCGCCGGATTCACGGCGAAGGTTGCGCCGCTGTTTACCTGGATGCGGGAGGAAGCCAGCGACCCGGTGCTGCCGAGGGACAGGGTGCCGGTCTAGATGGTGGTGACGCCGGTATAGGTGTTCGCGCGGGAGAGCGTGAGGTCGGCGGTGCCCGATTTGATGAAATTGCCGGTGCCGCTGATGACGTTGCCGAAGTTATAGGACAGGCCACCGTAGCGCATTTCGACCTCGCCGTTGTTCGTGATGTCGCTGGCGAAGCGGGATGCTGTCGAGGTCGATGCGCTGAGGACGAGCCGACCGCCGTCGACCCGCACGTTGGCCCCGCTGATGGAGCTGGTATTGAGGGTGGATGCGAGGTTCACCGTGGTGGTGCCCGCCCTCATGAACCGAAGCGCCCCGCCAGAACCGGCCTGACTAACGCGAATATTTCCGAGCGTGACCGCGTCGGAGCGATTGGTCCTGAGCGTCTCGCGCCAAGGCGGTCAAGAAGGCTCAACGCCGCGGCAATAGGACTCATCCCGGTCACCACTCAGGTGCGTCAATTTGACGCACCTCTCCTTCCGCTAGATCCCCAAAAGTTTTAGTTATTTAGTAAAACAGAACAAAAATAATTTCTAGGAAAAGCAATTTCAATACTTCCGTTGCGGCACCCTTCGCCGCATGGCTCCCGACCGGATGGGGAAAAACTTTCTATGCAGGAAGATTTTTCTTGATTTTGCTTTGGCGCCGTATTACAATAAGGCGTCAGCCGGTCTTTTATCAGGTGATTAGAGACCGTTGCGTGAACAAAACCTAAAAGAATAATCAACCTCAAAAGCCCTGTCACTCTCACTGAACAGCAAACGAACCTGCTCCTCCTGGTCGCAGAGAATCCGTTCGCGGACTTGGAATTCCTTCGGTGGCTTCGACCAAGCTGGAGCGGGTGGATGGCCTCGGCAATGGCGTCGCTCAAAGCCGAACTCAAGCTCGTTCACATGGCGGGTCGCTGCGAATATTCGCTCACCGAATCTGGAAGACGGTTCGTCGAAAACGTTGGAGCGGAATGCCCAACGAACGTGGTCTTCGTCAATTTCCGCTCCAACCTCGAGGAGGCGGCCTGATATGAGCGCGCTGACGGTTACCCAGACATTCTTGGACCGGTTGGGTCTCCCCTACCGCGCGGTCGGCGACTTCGCGTTCGAGGCGGAAGTCGAATGCAATAACGACCCCGCCGCGTGTTTGTTCATGCTCGCAGGAAACGATCTGGAAGTCGCGTTCATGCTGCCCTTCTACACCTTCGTGACCGACGAACTCTGCGCGTCCTTGGCTAACGTCAACCACCAGCTTCCAATGGGGCAATTCGTTGCCTGCGAGCAACTGAACGTCGTATCTGCCAACCTCGGTGTGCCAACGGGAAAAAACATGAGCCCCGAAATGGTGCAACTGGCCTACGAAGTGACCAAAGACCTCGTCGAGGCGTGGGCGGAAAAAGTGTGGGACGCAGCGTTGACGGCACTCGAAAATGAGGACGCGTGAAGCGTCCGGCAAAAGCGAGGCCCGAAGTGCTCCAACTCGAAGGAGCTTTGCGGCGGAGTCAGCGTCGTGCCAGCCCCCAACTTTGGCCTATCCCATTCACACCAACAACTCCATCCCTCCCGCTCGCACGCGACCATTGACAGGGATTTCTGAACCAATGAACGGAATGATCCCGGAGATGCGGACGGCGAGGACCCCGGCGACGGTGAAGTTCGACTCGTCGCCTCAACTTGCGAGCGCAGAAGGAACCTGATCGGGAAATTTACCGGAGCCGGATCTGCCGGGGAGGTTTCTGGTTAAACTGGGGGACTCGAAAGTCGACTTCCACCCTGCCTTCGGATTTGAGCTGTCGCAGCACGTCTTCGGAGTGCTGCCGCTTGACGCCATGTCCAAAACACACTTCGACCACCTCCATTTCATTGGCGCACTTTCCCGTCAAGATTTTCTCCCGTAGGTCCGCCGCGAATGCCCGCAGCTTTGTTGGCTCCTCGAACATCTCAAGCGAGAGAAACGGAGCGTGGTCCTGAAAATCTTCCTGGTTGATGTCGAAGTTCGCTTCGCCGTTGAGGGTGTCCTTCGTCCAAGCTGTGTTTAAGAATTTGTCCATCCCAAGAGGATGAGCACTCCCAAAAATCAACCCGTAGAGCTGCGAACCTTCCTTTTTGATCGAGAACGGCGCAAGGTAGTAGTGCAGGTTGGCGGCGATAAAGGTTCGGTAGAGCTCCACCACTGCTCGGTGGCAATGGTAGAAGCTATCCGATTTTTTGATCCGCAATCTCATCGCGGGGTGCTCACTGAATCGGTGAAGAAATGATGATGCGACGAATAACAGAAAGTCGGTGGTGGGTGCGCTGATGAGTTGTCGGAAAACTTCGTCGTCGACGTGGTTCACCCCACAGGGATCAATCAAAACGAGATTGGCAGTGTCCGAGCGGTGAAAGATCGGCAGCGCCCGCCTAAACGATTCTTCGAAAGGTATCGACCGAACATCCAGCGTTGCATGGGGAAGTTTATCTACGAGCGGACGGAGGTAGGACTCGAGCGCCCGCGTTTTCTCTGCATCGGCATCGGAGAAATGAAAATGGAGTTTGATCTTTCCGTCGCTGAGTCGATGTCGGCATTCCAGTGCTTCCCGCACGACGCGAACGGGGCTGCCGGCCGTGCCCTCGACGTCCTGACCCGGACCAGCGAAGAAATCGAAAATGTGAACTTCGGGCCAGACCGGTTCCGGTCGGCTTAAAAATACTGGCAGCCACTCCCGGGCATAAAGCTGAAAGAGCTCCAGCTTTGCGAGCGTTCCCTGATCGAAGGGTTTCTCGTGGAAATCCGGTCGCACGTCGGTTCCTTCTAGGCAGCAATCAGGTCGTTAAGAAGTCGGGCACGGCTGGCGGAGGACGCAACCGGACTGGCTTCTATTTTAGGAAACTCGCTGTAGGTGCGACCATCGAGCGTCCGGCCATTCTCTGCCTTGCGGACACCGCCCCATTGCTTGAAGAAGAAGGGAACCCGCTGGGCGCGGCACTGTGCCCGAACGGACCGAACCCATGCCGCTTCGATTGGCCGGGCTCCATGCCCACTTTCGCCGCCGACGATCGCCCAGTGAATGCCTTTGAGGCTGAACTCACCCAAATCTTCAATCAGCGGCTCGATGGAGAGAAACGCCACGGCAGGCTTCGCCTTTCGGAGCAAATCGATACGGGGAAGACCATGTGACCTGTCCTCCACACTCACACCCCACCAGATATGGGAGGCCGCAGCGGCTTTTTTGAGCTTCGTCCGTAGCAAGCGGCTCATGCGGTCCGCACGCTTGGTCAAAATCTGGTAGGTGTGCCAGTTGGCCGCCATCATCACCCGGCAGACACTCTCCACGAAATCGTCCGGCACGTCAGGGTGAAAGAGGTCGCTCATCGAGTTGACGAAAATTCGGCGAGGGGTGCTCCAGCGAATCGGATCGCCAAGTTTCTCGGGAACCAAACGCAGGTCAAAACCGAATTCGAATGGATGACCGGGAACACCCCGGAAGCGCTCAGCGAAGGTCTCGGCATAGCAATGCTTGCAGCCCGCGCTCACCTTGGTGCAGCCACGCACCGGATTCCAAGTCGAGTCTGTCCATTCGATTTTCGATTTCTCGCTCATGATGTTATTCTATCACACGGGGTAGGACAATTACGGTCCGCCGGGTTGAACCCTCCTGCCGCTATGTCGTCTGCGATGACAATCGGCACTCGCTGGGCGAGTAAGTTTGCACTGAGGACGGTTGCGAGCCGTGGATCAACGGAAAAGTGGGCGGGCGTGACCATACCTAGGGGAGACAATTTTCAAGTCTGGCGAGGAGTTCGAGGGCTTTTTGGACTTCGTGCTCGTAGAGCGGAGAATCCCCCCCGTGGGCCCCTGGGTTGAGGACTCGCTCGGTAGTTTTGAGCACTTCGTCGATCAGAGCGACGTTCTCCATGACCTTCCAATTTTCGTCCTTGAGCAGGGAGCGAAGGTGCTTGCGGGAACTCTTGAGTCTGCCGCGGTCGGCTGGGTCGAGGCCGGGAAGCGCGTCAACGTCATCGTCGCTCGCGGGGATTAGGTGGTCACGCTGCGCTTCGGGCGTGCCGAGGAGGACGCGGGCATAGAGGCGGGCCGGAAGCTTTTCAAGCAGACGATGCCGGGCAGCGCGTAGGTTTTCGGTCAGAGAGAAAAACTCGCCGGGGGGCAGCTTTTTCTTGTCAGCCCATTCACGGTAGCGCTTGGCCATGTCGTCGGCGGCTTTACGAAGGCAGACGGCGGCTTCGTCGAGTTTGTGGCCATGCAGATAGTCTTCGGCTTTTTGAAGCTCGGTCTTTTCGCTCTGCGATGTAATGGATGTTGCGGGGTCCCCCACAAGACGAACGAAGGACCAGTCGGGGTGGCTCGGGCCGATTGTGCGTCGAAACTCTCGGTAGAAGCCGAGGTCGTGAGTGAGGATGATTTTTTGGTAGTTTGCCAAAGCCCCGTCGGTAAGCAGGATTGCAACGACCTTCATCCGGTTACTCGTGTCGAGGCTGACGAGGAGGTCGTCTAGGACGAGGAGCTTGAGATCTGACTCGTGCAGGTTAACGAGCGAGGCGGCGAACCGGACGGAAAGCGCGAGTTGTGTGAGCTTTGCTTCGTTCAAAAAGCTCTGCGGCCGAGTGATGGTCTTTCCTGGAATTTGGATTCCGAATTTGATTTCAGGCTTTGTGAATGTCCGCGAATCGAAGTCGTAAGATGGGAGTTTTGTAACTCCAAGTTTGAGCGTTATTTTCGACTTGTCGTCGGAGGAAAAATGCTTGTCGTAGAAACGTTGTGCCTCAGTGCTGATTCCATCCACGATACCGGGCAGGATTGCGGCGAAGGCTTGCGTGTCCGCGATAAAACGGTCGTAGGCGTATGTTCCCGCCAACCCTTTGTATGCATCGGGGTTCGGACTCTCTGACTTGATGGCCTGCCAACTCTCCAGAGGAACCTTCCCCCCTGTCGAGACACAGAAGGGCAGGATTTCGTCCTCAAATAGCGGCCAGAGGTTCAGCTCTTTAGAATTACGGAAATGGGAGAAGCCAAAGAAGAAGCGGTATGTGATGAAGTCACTGGCTAGGTCACCTTTAAGAATGGCTGGCTGCTGCTGAGTGCCATGGACGGTTTGCCCGTTTGCATCTCTTCCAATTCGATAGGTGGTATCGGTCTTGGTCGCCATATCACGCAACGTCACAGCGATCTCGCTTGGTCGAGGGTTTGGGTCTGTTTGTTCGTGAGTGTTGAGCAGATTTTGCAAAACTGCGGGATCGAAATATTTTGCGATTCCTGTATCACCTAATGTCGGTTTACGGGCGCTTTGCAGGAACGTGTATAGAGACCAGTAGAGGGACGACTTGCCGGCTCCGTTGTCGCCGTAAACAAGGAGGTGGCGGCCTTCTAGGTTGAGCATGAACTCGCGGAAGGCTTTAAAGTTGGTAATCTCAATTTTGTGCAAGCGGGATTTCATACGCGCCCCTCTTGTTTGATGACGGCGAGAAGATCGGGGCTGTCGGCAGTGAGGCGGAGAAGACGGTTGCGGATGGGGTGGCTGGGAGCGTTGAGGGTGGTGTGCAACCCGGTAAGTAATTCCCTCAGCGTCCTCTCGTTGGCGGCGGGGTCATAGTCCGCGAGGTGCGGGGACACGGTGTCGTGGAAGAGCAGGTCTCGTTCGGCCATGTGCTCGCGGAAGTAGCTCTCCATCACGCAGGCGTCGATGAGGTCTTCGAGGAATGCTGCGGGGGCGGTTTCTCCCTGCGCTTTGGCGAACTGGATGAGGGGGACTAAGCACTCAAATAGGCTCACCTCGGCGGCGGCGGGTCTCTTGATGGAGATTTTGTCGAAAAAGACAGCGAACAAGCGGTATGCGTTCCCCGAATACTCAGGGAAATTGTCGCGGAAACAGCAGCGAAAAAGGTGCGAGTTTAGAACTGCTGTGAGGTAATACAACGACTCGACTTGGCTGGTCATCATCCAACAAGTGTTGTTGAAGAAAAAGCCGTCGCTTTGGTCCAAGTAAAACGGCATCTGCTGGGCGATGTCCTGGTATATAATCTTCGGCCCGCGGAACAGATTGAGATAGTCCTCTGTAGGGTTGTTGTCCAATTCGAGCCAATGGTGTTGTCCAGGAAACGGTTTGTTCGGGTCTTTTCGTTTCCGCTCTCGCCCGTAGCTGCATTGACCGCGAGCCTGAAGCTGCGGCTTGTGCTGGATCAAGTGTTGATATACGGCAGGATACTTCTGCTCAAGATACTCGTATGCGCCGAACTTTACGATCAGTTGATAGGCATCGGCCCAATTTGTCTTGTAGCGCTCGATGTCACGACCTCGAAGCAACCTTACAATCATTTCAGCGCTAGCAGGGTCTCTGGCGATCAACTCATCACGCTGGCTCTGATTCAAATAAAACGCTTCATTGTAGCCCGTAATGATTCCTCGCGAAATCTGAAGCGACCACTTCTCAAGTGGAATGCCTTGCTTGATGACTTTTACCCGAATGGCCTGACGCTCAGGTGACACTACCACCCAAGGCTCTGAATTAAGGTTTTGAAGCACTACGGCGTGGCTTGCAAAGTATCCAGCAGGGTCTGCCATCGCGGCCTGATCATCTGAAACATAGCAGGCCAATGTGGAAGATTTGGAATCTTCGTTGGCGATCTTTAGGACGCAGGTGTAGGTGGTTGCGGCACCAAAGTTCTGGGCCATGCCAAAATCCAAAACGGATTCGGTGTTCAGGGATGCAAGAAGGCCTCGCAGTGATTCGCCGTAATTGGACCGCATCCATTTATTTGATGTGATAAAACAGAGACGGCCACCTCGACAAAGAAGCTGGCAACCTTGCTCATAGAAAAAGCAATAGACATCACCTCGTGCGGCGTAGGTCGCAAAGTTCACCTTCCACTTTTCTTGGATTGGCGTTCCCGCGAATCGTTCGACCGAGATGTAGGGCGGATTGCCTATGACTATGTCGAAGCCGTCCTTCAAGGAGCGACCGAACATCCAATGCGGATCGAAGAAGTCGGCGGTCGATTGGGGATCGAAGGGATCCCAATCGGCGAGGTGGGCGGCTTTCGCGGAGTTCACGGCTCCAAGACTGCCCGCGAGCGTCTCGGCGAGCTTAATGCGCAGGCCTTTGATCTTCTTCTGCAACGCCAGCTTCTGGTCGCGCCGCTGTATGGTGAAGTGGCTGTGGTAGGCGTCTTCGATTTCCTTTTCGATGGGGGCGATGAGGGACTCGATGAAGAGGTCTTTGTCCGAGATCGGCAGGCCGATGAGGGTGTCGGCGGCGACAAACTTCGTTTCCAGATTGGGCAGCGGACGGATTCCGTGATTGTCCTTTTTGTTGCGGTTGGTCTTCTGGTCGCAGACGAGGGAGATGAAGAAGCGGAGTTTGGTGATCTGGATGGCGATGGGCTGGATGTCCACGCCGTAGAGGCAGTTCTCGATGAGGTAGAGCTTGCGGCCGTAGTCGTCGTTGTTTTCGGCGAAGGCGCGTTCGAGTTCCTCGCGCATGGGGGCGGAGTCAAGCTTGGCGAGCTGGGTCTGCTTCCAGCGGTCGTTGTCGGGGTCGAGTTTGCCGAGGATATAGACGAGCTTGTGGAGGACGCCCATAGGGAAAGCGCCGGAGCCGCAGGCGGGATCGAGGATTTTCAGGGCGTCGATGGCGTCGATTAGAGCGGCGACTTCGACGGGCGTGAAGGCGTGGTCTCTCTCGGTGTAGGCGAAGAGGAGGTCGAGGCCGGCGCGGGCGTCGGATTCCACCATGCGGACCCTTTCTACGAGGGCACGGGTGAGGTGGGCTTTGAGGGACTCGTCCACCATGTAGTCCACGATGGGGCGTGGGGTGTAGAAGGAGCCGGTCTGCTTGCGGGCGGTGGTTTTGGTTTCTTCGTTGTAAGAGGCGAGGAGGTTCTCGAAAACTTTGCCGAGGAGTTCGGGGTCGAGGGCTATTTCCTGATCGATGGGGGTGTTCTCGACGATGGTGAACTTGTAGCGGTTCAGGATGGTGATGAGGCCGGTGACGCGCTCGGCCTTGCGCTTCTTGTCGCCGTAGGCTGTGGAGAGGTCGGCAATTTCCCCACTGTCGAAGAACAGGCGGTCGGGGATGTGGGGGCGCTTCTTGGGATTGCGGGAGAAGCCATCGAGGTAAAGTTTCTTGTTTGTGCCTTCCTCGGTGCGGTCGAGGCACTCGAAGAGTCCACCATTGAGGAAAGGAATGTCGGCGAAATGCGTGAGGGCGACGTCGGGGCCGTCGGCGAAGAGGCTTTCGTAGCGGTAGAGATTATTGACGTCGTAGGTGGCGCGGTTTTTCTGGAAGCCCTCGTCGGTTGCGAAGATGCGGTAGGGTTTGCCGTTGCTGTCCTTGCCCATGCGCTGGTTGAGCGTGGCAAAGAAGAGATTTTGCAGGATGGCCTGGTAGTAGGTGGAGCTGGTCTCGCTTTCGGGATCGAAGCCCTTGAGAACTTTGGCGAGATCGGTGGGGTGGAAGAGTTGCTCGGGGATGAGGCCCTTTTCCTTGAGGAACCAGCAGAAGATGAGTCGGGTGAGCAGGCGGATGAGTCCGGTGGCGCGGCGTTTCTCGTCGTCGGGTTCGAGGTCGGCGGGGAACTCGACCTGCGGGAGCGCCCAGAAATACCAGTTGGCGAGTTCCTTGTAGAAGCGCTCGTTGAGCAGGTCGACGTTGAAGATTTGCTCCCACGCGGCATGAAGGGTGTCGAAGTCGGTGATGGGCAGCTTCTTCGGATGTTTGAGTTCAGACAGCGCGAGCGAGGCGAGGATGTCTTGGTGGCCACGGTGGGGATTCGCGATGGAGATGTCGCGGATGAGGGTGGCTTTTTCGAGGACGTCCTTGCTGTCGTCGATCTTGTTCCGTCGACGGTTGATGACGGCGATGGTGAGCCGGTCGCCGTGTTTGAAGATCACCATGACGGGCATGGGGAAGAGGCGGTTGATCTGGCGGGTGATCGCGGAGAACTTGCCGCGAGCGTAATCGGTGCCCTTCAGCTCGATGGCGATGAAGATGTAGGACTTGAGCAGGGCGCGCTGGACGGAGTCGTCGGTGAAGAGGCTGGATTCGCGGCCGAGTTCCCGATCGGTGAGCTGAAAGAGGAGGTCGGCGGATTTCCACTCTGGCACGAGGGCCTTGACTTGGTCGAACGGGTGGCCGGCGGCGAAGTCAGCGAGGAAGTCCTGCGGCTTGGAACCTGCGCCGACGAGGAATTTGTCGCTCTTGTAGCCGAGCTTCGCGAGCAGCTGGCGGGCCGCGTCTTTGAGCGGTAGGGACTGGAAATTGGCGAGAGTGGCTTTCATCGGGGTTCGTCGCTGAACTTTTCTTCGGCGCGTTGGAGGGTGAATTGGAGTTCGCGGCGAAGTTCTTCGCGGTCGGGCAGGTAGAGTTGGTATTTCTGCACGAAGAGCTGGCTGTTCATCTGGTAGGTGGCGTATTCCACGAGCAACTCATCCTTGTGTCGGGAGAGAATGATGCCGATGGGCGGGTTGTCGCCTTCGAGATTCTCCTCGGTGGCGAAGTAGCCGAGATACATGTTCATCTGGCCGATGTCGTGATGCTCCACCTTGTCCATTTTCAGGTCGAGGAGGACGAAACAGCGCAAAATGCGATGGTAGAAAACGAGATCGACGCGGAAGTGGGTGTTGTCGAGGGTGATGCGGTATTGTCGGCCCACGAAGGTGAAGCCTTTGCCAAGCTCCAGTAGGAACGGCTGGAGGTGGTCGCAAAGCAGACTCTCCAGTTCGGTCTCCGTAAGGTGAGCGGGTTCCGGGATTTTGAGAAACTCGAAAACGTAGGGATCGCGGAGCAGTTCCGCTGGTTGCGTCGCACTCTGCCCCTCTCGCGACAGCGCCAAAATCTCTTCCCGATCCTTTCCCGCGGCAAGCCGGAGGAAAAGCGAGGTCCGTTTCTGCCGCAGCAACTCTTTCACGCTCCATTTCTCCGCGATGGCCTGTTTCTCGTAAAAACCGCGTTCCAATCCGTCATTGATCGAGAGCAACTCGACGTAGTGCGACCAACTCAATTGTCCAGACAGCGTCTGGACTTTTGGAAAAGCCAGATAAAAGGCCTTCATCGTCATCACGTTGCTGCGGCTGAATCCCTTGCCGTGCCGGAGGGTGAGATCCCTTGCCAACGTCGCCACCAACCGCTTGCCGTATTCCGCACGAATGCTGCCGCCCTGCTCGAACTCCACAATGTCGCGCCCGATCTCCCAATACGTCTGCGTGAGCTGGACATTGACGGCCTGGATCGCCCGCGTCTGGCCGGAGGTGTAAACCTCGGAAATCTTTCCCAGCAGGCGCTGATAGCCGGTATCGGTATCGGTGGCGAGGTCGCTCATGTCTTGTCGTCCTTGATGACCAGCCAGGTGACGAGTTCGAGGTCGGTCTTTTCGTGGACCTGATCTTTCGCGTCGGGCAGGACAAAGCCTCGTCCGGATTGCAGACCGGAGGCGGCCCGCTTGCGGAAGGTGGCGGCGAGGGAGTCAACGGCTTTTTTCAGCAGCGCATCGTAGGCTTTCATCTCACTTCCATGGTTGGTCTCCTGGTCGAAGACATTGCAGAGCTGGGTGTCGGCTTCCGCTTTCCCGGAGCAAAGGAGGCGGTAGATGTCGAGAATCTGCTTCGGGTGGGCGAAGCCGAAGCGGACGTTGCCGTCGTCGAGGACGTAAACGAGGAAGTAGGGATGGAGCGGGTTGATCGACTCGCTGGGTGTGGGTTTGGTGGCGAGTTCTCCGTCGCGGTGGCCCTCCAACCGGAAGCAGAAGATAACGCCGGGGCCGATGACCTTGTAGTCGGGATGCGGCGGGACGCAGGTGTAGAGGCCGAACGGGGCGGCTTCGAGGGCCTCCTTGTTCGCCTCGATGTATTTGAGGAGTTCGAGGCGAAAGTCGTCGAGGGTGAACTCGGTGAGCGAAACGCTGTCGCCGAGGTCTTCGAGATCGAGAATCTCGTCTTTGAGCCGAAGGAGCTGTTTGTCGCGGTAACGGAGGTCGTCGGAGATGATGTCCTCGATTTCCTCATTCTTGAGCACGTTATCTTCGAAGGTGGCGGAGAGGTCCACGAGGGCCATGCGGGCCTCGACGCGGTTCTTGAGGTTGATGTATTTGTTGAGGTCCTCGGTGGGCCAGAAGTTCACGAGGTGGACAACCGAATTGACGCTGCCGATCCGGTCGATCCGACCAAAGCGCTGGATGATGCGGACGGGATTCCAGTGGATGTCGTAGTTGATCAGGTAATCGCAGTCCTGGAGGTTCTGGCCTTCGCTAATGCAGTCCGTGGCGATGAGCAGGTCGATCTCACCCTGTTGCGGCATGGACGGAATTTTGGCGCGGTTTTTGGCTCGCGGAGAAAAATTGGTGAGAATTTGATCGTATGCGCCCTGGCCGAAGGTAGTGCGGGTATCACCGCCGCCGCAAACGAGGGCCAGATGAATGCCGAGTTCCCCGTGGGCCCATTCGAGGAGTGACTCGTAGAGGTAGGTGGCGGTATCGGCGAAGGCGGTGAAGACGAGAACCTTTCGGTTCGGCTCGCCGAGCTTGTTCGTCGTGGGATCTTTGACCTTGGCCGCGATGAGCTTCTTGAGGTCCGCGAGCTTGGCGTCGGTCTCGGGAGTCACGTCCTGCGCGGCGTTGTAGAGGATACGAAGTTGGTCCTTGTCGCGCTTGAGGGCTTTAAGCCAGCCGTCCTCGCCGTCTAGGCGGAGGTGGTCCAATCGAAACTTCAGATTGCCGCCCACCTGCATGGCGTCTTCGAGGTCTTCGTCGTGACCAGGGTCGTCGAGTTCCAACTCGAGGTCCTCGGATTCGGGGCTCTGCTTCGGCAATTCCTGGAAGTTTCTGATCTTCCGTTCGAGGCTCTCGATCTTGGCGATGGTGCGCTCCATCGTGATCTCGAAGGATTTCACGGAGCTTTCGAGGCGCTTGAGGAAGTTCACCTTCATCATGCCGATGAGGAAGGTTTCGCGCCCCGCCTGGGTGAATGGGAAAGCCCCCGTTTTTTCGTAGTCGGCTTTGTGCTCGGGCAACACGAAACGCGAGGGATTGAAGAGCGCGAGTTTGTAGCCGGCGATTTCGTCGTTGAGTTTGTCGTAGGAGAGGAAGCGTCCGCGGAGGTCGATCTCGGGGTAGATGGAGACGGGCTTCTCGCGCTTCGGGAAGCCGCCGAGCTGGGCGATGGTGGCCTTGTAGTATTTCTGAATGTGCTTGCGCGAGCGGGCGATGGTGACTTCGTCGAGGAGCTTGAAGAAGGCGGCGTTGAGCTTCTCCAGCAGTTCGCCGGTCCTCCGCTCGTGGGTTTGCTTTTTCGCCCAGACGGAGAAGACCTTTTGCGCGGTGGCGAGGGTTTCTTTGAGGCTGCCGACGCCGATGGATTCCGCGAAGGCGTCGTCGCGGTTCTCGGTGAGGAAGTAGAGCTGGTTGCGGAGGTCCTTGAGGTCGTTGTTGACCGGGGTGGCGGAGAGGAGGAGGACCTTGGTGCGGACGCCGGATGTGATGATGTCGTCCATGAGGCGCTGGTAGCGACTTCTGCGGATGATGTTTCCTTCCTCGTCCTTCTTGCCGGGCGTGTTGTTCCGGAAGTTGTGCGACTCGTCGATGACGATGAGGTCGTAGTTGCCCCAGTTCAACGTCGCGAGGTTGATGTCGCCCGAGTAGCCGGTCTCGCGGCTGAGGTCGGTGTGCGAAACGACATCGTAGCGGAAGCGGTCGGCGACGAAGGGATTGAGGAGGCTGTTGGCTTTGTAAACCGTCCAGTTGTCGCGGAGCTTTTTCGGGCAGAGAACGAGGACGCGCTCGTTCTTCAGCTCGAAGTATTTCATGACGGCGAGCGCCTCGTAGGTTTTTCCGAGGCCGACGCTGTCCGCGATAATGCAACCGTTGTGGCGGAGAATTTTGTTGATGGCACCCTTGGCCCCGTCCTTCTGGAACTCGAACAGCGCTTTCCAGACACCACTCTCGAAGAGGCTGGTCTTGCCGAGATCCGCGTCGGTCTTGCCCGCGTCGCCGAGGAACTTCTCGAAGACGTGAAAGAGCGTTTTGTAGTAAATGAACTCCGGCGGGTTGTTCTCGTAGAGTTGCTTGAGGTAGTTCAGGACGTCCTCTTTGACGTCCATCACAAGGGTTTCGTTGCCCCACAGTTCCTCGAACCATTGCTTGAGTTCCTGACGGTCTCGGTTGCCGTCGACGATGAGGTTCAGCTCGATATTGTTGCCTGCGTTGCCAAGGCCGAGGCCGCGAACGGTAAAGTTCGAGCTTCCGAGAATGGCGTCCTCCACGCCGCCGGTGGCGACGTGATACATCTTCCCGTGAAGGAGATTGGATTGCTTGATGGTCTTGATGTCCACCTTGCGTTTGATCCAGTCGGCGCACTCCCTGGCAACGCGTTTTTGCTGGAGCCGGTTCGAAAGTTCCAAACCGTCGGCGTCGATGATGAAGGCCTTCTTCTCGGTCTTGTTCGGGTCGAGGCGGTTGACGAAGGACGGCTCACCGAAGAGGAAGTCGAGGTGTCCGATGCGCTCGAGTTCTTCTTTGAGGGCGTCGTAGGCGCAGATCGTGAAGTAGGCGGAGACAATGGAGAGTTTCGAGCCGGTCTGCGCTTTCGTCCGCAGGAAGTCGGCGACGGTTCCGCGAGTGTGGTTGTCGCGAAGGCCCGAGTCGTTTGTTGATGAAGGTGTCATTGAGCCGTGAAAGTGATCATGCGGACAATCCGCCCGTCGGGAACGGAGAAACGATCTTCAGGTTTGGCGCTAATTCCTGTCGCGGGAGATATTTTTGGCCGCGAAGAGGGGTGGGTAGTTCCAGAAAATAGAGAGCGTCCGGGAGCCAGCACAAATGCCAGACGCTGTCAAATTAAGAGTCATCTGGCGAGGAAATCCCGATGAGAGGGAGACGTGGGACATAAAAAAATCCCGGGGAGCTGGGCTCCCCGGGATCGTTCCGCGTTATTGATGGCTGTCGTGATGTCGAGCATGATGGTGACTCGTTCGTCACCATGAAACCCGGCCCCACCCCTGAAGCTCGTCTCCGCCATTGCGGCATCGATCTCGATGACGTTGAGGAGAGCTTTGCTCGCAGTAGCGGTCCAGGTGGCCAAAATGTAAACAAGGTCGAAACCATGGTGAGACTGATCCACCGTCCCAGCGGAATTGCGGTCGCTGCGTCAGAACATCGGTCGCGTGAAATGAACCGCCGGGCTGCTTGGGAACGTCTGGCAGGAAAGTTCGAGGCCTTGGACGAGGCTCGGAAGCTGGAACGAGCTGCAAAAAGATCCCAAAAACGAGCTCAATCCGGACGGCGACCGCCGGGCGTGAAGCGGAAGATGCTCGAAGCGAAACGCCGCCGAGGAGAGGCGAAGAAGCTCCGAGGGAAAGTGCAGGACGGCTAGCCGGACTTCTTTGGGGCTGATGTTGGTGGGTTGCGGACGGGGGAGGACATCAGGCGCTGTTTCATTCCGTTCCGGTATTCGATGACGACGTAGGGCCAGTCATTTGCCGGGAGGTTTTCGACCTCCGTTCCCTTGAATTCCGGCGCGTGGCCGAAGCGGAAGGCGGTTATGGATCGCACGCGGCGCCGAATTTCCATTTGCAGCGCGAGTCGGTTTTTCGGATCACCTTCCGAAATGAGGGCTTTGAACTCCACGATGCCTTCGGCGACGGAATTACGGGCGGCAGCCATGTGGTCCCGCTGCTCGTATAGATCGTTCAGCTTGGCTTCGGTGTCTTCAAGTTCCTGGGCTGCGGCGGCGGCCTTTACCTTCGCGGCTTTCAGCAGCGGGTCCGGCATGTCGGCCATGTTATCGAGAAATTTACCGATGTCGGCCTGGAGCTTGGCGGTGTGCATTTCGGTCTCGGCGATTTGGGCATCGAGCTTGTCGCACTCATCGTCTGGGCCTTGGCGGACAAGAGTCGCCCAGTCGAGTTGCTTTAGATGGTTGAGGACGATCTTTTCAAAATGCGCGTAAGGCCAGAATTGGCTCTTGGTGCCGTCGTGAAGGCTTACATCGGACCGGAGGTAGCGTTGATCTCCACGGTTGCGAGCCTGGCCCCTTGAAGACTTATCTATATAGTGCATCTTGTTTCCGCTGTAACCGTCGATGACGAGGCCGGAAAAAAGGTTGTTCGTCCTCAATCCGCGAGGGCCGGTGGGAGCCTTCGGGCGGTTGTGAGCGCCTTGCCAAAGCTCGGGTGAAATGACGGCGGGGTAATATCCCTCAATGGGAGGTCCATCCGGGATACGGCTGCGGGTTTCGGAGCCGAGGCGGTGAGGCTGGTAGATTCCGAGGGCGGCTTTGTTGTTTAGAAAATACAGGATGTTGCTCGACGCTCAACGCGGGCCGTCTCCCCATGTCTGAATGCCTTCGTTGTTGAAGGTCCGGGCGATGAGACGTTTTCCGAGTCCTTTTCCAGCAAGTTCGAACATCCGAACGAGCAGCGAAGCGCGGTCGGAGATGACGCTGTAGGCCTTGGTGCCGTCCTCAGATTTCGTCAATTCAAGCCAAGCGGGGCAGAGTTTGCTCTGCGGCGTTTTAGTTTCGGCTGCCACGAGACGCTTTTTTGCCCAGGCTTTGGCGACGCGGTGGCCTTTCATGGCTGACTCCTCATGCGCCCGCACCATCATCAGAATCGAGAGAATGAGGTCAGTGGGATTTTGGTTGATGGCGTCGCGGTTGTAAGCCTTCTCGTCTGCCAGCGTAACGATGGTGATGCTGGCCCTGATGATGTTGGTGAACAACGCAAGCGCGTCCAAGATCTCGGTGCGGCTCAACCGGTCGAGTGATTCCACGAGAAGGGTCGCCCCAGCGGGAATGCGCCCGGTCTCAATGGCAGTCATGAATCCCGCGAGGGCTCCTTCGGTAGCATTGCGGCCCCGGTATGCACTGACTCCGAGGTCCCTGAGATTCAGGCTGTAATCAAGGCGAAGCCCGATTACGGCGGCGTATTCCTCGCTTGCTTCGGTTTGGCGCCGCAGGCTGTCGCCCTGCATCTGCTGCAGCGATGAGAAGCGGATATACGAAAAGGCTAGGGACCTTGTTTTTGTCGGATGGGTACGATTCTCCATCCTGAGCTTCTCCTGTCCTCGCTGGGGCAGGTGAAGCGCTATTTTCTGAGAAAGTAAACTTTTTTGGAGGATTGGGCCAGCACCTGTTGACGTGCTGGCCACCCGGTCCGCTGGCCCGCGCGATGAGGACGTGCAGATCGTCCTCGCGCACGCCGAGGCGCGCGAGGCGGGGTGCGAATTCATCCGGGATGATGGGCATCGGGCGGAAACTAGCAGACAATGGCCGGGACGAAAAGGGACGCCGTCGTTGACGCTGGCCCGGCGCACCTGCTACGTCGATTAATCAACGATGCCCGCCACCCACCAAATCGAATCCGACGCCGCCGGGACCCACGACGTCCTGAAGAACGCCGACGCCGGCATTCGCCTCGTCGTCGCCCGCACCGGGGCGGAACCGATCAGCCTGGCACGCCGCGCCGCCGATGGGTCGTGGGTGGGATTCCTCCATCGCGACGGCGAGACCGGGAAACCGGCGGACGGGTGGGCGAATCACGCGACGGTGATGGGCTACTACCTCCACCGGCTGGTCGAGGAGCGGTCGACGTATCGCGACGCGGTCATCACGGGCGGGAATCACGGTTTTCTCCGCAGCTTTGCGTTCGCCGAGCCGACCTTCGACGCCGGGCGCGGCTCGCTCACCTACCACGTGGCCGCCGCGGACGTGCCGCCAGCCGCTTATCCTCTGCGGGTGGCGCTCGATCTGACCTACCGGCTCGACGGTGAGGCGCTGCGGGTGGAATTCGAATTTCGCAACGAAGAACCCGCGACCGAGGCCCACGTGAGCTTCGGGCTGCACCCGGGGTTTGCGGTCACGTCCGTGCTCGACGCGGACGTCATTTTTCCGGCGGGGACCTTCGTTCGCCACCGCGCGCCCGATAATTTCCTCGATGGCCACACGGAGCGCATCCCCTACGGTGGTGGGCTGATGCCGCTCGCCAAGGACGACCTGCCGGGCTCGTTCCTGCTGGGACTCGACGAGGTGCCCGACCCGCGGTTCACGCTCCGCGACGAACGGGCGGGACGCGAGGTCGTTTGCGATTTCGCCGGCTGCCCCTACGTCACGATCTGGAGCGACCTCGGCCCCTTCATTTGCATCGAACCTTGCTGGGGATTGCCCGACAGCCGACCGCAACGACCTTTCGAGGACAAGATCGGCATCCAACGCATTGCGGCGGGCGGCTCGCTGCGGGCCGGCTTTTCGATTCATCCGCGACTTCTCGACCGATCATGATCGTCCAGCTCCTGCTCAAGTTTCTTCTACTCGTGATTCTGACGTTTCTCTTCGTCGTGCTCTACGACAACGGGACGACCGATTACGCGGCCGCACTGGGGCGCAATTTCGAATCCCTCGTCGCTAGCTTGGAATCCGGTTCGTAAAGCTGGACGCCGCCCGAGTTCGAAATTGCTTCCAAACGCCGATTCCGGCAACCTCACCTCAAAGAACGTGAAGACCGAAAAAGACCTCCCCGAATCGCACCGCCCGACCTGGCTGAAAGCCGTGAGCGCCATGGAACTCAAGAACTACGGCTACGTGGTTCAGCTCCTCCAGAGTCTGCTCAAGCAGGAACCCGATTTCCTCCCCGGCCGCATTCTCGCCCGCAAGGCCGCGATCCGCAAAGCCGCCACGACCAAGAAATCGATGTTCAGCCTGGGCAGCAGCGGAGCCTCGAAGGCCAAGAGCCTCATCAAAAAAAACCCGCTCGAAGCCATCGCGGCGATCGAGGCCGTCCTCGGAGAAGATCCGCACAACGCCTCCGCGAATCAGACGCTCCGCGAAGCCGCCCTCGCCGCCGAGATGCCGGAAATCGCCGCCTTCGCGCTCGAGACCATCGTCGACGGCAACCCGAAAGACACCAAGGCCATGCACGAACTGGCCCGCCACTACGTCCAGCACGATCAGGCCGACAAGGCGGTCGAAGTTTACAACAAAATCACCACCATCAATCCGGCCGACCTCGTCGCCGTGAAGGGCGGCAAGGACGCCGCCGCGCGGAATTCCATGAAGAGCGGCGGCTGGGAAAACAAGGACGCCACCTACCGCGACCTCATCAAGGACAAGGAAGCCGCCACCTCGTTGGAGCAAAAGGGCCGCGTCGTTCGCAGTGACGAAATGATCGAGCAGCAGCTCGCCGAGCTGGGCCAGAAATACGAGGAAGATCCCAAGAGCGTCGACACGACCCGCAAGATCGCCGAGCTCTACGAGCAGAAGGGCGACCTCGAGAACGCCGTCGCGTGGTTCACCTACGCCGCCGAGCTCACCAACAACACGGACGCGAATTTCGTCCGCAAAGCGTCCGACCTGCGCGTCAAGCAGCTCGACGGCAGCATCGCGGAATACGAGACCTTCATCGCCGAGAATCCCGAGAGCGAGGAACTTTCCCGCTACCAGGAGGAGCTCGAAGACATCAAACGCCAGCGCGCCGAGATGTCCCTCGACGAGGCCCGCAAGCGCGTCGAGCGGAACCCGACCGACCTGATGTTCCGCTTCGAGCTGGCCGAGATCCTCGTGAAGGCCGGCCAGTACAAGGAAGCCGTCCCGGAGCTGCAGAAGGCCCGGCAGAATCCCAACGTCCGCCTCCGCGCGATGAACCTTCTCGGTCAGTGCTTCGTCGAGCGCAACATGCTCGACCTCGCCGTCAAGACCCTCGAGGACGCCGCCAGCGAGCTGATCGCGATGGACGCGACCAAGAAGGACATCACCTACAACCTCGGCCTCCTCTACGAAAAGATGGGCAATCTGGAGAAATCCATCGAGTGCATGAAGTCGATCTACGAGGTCGACTACGGCTACCGCGACGTCGCCGAGCGAGTCGAAGGCAGCTACGGCGAGTAGGAAGTTGATTCCACAGGGAAGCGACGCACCCATTGTGTCGCTTGCTCAGGAGGCTTCGAGTCGGCGAAAGGGATTGCGCCAGCAATCCCCATCCAGGAACCCCGCTTGTCGTGTTGAGCGAAAGCGAAACATCTCTGGCTTCTCATCGGATGCGTGCCCTTTCGTCGAACACCCCTTCGATCAAAGACGGTGAGAGAGTGGAAACCAAAGATCTTTCGCATCGCTCAAGATGACAGGTTGGAACCTCCGGGACCCTCGCCGCTTTGACCGACTCGAGATCGCACCAGCCCGAAGCATTCCCGCTAGACGTCCCCTCTTCCACCAGACTACGATCCACCCCGATGGCGGAAGCGGCGGCGGAGGTTCGTAGCGCAACGGTCCGGTGGCGAAAGCCCACCGGCCCGCAGGTCCAGACTTGGCTCCTCGGTGGATGGACCGGCCTCGTCTTCCTCTTCCTCTACGTTCCGATCGTTCTCCTGATCGTCTTTTCGTTCAACGAATCGCGTTTGAACATCCGCTGGACCGGCTTCACCACCCACTGGTATGCCGCGCTCCTCGACAACGCCGTTCTCCTCAAGGCCTTCAAGAACAGCATGATCGTGGCCACGGCGACGACCTTCCTGGCCACCGCGCTTGGCACCATCGGAGCCTGGCTGATGTTCCGCTACCGCTTTCCATTTCGCAACGCGCTCAATCTGCTCATCTTCATTCCGATGGTGATGCCGGAGGTCCTCATGGGCGTGAGCCTGCTCATTCTCTTCGTCAATCTCCACATCGACCGCGGCTACCTCACGCTCATCATCGCCCACACGACGTTCTGTTTTCCGTTCGTGCTCGTCGGCGTGCAGGCCCGCCTCGAAGGCATCGATCCCTTCCTCGAAGAAGCCGCCATGGATCTCGGAGCCACCCCGATCCAGGCGTTCATCAAAGTCATCGTCCCCTACCTCATGCCCGCCATCCTCGCCGGCGCGCTCATGTCGTTCACGCTGTCCTTCGACGAATACATCGTGTCGCTCTTCACCTCCGGCGTCGGCTCGCAAACGCTGCCACTCAAAATCTACGGCCTCGCGAAGAAGGGCCTCAATCCCCAACTCAATGCCCTCAGTGCGATCTTCATTCTGGTCACCATAGTGGTCGTCCTATTTAGTCAACTCACCCGAAGCAGAAGCAAAACATGAAAAAAACATCCAAACTCCTTGCCCTCACCGCGCTCGTCGCTGGTTCGTTCGCCCTCACCGGCTGCGACAAACCCGCCGAACCCACGAACCCAGTTCCCGAATCCGGGCCGGTGGAATCCGCGACGCCCGCGGAAGCTCCCGCCGCTGAATCCGCCGAAGCCACGCCCGAGGCGACGCCGAAGAGCGAACACGACACCGGCGAAGAAAAGGTTCTCAACCTCTTCGTCTGGTCCGAATACGTCCCGCAGGCCGTCATCGACAAGTTCTCCAACCAGACCGGCATCAAGGTCAACGTCGAGAACTACGCCTCCAACGAAGAGATGCTCGCCAAGCTCCTCGCTTCGGGCGGTCAATACGATCTCATCCAACCGAGCGAATACACCGTCGAGGCGCTCATCAAGGCCGACCTGCTGCGACCCATCGACAAGGACGCCGTCCCGAACGCGAAGAACATCGCCCCCGAGTTCACCAGCCTGCCCTTCGATCCGGGTAACAAATACTCCATCCCGTGGATGGCCGGCACCGTCGGCATCGTCGTGAACACCGAGATGGTGACCGACCCGGTCGAAAGCTACGACGACGTCTTCCAGGAAAAATACGCCGGCAAGATCGTCGTCCTCGACGACGCCCGCGAGATCACCAGCTGGGCGCTCGAATCCCTCGACATTCCCGTCAACGAAGTCACCGACGAGAACCTCGCCAAGGCCAAGACCGTCCTCGAGAAATGGCTCCCCATGGTGAAAGTCTACGATTCGGACAGCCCGAAGACCGCGCTCCTCAACGGCGACGTCGCCGTCGGGATCGTTTGGAGCGGCGAAGGCGCCATCCTCCTCAACGAGGCCCCGGACAAGTTCAAGTGGACGCTCCCAGCCGAAGGTGCCCACCTCTTCGTCGACAGCCTCGCGATCCCCAAGACCGCGAAACATCCCAAGAACGCGGAGCTGTTCATGAACTTCATCCTGCGCCCGGCGATCAGCCTCATGGTCAGCGAGGAATTCCCCTACCTCAACCCGAACGCCGCCGCGCGGAAGGAAATGTCGCCCGAGCAGCTCGGCAACGCGGCCGCCTTCCCGACCGAGGAAGAACTCGCCCGCATGGAAACCTTCGAAGACATCGGCACCCAGGCCTCGGCCGTCGACGAGATGGTCACCACCGTCAAGGTGCAGTAACCCGCCCAACGGCGGCGGCCCTCGAAAATCGAGAATCGAAATTCGAAACTCCAAAAATGGCCGCCATCGCTCCAGCCGCCCCCAATCCCAGCCCCGCCTTCGAGCGACGGCCGGGCTTGGGGGCTTGGCTTTTCATGGCGCCACTTTTTCTGTGGCTCCTCCTCTTCGTCATCGTCCCGACCGGGATGCTCGTCCTCTACAGCTTCATGCAGCGGGACGGCCTCGGTCGGATCGTCTTCGAATTCAGTTGGGAAAACTACGCCCGCGCCTTCGACTGGATCTGGCTGCGGATCCTCCTCGTCTCGATCTGGTATGCCTTTCTCACGACCGTCATCTGCATGGCCGTCGGCTACCCCGCCGCCTACTTCATCGGCCGCGCCCCCGAGCGCTTTCGGAATCTCCTGATGACGCTCGTCATGGTCCCGTTCTGGACCAGCTTCCTGATCCGCACCTACGCGTGGATCTCCATTCTCAGCAGCGAAGGTCTGCTCAACGCCACCCTGCAGGCCGCCGGCATCACCAGCGCGCCCATCGGGTTCATGTACACCCCGTTCGCCATGGTGCTCGGCCTCGTCTACAGCTACCTCCCGTTCATGATCCTCCCGATCTACACCAGCGTCGAGCGACTCGACGGCGCGATGATCGAGGCCGCCTACGACCTCGGTGCCGGACCCGTCCGCGCCTTTTCGAAGGTCATCATCCCGCTCACCCGACCCGGCATCGTCGCCGGCACGCTCCTCGTCTTCGTCCCCTCCATCGCCATGTTCGCCATCACCACCCTCATGGGCGGCGGCACGAACCCAACCATCGGCGAGACCATCCACAAACAATTCACCTCCGCCGGCAACCAACCCTTCGGCGCCGCCCTCGGCACCCTCCTCCTCCTGCTCTTCCTGGCCTCCCTCTGGCTCACCCGCGGCAAACGCGCGTAGGCGGGCATAGCCCGCCGGGGGGAGCGCGACCATCCTGGTCGCAGCGGCGACCTTCCAGGTCGCCGCCTCCAACCCAACCGGCGAAGCCGCATTCCCAGCAACCAGCCGCTTCGCGGAATCACCACGAAGATTCGAGCTGGAAGCTCGAATCAGCGGGCTGGAAGCCCGCGCTCCCCTCCACACTTGCAAAACACGCCTTCACCGCCTTTTCTTCCCGCAATGCTACGTAAGACCAAGATCATCGCCACCCTGGGACCCGCTTCGACTTCGCCTGAAATGGTGCGAACCCTCATCGAAACCGGCGCCAACATTTTCCGGCTCAACATGAGCCACGCCCCCCACGACTGGGTCCGCCAGGTCGCCAAAACCATCCGGGAAGTCTCCGCCGACCTCGGCACGAACACCGGCATCCTGCTCGATACCCAGGGCCCGGCCATCCGGACCGGCGACATCGACTCGAAGCTCGACCTCAAGGTCGGCGACATTCTCGAGTTCACCGTCCGCGGCGCCCGCTCCGAGGAGAACTACTCCGTCGACGTGAACTACGACGGCCTCATCAACGACATCAACGTCGGCGACACCGTCCTCGTCGACAACGGCGTCATCCACCTCAAGGTCCTCGGCAAGGAAGACGCCCGCATGCGCTGCGAGGTCCTCACGAAAGGTACGCTCGGCTCCCGCCGTCACATCAACCTGCCCGGCGTGAAGGTGAATCTCCCACCACTCACCGAGAAGGACCTCAAGGACATCGAGCTCGGCGTCGAGATCGGCGTCGATTTCGTCGCTCTCAGCTTCTGCCGCGAAGCCGCCGACATCCTGGAGCTTCGACGCGTGCTCGACGAAGCCGGCTGCAAAGCCCGCACCGTGGCGAAAATCGAAGACCAGCACGCCGTCAAAGTCATCGACGAGATCATCCTCGCCGCCGACGTCATCATGGTCGCCCGTGGCGACCTCGGCGTCGAATGCCCGATGGAGGAGCTCCCCATCATCCAGCGCCGCATCGTCAAGGGATGCCTCGAGGTCGGCACCCCCGTCATCGTCGCCACGCACATGCTCGAGTCGATGATCGAAAACCCGCTCCCGACCCGGGCCGAGGTCACCGACGTCGCCAACGCCGTCTTCGAGCAAGCCGACGCCATCATGCTGAGCGGCGAGACCGCCATGGGCAAATACCCGAAGGCCTGCGTCGAGGTCCTCGACCGCGTCGCCAAGCGCATCGAGCGCAGCGGTGGAGCGAACTACGCCACCGAAGCCGTCATCACGGACCACCGTCAGAAATTGGTCAAATCCGCCATCGTCCTCGCGAACTCCTTCGAGCACGCCACGATCGTCGTCTTCACCCGCCGCGGCGAGATGGCCAATTACGTCAGCCACCTCCGTCCGGAGCGCGCCGCCATTTACGCCTTTGCGCCGAAGCAGGAAGTCGTCCGCTCCCTGGCGATGAACTGGGCCACCGAAGCGATCCAGATGGAATTCGAAGAGCGCCCCGAAGCCACGGTCGCCAAAGCCGAGAAAATCCTCAAGGATCGCGGCCTCGTTGCCAGCGGCTACCGCCTCGTTGTCATCAGCGACATCCTCGCCGGGGATGACCGCTACGATTCGATCCACATCCGCGACGTCCAGTAGGCAATTTGACGTTGCAATCCGGGCGATCGTCGACCACCTTCTGCGGTCGCTAGTAAAAACGGGGCGTGGCTCAGCTTGGTAGAGCGCGTGGTTTGGGACCATGAGGTCGCAGGTTCGAATCCTGTCGCCCCGATTTTTTGACAAAAGCGACCAGGTTCGAACCTGGGTTCGAGCGCCACCGCGCAAAGCGCGCCACTAAAAAGACTGCGAAGCAGCACCGCGCGCCGCCTTCGGCTCTGCGAAGGCAATCCTGTCGCCCCGATTTTTTGACAAAAGCGACCGGGTTCGAACCAGCGCTTCGACCGCGCGAA
Organism: uncultured Verrucomicrobiae bacterium; assembly: GCA_963719495.1. Lineage (GTDB taxonomy): Bacteria > Verrucomicrobiota > Verrucomicrobiia > Chthoniobacterales > JAATET01 > CAVVKW01. The sequence goes on from CAVRCI010000006.1 coordinate 102,597, forward strand.
GCGCACCAACTGCGAAGCAGTTCCAAACCAAGGTAGGGAAGCCGCGCCGCCGGGTTCCGTCGCCCTTTCGCGACGGGCAGCAATCCAAACCGAACCCCCGTCCATCGGTCAATCTCGAGAACTCTCGGCGATCCACCGACGAACGACTCCAACGGGTCACCAAGAGTGGGCGCCCGGCGGCGTGGACGCCCTACCTCCCTGGACGATGTCGCGGCTGAGCCGCGGGGCTATTTGGCGGAGTGCATGCGGACAGCGCGAACTCCCATCACCCCCCGTTTTTGGTTGAACCCCGCCGACCTTTTCGTTCGTAATCCTTGCCAGACGGTCTCCACGCGCCCACCGTCATTCCGAGTCATGCCGCACGTCGCCAAGGATTTAACCCAGAAATGTCGGGAGTATCGTGACTCCGCCGACGCTCGTGCTCAGGGTTTCTACCCCTACTTCCGGCGCATCGACGAGACGATCGGCAACCACGTGATCTGCGACGGTGAACGCAAGATCATGATCGGCTCGAACAACTACCTCGGGCTGGCTCAGGATCCACGGGTTGCCGAGGCATCCTGTGACGCGCTCAAAAAATTCGGCGCCGGCTGCACCGGCTCTCGTCTTCTCAACGGGAACATCGCGCTTCACGAGCAACTCGAGGGGCAACTCGCCGACTTCCTCGAGCGCGAATCGGTCCTGCTTTTTTCCACCGGATTCTTCGCCAACCAGGGAGCGCTGGCCACGCTCACGGAGGACGGGGATTCCATCCTCTGCGACCGCGAGAATCACGCGTCCATCATCGACGGTTGCCTCTTCGCTCCGGCGAAGCTGGTCCCCTTTCGGCACAACTCCGCGGAGTCACTCCGCAACCGGCTCAAGCGCCTCCCGCCGGAATCCGGCAAGCTCATGGTGCTCGATGGCGTTTTCAGCATGTCGGGCGACATCGCCGATCTGCCACCGATCATCGAAACCGCCAAGGAATTCGGCTCCTTCACCTACGTGGATGAAGCCCACGCGCTCGGCGTGCTCGGGCCGGCCGGTCGCGGTTCCGTCCACCACTTCGGGCTCAACGACGAGGTCGATCTCGTGATGGGCACATTTTCCAAATCCCTTGGCTCGATGGGTGGCTTCGTCGGCGGATCATGCGAAGTGATCGAATACCTCCGGCACAAAGCCCGGTGTTTTATTTTCACCGCCTCACTCGCGCCATCCATCGTCGGCGGCGTCAGCAAGGCGCTGGAGCTCATGCAGGCGGAACCCGAGCGCATCGACGCCCTCTGGCGCAACACGCGTAAGATGCACGGGGGGTTCACCAACCTCGGCTTCAAGATCGGCACGACGCAGACGCCCATCATCCCGATCCTGATCGGCAGCGAGGCCCGAGCGTTTCAATTCACCCAGCGCCTTTACGAAGAAGGCGTCTTCGCCACACCCGCGATCTACCCGGCGGTGCGTTACGGCGAGGCCATCGTGCGCACGAGCTTCATGGCGTCGCACACCGAAGAGGATCTCGATCACGTGCTCGAAATTTTCGGCAAGCTGGCGCGCGAGCTTGGCACCTTCGACGACCCCGCTTATTCAGAACCTGGACGACGCCGGAATGTTTTCGATTTCAGCCTGCAAGACACCGAGGGATCGGAAGACATTCGAAACGCTGCCGGAGCGACTTCACGGAACCGAGCCGGCATTCACGCCGCCCTTCCCGGGTAGCGTCGCCAAGTTCATCTCGGCCAGGTCGCCGTTCGCGCTCCACGGTCGGATTTTCGCGTTTCTGGCCCTTCGAAATGGCGAACCCGTCGGCCGCATCGCCGCAATTCTCAATCGATCTCACAACGAATTTCACGGCGACCGCGCTGGGTTCTTCGGCTTCTTCGCTTGCGAAAACGACCCGTCGACCGCGGCCGCGCTCGTCGCAGCCGCCGCCGACACCCTTCGCTCGCTCGGCTGCAACGAGATCCTCGGCCCCTACAATCCCAGCATCCACGACGATTGCGGGCTGCTCGTCGAAGGCAACGACCTGCCGGCGGCTGTCGCGATGCCGTGGAATCCGGCCTACTACGCCGCCCTCCTCGAGGGGACGGGCTTCGTCGCCGACCGCACGCTTTACGCTTACGGGCTCGACCTTCACCAAGGCCTTCCCGCCCGCGTCACCCGCGTGGCCGACCGCCTCCGCGAACGCTCGAAAAACCTCACGATCCGATCATTCGACCTGGCGCGGCTCGACGAAGAGCTCACCCTCACCCACCGCCTCTACAACGTCACCCTCGACCGCAACAGCGGCTTCTATCCGATTGCCCTCGAGGATCTCCTCGCCTCCGCGGACGACCTCAAGGCCTTCGCCGATCCCGACCTTCTCATCTTCGCGGAGCTCGACGGCGTCCCGGTCGGATTCATGCTCACGCTGCCAAATTTCCACGAAATCCTCCGCCGCGTCCGCTCGGTCCCCCGCTGGCTGCGCCTCCCGGCGATCCTCTGGCATTTGAAAACGAAGCCAATGCGCTCCGTCCGCCAGGTCATCCTCGGGATCGACCCCGCGCACCGCGACCGTGGCCTCGCCGCGCTCCTCTGCGCCGACATGGTCCGGCGGACCCGGAAAAAGGCGGATCGGGCGGAATGCTCCTGGGTCGAGTCCAACAACGAAGAGGTCATCCGCGTGATCGACCTCATGGGCGGCGTCCGCAACAAGACCTACCACCTCTACCGACGACCGCTTTGAAGCTGCTCATCACCGGCGCGACCGGCTTCGTCGGTCGCAATCTCCTGCTCACCGCGCTGGCCTCGTCGGACTACGACGAGATCATCGTCAGCGTCCGCGACGAGCCGAAGCTCCGCGCCCAACTCGCGGCGGAGGGGATCGAACCCTCACCCCGTCTCCGCGTCACCCGCTGGAGCGATTTCGATTCCATCGGTCCCGTCGACCAGGCCGTCCACGCGGCCGGGGTCAGCTTCGCCCGCGACCGGGCCAGCTACTTCGCCGCCAACGTCGACGCGACCCTCGCGCTCGCCGCCGCTCTGCCGCGCGCAACCCGCCTCCTCGTTCTCTCGAGCCAGAGCGCGGGCGGGCCGACGCCGCTGGGGCAATCCGCTAGATCGTCCGCCGACGCGGATGCTCCGATCACGTTCTACGGCAAATCCAAACTCGAGATGGAGCGGCGGCTCCTCGCCGCCCGACCCAATACCGCCATCTGGCGCCCACCGATGATCCTTGGTCCACGCGACACCGCCACGGTTCCGATCTTCGGAATCGCCCGCGCGCCCTTCCAGATCAAGCCGGGTCGCCGCCCGAAGACTTACAGTTGGATCGCCGTCGACGACCTCGACCGCGCGATCCTCTCGGCGCTTCGCTCCGACGATTGGTCGGCGATTTCCGGTCGCCCCATCAACGCCGCGGCCCGGGATGTCATCACTGATCTCGATCTCATGACCACGGCTTGCTCCGTCGTCGGGAATCGCGCCCGCATCCTTCCCCTGCCCCATCCAGCCGTGCGGCTCCTCGCCAGAGTGGTCGACGCCATTCCGCCGCTCCGCCGCTCCACGCCCAGCCTCACCCGCGACCGGTCGCGGGAAATTTACCACGACCGCTGGGTCGTCGACTCGAGCGAATTTCAAGCCCAGCACCTCCACCGCGAGACCGCCACGCTCGCCGCCACGCTCCAAGCCGCGTGGAAATGGCTCGAAGCTCAACGCGGTGGCGTCACCCCCGCGAACCCCGCTTGATAAGCCCCCGGCTTTCCCTTATTCCGAACGTCCCATGTTTCGCAGCTTCGTCCTTATCGCCCTCGCCGTGCTTCTCTCCGGCTGCGGGCTTCCCAATCGCATCGGCAGTCTTTTCTACCGGGGAGGCGGGCAACCCGCCGAGACCGCGCAGCGGATGATCCGCGTCGATTGGTATGGCTACCAGTGCTTCCGGATTCAATCCGCCTTCAAGATCAGCATTCTCACGAACCCCTTTTCGGCCGGCACGACCAGCTTCTCCGTTCCCGAAGGCCTTGCCCCCGAGATCCTGCTCGTCACCAACGAAGAGAGCGACGTGAACAACATCGATCTCGTCACGAACACTCCCAGCATCTACCGGGGCAGCGTCGGCATGGGCACGAACACCTCCGCCGGCATCCGCATTCTGGGCGTCCCGGTTTTCACGAATCCCGACGTTTCGGAAATTTCCGGCATGAACGTCGTCTACCGTTGGTCGATGGACGGCCTCAAATTCTGTTTCCTCGGCGAAATCGACCGCGCCCTCTCGAAGGCCGACGCCTCGAAGATCGGAGCCGTCGACGTGCTCTTCCTCCCGGTCAGCGGCACCCAGCTCTCCTCCACGGAGCGGGCCGACATCGTCACCCGCCTGCGGCCGCGCGTGATCATTCCGATGGGAAGCTCCCCGGCCGTGCGCTCCTACGCCATGGGATTCACTTCCCGCTATCCCCTCAACGGCAACGCCGCCCTCCTCTCGCGCGAGGCCCTGCCCGCCCAGCAGACGGTCCTCCTCTTCCAAGCTCCCTGATTTCCCCAATCTCATGAACATCCTCATCGTCGGCTCCGGTGGCCGCGAACACGCCCTCGCTTGGAAGCTCGCCCAATCTCCCCGGGTCGAAAAAATCTTCACCGCTCCCGGCAACTCCGGCACCGCCCTCCACGGCACGAATCTCCCGATCCCCGCCGGCGACAACGCCGCGATCGTCGCCGCCGCCCGCGAGCACTCCGCCGGCCTCGTCGTGATCGGACCCGACGACGCCCTGGCCGCGGGCCTCGCCGACGACCTCACCGCCGCCGGCATCCCCGCCTTCGGGCCCACCGCCGCCGCCGCCCGGCTCGAATCGTCCAAGGCATTTGCAAAAGATTTCATGCGCCGTCACGGCATCCCGACGGCCGACGGGCACGAATTCACCGACAGCGGCGAAGCCCACCTCCACTGCCGAACGGCGCGCTACCCGCTCGTCATCAAGGCCGACGGCCTCGCGCTCGGCAAAGGCGTCGTCATCGCCGAAAATCCCTCCGAAGCCGGCCACGCGCTCTACCGCGCCATGGACGCCGGGCAATTCGGCGACGCCGGACGCCGCGTCATTATCGAGGAATTCCTCGACGGCACCGAGTGCTCGATCCACGCGCTCTTCGACGGATCGACCTACTCGCTCCTCCCCGATTGCCGTGACCACAAGCAGGCCCACGACGGCGGCCTCGGCCCGAACACCGGCGGCATGGGCACCGTTTCACCCTCCCAAGCCCTCACCCCCGAGCTCGAAGCGCTGGTCCGCGAGCAAATCCTCGACCGCATCCTCGCCGGACTCCAGGCCGACGGTATCGACTTCCGGGGCACGCTTTTCCCCGGCCTCATGCTCACCGCCGACGGTCCGAAGGTGCTGGAATTCAATTGCCGCTTCGGTGACCCCGAGACCCAGGTCCTCGTTCGCCGCCTCGACAGCGACCTCCTCGATCTACTCGAAGCCTGCACCGTCGGCACGCTCGCCGACCAAACCCCCCAGTGGAGCGACCGCAGCGCCGTCTGCGTCGTCCTCGCATCCGGCGGCTACCCCGGTTCCTACGAGACGGGCAAACCTCTCTTCGGCCTCGACGAAGCCAGCGCGCTCCCGGACGTAACCGTCTTCCAAGCCGGCACCGCCTCCGTGGACGGCACCACCATCACCGCCGGCGGCCGCGTCCTCGGCGTTACCGCCACGGGTGCCGACCTCGCCGCGGCGCGCAACGCCGCCTACGCCGCCGCGGACCAGATTCGCTTTGATAAAGTGCACCGCCGTAACGACATTGGCTTTCTTTGAAAACGAAAGCCCTGCTCCGCCTCTGGCCCCTCCTCGGCGCCACCGCCGCCCTCCACGCCCAGGACGTCCGCCCGGCGCAACCCGTCCCCGTGGCCCCGGCGATCCCCGTCGACGCCACGCCGACGCCGACACCTGAGCCGACCCCAGCGCCCACGCCCGTTCCACCCCCGCCGCCGCTGCGCGAGATGGTCGACGGCCTCAGCGAATCCCAGACCGAACAAGCCATTTCCGCCCTCACCTCCGATTTCCTGGATCCGTCCAAGACGGTGGATAAATCCATCCGCCGGGCGACCCTCGAAGGCCTCGTCCGCCGCCTGGCCCCGGGCGCCAGCGTGACAACCGAAGACGACGCCAACCGCGAGTTCCTCCCCGGCGATTTTCTCGCCGAGATCCTCGACTCCCGCATCGGCTACCTCCGCCTCGGCGGCCTCGACAAGGCATCACTCGCGCAGATGGATTCCGCCCTCGAAAATTTCGTCGGCAAGAAGCTCGACGCCGTGATTCTCGACCTTCGCGACACCGCCCCCTCCGGCGATTTCGACACCGCCGCCGACTTCGCCCGCCGTTTTGCTCCCAAGGGCAGGATTCTCTTCTCGATCCAGAAGCCCAGCGTCAAGCAGGAGCGCATCCTCACTTCCAACCAGGCCCCCGCCTTCGAAGGTGTCCTCGTCGTTCTCACCGACCGCGACACCGCCGGAGCCGCCGAGGCCCTCGCCGCCACGCTTCGCCTCAACGCCCACGCCATGATCGTCGGCGAGACCACCGCCGGAGAAGCCGTCGAATTCTCGAACGTTTCCCTCGGAGACGGCAAGATCCTCCGCGTCGCCATCGCCCAGGTCGTCCTCCCCGAGACCGGCCCGATTTTTCCCGGCGGCGTCAGCCCCGACATCGCCGCCTCCCTGCCAGCCCGGGCCCAGGCCGAAATTTTCGCCCTCAGCCGCGAACAGGGCGTCAGCCAATTCATCTTCGAAAACGAGCGGCCTCACCTCAACGAAGCCGCCCTCGTCGCCAACACGAACCCCGAGATCGACCCCAACCTCGCCAACCAGACCCGACAGGACAAATGGGACTCCGTCCTCCAGCGCGCCGTCGACCTCGTCACCGCCATCAGCTTCTACAATCCGCCGACCCGCTAGCGATGACCGCCCGGCGATGGCTCGGAGTCTGCCTTGGTATCGCCAGCCTCCCGGTCGTGCCCGCGCCCGCGGAATCTCCGCCCACGCTCGCGACCGAGGTCGGATCCTCGTCTCCCGCGACGCTCACCCTCCCCTTCGACGTCGACGACTCGCAGCTGGCGAATCCATCCGGCTATTTCCCGGCAGAGCCAGCCGCCCATCACGTCATCACGCGGGTGACGCTCGAAAACGTCGGCGATCGGGCGATGGAAAACCCCGTTCTCCGGATCGACGGCCGCCCCCACCTCACCCTCATCGATCCGTTCGAATACCTTGGTCTGGGTGACCCGTTTTCTCCGATCACCCTCTACAATGCGTGGACCCGCCAGCGCGTCCACGGCACCACCGACCTCGACGCCAACCGCCACCCCGTCGAAGTCCTTCGCTCCATTGGGGCCACGTTTTGCGGCGACGATACCCGTTCCCTCGGACGCCTCCTCGCCACCCGGGGCATCGACACGCGATTCGCCGAAATGAACGGCCACTCGGTCGCGGAATATCGGTTTGGCGACCGATGGACGCTCTTCGACGGCGACCAGAACGCCTTTTATCTCCAGTTGGACAACGCCACCCCAGCCTCCGAAGCCGACATTCTGGCCGACCCATTTCTCGTCCTGCGCACCCGCGTTTACGGGCGCCAAGCCAGGTGGTCGGCGGCGACGGCTTGGCAGAATTCCTCCCGCTTCGAATTCGTCGATCCCGGCGAACAGAAGATCTATCGCGCGAAAGGTGATCCCGCTCCCACCGATTGGACCCTCCTGCCCGGTGAGCGTCTGGAATTCGATCCGACTCGTTCACCCCAGTCCGTGATCGCCGCCACCGCAAATCTCGCAACGAACGCAACGCTGGTCGGCCGGTCGCGCGTCGCGACGTTCACCGTCGACCTGGCAGCCCGTCGCGCCGCCGGAATCGCGATTCGATCGCCTTTGCCGATCCTCGCAATTCGGTCGGATTCCGGCGACCACTCCGTCGCGGTGCCCGGGGAACCGCCAATTTTCGACGTCGACCTCCCCGAAGGTGTCCGGGCGGTTCTAACCTGCCAGGTCGCGGCCGATTTCATTCCCGCCCTCCGATCCGGCGACAACCGGCTGACCCTCACCGGCCCCGGTCGGCTGCGCGTCACGTTCGACCTCGATTCCGCGGCGGAGAAGCTCGTCCCGGTGCTCCCACCCACGATTCTGGCCGATGCCGTCTTCGAAGACGGAATACCCGGGTTCGCCGTCGAAGGTCCCGCCGACCGGCTTTGGTGGCAGATTTCCGACGACAGCGACTTCGAGATCGTCCCGCCCAATTTCGACACTCTGACCGATTTCACGTCCCGGGTGCGGATCACCTCTCCCCTCGACCACACCTTCCTCACGCCCGGCCGGAAGCACTACTTCCGAGCCAGGATCCGTCGTGACGGCGTCTGGAGCGGATGGAGCCAACCCCTCACGTTCATGGTCACCAAGCCTGCTCAACCCATCATCCGGGCCGTCCGAATCGTGAACGCCAGGCAGGCTCAGATCGATTACGCCGGTCAGGAGGCTACGATCAGGATCCATGGCTCCGATCGGCTCGACTTCCTGCCGGAGATCTTCACCGATCGCGAACCGACCCGGATCGAGAACAACCGGATCGTCGAAGACCGGCCCAACGCGAATTTCCTCGGTGAATTCTCCGGGGAGCGCGGTTTCGCGATCGTGCCCATCCGGCGCTTCTACCGCCTCGTCGCCGAGCGCGATGGTGATCGATCCGTTCCTTCGCTGCTCGCCAAGCTCCCGCCCGCCCACAACCTTCCCGCCGCAAAGGTGCTGCAAAACCGCCACGTCAAAGACGAAGGCGCACTGCTCGGCGTCGATCTCGCCACCGAGCAACCAATCTCCGGCTGGTAACCGGCCCGCCTCCGTCTCAGACCGAATTCACGATCTGATAAAGGACGGCGGCAACCCCGCCAAAAACCATAGCCGTCGGCGGAAACCACTCGCCGTAAACGCTGGCCATTTCGGCCTGGTCGGGCGAGCGGGGCGGGTATTTTATTTCGATCGGTGAGCCGATCAGCTCGATTGGCCGGGGGTAATAGGCTTGAAAAGCGATCTTCAGGATCGTTGGAGTGGAAAAATCATGCGGTCTCAGTGGCTCGAGTCGGCCCGACGCACCGTGCGCCCGCCGATCCCGGTGAAGATGTCCCAAGCGATCGTGTCGGCCCAACCCGCCAGATCCGCGGCGAGAATCTCCTGATCATTCTGCCGCCCGATCAGCACGACCTCGGAATCGACCTCCGCCGTTTCCGAAGCCACGACGATCTGATCCATCGTAATGCGTCCCACGACCGGACACCTCTCGCCGTCGACGAGAACCCGCGCTTCGGTATTCGAAGCCCGCCTCGGATACCCATCGGCGTATCCGACCGCCACCGTCGCGAGTCGCATCGGCCTCGGCGTGACGAACGTCCGGCCGTAGCTGACCGTCCGGCCCGCCGGGACGTCACGAATCAAGCCAACGCGCGATTTCCAAGTCAGCACTGGACGCAGCGATGCCTGGTGAGCCGGCATCGGGGAGCTTCCGTAGAGCATGAGACCCGTCCGCACCAAGTCGTAGGCATCGTTGGCGAAACCGAGCACACCGGCGCTGTTCAAAGCGTGCACCCGCGCCGTGGGAAAAACCGACCGAACTCGCCCGACCAACCGCCGGAAGCCCGCCAGCTCTTCACGAGTGAACTCCGCGTCATCGTCCGACGACGGCAGGTGCGTCGAGAAGCTGTGCACCTCCAGGTTGTCCAACTTGGCGACCTCCCCCGAGACGGCCAGCGCGTCCTCGTGCCAGATTCCGATTCGCCCCATTCCCGTGTCGAATTTGAGGTGGACCCGGACTCGCCGACCGTCAGCCGCTGCCAGGCGGTCGAAATGCCGGGCCTCATCCGCGCAGGAGATCACCGGCACGAAATCCGCCCGCGCCACGTCAGCCCGCTCGTCCGGCAGGCACGGACTCATCAGCAGAATGTCGGGATCGATCCCGGCGAGGGCCCGCACTTCGGTCGCTTCGTCGAGGTTGGCGACGGCATACATCGCCACGAGATCCCGAATTGCCGGCACCACCGCATCCACGCCGTGCCCGTAGGCGTCCGCCTTGACGACCGCCATCAGCGCCGCGCCGGGACCGATCAACGATTGCGCGTGAAGGGCGTTCGCCCGCAGCGCTCCGACGTCGATCTCGATCCAGGTCCGGGGCGCGCCACTCATCGCGGTTGACGTTTTCACGCCGAAGACGACTCCGCCAGCTTCCGCTGCAGCGATTTGTCCAGGTTCCCGCGGACGGTGTAATACCAGTCCTCTTCCCCGGCGTGCAGATCGATGCAATCGGTCATTTGCAGCGCCCGAAGCAATCGATGGAGCTGCCCCACGTTCGGCTCGATCAGCGTGAGCGAAGTCAGCCGGGCCCGCTTGGCCCCGGAGATCGCGCCCAGCAGCTCCCAGGCACGCCGCACCATGTCGCCTTCCAGTGACAGCACCGCTCCGAGATTTCCCCAAACCGCAAACGTCATTCGCACCGGCAGCAACGCAAAATCAGTCACCAGATGCGGCCCGATGATCGAACGGTCGCTCAGTCGGACAAACCGGTGCAGCCAATGATCCACAATTCCCCACACCAGGAGACCCGCCGCCAATCCGCCCGCGGCCGCCGCGATCCAAACGGGCACGTAGGGCCCTTCGTCACCCCGCACCGCCGTCGTGAGACCGAGCAGAATGAGAACGAAGAAAAAATAAGCCAGGTTCCAGACAACCAGCGCTCCCAGCAGTGACAGCCCGGCCATCAAAATAGCGTGAAAGTTGTGAACGCGAATCCGACGGCGGAATTCCGCCGGGACCGCGCTCACGCCACCCGCCCCGCGTAACCCTCCGCGTCCAACTCCACGCTGCCGAACCCGGCGGCTACGAGCCCACTCTCGAGTTCCGCGCGAAGGCCCGCGACCCGTTCCATCTCTCCGGGCGCAATCTGCAATCGCGCGACGGGCGGTGTTCCGTCGACGTAACGAACGCGGAAAATCCGGAATCCCAGCGCCCTTACGCTTTCCTCACCCCTTTCGATCAGCCCGAGAGCCTCCCGGGTCACCGGCGTGCCGTGCGGGATCCTCGAACTCAAACACGGCTGCGCGGGCGCGTCCGCCGTGGGCAGATTCATCCGCCGCGAGAGCGCCCGAACGTCCGCTTTCGTCAGCCCAGCGGCCCGGAGTGGTGCGACGACGGAGAACTCGGCTGCGGCGCGCGAGCCCGGTCGCTGGGCCGCCGGGTCGTCGGCATTCTCGCCGTAAGCGATTGACCGATAGCCGCGCGAGCGCGCCAGTTCGTCCATTTTCGTGAAAAGCTCCGCCTTGCAGAAGTAGCAGCGATTCAGCGGGTTGCTCGAATACTCCACATTGTCCATTTCGTCCGTCCGAACGACCTCGACCGTCGCTCCAAAACCTTTCGCGACCGCCAGAGCCTCCTCGAGGGAAGCCCGTGGGAGGCTCGGACTGTCCGCAATCACTCCCACCACCTGATCTCCGAGCACGCGAGAAGCCACGGCCAGCAAACAAGCGCTATCGACGCCACCGGAATACGCCACCATCAGCGGGGCGTTCCCGCGAATCGTGGTCTCCAGCAATTCGATCTTTTCCCGCACGACCCGCTACATACCGCAATCCCGCCACCACCGCCACCTCCCATTCCGGGACCCATGCCTGAACCCAGAAATTGGGCCGCCAAAGTCGCGCAAGCTTCCAGCTTGCGAGAACGCATTCATGCAAGCTGGAAGCTCGCGTGACCAGACATGCAGCTGGACAGCGGAAACCTGATCACCTTCGTCGAGAGCGCAGTCGAGACCTGGCTATTCGAAAAAATCCTGAGGCGACATGCGCCCGAGTTTTCGCTAATATCCTCCCCGTAACGCGAACCATGAACTCCGCAAAATCCCACTTCGCCCGACTCGCAACCACGCTCACGTTCCTCGGCGCGGCCCTGCTCCTATCTTCTTGCGCTTGCTCGAAGCAGCCTGAAGTCGTCGGTTACGGATACGATCGCATCGGTGCCGACAGGGTTCTCGTCGGCGGACCTCGAAAATAGCGATTTTCTGAAGGATTGGGGCAGCGGCGCCTGTTACTTTCCAACCGCGCGGTTCTTGCGTGCTGCGATTTTCCGCCCAAAAACCCATCGTAACCGGAGGGCGAGGCTCCCGCCGGGCCGTCACTCCGCACCGAGACCGCACGATCTATCGCTCGACGCCGCCGCAAGACAAACACGGCTCGGCAGGAGCCTCGCCCTCCGGGATCGGATCGTCGCGCCGCGGCAACGGATTCGGCGAGACGTCGAGCGGCGCTCACCGACGTGCCGCGACAAATCAACCGGTTGCGGTCTCCCACCGCCGGATGAATTCCGGTAGGGCCGGTTTTCGGTCGAAGTTGGTTCCAGCGATTGACTGGAAACCGTTCTCAAGTGGTCCACACCCCGACCGATCTCCCCGAAAAACGAAAAACCCCTCCGCCGAAGCGGAGGGGTTCCCGTATTGAGTCTCTAGCTAGCTTCTCGCTTAGAAGGAGAAGGTAACCGATCCGCCGCCCCAGAAGGTGGTGGGCTCGGTGCCGATGAGGTCGTTCCACTGGTAGCTGAACGCACCGTAAGGAGCGACGCTGACGACTTCGCTGAGGGTGATGGGCATCGCGATGCCGACCTGAGCGTCGTTACCACCGGTGAACGGATTGGGCGAATCGCCGCGCTCCGTCAGGTTGTAGCGGAAGTTGGTGCCGAAGGAAGCCCAAGGCGTGAGAGCGACGATATCCTGATAGATCGGGATTTCGACGTCGACGCGGCCTTCGAGGTAGCTGGCTGCCTGTTCGACAAAGCCACGCTGACCAGGCTTTGGTCCAACGTTGAAGAAGTAGTTGACCCCTGGAGTCACCGTGACCGGACCGAGAGCGATGGCGTAAGCCGCTCCGACGCTCAACTCGTGCGAGTAGAGACCGAAGGTTTCGCTGAGGATGTGGTAGTAGGTGTATCCGAGGCTAACCGCGAGGTCGCCGAAGGTGTGCGTGTAGGCCGCATACCCGTCGAATTCCTTGTAGCTGGTCTCGGAGATGCCGAAGGCAACCCAGGAACCGAGCGTGAGGAAATCGTTTTCGGAGAGGTTGAACGTGACGCTGAGGTCGGTCCAGTAAAGGCTGGAACCGTAGTCCTCGAAGCCAGGGAGGACGTTCACACCGCGGAACATGTAAAGGCTGTCCCAACCGGTGCTCAGATCGGCATTCCACCACTGAACGGGTTCATCTTCGATGATGACGACTTTCTCTTCCTTGAAGGACTTCATGTCCCCTGCGAAGAGGGCGCTGCCCGAAAGGACGGCGACCGTGCTGAAAACTGCGGCAAACTTGGTAGCGAGTTTCATAGGTTTGTTTTGTTCTTTTGTTTTTGGTTTTAGCGACTCGGTCGGACCTGCGTCTGACTGAGCCAGTCGTGCTGATTAGGCAGGATTGCCAGCCCATTCAGCACGGGGCATGCCAATGAAGTAGTGGTCGCTCCGGGGTGCGTCAATCGTTTTAGAAAAAAAATTTGAACAATTTTGAACGGCCGCTGTCTCCCCCTTCCCGACTCCCGCGTTCGGACCTCCGCATTCAGCTGGAGATCACGCAGACGTCGGCGGCCTGAATCCGACAGAAGACGCTTTCGCCTTCGTGGCACTCCAGCCCGTCCTTGCCGTCGTTGGCGACGAGGGCGCCCAACTCGAGGCCGCTTTCGGTCACGACCGTCAGCTCGTCGACCGCACCCTTGAAGATCTCGACGGAGACCCGGGCCGCAAAGACGTTCGTGCCTTCGGGACGCTCGCGAAAGAGTTGGATTTTTTCCGGCCGAAGGGAAAGCAGCAGCTCCGTCTCGGAGCCGGGCGCTTGATCCCCGCCAATCTCGATGATCAGACCGCCCTCGGCTTCGCAGCGCACGATGCCCCGCTCGCGAGCCACCACGCGGGCACTCACGACGTTGGTCTCGCCGATGAACTCCGCGACGAAGCGCGTGGCGGGTTGGTAATAGATCTCGTCCACGGTGCCGATCTGCTCGACCCGGCCTTTGTTGATGACGGCGATCCGATCACTCATGGTCAACGCTTCTTCCTGATCGTGCGTGACGAAGATGAACGTGATGCCGAGCGTCCGCTGGAGCTGCTTGAGCTCGCGCTGCATCTGCCCGCGCAATTTTGCATCGAGCGCCGAGAGCGGTTCGTCGAGCAACAGGACCTTCGGCTCGCACACGATGGCCCGCGCCAGAGCGACGCGCTGGCGTTGACCGCCGGACATCTGGGCAGGTTTGCGCTGCACGAATTGCTCGAGCGAAACCATTTCGACCACGCGGTCGACGCGCCGCTTGATGTCGTCGCGGCTCACGCCCTTCATTCGCAGGCCGAAGGCGATGTTCTCGTAGATCGTGAGGTGCGGGAAAAGCGCGTAGCTCTGGAAGACCTGGTTGACGTCCCGCCGGTAGGGCGGCTGCGCGGTGACGTCTTCGCCGCCGATGAGGACCCGGCCGGAAGTCGGGGTGTCGAATCCGCTGATCAACCGCAGGCACGTCGTCTTCCCGCAACCGGACGGTCCAAGAAACGTCATGAACTCGCCGGCGCGAATGGAAAAATCCACCTCCTGCAGAGCGACGAAATCGCCGAATTTTTTCCCCACCCCGCGTAGCTCGACCGATCCGCTCATCGGGGCGAAATCCTAGGACCCGCCGCCCGCCGCTAGCGATCTAAAAACGCACCAAGGCTTTCCATTCGCACCGGCGGGGATATTCGGCTACTTTTCACCCATGAGCCGTGGTGCCCCCGTCCACCCGATCACCCGACGTTGGCGTCGCATCGTCATCTGGTCGGCGATCCTCTTTCTGCTCTCGCCGTTTCTCGCCGTCGCCGCGTTCTACGGGTTCGAAAATTTCTCGGGCCAGCTCGCGTGGAGTCAGGCCCAGAAAAAACTCCGGAGTCTCGGCGAGCCGCTCACCCCCGCGGACCTCCGCGCCGCCCCCCTGCCGGACGAACGGAACATGGCGGCCGCCCCGATCTTTCGCCAGCTCTTCGCCCTCGACCCATCGGTGGTCTCCGGCGCGGACCTCGCCGTCCTTCGGCTGCCCGGCGATGCCCCGGGCGCGGGGCCGGACGGCATCGTCGGGCTGGCCCGCCGCTTCCAGGCGGAATTCTCCGGCACGGCGAGCGAAGCGGCGTCCGTCGTGTCCGACGGACTCGCACCGATGACGGAGACGCTCGCCGCGCTGCGCGAGGCCGCCGGGCGACCGGATTCCGTCTGGCCGGTGTCGCTGGACCGCGGGCTCAATTTTTCCATGCCCTTCCTTGGACCGCTCACGCGTGCCACCGAAGTGATCGGAGCCCGCGCGCTGGCGACCGTCCTGGGCAACTCTCCCGACCGCGCACTGTCGGACTTCCTCTTCATGACGGATCTGGCCGCGCGAGCGAACCAACCCTCGCTCCTCGGCACCTTTCAGCTCCAGCAACTCATCACCCAGCGAGCCGTCGACGTCGTCGAGCAGGGGATCGACGCCGCGATCTGGTCCGAAGCGGACCTGGCGACGATCCAATCCCGTCTCGCGAGCCTGCACCCGCTCCGGCACTTCGCCGACAGTGTCCGCGGCGAGCGGGTGCTCTTCCTAGCGACGGCCGATCAGCTCGAGTCGCGCGCCGCCG
Organism: uncultured Verrucomicrobiae bacterium; assembly: GCA_963719495.1. Classification (GTDB taxonomy): domain Bacteria; phylum Verrucomicrobiota; class Verrucomicrobiia; order Chthoniobacterales; family JAATET01; genus CAVVKW01. The sequence goes on from CAVRCI010000006.1 coordinate 118,219, forward strand.
TCCTGTTCACCTTCGTGGACATGTCGACCCTCGCCTCCGAGTCCCGCACCCGGGGCCTCTCCTACTTCGTCTGGGCGCTGCGCCCCAGCGGCTGGAAGGCCCGCGACCGCGCGCAATACCTCAATCTCTCCCAGGAATACCTCGACGACGTGATCCGCCACGACACGATCGATCCCTCGGCGGTCGCCGACTGGAATGCCCGCATCGGCGCGATCCGGCGCGACGATTTCGAGCTCTTCCGCACGCCGCTCACGGTCCTCACGCTTCCGGCCTTCGGTGCCTCGGCCCGCCGTGCCGCCCACACGCAGTGCCGCGTCGACCAGGCCCGCATCGCCTGCGCGCTCGAACGCTTCCGATTACAAAACGGCTCACTCCCCCGGCGTCTCGGCGAACTCATCCCGGCTTTCATCGACCGACTTCCCCGCGACGTCATCGGCGGGCGGCACTTCGTCTACGTCCGGGATTCCGACGAATCCTTCAATCTCTACAGCGTCGGCTGGAACGGAATCGACAACACCATCAGCCGCGGCGGGATCGACCTCCTCACCAGCCAGCTCGACCGCTCCGACTGGGTCTGGGCCGCAAGGTAACCGACAGGAACTGGTGGCGAAGCATCCCACCATTCACCAATCACCAATCACCAATCACGGGCGCAAGCCCTCACCCTCACCCCGCCACGCCCTTGAACCAACCGACCGGCCCGGGCGAGAGGTTGGTGTTGATCTGCTTCACTTCGGTGTAGGCCTCGTAGCCATAGGTGCCGAGTTCGCGACCAATCCCGCTCTGTTTGTACCCGCCCCACGGCGCTTCGTTGAAGGTCGGGTGGTAGGTATTGATCCAGGTAATGCCTGCCCGCAGCTTGCGAATGAACCGCTGCGCCTTCGCGCCGTCGCTGGTGAAAACCGCGCCCGCCAGCCCGTAAACCGTGTCGTTGGCCAGCCGCAGCGCCTCTTCCTCGGTGTCGAAAAGCTGCACGACCAGCACCGGGCCGAAGATCTCCTCCCGCACGATCCGCGCATCCTCCGCCGCGTTCACGAAAACCGTCGGTTGCACGAAATTCCCCGCCGCCCGCTCGTCGTCGTAGCCACCCCCGCCGCAGAGCAGCTTGGCCTCCGCCTTCCCGCTCTCGATGTAATCGAGCACCTTGCGCTGGTGCGCCACCGAGATGAGCGGTCCCATCTCGGTCGCCTCGTCCGACCCCGGTCCGACGACGATCCGGCCGCACGCCGCCGCGAGCCGCGGGAGAAACTTACCCGCCCAACTCCGCTCCAGCAGCAGCCGCGACCCCGCGCTGCAGACTTCGCCCTGACCCGCGAAGATCGCGAACATCGAATACTCCAGCGCCGACTCGAAGTCCGCGTCCGCGAAGACCACGCACGGGCTCTTGCCGCCCAGCTCGAGCGAGATTTTCTTCAGATTGCCCGCCGCCGCCGTCATGACCTTGCGCCCCGTCACCCCACCGCCCGTGAAGGCGATCTTGTCCACGCGATGACTCTCCGCCAGCGCCGCCCCGACCGGATCACCCGGCCCGAGCACGAGATTCACCACCCCCGGCGGCAACCCGACTTGGTCGATCAACTCGAAGAGCCGCACCGCACTCCACGGCGTCAGTTCGGACGGTTTGAGGATGCAGCAATTCCCAGCCGCCAGCGCCGGCGCGAGCTTCCACACCGCCATAAGCAGCGGGTAGTTCCACGGGATGATCTGCCCGCAGACACCGATCGGCTCGCGCACCGTGATCGTCTGCACGCTCGGGTCCGACGTTTCAAACGTCTGCCCGCTCGGTTTCGTCGCGAGTCCGGCGTAATACCGGAAGCACCCCGCCGCATCCGCCACGTCGTAGCGCGCCTCGCGCAGCGGCTTGCCGTTATTGAGCGTATCGCGACGGACAAATTCCTCCGCGTCCCCGTCGATCAAGTCCGCCAGCTTGTGTAAGAGCGCCGCCCGCTCGCCACCCGACATCGAAGTCCACGGCCCGCTATCAAACGCCGCCCGCGCCGCGTCGATGGCCGCCTCGACGTCCGCCACCCCCGAGTCCGTCGCGGTGCCCAGGACGGACCGGTCCGCCGGATTGTGATACTCCCGAGCAGCCCCCCCCTGAGCCGACACAAACTGACCGTCGATATAGTTCTTCAGCATCCGCCAAGGTTACACCCCGGGGAGCGCGGGCTTCCAGCTCGTTCCGCCGGGCATCCTGCCCGGTGGCACGTGTGTAAGTCGGGCGTCCCGACTACCCCAATCGCGGCTTCCACACCGCAGCGTCGATGATCGACCAAAGGTGAATGATCCACCCCAGCAGAATTACCCAAAGCGCCGCCGCCAGCAAAAACATCACTAGCGCTATAATCAACCGCCCTTGGATCAACTGACCCAAACCCGGGATGAAAAAACTCGCCAGCGCGGCGATCACGTTACCAGCAGATCCACGTCCTTCAGCCATCCCGAGAGCATCCATCGCGCGGACCGCGCTGTCAATTATCCGCCTTCGCCCCGCGATGCCATCCGCCGCCCGCCTGACCGACCCAAAGCGGGCTGTTCACTCGCCGAAAGCTTTTCCATAATCCAGAGATGAAATTTCTCACCCTTGGTCTCATCGTTCTGCTGACCCCGGCACTTTCTGCCGCCGAACCCGAGTTCAAGCCGGGCGCGGGAATCGACGAAGAATTTCTGCGCGAGCTGATCTCGGCGAAATTAATCCAATATCGGGTGCCAGGTGCCGCCGTGGCGGTGGTCAAAGACGGCCAGCCGCTACTGGTGGGCGGATTCGGCATCCGGGAAGTCGGTCAGCCCGGCAAGGTCGACGCGGATACCATTTTTCAGCTCGCGAGTGTCTCGAAGACGTTCACGGCCACGGCGACAGCTGCGATGGTCGACGCCGGAAAGATCGCTTGGGAGCAGCCAGTGAGCGAGGTGCTGCCGGGATTTGAGATGGCGACACCTTACGCAACCGAGTGGATGCATTCGCGGGATCTGCTGACGCATCGGGCGGGATTCGAAGGATTTTTCGGCGATATTTTCGATCATCTTGGATTCGAGCGGAACGACATCCTCCGCCGCCTGCGTCACGTCGAACCCGGGTATTCGTTCCGCGATCATCCCGAGTATTCCAATCTCGGTTTCTTCGTCGCGGGGGAAGCGGCGGCGCGGGTGAACGGGACGACCTTCGAAAAACTCGTCGCCGCTAAGATCACCGATCCCCTCGGCATGACCCGCACCGGCAAAGCTGCCGAGTGGTTGGCCTCGAGCGATCTGAATCTGTCGGGGCACCACCGGCTCGTTGACGGCGAGCCGTTGGTCATCCCAAAGGCCAATACGAGTCCAGTCTTCGTTGCGGCGGGCGGGCTCAGCTCGACGGCGAACGATCTCGCTCGATACCTCGAGATGCTGCTGGCTGGAGGCCGGCGCGGGGACGCGACGATCTTGAGCGCCGAGGCGGTGGCCGCGATGCTCGAGCCGGTGATCGCGGATACACCCGGGTTTGCGGAGTTCCCTCCCATCGACGCGACGTCGGGTTTCGATTACAGTCCGGGCTGGGGCATTTTCCACTACAACGGCCACCGGATCATCGAAAAAGGCGGGGCGCTGGATGGCATTCGGACGGTTGTTGTGCTGGTGCCAGAAGCCGGATTAGGAATCGCGATCCTGGCCAACCTGAATCTGACGGCGTTTCCCGAGGCGGTGCGCGCGGGGATTCTGCAGCGCCAACTGGGTCGATCCGGCGAGGACGATCTTCAGCCCGAGATCCTCGCGAGAAACGAGCAGATCGCAAAGATGCTCCTGGCCTCAGAGCCGCGCCCAGCCGACGCGAAGCCCACCCCGCGCCCCCTCGAAGCCTACGTTGGCACTTACACGAGCGATCTCTTCGGAGAGTGGCGGATCGAACTCAATCCCGACCAAACCGCCAGCTCGCCGCCCCTGCTAGTGAAAGCGGGCCCGGCGGGATACCGGGGAACGATCGTGCCGTGGGATGGCGACACGATGCACTTGAGCTGGCCAATCGTGATCTCGGGTCCGACCGAGATTGTGTTCGATCGAACCGGGTTTGCATTTCTTGATTATCAATTCACGAAGGCCAAGGAAGCTGAATAATCATCGTGGCCTTCCGAGATACTCCGGCGCGTCCCCCGCGTCACCCGCAGCAGATCCGTTGACCTCGCTGCCCCGGGCCGCGTAACCTCCGCGTCCCATGCAAACACCCAAAGTCCTCGTCGCCGACGCCATCTCCCAGCGCGGAGTCGACGAACTCGCCGCCGGCGGAGCCCTCGACGTCACCGTTTCCACCGGACTCCCCGAAGCCGAACTTCTCAAGATCATTCCCGAATACGCGGGCCTCGTCGTCCGCTCCGCCACCAAGGTCAACGACAAGGTCCTCGCCGCCGCAACCAATCTCAAAGTCGTTGGCCGCGCCGGTGTCGGCGTCGACAACGTGAACATCGAAGTCGCCACGCAGAACGGTGTCATCGTCATGAACACGCCCGGCGGCAACACGATCTCGACCGCCGAGCTCGCCTTCTCGCTCATCATCAGCCTCGCCCGCATGATTCCGCAGGCCGACGCCTCCCTCAAAGCCGGGCGCTGGGACCGCAAGAAATTCGAAGGCGTCGAGCTCTACGGCAAGACCCTCGGCATCCTCGGCATGGGCCGCATCGGCACCGAGGTCGCCCGCCGCGCCATCGCCTTCGGCATGCGCGTCGTCGCTTACGACCCCTACCTCTCCGCCAGCCGCGCCCGCTCGCTCCAGGTCGACCTCATCGACACCATCGACGATCTCCTCCCGCAGGCCGACTTCATCACGATGCACATGCCGCTCACCGATGAGACGAAACACATGCTCGACGCCCGCCGCCTCAAGCTCTGCAAAAAGGAAGCCCGCATCGTGAATTGCGCCCGCGGCGGCCTCATCGACGAAGCCGCCCTCAAGACCGCCCTCGACGAAGGCACGATCTCCGGAGCCGCCCTCGACGTCTACGAAGTCGAGCCGCCCCCCGCCGATTTCCCCCTCCGCGACACCCCCGGCATGGTCTTCACCCCCCACCTCGGAGCCTCCACCGCCGAAGCCCAGGAAAACGTCGGCATCGAAATTGCCCAGGCCATCCGCGCCGCCCTCCTCGAAGGCGAGATCCGCAACGCCGTCAACGTCCCGTCCATCGACGCCCGCACCCTCGCGACCCTCGGCCCGTGGATCGACCTCTGCGACCGCCTTGGCCGATTCGCCTCGCAAATCGCCCCCAAACGCCCCGAAACCCTCCGCGTCCGCTACAGTGGAAAAATCGCCGATCAGGAGCTCACGTCCATGACGCGCTCCGTCCTCACCGGCTACCTCAAACCGATCGCCGGCGACGAAGTGAATCAGGTCAACGCCCCCGCCATCGCCAAAAACCTCGGCCTCAAGATCATCGAAAGCCGCCACAGCGAAGCCGGCGAATTCACCGACCTCATCGAAGTCTTCGTCGAGTGCGGCGACGACCAGGCCAGCGTCGGCGGCACCCTCTACGGAGCCAAGCCCCGCCTCGTCACCGTCAACGGCCACTTCGTCGAGATCGTTCCGATCGGCACCGTCCTCCTGCTCGAAAACAAGGATCGGCCCGGCATCGTCGGCCACATCGGCACGCTGCTTGGGAAAGAAAACGTCAACATCGCCAGCATGTCCCTCAGCCGCGACGCCGCCGGAGGCACCGCCCTCACCCTCCTCAACGTCGACACGACCCCCGACGAAGAAGTCGTTGCAAATCTCCTAGCCGACCCCGACATCCAATCCGCCGAAGTCATCAAGCTCTGATGCTTTTGAACAGAAGGGAACGAAGGGAACGAAGAGAACGAGGGTTACAAATACAGTTTCGGAACAGAAGGTCGCAAAGTCCGCAAAGGGGTGACCGGTGCTTCGCACCGGTCACCCCATTCAACTTCTTCTGTATTCCTTCGCGACCTTTGCGACCTTCTGTTCAAACCCGCATTATATCTCCGTATCCTCCGTTCCCTTCGTCCCCTCCTGTTAGAGCCTTACCCATCATACTGCCCCGCCGACCAGAGCGCCGCGTAAGCCCCACCCCGCGCCAGCAACTCCGGCCCCGCCCCGAACTCCACGATCCGCCCGTCTTTCAACACGGCGATCTTCCCGAATTGATGCACCGTCGCCAGCCGGTGCGTCACAATCAGAGCGGTCCGCCCTTCCATCAATTCCTCGATCGTTCCCATGATCGCGTTCTCCGTCGCCGGGTCCAGCGCCGACGTCGGCTCATCCAGCAACAAAATCGGCGCATCCTTCAGAAACGCCCGCGCGATCCCGATTCGCTGCCGCTGACCCACACTCAGATGACCGCCCTTCTCACCCACCAACGAATCGAACCCATTCGGTAATTTCTCGATGAAATCCAGCGCCTGCGCCCGCCGAGCCGCCTCCACGATTTCACCATTCGTCGCCCCCGGCCGACCGTAGGCAATGTTCTCCCGCACCGTGCTCGAAAACAGCAGCGTATCCTGGAGCACCATCCCGATCTGCCCCCGCAGCGACTCCCGCGTTACCCCGTGGACATCCTGCCCGTCGATCGTCACCCGCCCCGCCGTCGGCTCGTAAAAACGCATCACCAGACTCAGCAACGTGCTCTTCCCCGCACCCGTCCCGCCCACGAAAGCGATCTTCTCCCCCGGCAAAATCTCCAAATCGATCCCCTCCAGCACCTTCGCCTCCTCGGAATACCCAAACCGCACCGCCTCGAACGCAATCGCCCCCTCCACCGCCCGCAGCGGCACCGCCCCCGGCGCGTCCTGCGATTCCGGCTCCCGGTCCAGCACCTCGAAGCACCGCTGCATCCCCGCCGCCGCCCCCTCCAACGCCCAAGCCGTGTAGCTCAACTGCTCGAGCGGTTGATACAGCATCACCAAATACGCCGCAAACGTCACCAGTTCCCCGATCGTCAGAGCCTCGTCCAGCACCGCCCGCGACCCCACGTAGTAGAGCAGCGCCGTCCCCATCGCCATCAACGTCCCGATCACCAGCGCACTCGTCACCGACGTCACGTTCAGCTTGAGATTCGCCTCCAAGCTCCGCGTCGCGTGACCCAGGAACTGCCGCACCTCGAACTTCTCCCGCCCAAAAGCGTGCACCACCCGGATCGAACTCAGCCCCTCCTGCGCCACCGCCAGCACGTCACTCTCCCGCTCCTGAATCGCCGCCGACTGGTGCCGAATCCGTTCCGCGTAGTAAAGGATCGCCATAAAAACGAACGGCAACACCGCCAGCGAAGCCAGCGTCAACCGCCAGTTCACCAGAAACATGATCGTCCCAATCGTGATCAGAGTGACCACTGAATTCAGCACGGTTGCGAACCCCTTGTTGTAAATCGTCTGAATCGACTGCGAGTCGTAGGCCACCCGAAACGAAGAATCCGAACTCCGCCGAGCATCGTGAAACCGCAGCGGCAAAGCCTGCAAACAACCGTAAAGCGTCGCCCGCAGGTCCAGCATCGCCTTCAACCCCGTCCGGATAAAAAGAAAGTTCGAAACGAGATTCACCAACCCACCCAGCAGGTTGATCACCACCAGCACCGCACAGAGCCAAAAAACAACCCACACCGGCGAAGTCCCTTCCCCAAACCACGCCCCCACCTGAGCCCGAGCGGTATCGATTGCCGGACTCGAAGTCGTATCGAGCACGCCGTCGAAAATGTAACGAATCGGCCAAGGCTTCAGCGCATTCAGCCCAATCGCGACCAGCATCGCCACCGTCCCGCCGACGGTCGGCCAAACGAACGGCCGAAAATAGCGCAAAGTGCGCGAGTAAACCGACATCAAGCCACGCTTACCGCCAAGCCACCGAAAAGCCAAGCCCCGGAGACCGCGCGATGAACCGGAGGGGACCGCGACCATCCTGGTCGCCGTGCCGACCTTCCAGGTCGGCACCCGTTCCCATGCGCGAAGCGCTACTTTTCTCACCCACCAATCACCAATGACTCGCGCTCTCCCGAGCGTCTCGCCCTTCGGGCTGCATCGCAGAGCCGACGCAGTCTGCCCCGAGCGTGGACTCGCGCTCTCCCGAGCGTCTCGCCCTTCGGGCTGCGTCGCAGAGCCGACGCAGTCTGCCCCGAGCCTCCCCAGGCTCCGGTGCTCACCAGTCACCAATCACTTCACCAACCCACTTCACCAACCCACCCTTGCCCCCCGCGCCAGGTTCTGTTCTTTTCGCCGTCCGCATGAGCTCCGAACCGCCCATCATCCCGCCGCCAGCCCGAGCCATGGACCTCGCCGCGGGCACGAAGAACCCCCTGCGCAAGCTCTACTACTGGACGCTTCACTGGGCCGACACCCGCTACGCCCTCCCGGCCCTCTTCATCGTCTCCTTCGCGGAATCGTCCTTTTTCCCGATCCCGCCCGACATTCTCCTCATGGCCATGTGCTTCGCCGCACCGAAGCGTTGGCTCACGTTTGCCTTCTGGTGCACCGTCGCCTCCGTCCTCGGCGGCATCCTCGGGTGGTATATCGGCTGGGGCCTCTGGGCCGGCGTCGGCGAGCCAATCGTGAATTTCTACAACGGTCAGGACGTCATGGAAAAAGTGCGCGTCCTCTACGACACCTACGGCTTCTGGGGCATCCTCATCGCCGCGATCACCCCGATCCCCTACAAGGTGTTCACGATCGCGTCCGGCGTCTTCGAATTTTCGCTCCCGATTCTCATCGGAGCCTCGATCATCGGACGCGGCTTCCGATTTTTTCTCGTCGCCGGCCTGATCCGAGGCTTCGGCCCCCGCATCAAGCCGTTCCTGGAAAAACACTTCGAGCTCGCCATGCTCGGCGGCCTCATCCTCGGCATCCTCGGCGTCGTTGCGATCAAGTTCATCCCGCACTAGGATGCTCCCCCCGATGGCCGACACGCCCACCACCACCACCAGCACCGCGACCAGCGCGACGAAGGAAGAACTCAGCCGCATCGCGCGCATCTTCCGCCACTTCGGCAATCGCCTGTTCACCGGCGTCGTCGTCGCGGTCCCGCTCATCGTCACCTTCCTCGTCCTCCAGATCGCCTACAACTTCATCGACGGCATCTCGGAACCCCTCTGGAAGCGCTTCGGCTGGGAAAAGATCCCCGGCCTCGGCTTCGTCAGCACGCTCATCATTCTCATCATCCTCGGCTACTTCGCCACGAACGTCCTCGGCAGGAAGGTCATCGATACCTTCGAAAAGATTCTCACGAAAATCCCCCTCATCGCCCCGGTCTACAACGCCGTGAAGCAGGCTCTCGAATCGTTCAAGAGCATGAGCAGCAACAAGCAATTCACGCGCGTCGCCTACGTTCAATACCCCAGCGAAGGCTCCTACCTCATCGCGTTCGTCACCGGCCACTTCCTCGAGACCACCACCAACATCGAGATGACCACCGCCTTCGTCCCCACGTCGCCCAGCCCTCTCACCGGCTTCGTCGTCTGCACGCCCACCGACAAGGTCATCGACAGCGGCCTCTCCCTCGAGCAAGCCACCAAGATCATCATGTCCGCCGGCCTCGTTGCCCCCCACCAGGCACCCCTCCCAGCCGCCGCATCGGGCACCACCCTGACCCCATCCTCAGGCGTCCCGCACTGAACAAAACCACCCCCTCACGCGTCTCATGAGCGTAACCCAAAGCATCATGAAGAACCCATACGCCAAGCTCAACGACTTGCATCTCTCCCTGGCCGACCTCATCGAAGCCGTCTCCTCGGTCGCCAAGAACAACGTCGAAACCGTCGCCGCCGTCGCCGACCTCATCAACAGCGGCCGCGTCCAAATCGCCTCCGCCACCGGCACCAAGCGAATCAAACTCGCCTAAGCCACCAAAGCTCCCAACGGGAGCCCATCCAAGAATCCAGCATTCGGAGGGCGAGGCTCCTGCCGAGCCGTGGTCTTATCGTTGGACTCCGCTAATACGAAACAGGCCGCACGTCGAACGTGCGGCTTGTTCATTTCACCCCCGCCACCCCCCAGTCACCAATCCTGAAAATCCTGTAAATCCTGTCCAACATCACTACCCTCCCCGGGTGATCGACCGCTACAGCCGACCGGAAATGCGCTCCCTCTGGAGCGACCAGCGCAAACTCGAGATCTGGCTCGAAATCGAAACCCTCGCCTGCGAAGCCATGGCCGACCTCGGCCAAATCCCTAAGACGGACGCCGAAGCCATCCGCGCCCGCGGTAAATTCGACATCGACGAAGTCCTCGAGATCGAAAAACGCACCAACCACGACGTCATCGCCTTCATCGAGAACGTCGCCAGCTACATCGGCCCCGAGGCCCGCTGGGTCCACCAAGGCCTCACCTCCTCCGACCTCCTCGACACCACCCTCGCCGTCCAGATGATGGCCTCCTGCGACCTCCTCCTCTCGGACCTCGACCAGCTCCGCGCCGCCATCGCCGTCCGCGCCAAGGAGCACAAACTGACCCCCATGATGGGCCGCAGCCACGGCATCCACGCCGAACCCATCACCTTCGGCCTCAAGATGGCCCTCATGTATGACGAATTCGGCCGCGCCGCCGAACGCATCCGCCAGACCCGCGAACGCGTCCGCGTCGGCAAGATCGCCGGAGCCGTCGGCACCCACGCCCACCTCGATCCCAAGGTCGAGACCCACGTCATGGACAATCTCGGCCTCAAAGCCGCCCCGATCTCCACCCAGATCGTCCAACGCGACCGCCACGCCGAATTCATGACCACCCTCGCCCTCGTTGCCTCCTCCATCGACCGCTGGGCCACCGAATTCCGCCACCTTCAGCGCACCGAAGTCCTCGAGGTGGAGGAATATTTCTCCCCCGGCCAAAAAGGCAGCTCCGCCATGCCCCACAAGCGCAACCCCATCACCGGCGAACGCCTCACCGGCCTCGCCCGCGTCATCCGCAACAACGCCGGAGCCGCCCTCGAGAACGTCCCCCTCTGGCACGAACGCGACATCAGTCACTCCAGCGTCGAACGCATCATCCTCCCCGACTCCTGCACCCTCCTGGACTACATGCTCCACAAGCTCACCAACCTTGTCGCGAAGCTCCTCGTCTACCCCGAGAACATGCGGCGCAACCTCGACCTCACCCTCGGCCTCTACGCCAGTCAATCCGCCCTCCTCCAGCTAACCGAAGCTGGTCTCGAGCGAAAAACCGCCTACGAAGCCGTCCAACGAGCCGCCATGCGCACCTGGGCCGAGAAAATTCCCCTCGCCCAGACCCTCGCCGAAGAACCCAGCGTCGCCGAACACCTCGACCCCGAGCAAGTCGCCGACGCCTGCGCCATCGAACGCCACTTCACCCACGTCGACGCCAAGTTCCGAGCCGTCGGCATCGAACCCTGACTCCTCGGCAGCCCACAACTACCAACTTCTACCCACTTCTAACCACTTCTTGCTAGATCCCACTAGATCTCCTTAGATCTTCCTAGATCTCGCAACCCCGTGGATAACGTCGCCAACCCTTTCTCTCCCGGCGCGGGATCGCCACCGCCTGAACTTGTTGGTCGCGAAGGCATTTTGGATCAGGCGAAAATTCTTTTCGCTCGGGTCAAGCGGGGCCGCTCCGAGAAAAGCCTTCTCCTCACGGGTCTGCGAGGCGTCGGAAAGACGGTTCTTCTCAACAAAATGGAGCAAATTGCCCAGGAATGCGGTTACCGCACCATTCTGGTCGAGGCCCACGAGGACAAATCGCTCGCCGCGCTCCTGGCGCCCCACCTTCGCCGCCTCCTTTACGATCTGGATCGGATCGCCGGAGCGGGTCATCGCGTTCGCCGTGCGCTGACTGCCCTGAAAAGCTTTCTCGGTGCCGTCACCGTCAGCGTATCGGACGTCAGCATCGGCCTGGACATCGAACCCGAGCCCGGCATCGCTGACAGTGGCGATCTCGAAGTCGATCTTCCCGATCTCTTCACCATCGTCGCCGAAGCAGCCGTCGAACGCGGAAGCGCCGCCGCCATCCTCATCGACGAACTCCAATACTTCTCCAGCAAAGAACTCAGTGCCCTCATCATGGCCATGCACCGCCTCCAGCAACGCCAGCTTCCACTGGTGCTGGTCGGAGCCGGACTTCCGATCCTGCCCGGTCTGGCTGGCGAATCGAAATCCTACGCCGAACGGCTATTTTCCTTCCCCGACATCGGACCCCTCTCCGACGTCGAAGCGACCCGCGCCCTCCAGGAGCCCGCCAAAGCCGCCTCCGCTTCCTTTGAACCCGACGCTTTACGACAAATCGTCGCTGTGACCCGCGGATACCCGTATTTCCTGCAGGAATGGGGATACCAAGCTTGGAATCATTCTCCGACCCCGGCTATCACCGTGGATACCGTCGATCGCGCGAGCGATCAGGTCGTCCGTCGACTCGATCAGAATTTCTTCCGCGTTCGATTCGACCGCCTGACCCCCGGCGATAGCCGATTCCTCCGTGCCGTGGCCGAGCTTGGCGCGGGTCCTTGCCGCGTAGGCGACGTTGCGACCCTTCTCCAGGTTCGTCCGGCCAGCCTCAGTCCCGTCCGCGCAAAGCTCATCAAAAAAGGGATGATCTACAGTCCCTCCTACGGAGACATCGCCTTCACCGTTCCACTCTTCGACGAATTCATGCGCCGCGCCATCCCAACCTTCGACGCGACCACGTGAAAGCCGATCATCCAGCAGTTGCAATTCCACCCGCCCGGCCTATGAGAACCTCGATGCGTCCTTACGTCCCAATCCTTGTTTCCGTCGCGATCGCCCTCGCCGCCTGCGACCCCGCACCCCCCGCCGCTCCCGAACCCATCCCAAAGCCTTCGCCCGCCGCCACGCCCACACCCACGCCGAGCCCAGCCCCCGAGCCGACCCCACCCCCGATCAACACCGCCGCCGAAGTCTCCGTCCTCGGCTACCATCGGTTCGAAAATCCCGCCCGCGATTCCCTCGCGATCAGCACCGAAGAATTCCGCTCCCAGATGCAGGCCATCAAGGACGCCGGCGTTCCGGTCATTCCCATGGCCGACTTCCTCGCCTGGCGGAGGGGCGAAAAAGCCATCCCGGACCAGGCCATCGTCATCACCATCGACGACGGCTACGACGACACCTACACCCTCGCCTGGCCGATCCTCGAGGAATTCGGCTACCCCTTCACTTTCTACGTTTACATCGACTACATCGACGTCGGCGGGCGAGCCATCACCTGGGACGAACTCACGGAAATGAAAAACGCCGGCGTCGACATCGCCAGCCACACCGTCTCCCACTCGAATCTCGCCAAACCCAAGAACCTCAAAGGAATGGCCTACCCCGAATGGCTCACCCACGAGCTCACCGGATCCCGCCAGACCATCAGCGAAAAGCTCGGCATCGAGGTCACCACCCTCGCCTACCCCTACGGCATCAACAACGACACCGTCCGCGCCGCCGCCGAAGCCGCCGGTTACGAGGCCTCGTTCACCGTCGTCGGCCAGAAGGCGCTCCACGACTCCGACCGCGACTCCCTCGGTCGCTACATCGTCCAGAGCGACAAAGATTTCACCTTCACCAACGCGCTCAAGTTCGGTGGCGGCACCGCCGGCATCCAATCCACCGCCGGTCTCGCCGCCGCGTCCATGATCACCGTCCCCATGCACGGCACCGCCACGTCCGACCAGCAGCCCACCCTCAAAGCCAACCTCGCCGTCCTCGGTGACCTCGACCCCAACAGCGTCGAAATGCGCGTCAGCAGCCTCGGCCTCGTCGAACCCGACTACGACCCGTCCACCCAGCTCATCACCTACCGGATGCCCATCCGCCTCGTTCCCCAGACCTACACCGTCGAAGTCACCGGCCGAGCCAACGGCAAGAAAGCCGAAGCCCAATGGAGCTTCGACTACGACCCCGAGGCGAGCGTCGCCCCCGAGCCCGCCGACCTCGTCCCCCCAGCCAAAGCAGACGCCCCCATCCCCGAAATGATCCCCGCCGCCTAAAAAAAATCGTGCCATCGGCTTCCAGCCGATCACCAACGAAAAAGCCGCTGAAAGCGGATTCTAACGTTCACCCAAAGTGCCGAAACCCCGGCCCAATCTCCCCACCCACCCCCGGCTCCACCAACCCCCCGATCCGCGTCAGCGGAACGTCACCAAAAGCCCAAGCCCGCTCCAGCGAGTCCGCATCCTCCACTCCCACGGCAAACAGCAACTCGTAGTCCTCCCCGTCCGAGATTGCCGCCTCGACCGAGCACCCCCCCGCCAGCGGCAGCCGCGCCGGATCCACCCGAAACCCCACCCCGCTCGCCCGCGCCAGCCGCGGCAGATCACTCCCGAGCCCATCGCTCAAATCCATCATCGCCCGCACGCGAAAATTCTCCGTCAGCCACCGCGCCTCCGCCACCCGCGGCCGAAAGTCCAAGTGCCGTCCCGAGGCAAAACTTCCCCCCAGCCGCCCCGTCACGAAAAGAGCGTCCCCGACCCGCCCCCCGCTCCGCGGCGTCAACCGCTCCACCTCCACCCGCCCGGTCAACGCCACGGAAACGAACACCCCGCTCCGCGACCGCGCCGTCTCTCCCCCCACAACCGCCACCCCAAACTCCCGCGCCACCCGCCCGATCCCCGCGTAGAGCCCCTCCAGCCACGTCACCGCCCGGTCCCCCGGCACCGCCACCGTCACCAGCGCCGACTCCGGCACCCCGCCACAAGCCGCCACGTCGCTGATTGCCCGCGCCAGCGCCTTCCAACCCACCCGCTCCGCCGCATCCGTCGGCAGAAAATGAACGTCCTCGATCACGCAATCCGTCTTGAGCAGCTGCAGCCCGCCATCCGCCAGTCGCACGACCGCGCAATCGTCCCCCGGCCCGATCACCACGCTCGAGCCCGACGGCAGGCCCGCCGTCATCCGCGCCACGAGCTCTTCCTCGTCCAACTCGTCCGCCCTCACAATTCAACGCCCGGATAGAACCACAGCATCGCTAACGTCACGCCATTGAAGGCCACGTGCATGAGCACGTTCGTCCACAGACTCCCGGTCAACTCATAGGCCAGCGCGAAAGCCACCCCCAGCGCCGCCAGAGGCAAAAATCCCACCGGATTCCCGTGAATCGCCGCAAACATGAGCGCCGTCACCGCCACCGCCGCCCAGCGACCGCCATACTGCTTGATCACTCCATAGAGGTAACCCCGAAAAAACGTCTCCTCCGCCAGCGGCGCCACGACCGCCGCCATGAACACCACCGTCACCCAATCCCCCGGCGTCGCGGTCGACTGAAGAAACGCCACCGTCCGATCGCCCTCCCCATCCGGAAACCAGCCTTCCAGCGCCTTCTGCATTGCCAGCACCACCGGGAAAACCCCCGCAATCCCGACGAGCGCCACGCCCACACATCGCCGCCAATCTCCCGGTTTCAACCCAAAAAGCCGCACCGGACTCAACCCGCGATAAACCAGGAACCCCGCCGCCATCATCAACACCAGCAGCCAGAAAATAATGACCGCCTGAAAAAGCTCGGCACTGATCGGAGCCCGATCCCCATCCGGGACCGGAAACGCGATCACCATCAAAAAATACAGACAAACGCCCCCGACGAACACCCCATCGCCGATCCGATACTCGCCCACCGGCACCAACCCATCCGCCCCCGAAGGCAGCCGCCGCAAAAGCCAAAACCAAACCGCAATCCCACAAAGCGCCCACGGAATCAGCCAAACGTATTCACTCACTTCAAGGAGCGGCGGCTTCCAGCCGCCGAAGTTCAAATCCCACGATCAAGGAGCGTAAAACGAAGGCAGCAAATAGGTCCGCCCCGGCTTCAGCTCCGGCATCCCCCGCAGCAGATCAACCTCCACCGTCGGGGCCGCCACCCGCGACTCGCCGAGCAGCTTGAAAAAATTGCCAAACGAGATGTTCCGCTCGTAAGTCACGATCCGCGCCCCCGGAGCCGCCCCCAATTCCATCGCCTTCGCGTAAGCGTCCTCGATGTAACCCAGCTGATCCACCAGCTTCGCCGCGAACGCATCCTCGCCGCTCAGAATCCGCCCATCAGCCACCCCGTCCCGCAGCTCCGCCTCATCCAGACCGCGAGATTTCGCCACGATCCCAACGAATTTATCGTAACTCTGCATGACCAGCCCCTGCACGTAAGCCGCCTCCTCCGGCGAGATCTCCCGCGCCCCGTTGAGCATATCCTTGAACTTCCCGCTCTTGAAAACAATCGAATCCAACCCGACTTTCCCGAAGAGTTCGCGATAATTCAGCGTCGAAATGATCACGCCGATGCTGCCGGTGAACGTCGTCTCGTTGCACATCACCCAACTCGCCCCGCACGCCGCGTAGTAGGCCCCCGACGCGCCGATGCTGTTCATGAAATACACCACCGGCTTCTTCGTCTTCAGTTTCTCGATCTCATGATAAATCACGTCCGACGCCGTGATCTCACCCCCCGGCGAATCGACCGTCATCACCACCGCCTTCACGTCCGGATCGTTCGCCGCCTGCCGGAAAGCCGCCTTGAGATCGTCGACCATCGAATCCCCCAGACTCCCCGCCGCCCCGTAGGCGATCACCCCGTCCATCGGGATCACCGCGATCTTCGCGTCACTGTCGTCATCCCCCGGCAGCACCAACTTCTCGTCGAACGAAGTCGGCTCGGTCTCCAGCGCGATCCCCGAAGCCGACCGGGCACCGAGCCCGAGCAGCAACAACCCATTCACAAACGCGCTGACGCACAGCAGCAGAAAAAGCACCACGATCGCGCAACCGGATTTCCTCATAAGCCCCGCAAAGTGCCCCGATCCCGCCCACCCCACAAGCGCGCAATGCGGGGCAACGGCCCTCCCCCCCCCAAAAACCTGTCATGTTGAGGACAAAGAACGCGCAAGCGCATCGAGAAGTCGGAGATGACAGCGGCAACCGCGCGGCACCCGCGCTGGCCACCGCCGAAATACCCTTCATCGGCGACAGCCAGGACTGGCGATTCTTTCCCAACACCGAAGACAACCGCGAATGATCCCGACCGCCGCATCCCCAGCGCGAAGCGCAATCCAATCCAAGGTAATCGAAGGGGGCAGTCCGGAATGGCACTGTTTTAAGCGGATCGTCGGCAGGGCTGTAGCGGCGGTCTGTGACCGCCGGAGCCGTCAGACTCGGGTGCGCAAACTCAGCGAGATGGTTCGCGGCGGTCACAGACGCGCCGCGACAACTTCGCGCTCACCCCACCAACACCGCCAGCGTTGATCGAAAAGACCCCGGTGGCCAATGGTCTCGCGCGGGACGGCCTCCAAGCCGTCCTCACCGCCTTGCCCTCTTCACCGAAAATTCGCTTAAAGCAGCGCCATTCGGATCAGTCCGTGCATTGGTTCAGATTTTCGGTTTTCGGTCGTAGCCACATCTCCAGATTACACTTCTGAACCAATGAACGGACTGACCCCTTTCCCGTGCATTGGTTCAGATTTTCGGTTTTCGGTCGTAGCCACATCTCCAGATTACACTTCTGAACCAATGAACGGACTGACCCCTTTCCACACTTCTGAGCCAATGAACGGACTGACCCCTTCCCAAGACCACCACCGACGAAGGCGTCCAGCAGATCTGGGACTACGTCAAATACGCCAGCATCCCCCAGCAGACCAACGTCCTCGGGCCCAACGGCGTCTATACCATCGCCACGACCTACATCAAGACCCCCATCGGCCGCCTCACGATCACCTTCAAGGACAACGTCGTCGACTCCCTCGACCAAAGCGAAGGCACCATCCTCGAAGGCACGCAAACAACCATTGTCGCCCCGCCGATCATTTATTCTTGGTGACCGCATAATCCGGCTGTCCCGGCACCCCCCGGCACCCTACGATGCCGCTCTCCTGCGGATGCCCAGCCAAACCTTCCTCCCTCGCGTCCTTTCGATCCTGGCAGGTGCCAGCGCGCTCGCGATCATCCTCCTCACGTCCGTCCGCCAGATCGACACGCCGGACCTCTTCTTCCACCTCGCCCTCGGAGACCAAGTCCTCGCCGGCCTCTGGCCACCCGATCTCTCGCGACTTTATTTCTCGCCCATCGCAGCGGGCTGGGAAGACGATTTTCGCAACACCTTCGTCGGCGACACCCTCCTCGCCGCCATTCATCGCCTCGGAGGTCTCGTCGCCATCCAGCTCCTCGGCGTCAGCCTGCTCGTCGCCAGCGGCCTCTGCTTCTGGCGCGCCAGCAAACACCGGTCCGCCACCGATCCGCCCTCCGCCACGCCCAACCCCGTCGCCATCTGGGCCTGCGCCGCCGTCTTCGTCCTCGCGACCATCCAACTCCAGACTCCCCGCAACGCCGTTTTCTCCCTGCTGTTCGTCCCCATCGCCCTCCTTGGGACGGACCGATTTCTCCGAAGCGGAAACTGGAAAATCCTCGCCGTCCTGGCCTTGCTCTTCGCCCTTTGGACAACCATCCACGCCAGTTTCCTTCTCGGCCTCGTCCTGACCGCCACCCAGTCCCTCGGCGCGCTTCTCAGCGCGGGCCGGGAAGCCTCCGACCGTCCCACGACCGCCCGGCGCTCCGCCGTCCTCCTCGCCGCCCTTTTCCTCGCCTGCCTCCCCGCCAATCCGCACCTCTCCCACTACCTTTCGATCCCCGCCCACCGGCTGACCGCGGCCCTGCTCCCCCAGCCCGCCCTGCCCCCCCAATCCCACGACGCCGCCGCCCGCCAACGACTCATCCCAGCCGATCTCGGCCGCATCACCACCAACGATTCCACCAACCGCGAACGGCGAAACCAACAAAAATCCGCCACACCAGCCGCCTCAGCCGCAAAACCGTCCGCCACACCCTCTTCAGCAAATTCGGACTCCCCCGCGCAAGCCACGCCCTCGCTGGCCAGCCGAACCATCGACGTTCTGCTCCAGCCCATCTGGCAAAACTCCGGCGACGGCGTCATCTCCGGCGATTTCCTTCCCTCCTGGCGCTCTCTCCGCTACCTCCCGGTGACCGTCGCGCTCCTGCTCGGGCTTTACGCCCTCATCCGATTGCTGGCCGAGCCGCGGGACCGTCGGCTTTCCCGGATTCTCCCCCTGCTCGTCGCCCTCTACTTCGCGATCTGCTACGTCCGCGGCACCGGTTATCTCGCGCTCGTCTCCGTGTGGTGCCTCACCGGTCTCCGCCACCGAGAGGGTCTCCGCCCCGCCCTCGGCACCTCCGCCCTTCTCGCCAGCGCCCTTCTCTTCACCGCCGTCACCTTTGCGCGCGCCGTCCACACCGGGACCCTCGGCTCTCTGCTCGGCGAAAACACCCACACCTTCGGCCTCGGCGGATCCCCCATGATCGATCCGGCGCTGAGCGAGTTCGTCGCCAACGAAAATCCCCACGGCCGCACCTTCACCACCATCCTCTCCGGCAGTTTCGCCCTCCCGCCCTGGCAATCCCGCAAGACCGTCTTCGTCGACGCCTTCATCCCCGCCCACTCCGCCGCCGTCTGGGAAAGCTACCTCGACGCCCAGCTCGTCCGATCCGTCCATCCCCTGTTTCAGACGTTCGATCTCGACTCCGCCGTCGTGGAAAATTGCCGCTCCGATTGGCAGGACCTCTTTCTCGACGATCCCCAATTTCACCCCGCCGCCCTCGGCCTCGGACTCACCTACTTTCTCCACCGAACCGACAACCAACCTCCGCCTCCACTCTGCGAAATCCTCTTCACCCCCGGCGAACTCCAGAGCATTCGCAACGCCGTCATTCGACAAAACGCCGCCGCCCAGATTCTCAACGTCCACCTCCACCTGCTTCGATTCGCCAGCCCGAATCGGATCGCCAAATTCGAACTGCGCTACGCCCGACTCATCGATACCGCCCGCCGCCTCACCATCCCACCCACCCCCGCATCTCACGCCAATGATGACCTGAAGCCGCTCTACCGCTAATCCTTTGCAGGACATTCAGGGAAGTAAGTATTTTGCTTTACAAGCGAAACGAGGAAAACTAAAACCCGACCCGAATGAAAACCATCAAACGGTCAGGACACATCATTGCAGCCCTCATCTGGGTTCTCGGGCTCGCCTGGGTCTCGCAACTCGGCATCGCTGGCAGTTCCGGATTTCTTTCGGACTCGCTTCCCAAAAGCTCGGACGCCTCCGTCCGCCCGAAAGTCAAGGGACGCCCCGTCATCATCACCACCAAACGACGCGTCGTGGTCAAAGGCGTTCTCGCGCCGAAAAAGGGCAAAGCTCGAGTTTTCTACAGCCTTGACAAGCCCACCGGCAAATACACCAAGGCCAAAGGATCGGCCCGCAAATGGAAAATCGTCCTGAAAAAACTCCCCGTGAAACGCAACCGCCTCTACATCCGGACGGTCTCCCGTGACGGCTCCGAGATTTCCGAAGCCGAACTCGTGACCATCATCGTGCAACCGGCATCCTGAAGACATTTCTCCGCCGAAAGACCGCGCGGGCAAGCTCGCGCGGCCTTTCCGTTTCGAGAGCCAACGGCAACGCCCCCCGATCCGACGGCACGCAAACAACGGTTGTCGGCTCGCCAAAGCTCGTGTATTGATCTTTCTTCATCCCGCGCGAGCGGGATCGCCATGCGAATGGCGGGGTAGCCAAGTGGTAAGGCAGAGCTCTGCAAAAGCTCTATGCGTCGGTTCGATTCCGTCCCCCGCCTCCATTCTCTCACACCTCTGCGTCAAGGGATTGCGCGGCAGACGGTCCAGAACGGACACTCGAACGGACACCGAAAAGCTGACTCCGCAAAAACCTGACGAGAACTCCGCGAGAACTCGCGGGCTACTCGCTCACGGTTTTGAATCCGGCCGATTAACCTCGTGGTTGCGCGTCAACCATGGAAAGCCGCTATCGACTCCTTCGCCGCAATGCCCGCGGCGGCACCTACTACTGCGTGGATACCCGCACCGGGAAACGCACCAGGAAACGCACCAGTCTCGGCAAACTCACGAAGCGCGAGGCCCAGGATGTTCTTCACGCGAAGAATCAGGCTGAGCGTCAGCCAACGCTCAATCTCCAAGCCGCGAAAGCCTACCTGAAAACCCGGAGAGAGGCGATGTCATCCAAGGAACAGGCCGATTCCGAAAAGCCCGTCGAAGGGGTCAGTCCGTCGAAGGGGTCAGTCCGTGCATTGGTTCAGATTTTCGGTTTTCGGTCGTAGCCACATCTCCAGATTACACTTCTGAACCAATGAACGGACTGACCCGAATGGCACTGCTTTCAGCGGGTTATCGGGGGAGAAGTTGGGGAAAGATTCACCAGAAGGCATTGCGTCCGAACTGACGGATTTGTTGTCGCTGGGCGACGGCGCGCGGTGTGCGAGAAGTCAGAGATTGCCTTTTTAGAAGAGCTTTGAAGTGAAGGCTGTCTCGCTGCGCTCGATTCTTCATTGCATTCAGGATGACAGGTTTGGACAATGGCTTTGATTCGCAACGATCATATCGCGCGCCTCACCTTCTGTCATTCTGCGGTAACCCGAAGAGCCATCGACCGCCTTTCACTTCTTTGCTGTTCATCAAAAGGCAATCTCTGACTTTTCAGGACGAGAGCGGCCGACGACCCGCTTAAAGCAGCGCCATTCCGGACTGACCCCTTCCCAGGATTCTTGCGCGCTGGAATCACAGCTCGGGACCAAACACCTGCAGGTTCTTGATGGTGCCGTGGCCGCGGCCGCTGTCCTGGCCGTGGAAGACGATGCGGAACTCGATTTCCTCGGCAGCTGGGAGCTGGGAAAGATCGGCTTTCATTTTCCAGAATTCGCCGGTCTCCAGAGTCCAACCCTCAAGTACACGGATGGGCTCCCCGCCAGCCGGCAAGGCGTAGAC
This sequence comes from uncultured Verrucomicrobiae bacterium, assembly GCA_963719495.1. Lineage (GTDB taxonomy): Bacteria > Verrucomicrobiota > Verrucomicrobiia > Chthoniobacterales > JAATET01 > CAVVKW01. The sequence goes on from CAVRCI010000006.1 coordinate 139,918, forward strand.
CGAGACCATGGTGCCGGCGCTGTTGGCGCTGATAGCATCGAACTCGAGGCGACCGAGGGTGAGGGGCTTTTTGTCGGACGCGCTCAGGCGGAAGGCGAAGTATTTGCCATTGTCGAGAGCCGGTTTAGCGTTTTTGCCAGCACCGACGCCGTTGATCGTCCAGCCCTGGGGCCGCCCGTGGATCATGGCACCGTAGCCGCCGGTGAAGGGGGAAGCGGTGATGCCCCCGGCAAGGCGGGTGGGGGTGGGATTTAAGTTGAGCAGTGGATAATCGACGAGCAAGGGGCGCTCGTCGGCACCGACGGGGTGCGGTGCGGGGTAGCTTGGTTCGGGCTCGGGGGCGTCGGTCAGGACTTCGAAGGTGTGGAGAGAAACTGGTTGATCGGCCGGTGCTTCGGTGATGGTCAGGGTCAGGCGGCGCATGACGGGTTCGCCTTCAGGCGTATATTCGAAGTCGGAGGTGCCGGTGTGGGTGGCGGCAACGAGCTTGCGCTCCTCCGTTGCCCCTTCGGCGTGTCCGGTGATTTCAAAGCTGAAGGGAGTGTCATCATGGACTCGCAGGCGGATCAGCCGGACGGGGGTGTCCGCCCCGAGGTCGATCTCGACAGACTGCGGCAGCATGGCACCGGCCACCCAGCGGTCGGAGTTGGTGATGTGGATGCCGTTCAGCATTTTCCATGGCTCATTGCCAGAAACGCGCTCGGTGGCTCCGGTGATGGAGGCCTCGTAGGCGGCGTTGCGAAGGGCGGGTGCTGTCGGGGCGGAGCCGCCCATAATTTTGCGGCCAACCAGCGTGCTGCCGACCTGCCACGGTTCGGCACCGAACTCGATCGCGCCGAGGTCCGGGGCCTCACTGGTGAAGCCGTCGGTGTAAGGCGGGGCAATTTTTCCCTGGTCGATGGCGCGAGCGCTGGGGCGAAGGGCGAAGTTGTGCCCCGTCCAGTCGAGAAAGCCGGGATCGGTACCGGTCATCAGATTGTGGGCATACTCGGTGGCTTGCTCCAACTGCTCCAGTGCGGGTGCGCCGAAGATGTTGTTGACGATGTAGGTGTCGTGCCACTCCTGCTTGATGCCCCAGTAGGCGTAGTCGATGGCGAACTTTTTGCTAAGGATAGTGTTGTTGTAGATCCAGCGCTGGCCGCCCCAATACATATTGAGGGAGATGCCGATCTCGGTATCGACAATGATGTTGCGGTGGATCTGGAGATTGTAGAGGCCGTCGAGGTAGATGCCGATATTAATCCAGGAATCCAGATTATTGGAGTGCAGGTAGTTGTGGTCGATTTCGAGCCCCATTACGTCCTCGCGCCAGCCGTAGAAGATGCCGCCGTCGCCGCTGTTCTGCATGCAGTTGAAGGCCTCGTTGTGATGGATGTGACCGGCGCGGTTGCCGTTCATCTCGATGGCGCTGCGGCCGCAGTCGTGGATGGTGTTGTAGGCGGCCTCGTTGCCGTAGCCGGTGTAGGGCAGTTCGCGGCGGGAGTATTCCTTGGTGGGGCCGGGCGGCAAGGCGCGGCCAAAGGTGATCGCGCCGTGGGCTCCCCAGCCGTTGTAGTTTTGGTGGTGAAGGTGGTTGTTGATGATTTTGTTGTGCTTGCCCAAGCAGACCACGAGCGAGCCGGAGGAATGGGCGACCTCGCTGTCATGGAGTTCGAGGTGATCGCCGATGAGCTTGAGTCCGCCGAGGAGGACGGAGGGCAGCCAGATATCCTGGCCAGGGATATTGCGTTCGCAACGGGTGAACCAACTCGGATGGAGGGCGCGGATGCCGCGGATGCGGATGTGGCTGGCGGAGGAGACCTGGGTGGATTCGTCGGCGAGGTCGAACGGCGCGTGGGTGGTGAGCGTGGTCGCGAGCAGGTCGATGCCCTCGATGTCGAGGTGGCGGCGACCGGTGAGGTCCCAGCCGAGAGGGCGGACCTTCATCTCGATCCGGTGGTCGCGCGGATCGGCGTCGCCGGGCAGGCGCAGGTAGAGTGTGCGGGTGGCGCGGTCGAGGAACCATTCGCCCGGCTCGGTGAGCAGGGAGAGGTGGTCGTCGATGTAGTAGGGCACCTCGCGCCCGCCGGCGTAGTAGGGCAGCCACATGTCGGGATCGAGTTCGATGCGGTCCCGGCCATCGGCGCCGACGACCTGCATGGTGGTGTTGACGCCGCACAGGAGGTTGAAGGAGAGCGTGGCTCCAGTGAGGTCGCGGGCGAGGTGTTCGGGGTCGAGGACGGTGGCGGTTTCGCCGTCGGTGCCGACGCCGAGCAGGGGCGCCTTGACGGTGGTCGGGCGCATGAGGTCGCGGCTTTTGGGGAAGCGGGCGAGCGGGAGCGGCTCTCCGTCCACAAAGATCTGGTTGTAGCCGCGCCCGAGGTCGTGGGGGATGTTTTCCAGTATGTAGATGTGCGCGTCGTGTTTTTCCCAGGCGCCGGTGAGCGCTTCGAGCCCGGAGACGACCGGGCTCCCCTGCCCCACGGCGGCGCGGAACGTGATGGGCGCGTTGGCGGTGCCGGAGGTCGGAGGTGTGACCGTTTCGCGATAGGTGCCCGGGGCGACGAGGGCGACGTCGCCGGCCTGCATCGCCTCGGCGGCGCGCTGCAAGGTGCGAAACGGCGAGGCCGCTGACCCGTCGGCGGCATCGTCGCCGCCGGGAGCGACATGGTATTCGGCGGCGGAGAGGCCGGTCAGGCTTAGGAGTAGGGAAAGGAGAAACTTATTCATAATGACGACGGCTGATGGCGGGGGAAGCAGGGGTGAAAACGTTGGGCGAAAAAAGGCGGGGGATGTCCCAGAGATCGTTAAAACTAAGCGGCGGCAGGGATCGGGTTTATGGAATTGTTTGAAGCTCTGGGCAAGTTGGTATTTCGCACACGTAAAAGGGGTCAGGGCGGAATGGCACTGCTTTAAGCGGGTTATCGGGGGAGAAGTTGGGGAAAGATTCACCAGAAGGCATTGCGTCCGAACTGACGGATTTGTTGTCGCTGGGCAGCGGCGCGCGGTGTGCGAGAAGTCAGAAATTGCCTTTTTAGAAGAGCTTTGAAGTGAAGGCTGTCTCGCTGCGCTCGATTCTTCATTGCATTCAGGATGACAGGTTTGGACGATGGCGTTGCTTCGCAACGATCATCTCGTGTGCCCCACCTTCTGTCATTCTGAGGTAACCCGAAGAGCCATCGACCGCCTTTCACTTCTTTGCTGTTCATCAAAAGGCAATCTCTGACTTTTCAGGACGAGAGCGGCCGACGACCCGCTTAAAGTAGCGCCATTCCGGACTGACCCCTTCCACGGCCTCCGGGCGGGTTCGCGAGCGGCTCCGCTTGGCAGAACGGCGTCCGGTTGCTGAGCGATGTCGCTCGCCAGCGTGCGCGAAGCGCTCGCTCCTCCTGTGCGGGTGTCCCATATTAGCTAGGTCTGTTCAGAGCAAGCGGGACGTGCCGGTGAAGAAACCGAGTGCCGTGCTTAACGCGGGCCGTGCATCGTCTCCACCCAATGCGTGAGGAAGAATTGCTTCTCGGTTGGCAGCAAAGTGTCCGCGCTGCCGATGATCGGGCGCATCGCCGTCATCATCTGGAGCGACACGACGATGTAGATGACCATCCACACGCCGAGTCCGCCCCCGCCGCCGCTCCAGACCCGCCGCCCGGCGTCGCCAAGCAACCGCATCCCGAAGATCACCGCGACCAGCCAGAAGACAAGGTGCAGCCCGCCCATGAACGCAACCGAATCCGTCGACTGCGAGAAAACCCACGCGACCGGCGCGAACCCGACGAGCAGGAGCGCGGTCAAACACACGGACGCCGCGAGCATCCCGCCCACGGTCTTCGCCCCGACGTCGGCCCCGCTCAGACACAGGAAAATGTAAAGACTCGGCAGGCAGATGAGCGCCGCGAACCCCGATCCGACGACGATCTTCGCGGGAGCGATCCAGAGCTGGTCGCCTCCCGTCAGACTCCCAGCGACCACGCCGTAGATGAGCAACCCGAGCGTCGTGGGAAGCAGCAACGCCAGCACGACCGCGCCCGCCCGGCCGCCGCACAGCTCGAACAGCATCCGCCCCGGACGTTTCAGCAGGGCTTCGATGACGTTCAGCGGATTCGGTGAGACGTCCATCGGGTCAAGGTCGTAACGGTAGTCGCGCGGGATGGAATCGGTTTGTTGGGTTTGGTTTTCAGCGTTCATGGTTTTGTTTTTTGGTGGTGAGCAGGTGCGCCGCGCGGAAGACGGCTTCGAAAAAATTGCCGCGGAACGGATCGTCGCGGACGAACTGCACGGGGAGGTTCGGGCTGCCGATAAAGGGCCGGAGCACCCAGGAAAGCTGGCTCCCGAGCAGGAGGTTGCCCGCGAGCCATCCGATCAGGACGAGACGGGCCGCCGCGCGGGACGGGCAGACGTTTTTTAGTAGCGCGTAGAGGCATCGGTTCCCGACGAACCCCGCCGCCGCGATCACGACGACGTGCGCGAGGAGCGTCAGGCTGTGACCGCCGGTGGAAGTCGCGTCGACCAGCGGCGGCGTGTTCCAGAGCAGGAAAAGCATGATCGGCGCGAAGGCCGCGAGGACGAGCGACGCGATGGCGAAGCTCATCAGGATGGCCGTCGTCGTCTGGCGGAAGCCGAGACCGCTCCCGATCACGAGGCCGAGCAGGCCGTTGAGCAGCGCGTTTCCGCCGCAGGTCAGCAGGATGAGCAGCGGAAATTTGATCGCCGTAAAAACGGACTGCGTGTCGTCGCGCCAAAGTCCGAGCGTGAATCCGTAGAGTCCGCACCCCGAGACGATCACCACGCAACACGCGATTAGCCACCGCGACCCGCCCTCAGTCGTCCATTCGACGATCCGGCTCGCGTCTCCGCGGAGCAGCGTCTTGAAGCGGTGAAACATGCCCGCATCGTGGCGGGGTCACGTGAAGGGATGATGAAGGGTTGGTGAAATCGGTGGGTGAACCGGATGGCGGACGGCGTAAGGCGAGGCGGGGTCAGCAGGGGTCAAGCTCTCCTCCCTCCAATACTTTTGGCATATTGAGCGAAGCGGAACATCTCTCATTTTTCACCACCACAGGGCGCACGAATGCAGTGTAAGCCAGAGATGCTTCGCGTCGCTCAGCATGACATTTTGGGGGACACGCAAGCGGCAGCGAATCAATCAGCACCCCCAAAAAAGAAAAATTGCCCCACTCGTGCCGTTTGGCGTTTTTCCCGTTCCCTCTTGGAAACGGCGGGTAACCACGAACGGAGCTCTGAAGTCCAACTAAGGCCGGACATATGCTCCGCCCGACAAGCCCCCTAATGCTGTACATCGGACCGGGAGTTAACGCGTAATCGCGAACACAGCAGGGCAAAATCAAGCGACCGGCCACACACCGGATCGCAAAAATTTTCGAAAAGATCTATTCGCGAATTTCGATCGGCAAATCCGACCGCAAACGCGTTTTCAGACGATCGCAAACCTCGTTCACTTCGTCCGTTGTGAGCGTTCGCTCGGGCGACCGGAAAGTCAAGGAGAAGGCCAGCGACTTTCGGTCCGTCGGCAGCCGTTCCCCACTCGGATCGGCGAATACGTCGAACAGCCGCACCGACTCCAGCAATTCCTCGCGCCCACCGAGCACCGAAGCATCGACCTGGTCCCAGCCGACCTCCGTCGGCAGAATGGCCGCCACGTCGCGCGAGACGGCGGGAAATTTCGGCACCGGCTTCGCGGTCCGCGCCCGCGACGTCGCGACTTCCAGACAGTCCAAGCGCACTTCCGCGACCAGCACCGCGTCCCGCGCGTCGAGCGCCCGCGAGGCCGTCGGCGTCAACTGCCCGGCGAATCCGGCGACGAAGCCACCCACGATCATGTCGAGCGCAAGCCCGTAGCCCTCGCGGGTCGTCGGCTTCCACGTCACCCCCGGCACGAGAGCCTCGAGCACGCCCTTCAAATCGAAAAGATCGACCGCTTTCTGGTCGCCGTCGCGCCACGTGCCGCTCGAGCGCGGGCCCGTCATCACGAAACCGACCTTCCGAAGTTCCTCCTCCTCGCCCGTGGAAAAAACCATGCCCACCTCGAACAGCCGGATCGACGGGACGCCGTGGTTGAGGTTGCGCTGCAGCGCGGTGAGAAGCGCGGTGATCATGCTGCCCCGGAGCGTGGCCTGCTCCTCGCCCAGCGGGTTACGCAGCCGAATCAGCTCCGGATCGACCGCTCCCGCCACCAGGGTTCCAGTGCGCGCTTCGCTGAATCCTTCGCCGCGCAGCCGGTGACGCAGTTCCATCGAATCGTCATAAGCCTGGTCCGATTCCGACGAAGGCGCTGGCGATCCCGAAATTGTTCCTTTCAGGCGATCGATGCCCGTAAGCCGGATGACTTCCTCGATGAGATCGACCTCGCGGGTGAGATCGCCGCGCCACGTCGGCACCTTCCAAGTCGACCGTTCGTCGTCGCCGGAAGCTCGCCCCAGCCCGAGCGAGGTGAGTGCTCCGTCGATTTCGGGGTTGGTCGAAGTCGATCCCAGCAGAGCCCGACACCGGTGGTAACGAAGTGCGACGTCCGTCGGCCCGGCCGGCAAATTTCCAGCGACAACCACGGCATCGTCCGCCGTCCCACCCGCGATCTCAACGATGAGGGCCGTCGCCCGCGCGGAAGCGGTTAGCACGCCGGCCGGATCGACCCCGCGCTCGAATCGGTAGCTCGAATCGCTCGACACACCGAGGCGCCGCGCGGTCCGCCGAATCCGGGGTGCCGCGAAATACGCGCTTTCGAGCCGGACTTCCGTCGTCGACTCCGTCACGCCGGAGTCGGTTCCGCCCATCACGCCCGCGATCGCCACGGCTCGGTCCTCGTCGGCGATCACCGCGTCGCCGGATTTCAATTCGTAGGTCTCGCCGTCGAGCGCCGCGATCTTTTCGCCTTCCGCCGCACTTCGGACGCTGATCGCGCCCTTGGTCGCCGCAGCGTCGAACGCGTGGAGCGGCTGGCCGAGTTCGAACATCACGTAATTCGTGACGTCGACCACGTTGTTGATTGGCCGCAAACCGACCGCGACCAAACGCTGCCGAAGCCACTCCGGACTCGGCCCGACCCGCACGCCGGTGATCCGGCGCAGACTGTAAAATGGACAGGCCTCCGCGTCGCTCACCGTCGCGACCGTGGAGTCGGCGCGAATCGCGACATCGCTCACCGAAGGGGGCGTCACCACGGCTCCGGTGAGCGCACCGATCTCGCGAGCGACCCCGACGTGGCTCAACCAGTCGGGCCGATTCGGCGTGATCTCGATTTCGAAGACAGAATCCGACGGATAGAGCGACCCAATCGCCGCGCCGACCGCGGCGTCCGCCGGCAGGATGAGTAAACCGTCCGCGTCCTCGGCGAGCAGTAATTCCTTCGCGCTGCAGAGCATTCCCTCGCTCTCGACGCCCCGCAGCTTCCCGACTTTGATCTTGAAGTCCCCCGGAAGCACGGCCCCCGGCAGAGCAACCGGCACCTTGTCGCCGACTTTGTAATTTTTCGCCCCGCAGACGATCTGCCGCGGATGCTCGCTGCCGTCCGCGACGCGGCAAACGCTCAGCCGGTCGGCGTTCGGGTGCGGCTCGGACTCGAGGATCTGTCCGACGACGACGTTCGGGAAATCCGCGCCGCTCTTCGCGATGGTCTCGACCTCAAGCCCGGCCAGCGTGAGCCGGTCGGCAAGTTCGTCCACCGAACCGTCCACCGCGACGTAATCCTTCAACCAATTGACGGAAATCTTCATAAGTCGGCGTTGTAGCGGCGGTCTGTGACCGCCGACGACGTCACGCGCGAGGTCGCGAACATCAAGTGAAAGTCAGCGGCGGTCACAGACGCGCCGCTCCACTTGCGGAGCCCGAGTTCTCGATCGCAAATCTTCATACCTAGAACTGTTTCAGGAACCGCAGGTCGTTCTCGACCAGCGTCCGGATGTCGGAGACTCCGGTCAGGTTCATCGCGAGCCGGTCGAGGCCAAAGCCGAAGGCAAAACCGGTGACCGTCTCGGGGTCGTAAACGCGATCCTGCCGGCGGTCGCAGATCCGCTCGAACACCGCCGGATCGACCATGCCGCAGCCCGCGAGTTCCATCCATTTGCCACCGAGCGCCGCGGCGCGAATGTCGATCTCGTAGCTCGGCTCGGTGAACGGGAAAAAGTGCGGTCGAAAACGAATCCTGGTCTCTTCGCCGAGCAACTCGCGGAAGAAAAATTCCAGCGTCCCCTTGAGATCCGCGAGTGTGACCCGCTCGGCGACGTGGAGTCCCTCCATCTGGGTAAATTGCGCGAGGTGCGTCGCGTCGACTTCGTCCCGGCGGTAGGCCGATCCGGGCGCGATGATGCGGACCGGCGGAGGCTGCGTCTCCATCGTGCGAACCTGGACCGACGACGTGTGGGTGCGCAGGACGCGACCATCCGGCAGAAAAAACGTGTCCTGCTCGTTGCGCGCCGGGTGGTCGGCGGGCGTGTTGAGCGCGTCGAAGCAATGCCACTCCGTCTCGATGTCGGGGCCGTCCGCGAGGGAAAACCCCATGCGGCGGAAAATGCGGATCGCACGATCCTGCAGCGTCGTGAGCGGATGGATCGAACCCAGCTCGGGCAGGATGCCCGGCAGAGTTGTGTCGATACCCGAGAGCGCGGCGGCGTCGCGCTCGGTGGTAATGGCGGCCAGTCGCTCGTCGAGCGCGGCACCCACGGCCTCGCGCAATTCGTTGAGCGCCTTGCCGATTCGCGGCTTGTCGTCCTTGGAGACGGTCCGCATCCCCTCGCTCAGCTTCGTAAGCGCGCCGGACCGCCCGGTGAAACGCACCCGGGCGGCATCGAGCTCCTCCGCCGTCCGCACGGCGGAGATCGCGGCGAGGGCTTCGCCGCGCAGAGACTCCATCTCGGCTTCCATTCCCACGACGGGCGGAAGACTCAGGCGGCCTTCTTCTTGTCTTCGAGCGCGGCGATCGCCTTCTTGACGATCACGGCAAAGGTCGCCTCGTCCATCACGGCCATGTCGGCCAGGACCTTGCGATCGAGCGTGATGCCGGCGTATTTCATGCCTTCCATGAAGCGGCTGTAGGTGATGCCTTGGTTGCGGACGGCGGCGTTGACGCGGTTGATCCACAGGGCGCGGAAGGTGCGTTTCCGGGTCTTGCGATCCCGGTAGGCCCAGTATTTGGCCTTCATCTGAGCGTCTTTCGCGTAACGAAAGAGCTTCGAGCGGCGGCCGCGGTATCCTTTGGAAGCGTCGATGACGCGCTTGCGGCGCGTCCGGCTGGCTGGAGCATTGGTTGCTCTTGGCATGGTATCAAAATCCCGCGTTTGGCGGGACCTCCGTGGAGCGGACTGTTTTTTATATTCGGATCCCGGGCCTCATCTGCTCCGTGATCCCGCTTGCGCGGGAAGACCGTGGGATCGTTGGACGAACCGGCGGACCGGTTCGAATGGATCGGTGATTACTTACCGATTCGAGAAAGGCAGGTTCAATTTGACCTTCGCGACGTCTCCGTCGGCGACGATCCCGGCCTTCGCCAGATTGCGCTTCTGCTTGGCCGTCTTGCATTCCAGCAAGTGGCGGCGTCCCGCTTTGGAGCGCAAAATTTTGCCCGTCGCGGTGATTTTAAACCGCTTCGCCACTGCTTTTCTCGTCTTACTGCGTGCTATGGACTTTGGCATGGGACCGGGAAGATTAGCGAGGCGCGGTCGGGGTGCAATGTATTTCTAGGAAAATTCTCAGGATTTCGCGGCGCGGCGCTCGGCCTCGGCCTTGATCTGCTTCACGGTCTTCTTGACCTCGCCGACGGCGGCACCCTTCGCGAGGATCGCGAGCTTGGACTTCGGCTCCACGTAGTTCGTGTATTTGAGCAACGTGCCGTCTTCGAACGGCTCGACGACCATCGAACCGTCGGAAACGTTGGCCGTCGTCGACTCGAGGAGCGTCCATTTGACGATGGTTTGGTCGCCGGACTCGCTGAACGTATTGCGCACGGTATTACTCGACTCACCGACGATGGGCATTTTCGAGGTGTATTTCACGTCCACGACGTTGGCCGACGGCTGGTCGACGACCTTGGCCGCCACGATGTTGGGCTGGTAACTGGGCGCGGCTTCGTAATCGCGAAAGAGCGCCGTCACCGTCTCGAGCGGCGCGGCGATTTTGGCGAACACCGTGATCTGCGGCCAGGCACCTCCTTCGACGTCCTTCTCGGAAACGACCATCTCGCCGGATTCGAGCTTCGCAAGCTGGTCGGCGGACAGTTTGGCTTCGATCCCGGCGCGAACGGGAGAGGGCGGGAAGACGGCGATCAGGACGGCGAAGGCTAGCGGGGAGAGTTTGGTCATATTGGCGGGGTCGGAATTTGGTAGGATCGGAATTGAGGGTGCGGTCGGTCCGGTGTCAAGTGCGCCACCGCTACTCGTGACCCTAACACGGACCGAAGTTTCCCGTGCCCTCATCTTACGAAATAGTGTAAGTCTCCATCGAGATGGCAGCTAAAGGTTCGACTTCCCTGTCCGGTGGGCACGCGAAAACGATTCGTCCCACCCAGGAAGCGGTCCTTCTCTTCGTAGCCCTCACGGCTTGCGCGCTGTTCGGTTCGATTCTCACCAGTCGCATCGCCGAGCGCCTGCTTTTCGACGGGATGCAGAGCGACGCCGAGGACATCGCGCAGGCGGCCGCGCTGCTGATCGACCCCGCCGTCCACAATCAACTCGTCGCCACGCGCACGATGTGGACCGATCAGCACAAAGCCGCGCTCGCCCCGCTGATCGCCCTTCACAAGAATTTCCCGGCCCTCGCCCGCATCCGAAGCGTGGTGCGCAATGGCGGGAGTCTCACCGTCGTGCTCGACACCGAGACCGTCGCGGGTGAAATCGGCCTCACCCGCCCCGTCGAGCCGCTCGAGATCGGCCAACCTTTTCCGGAGACCGAGCTGACCGAAGCCAAAATTCTTCAGGACTCCATCCGAACGTCCTCCGCCCACGCCGAGACCGGCACCGACCCGACCACCTACGGCAGCTTCCTTTCGGGAGCGGCCCCGATCGCGGGAGGCAACGCGGCCGTCGAAGCCGAACTCGACGTCGACAAACAGGAATACTCCCTCGGCGAAGTCCAGGCCTGGGCCCGCGCCGGCGGCGCGCTTGCGATCTTCGCGTCCGGCATCGTCTCGGTGATCTTCTTTTCGATCCGCTCCGCCCACGTCGTTGCGATCACGACCGAGGCCGAGACCGAGCACAGCCACTCCTGGCTCCGCCGCCGCAACGACACCCTCGTGCGGGCGCTCGGCCAGATCGTCCTCCACCGCGGCTTCAAGGACAACGTCCTGCTCTGGGACGGCGAGACTGAGCGGCTCCTCGGCGTCGACAAAGCCGCCATGCCCCTCACCCTCGACGACTGGATCGAGCGAGTCCATCCCGACGACCGGGACGGCCTCCTCGAAATGATCACCAACGCCAGCCCCGAAAATCCGATTTTCGAGTGCGAATTTCGCGCGCGCCACGCCGACGGCACCTGGCGTTGGTTCCACGAGCGCGGCTCGCTCGCCGCCGCCGAGACCGGCGAGGAATTCGCCGCCGCCGACTCCGTCCTCCTCGACATCACCACCCGCAAGCTCGAGCAGGAGGAACGCGCCGCCCTCGCCCTCATCGCCAGCCACACCTACGACGGCGTCTCGCTGCTCGATCAGGACGGTCGCATCGGCTGGACCAACGGCGCCTTCGAGCGACTCACCGGATTCACCAGCGCCGCCGCCGACGGCCAGGTCATCTCGGCACTCCTGACCCGCGGCGGCACCCCCACCGGCGTCACCCAGCTCCTCGACGCCGCCCGCTCCGGCGACGGCACCGTCGCCCAGGTCGAGCTCATCCGCGACGACGGCGCCCCCTATTGGGCGCAGCTCGAGATCCAGCCCCTCCGCGACGACGAAGGCCGCATCTCCCGCCTCGTTGCGATTCAAAGCGACGTCACCGACGCCAAGAAATTCGAGCAACGCCTCGTCAAAGCCCGCGACGCCGCCGAGTCCGCCGACCGCGCCAAGAGCGAATTCCTCGCCGTCATCAGCCACGAAGTCCGCACCCCGCTCAATTCCATCATCGGCTTCACCAACCTTCTCCTCGAATCCAAGCTCTCCGAGCAGCAGCGCGACTACATCGACACCATTCGGTCCAGCGGCGACAACCTCCTGCTCCTCATCAACGACATCCTGGATTTTTCAAAAACCGAAGCCGCGTCCGTGCGACTCGAGCGCAAACCCTTCGCCATCCGCCCCTGCCTCGAAGAAGCCCTCGACGTCCTCGCTCAAAACGCCGCCATCAAAGAGATCGAGCTCCTCCTCGACATCGGACCGAAAGTCCCCGCCACCGTCGTCGGCGACCGCGCCCGCCTCCGTCAGATCATCCTCAACCTCGCCGGCAACGCCGTGAAATTCACCTCCGACGGCGAAGTCTGCGTCGCCGTCCGCTCGCTCACCGAATCCGACGGCACCCACCGCCTGCGCTTCGAGATCCGCGACACCGGCCCCGGCCTCTCGACCGAGCAGCAGTCCCGTCTCTTCAAACCCTTCAGCCAGGCCGACCAATCCGTCACCCGCAAGTTCGGCGGCACCGGCCTCGGCCTCGCCATTTCCAAGAGCCTCGTCAATCTGATGAAAGGCGACATCGGCCTCGAGAGCCAGGTCGGCTCCGGCTCGACCTTCTGGTTCGAAGCCCCCTACGACGCCACCGGCACCCCCGACCCCGTCATCGCCCAGGTCGGACGCCTCAACGGCCTCCGCGTCCTCCTCGCCGAGAAAAACAGCTCCCACCGCCAGATCCTGCTCGGTCAACTCGTCCGCTGGGGCATCCACGTCGAAAGCTGCCGCAGCGGCCGCGAAGCCATCTACGCCGGCGACCACCGCCGCTTCGACATCGCCCTCATCGACGCCTTTCTGCCCGACATCGACGGTCAGGGCCTCGCCGACCGGCTCCGCCGCACGCCCCGCGGCGGCACCTCCGCCGTCGTCCTCATGGCCCCCGCCTCCCTCGTGAGCGAACGCGACACCGTCGTCGCCGCCACCTCGTCGCTCTACCGCCTCAGCAAGCCCATCCACCTCGCCGAGCTCGCCGAAGTCCTCCTCAAAGCCAGCCACCGAGCCAGCGAGCAAGCCGCCGAAACCGCCACCCCGGCCGAACTCCCCGCCCCGGCCCCCGGTCTCGGCGCCCGCGTCCTCGTCGCCGACGACAACGCCATCAACCGCAAACTCATCGACAAAATTCTCGTCAAACTCGGCCACACCCCCTCCGTCGTTTCCAACGGCCTCGAATGCGTCGACGCCCTCCGAGCCGGCGAATTCGACCTCGTCCTCATGGACGTCCAAATGCCCGAAATGGACGGCCTCTCCGCGACCCGCCGCATCCGCGAACTCGGGCTGCAGATCCCCATCATCGCCCTCACCGCCAACGCCATGCCAGAAGACCGCAAGCTCTGCCTGGAAGCCGGCATGACCGATTACCTCTGCAAGCCCATCCGGGCCGAAGCCCTCGCCGAGACCATCGACCGCTTCGCCCAGGTCACGTCCTAACAGCCCCCGAACGTTCGGCTCGCGAATCGGCGGAAAGATCGAGTTGACGCCCCGCCACGATTCCGTATTCTGCCGTTCGCGTTTCACGCGGGTGTAACTCAGTGGTAGAGTGCGACCTTGCCAAGGTCGATGTCGAGGGTTCGAATCCCTTCACCCGCTCCATCCCCGCCCCTTCGGCTTTCCGGTGACCGGGTCCACCAAGTCCAGGACCCCACCGCACCACGTTTCAGTCTCCGACGTAGACGTCGAAGTTCTCGAGTTCCGGTTCCCCGGCCAATGCGTCCGGGAGAATGCGGGCCGCGCTTCGCCCGCCAGCAGGGTGTCGGCCTCCTGGCACGCGGCGAGCCGCCGGGCACCGCGCAAGGTCGCAAAAACTGATTGTCACCGGGGGCGCTCGGAAGGTGCGGCACGATCTCCCGCAAAACGCGCTCCCGCTTTTGACCTCGTGGAGGACTCGCAAGATCCCCAGGCCAAATTAATCCGCGTCGCTCAAGTCCGCGCACACTCGCGTCTTCTCACGCTGGCTGAGAATGCTTTGCAGTGGCCTGAAAAATCGCTCTCCGGCGGGCGAGTCGATGAGCGAGGTGGCAAAGTCGGCTGAACTATCAAACTCATTGGGTATGAAAATTTCCGCCCGCCCTCCCCACCAAATGACAACTCTTTCTTCCACTTTGCCCGCTCTTTGTTGTCCGCGCGCCGGGCGAATCACTTTTTGAACCGTCGAATTAGCCCCCACGCCAGCGCCATCCTCGGCTCTCTATCGCTACCCCCCGGCCACCTCCTTCCTCACTGCGCCCAACGCCGTTGGTGGGAGGGTTTCTCAACGCGGTTGGTTGATGGCGGAGGAAGACGGCGTTGCCACATTCATCTTCGACGATGTCCCTCGGTTGCTCGCGGGGATTGAATT